>CAMBMO010000018.1 GCA_945868805.1 Singulisphaera sp. GP187
GCAGCGATGCCGACCGAGCCACCAATCCAACCGAGACGTCGGCGCAGTTTTGTTCGAAATGGCTTGTTCTCGCTGCGAATTCTTGCGATTGCGCAATTGACTCGCTCCTGGACTCGCATCGCTTCGCCGGGAAGCAGGAGCGCGAGCAAGCCGTGAACCGCTCGTCCATCGGCGGACTCGATCTGCGTGTGAGGAGAGTTGTCGGAGCCGTCGTCGCGGGCGAAAGGGTCGTGTTCGGTCGGATCGTTCATCGGGAGACTCCTCTCGGGAGGCTGGCGGTCGCCTCAACGGTCGGAGCGAAGACCATCTTGGTTCGAAGGCACTCCGCCAAGGTCAGACGCGCGCGATAGAGGCGCTTGCGAAATGTCTCGTCGCTTGTGCCGAGTGACTTCGCGGCTGTCGCCGAATCCAATCCGCGGACATAGACCAGGTCAACCGCCTCCCTCGCATCCTCGCTGAGGTGAGCGATGCAATTGCGCAACTCGCTCATCCGATCCGCGAAGGTGTCGCCGGCGCTCTGATCAACTCGGTCAAACTGGACGTCGATTCGCTGTTGGAGCAGTTGGTCGAGATGCGTTCGATATCGGCGGTTTTTTCGAGCTGAACTGAGGATGTGATTGCGGGCGATCCCTCGAAGCCACGGCCCGAACGGGCGATTGGTGTCGAAGGTGTCGATGCGCTGCCAGGCTGTGATGATGGTCTCTTGAAAAATGTCATCGACCCCCGATCGGTCGAATGCGACCGAGTGGATGAACGCACTGAGCATGTCGGCGTGCTGCCTGATGAGAATGTCGAAGAGTCCTTCTGCGCGCATGGAGATGAATCCCTCTCGTTGTGCTCTGTCGGTTCACCGCTCCCAGTTCATCTGGGACAAGACCAACGCCTAGTATCGGCAATTCATGCCGATCTTTGCGCTCAAGATGCTCTTTGGGGATTCGGCCCGCTTCTACGGCATCTTGCTTGGGCTGGCGTTTTCGACCCTTCTCATCAGCCAGCAGGCTTCGATTTTTGTTGGACTGATGTCGAGGACGTTTGGGTTCGTGACCGACACTCCGCAACCTGACTTGTGGATCGTCGATCCTGCTCAGCGGTTTCTCGATGACAACAAGCCCCTGAGGTCAACCTCCGTCCAGCGGGTTCGATCAACCGAGGGGATTGAATGGGCGGTGCCACTCTTCAAGGGACTGTTGGTCGTGAATCTGCCCGATGGGAAGAGGCAGATGACACAGGTCATCGGGATCGACGATGCCAGCTTGATCGCAGGTCCGCCCTTCATGTTGGAGGGATCGCTGACGGACCTCCGCAAGCCAGACGCAATCATCGTCGATGAACGCGCGACTCGCCGTGAGTTCAAGATGAACCTTCCACCCGAAGGGGGAGATCCCCGCCCGCTGCGGGTTGGCGACACACTGGAATTGAACGAACGGCGAGCGGAAGTCGTGGGTATCTGCAAGGCGACCCAGACCTTTCAAAGTCAGCCGGTGATTTACACCACCTACAACCGGGCGACCCAGTACGCGCCACGTGAACGACGGATGGTGACGATGATATTGGCTGGATTGACGCCTGGAGCGAATGCAAGCGAAGTGATTGCGACGGTCGAGCAGCGAACAGGGTTGTTGTCGTACACCGGAGAGGAATTCGCAGAAAAGACAGTGGGGTATTGGATGAGGGAGACTGGTATTCCCATCAACTTTGGTACCGCGATCCTGTTGGGGTTCTTTGTCGGAGTCGCGGTCGCGGGGCAGATGTTTTACAACTTCGTGCTCGACAATTTGAAGTATTTCGGCGCGATGAAGGCGATGGGAGCATCGCGGGGGACGCTTCTCGGCATGGTTTTCCTGCAGGCCGCGACGATTGCGATTCTCGGTTTCGGAATCGGCATCGGGATGACGAGCGTGTTTGGACTCACTGTGCCAGGCGAAAGGTTGGCGTTTCGCATGACGTGGCAGATTCCATTGATTGCGGCGGCGGCGGTCACGATCATCTGCACCGCAAGCGCAGCCGTGGGAATGTGGCGAGTGTTGCGGCTTGATCCAGCGGATGTTTTCAAGGGATGAACCATCAGATGACACCAAGCACAACAGAGATCGCGGTGCGAGCTTCGGGGGTCGAGAAGGTTTATGTCTCGGGTGACACAAACGTGGTCGCGCTCCGGGGAGCAGACTTGGAAGTGCACACGGGCGAGATCGTGATGCTGGTCGGTCCGTCTGGATGCGGAAAGACTTCGCTCATTTCGATCATCGCTGGATTGCTCGCGCGCGATGGTGGATCGCTCGAGGTCATGGGCAAGGATCCGCAGGCGCTCTCAGGCGAGGCCCGAACGGCGTGGAGATTGCGCAATGTTGGATTCGTCTTTCAGCAATTCAATCTGATTCCGACTCTGACGATTGCAGAAAACGCGGCGATACCGCTCATTTTGCAAGGGATGGATCGTCGAAGCGCTTGCGCGCAGGCGTGCGAATTGCTGCAGCGCGTTGGATTGGCTGGTCGAGAACGCTCGAGTCCGGCGCGACTTTCGGGTGGTCAGCAACAACGCGTCGCGATCGCGCGTGCACTCGTGAATGCGCCGAAGATCCTGGTCTGTGACGAACCCACCAGTGCCCTCGATGGCATGACTGGATTGCGGGTGATGGAACTGGTCGCACAAGTCGGGCGGATGCCCGGTCGGGCGGTGATTGTCGTGTCGCACGATGAGCGCATCTACCACTTGGCAGACCGAATCATCCATATGGATGACGGACGAATCGACCGAATCGAAACACCCGCTTCACTCAGGAGTACACATGCTTAGTCCAACCGCCATTGTTCGGAAGATGCCGCCACTTCGATATGTAATTGTCCCAGCGTTCGCGTTGACGGGAATCGTGCTCGTCGTCTGGCTTGTCGTCAAGCAAGTTCCGAATGTGCCTGTCGCAACCATTTCTGTTGCGCCGCCTCAGAGTCCGTTTGCACTCCGGATCTCAGGCATCGGCACGGTCCTGCCATCGACCGATGTGATCAGCGTTGGGACGGATCTGCCGGGAGTGGTGGTTGAAGTCGCCGTCATCGAGGGGCAGGAAGTAAAGTTGGGAGATCTACTCTTTCGCATCGACGGTCGGCAGACCGAAGCGGATATTGCGGTCGCAACGGCGAAGCTCGCGGTTGCGAATGGAAAATTGGCGGGGGTAAAGGCACTGCCACGCGCAACGACGCTTCGAGAGGCTGAGGCAGCGTGGAAGTCCGCGCGCGCGCGCGTGGTCGATGCGCAGGGGCGATTTGATCGCCTTGAAGAACTTGGCCCCAATGCCGCAACGAGTCGCAACGAACGCCCGAGGTTGGAGTACGAACTTGCCGCAGCGAGCGCGGATCTCGATAGCGCCGCGGCACAGCTGGACGAGGTGAAGCAGGGTGCGTGGAAGGAGGATCTCGATGTCGCCATCAGCGAAGTTGAGGTCGCTCGTGCCGAGTTGGGAAGACTCCAAACGCAGCTCGAGCGCGAATCGGTGTGCGCGCCGATCGCTGGAACGATTATCTATCTCGATGTCGATATGGGCGAGCATGTCATTCCTGGGTCGGTCCAGCAGATGGTGGCGCTTGGCGTGCTCGATCCGCTTCATGTTCGAGTGCAGATCGATGAGATGGATGCGTGGAGATTTCAGCCACAGGCGAAGGCCGTTGCGATGCCGCGCGGTGGAGCACGCGGGGAGTTTCCGCTGCGCTATCTGCGGATGGTTCCGCTGATCATCCCCAAGCGATTGCTGAGCGGGGATTCGACCGAGCGGGTGGATGTGCGGGTGATGGAGATCGAGTACGAGCTCGACAATCCCTCGAGCATGGCGTTGCTGCCAGGGCAGATTGTGGATGTGTTTATTGAGGTGCCGGAGGGCGGGGAAGCGCAATCCAAGGACAAGTGATTCGCCGTCCTACGGCACCAGGAGTTTTTTGAGATGTGCGATGAAGAATCCTTCGTGGGGTGGGAAGATTCGCCGCGCATTGGCGATCGAAGGGTCGAGTGGCTTGTCGGCCCAGTGTGTGAGCGCTGGTTGAGCATGTGGAATCTCGATGGGGAGCGGAACGATTTCGACTCGTCCTTCATACCGATGAAGCGCGCGGTCGAGGACGAGTTCGTTCTCTTCTGGCGCAAAGGTGCAGGTTGAGTAGACGAGCGTCCCTCCAGGACGAAGCGCGTCGATCGCGGAGTGTAAGAGAGCCTTTTGCAACGAGGCGAGTCGCCTGACTTTGCCGATCGACCACCCATCGTTCGCGGCGGAATCGCCGAGGTGGATTCTTCCTTCGCCGCTGCATGGAGCATCGACGAGTACCCGGTCAAACATTGCGGGGTGGCCGCGCGCCCAGCGTTCGCCGTGAGCGCAAAGACACTCGGCGTTGGCGCCCAGGACTCGAAGAACTTCGCGCAACTTGTATTGACGCGGGCGACTGCAATCGACCGCGACGAGGCGTCCAGAATTGCCCATCATCGCGGCAATGTGAGAAGTCTTGCTCCCGGGAGCAGCGCAGAGGTCGAGTACTGACTCACCGGGAGAGGGAGCGAGTGCGAGCGACGCTGCGATGCTTGAGAGAGATTGGATGTGGAAGGCACCTTTGCCATGCGCGAGATGAGATTGCAGTTCGCGCGCGGTCGTCGAGGTCGTGAACGCGAGGGCGCACCACGGCACCTCGTCGAGTTTGATGCCAGCACCGCGCAGTTGATCAAGCGTCTCAAGGGGGGCAGCGCGAAGTGGGTTGAGTCGGATCGAGGTGGGAAGCGGACGAGGCGCTGAATCTGCGAGGCAGTCAAGAGCGTTCGCGGGCAGAATTCGCCTCCATCGTTCGAGCAGAAGCGGTTGGATGGCGAGCGAGGTCATGCGGAGAGTGGCGCGAGCAGCGCGATGCGCATCGAGCTGTCGGCGGAACCTTGGAACGAGCGCTCCAGTCCGAGTTGATCTTCGATCATCGCCGGGTGGACGAGGCGTTCGATGCGCGCACCTGAATCGCGAGTGACTCGATCGATGTCTGTGATCGTCAAGTCGCGTCCACCGAGCAACTTTCCAATGAATTGGTGATACGTCTCTGTTTCTGCGCGGGCGGCAGGGTTGAGGGCATCGCGCGGTCCACTGAATTCCATGATGACTCGATTTGTGCGATTTCCGCCAAGTGCGAGTCGGATGAGGGAAACGAGCTGATCGTGCGAGATGTAATACGAGAGTCCCTCGATGATCCAGAGAGCAGATTCTTGAGAGTGCCATCCTCCCGTGCGCAGAGCTTGTTCAGTGGCAACAATGTCGCGCAGGTCGCAGTCGAGGCATTGGATGCGGTTGGCGATGGCTGCGTCGGCGCACAGCCCAATCAGCGATCGCTTCGCCGAAACATTTTCGTGGTCAAGTTCGATCGCGCGCGCCTGCACATGCTGGGAGCACCAGTCGAGCGCAAGTGGGGCAAGTCCAGCGCCTGGGACGACGATGTTGTTTGCCAGTGGCGAGGCGATCCCTGCAAACTCCTCCATCCACGCGCGAATGCATGCCTTTCGCAGGCGAATTCGTTGTGCCGCCGCGGGCGACTCACGCCGGGCGATCTGCGCGAGTTCGAGACCGCTTGAGAGATCAAGACTTGCGACGAGTCGCGTCCCCTCGGGGCTGGTCGCGACGCCATCGCCTCCAAGCAGCATGACCATTGCGGCAGTTCGGCCTGCGCGAACGGTGAGGGCTGGGTCCATCGAATCGAGAATACGCCTATTGCCGTTGAGCACTCGATCACTAGTATGGTGCGATGCTGAGCACGAGGGGAAGAACCGTCATAGACATTGCCATCGTCGTTGCATCGATGGCGATTTGGCAGGCGACGACACCAGCGCCGGTTCCCGCCCCAGCGCCCGCACCGCCGGTCGCGACGGAGTCGAAGTTCTCGCTCTCGTGCGAGTCGTTCACGAACGAGAGCGCGCTCCCCAAAGAATTCACTGCCGATGGCAGTGGCCACTCGCCCGCGTTGAGATGGCGTGATCCCCCCGCGGGGACGGTGAGTTTCGCGATCATGATGGACGATCCAAACGCACGCGGATTCGTCCATTGGACAATCTGGGGGATTCCAGCCACGGTGACGCAGCTCGCCGCGAACATGCCGCGCGATCTCGAACCGAAAGAGCCTGAGGGTGCGCGTCAAGGTGTGACTTCATGGGGGCGGGAGCGTCCTGGCTATTGGGGATCGGCACCACCGACTGGCAGCGGGGTCCATCACTACACATTCACCCTCTTTGCGCTTGATACGAAACTGACATTGGATCCCGGTGCGAATCCCAAACAATTCAAGAAGGCGATCGAAGGGCATGTACTTGCAAAGGCGACGCTCGTCGGGTTGTACGAACGTCCGTTGGTCAAGGAATAGGAGAAGTGCGCGCGTGGAAGTCATAGAATCATCAGTGAGTTCGGGGATTGCGGTCAGTTATGGATTTGCGATATTGGTCGGATTTGCTCTGAGTGCCGCGTGTGGCATGCGCATCTTTGCGCCGCTTGCGATCGTCGCAGTCGCGACCCACTTTGGATGGATCAATCCGGGCGGTGGCTTTGCATGGATCGGAAGCACGCCGGCGGTGATTTGCTTCGCTGTTGCGTGCGTCCTTGAAATTCTCGGAATGCTGATCCCATGGCTCGATCATGTGCTCGACGTGGCGGGCACTCCTGTTGCGGCAGTCGCGGGGACGGTCGTGATGGCATCACAGCTGGCGGCGGTTTCTGGCATCGACACGAGCGCGGTGCCCCCCTGGGCAACCTGGGCCTTGGCGGCGGTGGTTGGTGGAGGCGTTGCCACTGGAGTTCACGCGGCGACTGGGACTTTGAGGGTCGGTTCGACCGCCGTGAGCGGTGGATTCCTCAATCCGATCTATGCGATCATCGAAACCATCTCGAGTTTCGTCCTCGCAGGGCTCGCGGTGCTCCTGCCAATCGTGGCGGTGGTCGTGGCGATCATCTTGGTGATTTCGATTGGCGCGATCGCGATCGCCGTTTTTCGATGGCGCAAGCGAAGCGGCGGTTCGAAGGCCCCGGTTCCCGTCCCGTCATAACACCGCAAATCGCGAGATCTCGAGCGCATCGCAGAAATTCGGGAAGGTTTCTGGGAGGTGCTCAGCAAGCCCATAAGTTTCGAACTCAACCGACGGATGCGTTATTCGAATGCAGGCGTTCGGCGCCGCGTGCAGGTTGCGGGTTTGCGCCGTGTGTGAGGAACTATGAATAGAAGTCTCAAGAGAAGTATGAGTCGAAGTGTGAGTACAAGCATGTGCGGGGGAAAGCAGATCATCGTGGCCATCGTGGCCATCGTGGGATCGCTGTCACTTTCATGTGTGGCGCAAGCTGGGATGACATTCGGTGGATGGAATTTCAACGGTCCGCAGGGAACGACAGCTCCGAGCGTTGGATCTGGAACAGCGGCGACTATCGGAGGGGTCTCGGCGAATTTCTCCACGGGCGATCCTGCGGATGATCGAGCAGTTCCTGCAGAGAACAAGGGATGGAATCTCGCGGGATTCGCGGCGCAAGGCACGGCAAGCGGTGAGCGTGGAGCGATGTTCCATTGCTCGACCGTCGGATACGAATCAGCCGTCGTGACTTGGCACGAGCGTCACTCCAATTCGGCGAGTCGATGGGTTCAATTTCAGTACGCGCTGGACGGAGTGACCTTTACGAGCGACGGAATCGCCAACGCAGGGGTCTTCGAGGCGGCGCTCGGCGGAGAAGTTTGGCAGACGGAGCGGAGAGTCGACTTGGCGTCGATTCAAGGTGTGGCTGAAAATTCGAAGTTTGCCATCCGCATCGTGAGCATTTTCGCGCCGACGACGAGTGCGTATGCGCCATCGAGTTTGACGGCGAACTACTCACCGGCTGGAACGATTCGATTCGATCTCGTCAATTTTCAAGGAGTCATGGTTCCGGCACCTGCGGCACTCGCGCTCGGCGTCGCTGGAGCGGCGGTCGCAAATGGGGGATTCCGGCGAAGAGAGTGATCGCTGCGAGTTTCGTGTGGACGAGGATGGACGATCTGGGGAGTGCGGGGATTGGCATTCCCGGCACTCTCCCTCTCGTGCGCTTCGTCCATGCGTCGAAGCCCGAAAAACGCCAGTCAGTTCTTTGTTGCGATGACACGTGTCGTGCGGATTTCGAGCGGAGTCGTCATCCTCTTGTCGCGCTTGACAAGGAGAAACGAGAGGGCTTCGTCGCCGGCGCTTTTGACCTGTAACGTGAACACCTGCTGATCAGACGTGCCTGATGAACCTCCGATCGAGGCGCCGGTCGAAGACTGAGTTGTGTCGCTCACGAGCGTGAGAAACGCAGGAAGGGGTTCCTGCAATCGCCAGACAGCGTCTATCGCTCGATTCGTAGGCAGGACGACGACGAGACTCTGCCCGACTCGCAAATCGGTCGATTTGGGAAGCGGGAGCGGCGCGAACTCTCCAGCTGCATCCCGACCCATTACTGTCGAAATCAGATTCTTCGATGGTGCCGTCGAGTCGCATCCGCCGATCAGGATGAGGACGCCGGCGAGTCCAATCACAATAAGACGCTTCAACAGTCGCTCACGATTTGAGTGTGGAGAGCGCGTCCGAACGTGCCGAATGGATGGCGATGATCTTGGAAATGCCCGAGATGCGAATCGTTTCCATGATCTCTGGATTGGGAACAAACAGCGCGATTCTTCCCTCGTGCTCCCTCGCTACACGGTGAGCCATGATGATCGCCCGCAATCCAGAACTGCTCACGAACATCAATCCGGTGCAATCGATGAGGATGCGTGCATTCTTCGTGGCAGCGCTCTCCAATGTGGTTTCTGCTTCCACTTCCGAATGCGCATCGAGCCTTCCCGCGATGGTCAGAACACGGACACCATCGCAGTCGGATTCCAAGATCGTGAGAGGAGAATCGGAGGTCGTCATCGATTGCTCACGCTAGGTCAGAGTGCTTCACGGCGCAAATGTCGGCGCAGTCGGTTGGACATCCACTGCGACGCGAAATCCAAACGGAGAATTCTTGGTGCCAGCGGGAATGCCACTGCGAAAATCGCACGATGCAGCAGTGACTCCGTCGCACCATGCACCTCCGCGCACCACCCGCCGGGGTGGACCGCTCGCGTTCGGATCGTTCCACACATCTTCGCACCACTCCCAGACATTGCCGATCAGATCTCGGAAGCCAGTCGCGTTGGGGTCTTTCGTTCCAACCGGATGCGAAGTGTTCGCTGCCCAAGGTGCGAGCCACGCGATTGCCTCGATCTGCGTGCGATCGCCATCCGCGGCAGGAAGAGCGGCGCCAACTCCGAAGGCCGCCAATCGCCACTCCGCTTCGCTTGGAAGGCGATAGCCATGACTCGCGGTGATATCGACCCGAGCGCTCGCGATGCTCCCGCCGCTGTCGCGGTGAATGCCATGGAAGATATAGCGAGGAGAAAGGCCTTCGGCGACCGAGATCTCGTTGCAAAATTCTGCTGCGTCGTACCAAGTGATCGAATCCACTGGCCGATCGAGAGAGTGACCTGATGTGGGATCGGGTTTTGGATCCGCTGCGAACTGGGATGGATTGCGGCGGAGCACCGATAGAAACTGGCGCTGTGTGACCTCGGTCTTGCCGAGTTTCATCGGTGGATCCGTCTTGACTTCGATGAATTCGATCCCATGGGGCGCGGGAGTCGAGCCGTTGGCGTACTGCGCAGGGGTCGAACTTTCGGGAAGGGGAGTCTCTCGAGCCACGACACTGCCTCGCGCTGGTTCTGCGACGAGCAAGACCGCGACGGGAGTCGACCTCCGCGTCGTCGCGTCATCGTCGTACCCGACGCTGAATTGAATTCGGTCTCCTGCGTTGAGCGTGAGCGGTGCACTCAAAACATATCCGCGGTCGAGCAGTGGCAAGTACAGGGGAATCTCGACGAGTGTTCGTTCCTCGCTGGATTCCGCAATGATGCGAATCGAGGCAGAGCGGGCGCGCACATCGGGGCGAATGACGACTGCTACAAGATCGAGCGACGACTCAAGCGGTTCGGTGATGACCGTGACGCGCTGGTTCGTTCTCGTGGATGGTGCGCTTCGATCGGGCACGATCGCAAACTCGCGAACGACGCGATCACTTTCGTTCGCCGGGATCGCTCGCAGTGTCGCGCCCGCTGACTCGGCGCGACCTCGGCCAGCGCACCGAACTTCAGCGACGAGCGTCGCATTGGCAGGGATTTGAATGGCGAAGCCGGATGGCAACTCGAACGATCCGTCGACACCAAGAGCTCCCGCGCTCCCGCTTGTTTGCGCGCGAAGGTCGCCGAGTCGGAGGTATCCCGGTCCTGGGTCCGAGTCGTCGAGTTCGACTCCCTCGTTTCCTTCGCAGACGAGGAGGTTGTATCGCGCGATGAATGTCGGCTCGTCGCGTACCGCTCGCCATCCGCGGATGAGGAGGGGGTTGGGATTATTCAGAGGGATCGCGAATGAACGCAGTGAGTCTGGATCTTCTGCGTTGGGAATCCACCCACGAGCGACATCGACAGAGAGGATTGAGCTCACATCAGGAATCAGTTTGATTGAATGGCTCGGCAACGGCTTGAGCGGAAACCCAGCATCCTTCCACGCGACGAAGACTGCGATTTCTTCCGGAGTCAATCGACAATCATCTCGAAAGAAGTGGCGAGGTCCAGTTGGAAGCCATGGTGGCATGATCCCCGACTCGATTGCTCTCACCATTGTGCGACCATGGCGTGTCAGATCCGCGTCTGTGAGGAGTTGGAATGGTCCGGGGCCTGCACCGGCGTGGCAACGAATGCACTTTGCCTCCACGATCTCGCGAATCTCCGTCTCTGCGAGTTCAACCGCGCCTCGCTCGGCGAATGACGATGGAGCAACGCATCCGATGCCGCAGAGTGCAATCGCATTGAGGAATGGTCGTTTCAATTGCGATACCTATCGACGCTGGGACCTCGTCAGGAGCAATTTCCCCACGTGGCGAGAAGTTCAGTGAGATCCGCCGCATCGACTCGTCCGTCGCGGTTGATATCGCCAATGCCACCAACATTTCCCCAATTCGAGAGAAGGCTTGCGAGGTCGCCTCCGCCGACAATTCGATTGAGATCAAGATCGGACGAGCACGTATTGCAGCAGAACGTGACAACAGTCTCGGTTGGAGTGTTGTGACCACTCCCTGGACCAGTATTGCCAGTCACGAGTGTTCCCCGATACTTCAGCCCGATCATGTATGGATACGCGTTCGCGCCCTGCTCGTTGATCGGCGCGAAATATGCGAATGTGCCGGTTGGATAATCAGGAGTGATGCATGTTCGTCCGTTGTTTTCATTGAGTGCGCCAAGACCTGCCACATACTCGAAGTCCTCGATGTAGCAACCAATGGGATAGGTCGCCGAGACAGGCGGACCATACTGCGACGCTGGCAGTTGGGTCCCGTTGGGAAGGCTTGTGCGCTGGGTGATATCGCGAGTTCGATAGCTCGATGCAATTCGCGCGATCCCGCCGGATCCATCCGCATTCGCGTAACCGTATGGACCGTAGACCGGAAATCCGTCGAAGGCGTAGCCGAGAATCGGGGAATGACTCGTTGGTCCTCCACTGGCAAGTTGAGGGGTCCGCTGGTGATGGTGATACTCGACCATTGCGGGATGTCCAAGCGCAGAATCGAATCCAGTCGCCTCGAAGAAAATGGCGTTCTGATGCCAGATGTTCTGATTGTTGTACGACCTCGCGTCGCTCGGATTAAAAAACGTGACGCCGTTGACGAACACTCCGACGTGTCCCATCCCGACAGTCGTCTGCGTCGTCGCAAGCATTGGATTTCGCGGCAAACGGAAAGACCAGTTCTGTACGGTTGGCGACCCTGGATTTCCAGGCCATGGTCCGATCGAATAGGAAGGGATTCCGCTTGCGCCGACATAGACATAGTTCTGGCCGTAGCGGACGAGTTGAACATCTGCGGGATACCCCTGATATCCAGTCTGTCCCGTCGTGTTGATACGCCAGGGAAGGACAGCCGGAAATATCGACTGCGAGTGAGCGATCGATGTCGATCCGAGCGCGAGCAGAAGAGAAATTGTTGTTGGAATCCTCATAGGTGATGCTCCTTGTTTGAATTGGCAACAAGGATGCACTTGGGGACAACTTCGAGCAAAGTCAGCTCCAATTGCTGAGCATCGTCGCGAGATCTGCGCCCCCTACATCACCATCATGATTGATATCCGCCACAGGATCACTCGTACCCCACGCAGCGAGCACAATGACGAGGTCGATTCCGTTGACCAATCGATCGCCATTGAGATCTCCGAGCACAAAGTCAAGCGTTCCGATTGCATCGATCGACATATTGAAAACTGAAGTGCCACTTCCGTCTGAAAAGGTGCCCGAAAGAAGCAGATTCGCAGTCGAACCTGCTGGCAAGACTGTGGGAAGCGGAAACGGTTGAGCGACGATTGCCGGCGGTGCGGGAAGTGGGCCGATGGGGCCGCTTGTTGCCGCAGAGGAGATGAATGTCGCCGAAGCACCGTTGACCGTCAGCGTTCCGGCAAACGCCAGGAGTGCTGGCGTGGGCTCGACGCCGAATGCTTGTCCACCAGCGCTACCCGATACGAGAATCTCGACTGGGATCGGAATCGAAATCGTGTAAGTGTTGGGAGCGGTTTGAACGAGGACTCCAAGTGCAGGCCCAGTCTGCACGGCGGTCGCTACTTTGACAGCGCCAGTCGCAACAGGAATCGTGATCTCACCCACGGAAGGAAAGATCGATGACGGAGCGAGGGTATGAAAGCTTGGGTACGCGATGACCATCTCAACCGCAACCGTGCCGGGAGTTTCATTCACGAGATCTGTCGCAAATCCTGTGACTTCGCATGTGCCGCCCGCGCCGATGCGCAGCGAAAACGTGCCGAGTGGATTCGAGTCGATCGAATCGCTCATGCGCATTGTCGATGTGTAGGCAATCGCAATATTCCCGGATCCACCGAACAACCCAGGGAGGGTCTTGGTGTCGAGGGGATTGGTCGCCGCGTGGTAGGCACCGATGAGAGTCCCCGCGAGTGGATAGGAGAGAGTCAGGGATTGCTGGGCGGTGCTCGTCGGAAGGAACTGGAAGTGAAACGAAGTCGCGAGTGCGCACGGCGTGATCGCGGTAACTGCCAGGAAGGTGACGAAGTTCATATGTGCACCATATCCCAGATCCGCCCCTTTCCAACTTTCACATTCGGAGTTTCGACTGAATTATGACCCATATTGCTCGAATCCCGTCGATGGGGCCGATCTTTTTGCCCGATTGAAAGGATCGGGGCTCGTATGAAACCGGGATTTCGCAGACAGTTGCTCCGATTTGGGCGAGTGCCGCTGCAATCTGAGGCTCGATGCCAAAGCGCTGTTCTGTCAACGAAGGAAGGATCATTCGAAGGGTCGGAATGCGGATGAGTTTGTAGCAGCATTCCATGTCGTGGACTTTGAGTCCAGTCGCAAGATTGCTTGCGGACGTGAGCAATCGATTTGCACGCATGTGAATCCAACCTCGGAATCCAGACTGGACGATGCCTCTGTGCCATCGATTGCCGAAAACTGCGTTCGTGGTCCCGCTCGATTCGAAAACTGCGAGGAGATTGACGAAATCGTGTGGGTCGTACTCCAAGTCAGCGTCTTGAATGATTATCGCATCAAGTTCGCACTGCGACGCTTCGATCGCATGCGCGAACCCCGTTTGAAGCGCAGCGCCTTTGCCTCGGTTGATCGAGTGTCTCAAGAGAGTGAGCACTGTTGGAAACTCTTTCGCGAGTGCCTCCGCCGCACGAGCTGTCTGCGCTTCGGATCCGTCATCGACGAGAACGATATGGATGATCCACGGCGCAGCGAGTTGAACAGAGAGCACTCGACGTACGCACTCGCCGAGTGTCGCAGGCTCGTTGAATGCGGGCATCACTACGAAGAGCGTCGGCACGCGCCTATATGTACCTCACCCGAGTTACTGCTGTGATCGGTCAGGGGCAGCCACGCTCGGCGCCTCGAACCAATCAGCGGGAAAGGCCGTCAATGCGGTCCGCGAAAAACTGATCGAAAGTGGGGGAGGTGGTGCGTGACGCTCAGCTCGTCCAGGTGGCGGACCACGCTCGCCATTGGGTGGCGATTCATGCGAACGATCGCGAATCGGTGGGTCGCCGGCTGGAAAGAACATTTCGAGCCGGATGACCTCGCTCGATTTCGAGTCGATGCACATTTCGATCCGCTCCGCAGGATTTCGCCGAGAGGGCTCTGCGTCAGCAGTCGATTCGATCTCGCGATTGGTCCGGCGAGTCGCGCGGATTTGCAAGAGCTCGGTGCTGGCGCATGACTCTGCGTCGGTCACCTTCTCGACTTCAAAAGAGTCGTCAAGTTCCTCAAGCATCGACGCCATAGAGTCCACGAGCAATGATCCGTCGGGAGTCTCGATCCAGCGGGGCCAGGGGGTCGTTCGATCCGAAGTGAACGAGGATCCATCTGGGCGGATCTCCCATGAAATCGCCCCGTCGCGGCCACGCGTTGCGATGCGTCCGTCGGGATAGTGAATCTCAATACGCATGTGTTCGGCGTCGCGGACATCGAGTGTTGCGAGAATCGGCGGCGGTTCGTCTCCCGCGCGGCGCGGTTTCGGATTGAGAATGACCTGATACTGTCGGTCGGCTGAGTTGCTGGCCACCTTCGTCGCCGATCGAACAATCGCCGATGCGGAACTCGCCGTCGGCATGACCAGAAGCGAAACAGCAAGCAGCGCGGCGATGGGAAGCGCCCACCATTGCCATGTGCGCATTCGATTCGACTTCGAAAGCGTCGATTGCGCGTGAACCGCGCGGAGCACTCGATTGATTCGCGCGTCCATCGACTCAGCGGTCTCGGCGAAGCGATGCGTGAGGAGTGCCTCGACGAATCGATCCTTCGACGGATCGCAAGGTTCGCATGACCGCTCTTCAGAGTCGTCCGACATGTTCGATGGATCTGGATTCATGTTTGTCATGCGAGAACTCCCTTGCGTTGCAGGCAGTCGGCGAGGATGGAACGTGCTCGTTGGACGCGCTTCTTGACGGACTCTTCGGTGATCGCGAGATTGCGAGCAATCGTTCCGAGCGAAAGCTCAGCGCGATAGGCCATCTGGATGACCTGCGCGTAGTTGCTCGGCAATCGTTCGATGCAATCGTCGAGCGATCCCATACGGGATTGAAACGCCATTGAGTGGTCGCCGTTGAACGCCACCGAGTGTGCTTCGATTTCCTGAAGCATTGTTGGATCCGCAATGATCATTCGCCGCCTTCCAGCGAAATCCATTGCAACCCGCGATCCGATGCCACGCAACCATGCTCCGAAGGATCGAGTGCGATCAAAGTCGTCGAGGCGTCGCCACGCAACCATCATGGTTTCCTGAAAGACATCGTCCACCATGCTGCGATCGCGGACGACGGCTCGCAAGAAGACCAGAAGATGATCCGCGTGATCCCTTGCAAGGACCTCGAAGACTTCGTGGGCGGTGGGTTCCCGTTTGGGGAGTTTCATCTCTTGGATTGGGAATGGGATCGAGGTTGGGGACAGAGTAGGTTCACGATTGTTCGAAGCCCGAGGAGGCGTGGTGCGTCCGTGACGCAACTCCTATAGCGTGGCAAGGATCCGATGCTGCAGATACTTATGACAGGATTCGAACCGTTCGGCGGAAGTCCCATGAATCCGAGCGCCCTTTTGACAGAGGCACTCGTCCAAGAAGGGCTTCCAGGCGCAGTTTTGCATGCGGCGATCTTGCCAGTCATTGGCGGGCTGGGGACCACTGGCGCACGATCGAATCTGGCGGGCCACATTCAGAGAATTCGACCGGAAGTGGTGATCTGCCTGGGCGAATCAAACCGTTCGACTCACATCGCATTCGAGCGCGTTGCGATCAATCTTCGGGACGATCGAATTGCGGACAACGCGGGAGTTCAGTGTCGAGATTTGCCGGTCGTTGAGGGTGGCCCCGATGCATACTTCTCTTCTCTCCCAGTACGAGAGATGCGCGACGCATGCGAGGGAGAGGGAGTGCCCGCACTCCTTTCGACGAGCGCGGGATCGTTCCTTTGCAACGAAGTGATGTACGGACTCCTTCATGGGATGGCACGTGGGGAGTTTCCGACGGTCGTGAGAGGCGGATTCATTCATGTTCCGCAACTTCCTGAACAAGCAGCACAGCGCGGTGGTCCATCGATGCGACTCGCACACATGCTGCTTGGGCTTCGTCCGAGTCTGCTCGCGCTTGTCGCGCCGCTGGGGTGACGAACTACACTCGCAAAATGGCAAGACTCCCCGACTGGTCTGAGATTCGCGCAATCGTGATGGATGTCGATGGGACACTGACCGATGGCGGGATTTATCTCGATGACCACGGAAACGAATTCAAACGATACGACGTACGCGATGGATTCGGAATCGAATTGTGGCATCGGGCCGGGGGCAAGACCGGTGTGATCACGGGCCGAAGAGGACTCGCGCTGACTCATCGCATGCGCGAACTTCGTATCGGTGCGGTCGAGCAGGGAGTCTCGAACAAGATTGTCGCACTCGATCGAATCGTCGAAGTGCTTGGGGTGACACGAGCACAGTGCGTGTTTGTTGGTGATGACCTTCCCGATCTCGCGGTGATGCGTGTCGCGGGTATCGCGGTCGCGATTGCAGGTGCGCCAGTCGAAGTTCGTGAGGTCGCAGCGGTGACAACGACTGCACGAGGCGGGCACGGCGCTGTGCGCGAGGTCGTCGAGGCGATCCTCCGTGCGCAAGGCAAATGGGATGGGCTCGTGGCAGGATGCGACAGGAATCCGACCACTATCATTCCATGATCAAGATGATCAACATGATCAAGATGATCAACATGACGACTTCAATTCACAGCGCGCAATCGTGTCGACGATGGTTGGCGGTGATGGCTTGCGCGATGTCCTTCGCGGGACTGAGTGCGATCTCTGGCCAGCAAGAGAAGGTTCGCCCACTGATCGCAGTCATTCCAAAGGGCACGACGCACGAGTTCTGGAAGACTGTCCATGCGGGCGCGCTCAAGGGCGCATCAGAGGCGGGCGTGGACATTCTCTGGAAGGGTCCCGCGCGCGAAGATGATCGCGACGATCAAATCAAGGTTGTCGAAAGTGCCGTATCGCGCCAGGTGCAGGGGATCGTGATCGCTCCACTCGACGAACAAGCGCTTGTGCCAAGTCTGAAAGAGGCGGCAGTTGCCAAGATTCCCGTCGTGATCTTTGATAGCGGAATCAAGTGGGATGGTCGAGCGTCATTCGTCGCGACCGACAATCGCCGCGGTGGCGTGCTTGCTGCCGAGGAAATGGGACGGATTCTCGCGGGGAAGGGTCGCATCGTGGTGATGCGCTATGTCGAAGGTTCGGCGAGCACCGCACTTCGTGAAGATGGGTTCTTGGCAACGATCAAAGAGAAGTTTCCTGGCATCGTGATTGTGTCAAGTGACCAGTACGGTGGCGCGACCGTGGATTCGGCGTATCGAGTCGCAGAAAACCTGCTCAACCGATTCGCGGACTTGAACGGTATGTACGCGCCGAACGAACCGACGACCTACGCGAGCATGAAGGCGTTAAAGGATCTTGGACGCGGAACGAGCGTTCACCTTGTCGGCTTCGATGCGAGCGAGAAACTCGTCGCGGGGTTGAGGGACGGATCCGTCGATGCACTGGTGGTGCAGAATCCATTTCGTATGGGAGAGCTCGCGGTGACGACGATGGCGAAAGTGATTCGTGGTGAGACTGTCCAGCGTGATGTGGACACTGGATGCACGCTGGTGACTCGCCACAACATCGACGAGCCAGCGATCCGCGCCGTGCTTGAACCGCCGATTGCTCAGTGGCTCAAGTAGGCGACTCCATCCGAAATGATGTCGCCATGATCATGAAGACGAGCGCTCCAGCCCTTCGACTTCGTGGAGTCTGCAAGAGTTTCGGCGTCGTGCCCGCGCTTCGAGAGATGGACTTCGATCTCTTGGCGGGAGAAATCCACGGGATTGTTGGCGAGAATGGGGCGGGCAAGAGCACGTTGCTTCGGATCATCGCGGGTGCCGAGCGAGCGGACGCAGGGGAGATGCAGTTGCGGGAAAGGGGGTACAGGCCGCAGGATCCTCGCGATGCGCGAAAGGGTGGTGTCGTTGTCGTCAATCAGGAACCATCGATCGCGGACTCGCGCACCGTCGCGGAGAACATAAATCTCGGTCGAGAGATCGCGTCATATGGAGTGATCGATCGCGCGAGTCAAAATCGAGTCGCTGCAAACGCCCTGAAGGCCATAGGTGCCGATCACCTGGTGAATCCCGCCCAGCGTGCGAGCACGCTCACATCTGGGACCCGGCAAATGGTCGAGAT
Source organism: Singulisphaera sp. GP187 (assembly GCA_945868805.1). Lineage (GTDB taxonomy): Bacteria > Planctomycetota > Phycisphaerae > Phycisphaerales > SM1A02 > F1-60-MAGs104. The sequence continues at coordinate 18,343 of CAMBMO010000018.1, forward strand.
TGCCCGAGCGTTCGTCACACGACCTGCGGTTCTGCTCTTAGACGAGCCGACGAGTTCGCTCAGTCGCAGCGAAGCGGACCAGTTGTGGCGTGCAGTTCGCATTCTCGCGGACGACGGGGTCGCGGTTGCACTTGTCTCGCACAGGCTCGACGAGGTACGCAGAGTGGCGACACGTGCGACGGTTTTACGCGATGGTCGCGTCGTCGCTTGTGACCTGCTTTCAGTTCTCGATGACGACGCATTGGTGAGCGCGATGTCGGGGCGTGCACTCCTGGAAGGGAGTGCTCTGTGGACGGCTCGTACTGCCGGAGCGATCTGCCACGAAAGTGGCGGGATTGTGCTTCGTGCAGGGGAAATCCTTGGAATCGGCGGACTCGTCGGATCGGGGCGCAGTCGATGGTTACGCGAACTGGCTCGGGAAACGGGTGCGCCTCGCGTGAGTGAAGATCGTCGAGGCGAAGGACTCGCGCAGAATCTTTCGATCGCCGAAAACTTGACGCTTCCGATTCTGGGCAGGCTTGGGAAGTGGGGAGTCGTCCGCGCAGAGAAACAGGCGAGCATCACTCACAAGTGGAAGGATGCGCTCTCAATCAAATGTCTTGGGCCATGGCAGAGGATCAGCGAACTTTCGGGAGGAAATCAGCAGAAGGTTGCCATTGCGCGGGTTCTTGAGCAAAGTTCTGCAATCGTGCTTGTGGATGAACCGACACGTGGAATCGATGTCACCGCGAAGGCGGCGATTCACGAGATTCTCCGGCGTGCATCGAGCGATGGTCATTCGATCGTGGTGGTCTCGAGCGATACGAGAGAATTGTTAGCGCTGTGCGATCGAATCGCGGTGATGTGGCGTGGAGCATTGGGTCGTGCGCGACCGACGAGCGAGTGGACGGAGCATGCGATTGTCGATGAGGCACTCCGAGGCGCGAGTGTGGAAAGCGCAGCGTGAACGCGCTCAAGCGACTTGTGGGTCCAACCGCCGCGCTCTGCGCTGTCGTACTGGTCTTCTCGGTTATTGCTCCAGAGTCATTCTGCACTTTCCAAAATGTGCGGACACTCTCGGCGCAATCGGTGGTGGTGGTGCTTGGAGCCATCGGGATGACTTTCGTCGTCGTCGGTGGCGGAATCGATCTCTCGGTTGGATCGGTGATCGCGCTCTCTTCGGTCGCGACGGCTCTCATGATCCGCTCCGGGTTCGGTTCAGGTGCGGCGTGTCTCGTTGGATGCGTCGTCGGGCTCGCGATCGGATGCATCAACGGATTTCTCGTCGCGTCCGCCCGACTTCCAGCGTTCATCGCGACACTCGGCACGATGGGAATTGCGCGAGGCCTTGCAAAATGGCTTGCGGGACAAAGCACCGTCTACCCACCAGAGGAGTGGACAAGTTCGTTGATGGCGAAGAATCCAGATCCATCGTGGATGCTCTTCGCACCTGGAGTCTGGCTGACGATCGCGGTCGCCATAGCGTTTGGGTTCATCCTGTCGCGAACGGTGTTCGGCGCCTGGGTCACCGCGATTGGAAGCAACGAGTCCGCGGCGCGGTTGTGCGGAGTGCCAGTTGCCCGAGTGAGGTGGTCGACTTACGCACTCTGTGGCCTGCTCGCTGGTGTTGCGGGAGTGTTGCAGTTTCACCGGCTCAGCAGTGGCGACCCAACGACGGCGACTGGTAAGGAGCTCGAAGTCATCGCCGCCGTAGTGATCGGTGGAGCCGCACTCTCGGGAGGGTTTGGAACCGTTGGCGGATCAATCGTCGGTGCGATCTTGATGGCAGTGCTCGCCAACGGATGCAATCTCGTCGATTGGAATTCGCTGGGTCGGTGGGGAGTCTCCGCGGAAGTTGCCGAGACGCTCACGACGTGGTTCGGTTCGAGTGGCATACCCAATTACGTGCAAGAAATCCTCGTAGGCGCGGTTATCGTGGTCGCCGCACTCGCGGATCGTCGTCGGCATCGCTAGCTGATCATGGTTCAATCCACATTCATCCTCGCTTCGATCCTTCACATGATGAATCAACAGACCGCTCCGCCACTTGAGCATCCGACTGCTCCTACGCCATTCGGCCCCGTTCCGTCTGCGCGACAGATGCGATGGCACGCGCTCGAGTCGTGCATGTTCATTCACTTTGGCGTCAACACTTTTACTGGCGAGGAGTGGGGCGGTGGGCGAGAGAACCCGTCAATTTTCAATCCATCGTCGCTCGATTGTCGGCAGTGGGCGCGCATGGCGAAGGACGCAGGACTGCGAGGGATCATCATTACCGCAAAGCATCACGACGGATTCTGCTTGTGGCCGTCGGCACTGACGGAACATTCGGTGAAATCGAGTCCCTGGCGGGGTGGAAAGGGGGATGTGCTTCGCGAACTCTCGGACGCATGTCGCGCGGAGGAATTGCTCTTCGGGGTCTATCTCTCGCCGTGGGATCGGAACAATCCGAAATACGGATCTGGTACCGAGTACAACGACTACTTTGCGTCCCAACTGCGCGATGTCTTGACCAACTATGGTCCAGTCTTCGAGGTCTGGTTCGATGGCGCGTGTGGAGAGGGTCCGGATGGGCGACGGCAGGTGTATGACTTTCCAAAGTTCATCTCGGTCGTTCGTGAGTGCCAGCCCCAGGCGTGCATCTTCAGCGATGCGGGACCGGATCTTCGATGGGTCGGCAATGAGAGCGGATATGGCAGCGAAACGAATTGGGATCGAATGAACACGAAGGATTTCTATCCAGGCATTCCCGGTCGAAATGAAGATCTCGCGCATGGGCAACGTGATGGTGCGGATTGGTTGCCCGCGGAAGTCGATGTGAGTATCCGACCAGGGTGGTTTTGGCGTGCGGCGGAGGACAGCCGCGTGAAGTCACCGGAGACGCTCGAGAAAATCTGGTTTGAGAGCGTTGGTCGAGGGTGCAATCTGCTTTTGAATGTTCCGATTGATTCGCGCGGATTGGTCGCGCCACAGGAACTCGTATCAATGCACGCATGGGGAGAGAAGCAACGGGAGATGTTTGCGAAAGATTTGGCGCAGACTGCCCACGTGACCGCGAATGCAACTCGGGGAGGGAGCGCGCAGACGGATTTCGTAGCAAAAAGAGTTACTGACGGAGACTCGAGTACATATTGGGCGACTGACGACGCAGTGACGAGTTGCGCGCTCGAGTTCGCTTTCACGAATCCGGTTTCTCCGAAAGTCGTTCGCATCGAGGAGGCGATTCAACTCGGTCAGCGCGTCGAAGCGTTCCATGTCGAGGCGCGAGGATCCGACGGAGCATGGAGGCGCGTCGCGGAGGGGACCACGATCGGTTCGCGGCGAATTCTTCGACTCGGTGGCGAGGGTGTCACAGGAATCCGCGTCGTCATCGATCAATCGCGCGCGTGCCCGTGCATCAGCCGAGTTTCGATTTACTAATCAAAGGTTAGGGGCGCCGCCTTCCTCTTCATGAACTGTTGGAGGGCCACGCAACGCAGGCCCCGAACCATCAGGTCGCGATGGCCGCGAAAAGACCTCCCGGCGCTCCGGCATGCTCACTGGCTGCGCGGACGCTCGCCGGCTCCGCAACTCGCGCGGGAGGTTTTTCGACCGCCAACACGATGTGCGTGTTGCGCCAGGGAACCAGGTCCCAGGCGAGTTCCGCAGGTCGCCGACGGACGCGTTGTCGAAAGTCGTTGGGCAGATCGTGTCGGTCGCCGAGGATGTCTGAGTCCTGGGGGGTGAGTTCCCTGGCGCTTTCGCCTGCTCCGATTCGGTACGTAACGCGAGACGCCCCTTGCGAATCGGAGATCCGTCCGAGTTCCAAACGGCGTCGATCAGTGTTCAGATGACTGTGGTGGGGTCGCAGGTGTGGTGGTCGCCGTCGCACTCGGCCGCTTCGATCCCAAGCGTGCCATCACACTCAAGATCATCACGAAGAAGACCGGGACCACGAGCTGATCCATGGTGCTCGACCCAATCATTCCCCCAAGCACCGTCGTGCCGATGGACTGCCGACTGTTCGCACCCGCGCCAGTGGCGATCGTCAGTGGCAGTACGCCCAGCATGAACGCGATCGCGGTCATCATGATCGGACGCAGTCGCTGATGCGAGGCATTGACAGCGGCGTCGATGATGCTCTCACCTCCGTCGTATCGATGCTTCGCGAACTCGACGATGAGAATGGCGTTCTTTGCCGCCAATCCCACCAACATGACGAGTCCGATCTGCGCATATACATCGAGGCTCTTGCCGCGAATGTGCATCAATATGAGCGCGCCGAGCACGGCAAACGTCACAGCGAGCAGAACATTGAGCGGCAAAATCCAACTCTCGTAGAGTGCAGCGAGAAGCAAAAAGACCGCGACGATCGCGAGCGCGAAAATGATTGGCGCGTATGTCCCAGCTTCGATCTGCTGATAGGTCGTCCCCGTCCATTCGTAGGTGATCCCGTCCGGGAGTACTGCAGCGGCGACCTCTTCGACCGCGGCGATCGAGTCACCAGATCCATATCCCGGTCCGGTTGATCCATTCAACTGGATCGTGTTATACATGTTGTATCGGGTCGCATTATCCGTCCCGACAGCGATGGAATAGTCGGTGAACGCGGAAATCGGAACCATCCCGCCGTCCTTGTTCTTGACATAGAGCTTAAAGACATCGGCCAACTTCATTCGATCCTCGGCACTCGCCTGGATCATCACGTTGTAGACCTGATTGAATTGATTGAAGTTGTTGACGAATGTCTGACCGATGGTCTGTCCAAGCGTGTCGAAGACATCCCCCATTTCGAGTCCGTAACTCATCACTTTCGTTCGATCGATCGCCAGTCGAAGAATCGGGACCTGACTCTGGAAGGGCGTCGTGATTCCCGCGAGTTCGGGACGCGCCTCGAGGGCAACTATGAAATCCTGCGCCGCGATGGAGAGTTGTTCGTATCCAACACCATTGACATCTTCCAACTGCAACTGCCAGCCTGCGACTGCGCCGAGCCCGGGAATGGGTGGGGGTGGGAAGGGGATCGCGGAGCCCTGCGCAATGGTGAAGAGCGCTGGAAATGCACGCGTGATGATTGCGCGCACGTTTTCCTTGATCGGGTCGCGTTCGTCCCAGGGTTTGAGTACGACGATGATGAACCCGGCGTTGGTCGTCGGCACGGATGTCAGGAAGTTAAATCCGTTGATTTGGATGACATCGACGACGGCGGAATCTCGCTTGACGATCTCGAGGACTTGCGCGCTGACGGCTTCCGTACGCTCCAGACTCGCACCGGAGGGAAGCGATACGCCGACGAAGAAATATCCCTGGTCCTCATTCGGAATGAAAGCAGTCGGGGTGTGCATCAACAAGTACGCGACACTAATCACTCCGGCGACGAAGGTGGCCGCGATCACATACCAGTGGTGCGAGAGCCAGCGAACGAATCGCGAGTACTTGCCCGTGCAGTATTCGAATCCCTCGTTGAAGATCACGAAGGGACGAAAGCGAGTCTTGTGCGGCTTCTGCAGGAAGACTCCGCAGAGCGCCGGAGAGAGCGTGAGCGAATTCACCATGCTCAACACGATGCTGAACGCGATCGTGAGCGCGAACTGGTTGTACAGCTGTCCCGTGATTCCCGGCATCATCGACGCAGGAATGAAGACGGCCAACAGGACCGAACTCGTGGCGACGATCGGTCCAGCGACTTCCTTCATCGCGCGCTCCGCCGCGACCTTGCCGTTCGGAGCGCCCATTTCAAGTTGGCGATAGACATTTTCCACGACGATGATCGAGTCGTCGACGACGAGTCCGATCGCGAGCACCAGTCCAAGCAATGTCAGAGTGTTGATCGTGAATCCAGCCGCCATCATGATGGCAAACGTTCCGATGATGGAAACCGGAATCGCGATCATCGGAATCAGCGTTGCACGCCAACTCTGTAGGAAGATGAAGATGACGGCCAAGACCAGCAGTCCGGCCTCGATCAGCGTCGTGATCAAATCGTCGATCGATGCGGAGACGAACGCGGTGCTGTCGTAGGTTACCTGCCATGTGACGCCGGGAGGAAAGAGCGATTCGATCCGCTTCATCTGAGTCTTGACACCTTCCACCACGGAGTACGCATTCGCCGTAGGCAGTTGGTAGACACCGACTGTGCCGGTCGCCTGACCGTTCAACGTCGAAGTCGTGTCGTACTGGAATGCGCCGAGTTCTGTGCGACCGATGTCCGAGATACGCACGATGGCACCATCGTCGCCAGTCCGCACGATGATGTCTCCGAATTCCTTCTCGCTCGTCAGGCGTCCAAGCGTGGTCAGCGTGACGTCGAAACTGGGCGATCCCACCGTGGGACTTGCGCCGACGCTACCGATGGCCGCCTGCTGATTCTGATCCTTGATCGCACGTGTGACATCTTCGCTCGAGATTCCCATCGCGGTCATTCGCCCCGGATCGAGCCAGACGCGCATCGAATATTCCAATAGCCCGAAGATCGTGATCGTCCCTACGCCGTCGACACGCGAGAGCACTGGCTGAATGACGATGTTTGCGTAGTTGGAGAGAAACTTGCTGTCGTACAAACCGTCAGCCGACAGCAGCGAGACAACGACAGTCAAGTTTGTCGACTGTTTGGTGATCGTGACGCCAAGCTGCTGGACCTGCTGCGGAAGCTGCGAAGTCGCGGTTTGAACGCGATTGAGGACATCGACCGCGCCGATATCGAGGTCGTATCCAACTTGAAATGTCACCGTGATGACGCTCGCGCCATTATTCGTGCTGTTGGAGGACATGTAAATCATGCCCTCCGCGCCGTTGATCTGTTGCTCCAGCGGCATCGTCACCGAGTTCGCGACAGTCAGCGCATCCGCGCCGTTATAGGTGGCAGAGACCTGCACTGTTGGAGGGACGACATTTGGAAACTGAGAAATCGGCAACACGATCATCGCGATCGCACCGGCGAGCGCAGTGATAATCGCGATGACGCTTGCGAAAATCGGACGATGAATGAAGAATCGAACCATGAGTACGACTTGGGGCTACTTGGTGGCTGGCTTGGGTGGTGTGGCTGGCTTGGGTGGTGTGGCTGGAGTCGCTGGCGTCGTTGCTGGCGTCGTTGCTGGCGTCGAGGGTGTGGCGTTCATGTCTTTAATCTTGCTCCCAGGCTTCAATCGCTGAATCCCATCGACCACGATGCGGTCGCCGACATTTGGACCGCTCAGAAGCGCTGACATCGTTCCGACACTCTTGAGCAGTTTGATCAGCACAGTTTCGACTGTGTTGTCCGGCTTCACCCGCCAGACAAAGAGATCGGTCTCGCGTGCGAAGAGCGCATCCTTGGGGATGACCATGACATTGGGTTGGACGCCGAACGAGACGGAAACCTGCGAGTACACGCCCGGGCGGAAGATGAGATTCGGATTCGCGAATTCCACTCGCATCATCAAGGTGCCCGTGGAAGTCGAGACCTGGTTGTTTGCGAAGATGACCTTGCCAGTCGCCTTGATCGCATCATCTCCGTCGTACGTCACGGTCGCTTCAAGCGCTCCCTTGGCCATCATGGCTGCGTACTTCGGCCACTGCGTCGCGGAGGGGCTGAACTCGACCCAGAGCGGATCGATCTGCACAAGCGAATTGAGATTCTGGGTGTTGAGGTCTCCGACGACTGCACCCTCGAAGTATTGGCTCGCACCGAGCAAGCCAACGAAGGGACTCGACATCGTGCAATACGACAGATTGATCGTCGCGGTCGCGACATTGGCTTGCGAAGTGACGACTTGTCCCTCGTCCGATTCGAAGTTGACGACGAGTTGATCGAACGATTGCTGGCTGATCGCACTCACCGGAACGAGCGGTGCGTTACGATCCATTTCCTTGCGGGAGTAGTCGCGCTCGGCGATCGCTTGGACGAGCGATCCCTTTGCGGCGTCGAGCAACGCCTCGAATGGTTTCGGATCGATTCTGTAAATGACCTGATCCGGTTTGGTCGTTGACCCGTCGGCGACTTCCTGCTTCAGCAGGAATCCCTGGACGCGGGCGTCGATGCTGATCGAACGAGGCGACACGACGATCCCTGGATAAACATGATCAAGCGGGATGTTTTGCAAGGTCACGAGCGCAGTCGTGACAGGCACCCAGTCAGGTCGCACCGGTGGTTCTGGTGGTTTCACACATCCAACCACGCCTGTCATGATCAACGCTGTTGTCATGTTTGTCATGTTGGTCATGTTTGTCATGTTTGTCATGTTTGTCATGTTGGTCATGGCGAGAAGCGTCCGGGTGGCGAATCGAAATTCGTTCATGAGGGGTCCTTCATTCCTGCGGATCGCTCCGCCGCTTGATTCACTGCGCCATCGTCCCAACCACCGCCAAGGGCACGGTAAAGGCTGACGAGATTGATCGCGACATTTCCCTGACTCGTCGCAAGAGATCTTTGGACATCGAGCAGGTCGTTCTGCACCATGATCAGCTGATCGAGGTCGGTCGTCCCAGCGCTGTATTGCAACTTCGCGAGGTCGTACGTGCTCTTCGCACTCTCGACAGCCTTCTGATAGAGCACGACAGATCGACGAGACTGCACGAGCGAGCTGATGGTCGTCTCGACATCCTGCATCGCTTCGAGAACTGTCTCTCTGTATCCCGCGAGCGCGACCTGCGCGTTTCCCTTGCTCTGCGCGATCATCGAGTCGACATACCCACCGTGAAATGCAAGCCACGTCATGGACGGGCCGAATCCGTAGGCAAGATTGCTGGCATCACCCAATCCTGAAAATTGATTGGAAGCGAGGTAGATGTTTCCCGAGATCGAAAAAACCGGAAGATTCAATGCTTCATTCGCGCCGATGTTGGCGACTGCAGCAGCGACGAGTCGCTCGCTACTTCGCACATCGGGTCTGCGACGAAGAAGATTGGCTGGAATTCCAACTCCCACGGTCTCTGGACCGGTTGGCAGGGGAGCCGATGCGTCGAGCAACAATTTCATCGGTCCTGGAGTGGTCCCGCAGAGTTGCGCAATAGAAAAGATCGACGCGGCGAGTTCCCCCTCGAGCTCTGGAACGCTCGCCTCTATAAGGTCAAGATGGGATTGAGCTTGATTTACGTCGAGCTGAGTGTTCGTCCCCGCCTGAAACTTCGCCTTGGTCAGGTCAAGGATCATCTTGTAATTCGCGACGGCATCGCGCAAAATGGACAACTGCATTTGCAAGGTTCGCACATTCATGTAGCCAGTGCCGACTTGCGAACGGACGGATATGAGCACGCCGCGAAGGTCCTCGACGGATGACTCCATCGTCGCCTTCGATGACTCGACCAATCGCGCAACGCGACCCCAGACATCAATCTCCCAGCTCGCCATCGCGGCTCCGCCTGCCCATATGTCGTATGGTTGGACGTCAACGCCCTCGGCGGCGAGGAACGCGACATTCGTCTTGTTTCGCGAGTATTCGAACCCGGTGTTAATGGTCGGCCAAAATTGACTCTCAGTGACGCCAAGTGAGGCGAGTGAAACGCGGACATTCGCAAGGGATTTTTCGAGAGTGGCGTTGGACTCCTGGGCCTGCTGAATCAGTTGGTTCAGGATCGGATCGTCGAACCGTTTCCACCACTCCTTGAGATCTGGTTCGGCCACGGTGATGGGACCCTGCGCCGGCTGGCTCCAGAGTTCCGCAGGCAATTCCTGTGGCGTCTCGTAATTTGGACCGACTTTGCAACTTGTCGCGAGAGCGAGAGTCGAAAGTCCCAAGAGCGCATGAACCCGAAATGAAAGATGACCTGCGCGCATTGGGGGGCGAAGTATAGCCCGATAGCCGAGACTCAATCGTCCAGCGAAATCAGTTACGAGATGCCACAGAACTTGGCGATTTGGGAAGACCAGTCCTTGAAACTTTTCTCCAGACTGCCCCAGACACTCATCTTTTCTGCGGAGAACCGTGAAGTGTTTTGCACTCCAGCAAACTCGTAGAGCAATGCGCCAGTGCCACCATCGACGATTTCAATCGCGACTTGCCCGTATCCGTACCCGCGTCCCATGATCTGCGATTGCGGAGCGATATTGAGCGCGGTTGCATTGGGATCTGCCTTCGTGATCTGAGCTTTCACGACGAGGGTGTTCGGACCCGCGTTGGTCGCCGCTGCAAACTTCTTTGTCAATGCGGTCTGCAAGTCCGACTGAAATGTCGCTGCAAGCCCTGGAAGGTCTTCAACACTTCCATAGACACCTGCGTCATACGCGTCATCCGCGATTGCCACTGGTGCAACAAAGACGGACGTGTACTTCGACCAGTCGATTGTTGCCGCGGTGTACTGCCACGTTCCATCGCCCTGTTGCTTCATCAAATCAGGCTGGGAGAGAAAGCCAAGGGGCGGGCTCTTGATTGCGTTCTTCGAACACCCGACGAACAAGATTGTGGCAGAAAGAAGAAACGTCGCGGTGGTGGTGAACTTCATCATCCGAGCATAGTCAATTGCAAGAACCCCATGCTCCGAGCAACGCCCCGAGATCGACTCCATCTACGATCCCGTCGCCGTTGATGTCGCCTACGCCTGCCGATCCCCACGAGGACATCGTCATGCCGAGGTCGACACCATCGACGAATCGATCTTCGTTGAGGTCGGCGGGGCAACTTGTCAAATTCCACAGTAAGTTTGCGAATGCAAAAGCTGCGGGTCCAGTCTTGTCGCCGATGCCACGCGAGGGGATGTCGTCAAATGGCGGATGGATTCCACCCCAGATTCGACTCATCGCGCTCTGATCTGCGGCGTCGTAGTAGGTAGCGAATTGAAGAGTGAGATTCGTGCTCGGTCCATCTTCGAAGACGAGGTATTGGTTCTGCGTGACGGAAAATGTTCCGAGCCCACCTGGAAAGAACTTGCTACCTGTCAGCAGTTCCAAGATGTGGGCCGCAGAGCGGCTGAATGAACTGTGTCCCGATGTGTATCCACCGAATGGTGGCGTGACAAATGTCGGTCGCTGATAGGGCCACCATTCTTTGCCAAGAATCCAACCGGCACCCGCCGTGTCGGTCTGAGGATTTTCGATTGCGTAGGGTCCGCGCCATGCCTTGATTGCGATCGATCCTTCATTGCCCTCGAGATGTTCGTGACGCGCACCTGCCGTGGTCGTGAGTGCGGTAACGACTTCGATCTGATCGGGGATGAGATGAATTCCCTCTGTGTTGTAACTCAAGCTCGTTGGGTCGGAGCACTGACCCTTACCACACATCCAACGAATCGCGGAGATTGGGCGCGATGTGTCGTACCAGCCCTTGGTTCCCCAGACGCTGACCGCGGTGTCGTGCATCGCTCCGCCGAGCGCGAGATATGCCTTCACGTCGTACTCAAGCACGTCGAGTTCTGGACCCTTGCCACCGATGCGTCGGTGCGAGAGCGGATGGTCGGTCACATAGTTCAAGATCGTGAACCAGTGTCCTGGTGGAGTTTCTGACGTCGGCCCATCCGACCAGAATTCGGCGAGGACACGCGCGTAATCGCCACGCTTCACAAGCTGTGGTGCGTATGGTTCGCCGGTCACAGGATTGACTGTGTATCCCGTGCCAGTGTCGCCACCACCGATGAAGTCGTAGTACGACTCGTCATTCCACCCAGTCGGTGGAGTGATGTTCCCCATGCTCGCCGGAGAGATGTCCCAGGTCACGCCATCCGTCGGATCGAGTTGCCCTGACCAGACGGCGACCATCTCATGCCCGCGTCGCCAGACCTCATCGCCACTCCCGCCAATCACTGGTGGTGCACCGGGGTCGTGATAGACGGGCCATGTTCTGTTGTTTCGCGTGTAGTCAGTGCGGTCTTCGATGGTCATCGCGAAGGGCGCGACATTGCCCCACTCGGCTGAAAGAAATGGTGGGAACCCGCCTGGAACGGGAATTCCGTTTTGATCGACGAAGTACTGAAGTGTCAGTGGCTGATAGCGACGAACATCCACAACCGACGGATTGCCGGGAAGTATCACGATGAGCGGTGGATTGATCGGCTGGTAGTACAGGTTCGCGTAATTGCCAACCTGATTCGCTCCATCGGCAAGTCCGAACGCAATGACCGCTTGAGCGATTCGATTGCCAATCGATGCCGGTGAGTCGCCCGAGGTGCTGGTGTTGAAAGAGTCGTATCCCAACTGCGTCATGAGCGACTGGTACTGTGGGTTCATCGTCGCAAATCCTGGGCTCGCCGCGAAGCGATTCAGCAAGATGCGGTAAGCGGCGAAACTGATCGACTCACGGCGTGCGGCGTCAAGGTCGCTCGTCGTGTGGCGTTCGGCAAAGATCCACGGATCTGCTTGTGTGTCGAATGTCGCCCATGCATCCCACATCGCGACACTGATATGGCAGAGATTGCGTGCGTGGACCGTGGGGCGGGCGAAGTCGAGTCGGATCGACTGCAACAACATCTCATTCCACTTGCGTGCGACCGAGTGATCGGCGGACGCTGGCACCGTGACCACGAATGCGACGACTGCTGCGCAGATTCCTTGGACGATGGATGGAACAACTTTCATCTCGAGAGACCGTCTTTGCAACATAGCACCGAGCGGGGTGGCATTCCATTCCGCTCGTGCATTATTGGGGGTAACTGGCAGTTAGAATCCGTTCTAATGGGTTCTCGAACGATCACACTGGGACTACTTCAGCACGCAAGCCCGATAGGAGCGTCGAAAGCCGAGATGCTCGCTCGAGTGGCCGCGATGGCTCGCGAGGCTGCCGCAAAGGGGGCGCAGGTCATCGCCACCCAGGAATTGTTCGTCTCGCACTACTTCTGCCAGCAGGAAGACCCGAGTTTGATGGATCTTGCAGAAGCGATTCCGGATGGACCGACATGTGCCTTCATGCGATCGCTTGCGAGAGAACTGAATGTTGAGATAACTGCGAGCCTTTACGAGCGGCGCTCGCCTGGCGTCTATCACAACACGAGTGTCTATATCTCTGCGACGGGCGAGGTCGTCGGTCGTTATAGAAAGATGCACATCCCCGACGACCCTCGGTTCAGCGAGAAGTTCTATTTCACTCCTGGTGATTTGGATTGGCAAGTCGTCAAGGGAGCGCATGCCAAGTCTGGCATGCTGGTCTGCTGGGATCAGTGGTATCCCGAGGCGGCGCGATTGACGGCACTGCAGGGAGCAGAAATCCTCTTCTATCCGACGGCGATCGGTTGGTATCACGGCGAAACCGAAACCGACAAGCGTCATCAGCGTGAGGCGTGGATCACGATGCACAAAGCGCACGCGATTGCGAATGGTGTTTATGTTGCCGCGATCAATCGCATCGGTGTCGAGAAGGACCTGAAGTTCTGGGGAACGAGCATCGTCTGCGATCCAGGCGGTCAAGTGATCGCGGAAGCACCGATCGACGAGCCGGCCGTGTTGATAGTGCCGTGCGATTTGTCGCGCATTGAAGAACAACGGCGTGGATGGCCCTTTTTTCGCGATCGACGCATCGATGCGTACGCCGGTATGACGCGCAGGATGATCGACGAATGAAGCAAGACACAGCGCCTGATTCGCTGAAGCTTGAAGGAAGCGCGGCTGCGCAGGGTTTTCATATGCCAGCAGAGTGGGAGCGACAGGCTTGTGTCTGGGTCGTTCGACCGCACAACGAAGAGACTTGGCCGGGATGCTTGAAGGCGGCGAAGTCAGAGTGGGATGCGTGGCGCGCGAAGCTGTCCAAGGTCGTCGAGGTTCGCGAGACTGGTGCGCTTGGCATTCCGACGAATGACAGTTGGATTCGAGATTTCGGACCGATCTTCGTCAAGCACGCGACGCGTGGTGTTGCAGCGCACTCGTTTCGATTCAATGGATGGGGTGACAAGTATGAAGCGCGCACGCTCGACGACGCAGTTCCCACTGCGATTTCAACACGCTGGAGTATCCCGATGTGGCATCACGACTTCGTGCTCGAAGGCGGATCGATCGATGTGAACGGAACGGGGACTGTGCTGACGACAAGCCAGTGCCTCGCGAGCGAGAACCGAAATCCGCAGGCCGCGCGCACGCATATCGAGTCGACGCTGAAGGATGCGCTTGGTGTGACGAATAGCGTGTGGCTTCCAGGTGGCATCAAAGGTGATGACACGGATGGACACATCGATGACATCGCGCGATTTGTCTCGCGCGACACGATCGTGGCGCTCCGTGCGCCGAAGGGGCATCCGGATTTTGAAGTGCTCGAAGAGAATTGGGAAGTGTTGCAGTCGGCGGTCGATGAGAAGGGGGTGCGATTCAAGATCGTCGGGCTTCCGGTGCCGAATCCGATTGAGTACGACTATCCAGCGGATCGATTTGGCGCGGGTGGTCGGAGCATGGTGCCAGCGAGTCACGCGAATTTTCTGTTGAGCAACCAGACAGCATTCGTGCCGATCTTCGATTCAGGTAGCGACGAGCGTGCGCTTGAAGTAATCGCGAGCGTTCTGCCGGGATGGAAGATCGAAGCTGTGATGGCGCGAAATCTCGTCGTCGGTCTCGGCAGTCTGCACTGCTTGAGTTGTCAGCAGCCGGGGTGAGTGGGGCGCGTCCCGCTGTGTTCACCAGTCAAGGCGCTGGCGTACAGCCGTCCATTCGCGATGTCACGCACTCGTGCAAACCGACTTTCGTTGAATGGGGTTCTCTTGGGAATCATGAAGTCAACCTTCAAAGCGCTTGGCACATGAATGACATTGAATTGTCAAACTCGCCGATGGCGCTGCGCATCGCATCCTCGCTGAGGTAGAAGTGGGGTTGGGGGAATGCCATCATCAATTCGGTGCGATTTGCAGCTTCAATATCGGCAACAATGTCAACGCCGAGTGTTGCCCGGTACTCGCCGTACACCATTGCCCCCATTGAGGCTGTGACAAAGTGTCTGATTCCAAGCCGAGTGAGCACAGCGCTTGCGAAGTTCAGTATGTCGCACGGCTCGCCAAGGGAATCGTTTTCGATTTCATCGATGACTCATCCTGCGGACTACTTCTTCGCTGAGGCGAACATGATCCCAGTTCGGGTGCTGGCGCTTCAACATGTATGAGATTGCCTCGCGTGCTTCGATCACCATGCGATTGGCCATCTCCCACTTCTGCGACGGGGACATGGTTTTCAAAAGCGCAACGGTGGCGGCATCAATCAATTCGATTCGCCGCAGGTCAATTTGCACGCACGGAGTCTCTAAGGTGAAGGGGTCAACGCCTCGTTTGTGGCATGATCTACTTGAGAGGCCCGTTGGTTCGTGAAGCATGCCGATCCTTGCAAATGAGACCACGGATAATCTCATTCCCAATTTGCAACCGGGACCGAAGTGACTCAAGCGCAGTCGTTGGCAGAGATGGGCGGTAATCCGAGTTATTTTGTTTCCGCCAACGGATATCCCGGCAGCAATGATCGCTTCGTCGAGCCGGTATGGACCGATCAATGACATTGCGTGGTACTCCGGCAACAACTTGATCTTCGGCACAAAACCCGTCTCTGGCAAACTTCCAAACGCACTTGGCCTCTACGACATGATCGGCAATGTCCGGGAGTGGAACCAAGACGTGTACGGGGCGTACTCATCGGCTAATGTCACCAACCCCACGCGACTCCCGCCAAACTCGTACTGTGTGACGCGTGGCGGGAGCTAGAACTACGGCTCTCCGGCGACTTCCGTGCGTCGACTCGCGACTCCGTGACGCCCGCCCTCGCCGTCGGCCCGCGCGGCAGTTCTTCTTATTTCTTCGGCTTGAACATCCGAAACAGTCGCGTGATCGGGTCGTAGAACTCGTCCACGACGCGCTCCTTCATCGGGATGATCGCGTTGTCGGTGATGCCGATGTGCTCAGGGCAGACCTTCGTGCAGCACTTGGTGATGTTGCAGTAGCCGATCCCATCATTGTCTTTGAGATCTTTGAGGCGATCTTCAGTGTCGAGCGGGTGCATCTCGAGTGCGGCGGTGTACATCAGGAATCGTGGTCCCACGAATTCATCGTGCTTGTGATGGTCGCGCAGGACATGGCAGACATCTTGGCAAAGAAAACACTCGATGCACTTTCTGAATTCCTGCACCCGGTCGACATCCGCCTGAAACATCGTCCACGAACCATCGGCGTTGTCTGGCTTGCGTGGCTTGAAGGGTTTGATCTTCTTCTTGACGCGAAAGTTCCAACTGACATCGGTTACAAGATCGCGAATCGACGGGAAACTTCGCAGTGGCTCGATAGTGACCGGCGCGTCCGGCGGCAGTGTGTCCATTCGTGTCATGCACATCAGCTTCGGCTGCCCGTTGATTTCCGCCGAACAGGATCCGCACTTGCCCGCTTTGCAATTCCATCGCACTGCGAGATCCGTGGCGAGTTCGGCCTGAATGCGGTGAACGCAGTCGAGCACCACCATGCCTTCCGAAACCTGCATGGGATAGGTCTGGAACGCACCGCCAGATTGGTCGCCGCGCCAAATGCGAAACTGCATCGTGCGAGTCGCGTCTGCCGACGAAGTGACAGATGGCTCGAAGGTCATGATTGCCTCTCGATCACTGCCTTCAAGTCCGCACGCATGGGCACGATTGGACGCCGGCGAATCTCCATCGAACCGTCGGTCGACTTCTTTGCAACGAGATTGAATGTCGCGTACTCCGCGATCTTCTCTGGATAGTCATCGCGGAATTGTGCACCGCGGCTTTCCTTGCGTTCGAGTGCGCAGCGGGTGATGGATTCCGAGACAGTCAGCAGGCAATTCAAGTCGATCGCGGTGTGCCATCCGGGGTTGTATTCGCGGTGGCCCGAAACGCCGACATTTGCATAGCGCGTTTTAAGTTCGCCGATCTTGGAGAGCGCGAGTTCCATTTCTTTTTGCGTGCGCACGATTCCGACGAGGTCCTGCATTGTGTCCTGCAATGCATACTGAATCGCATATGGATTTTCGACAGCGGATCGGCCGAAGCACTCTTCGACCTCGCGCGTCTTCGCCTCGACTTGCGCCGAATCGACCTCGACCGCACGGTTGGCCTTCGCATACTTCGCGGCATGTTCGCCCGCAAGCTTGCCGAACACAACGAGATCCGAAAGCGAATTGCCTCCGAGTCGGTTCGCTCCATTCAACCCTGCCGTGACTTCGCCTGCTGCGAAGAGTCCGGGCACGCATGATTCCTGCGTGTCGCCATCCACGGCAACGCCGCCCATGACGTAGTGAGTGGTCGGTCCAACTTCCATGCGCTCGGTCGTGATGTCGACACCCGCGAGTTGCTTGAATTGGTGATACATGCTCGGCAGTTTGCGCTTGATGTGTTCAGCCGCGTTTGGAATCTTCTCCTTGATCCAACCGATGTCGAGGAAGACACCGCCATGCGGCGAGCCCCGTCCAGCCTTGATTTCTCGGTTGATGCAACGTGCGACATGATCGCGCGTCAGCAATTCAGGCGGTCGATTGGCGTTCTTGTCGCCGCAGACATATCGCCATCCCTCTTCTTCGGTCGTTGCGACTTGCTTCTTGTATGCATCGGGAATGTCATCGAACATGAAACGCTTGCCTTCGCTGTTGCGAAGAACACCACCCTCGCCGCGCACGCCTTCGGTGACGAGAATCCCGCGCACGCTCGGTGGCCAGACCATCCCCGTCGGATGGAACTGCACGAATTCCATGTCCATCAACTCCGCGCCCGCGTGGTACGCAAGCGAATGCCCGTCGCCGGTCCCTTCCCAGCTATTACTCGTGATTCGGAAGGCCTTTCCAATGCCGCCCGTCGCGAGAACGACGGCTTTCGCCTTCCAGAGGTGCATTCGTCCGCGCTCGCGGTCGTATCCGAGCACGCCCGAGATGCGCCCAGAAGTTTTCAGTAGCGAGACAACCGTCATCTCCATGAAGACTTCCATCCCTTGATGGATGCCGTGATCTTGCAGAGTGCGGATGAGTTCGAGTCCAGTGCGATCACCGACATGCGCAAGGCGCGGATATCGATGTCCACCGAAATTGCGCTGGAGAATCTTGCCTTCTTTCGTGCGATCAAAGACGGCTCCCCAGGCTTCGAGCTCGCGCACGCGGTCGGGTGCCTCTTTCGCATGATGCTCCACCATGATGGGATTGTTGAGGTACTGCCCGCCGCGCATCGTGTCGGCAAAGTGAACTTCCCAGTTGTCGCGGTCGTCGACATTGCCCATCGCAGCGGCCATGCCGCCTTCGGCCATGACGGTGTGTGCCTTGCCGAGGAGCGACTTGCAAATCACGCCGACTTTTACGCCAGCACCCGATGCTTCGATCGCTGCTCGCAGTCCCGCGCCACCAGCGCCGATGACGAGCACATCATGTTCGTGAACGATGAATTGATCCGAAAGCGTCACAGGATTCTCCAGTCAGTCCACGCGCCACTCGCGCACATCCGAACATAGATGTCTGCGAACGCGACGCCAAAAAGACTGATCCATGCGAAAAGCATATGCCGTTCGTTGAGCCAAGTGACCCGCTTGTACGCGCCTTCTCGGTGCTTGCTACACGAGAGACAATCATGCTTGCCGCCTACAAGATGTCGCAAGCAATGGCAACCGAATGTGTACATGCTGAGGAAGATCGGATTCAGGACGAGCACGATTGTCCCGATGCTGATGCCGAAACCCAGCGTGCCATCTGCGTTGTAATGGGTGAAGCTGACGAGGCCGTCCCAAGTCAGCAGGCCGATGAACACGATCGCCGCATAGAGAAAGTAACGGTGGATGTTCTGAAAGATCAGCGGAAACTTCTGCTCGCCTCGGTAGTTCTGACCGCGGAAGGCAGGCTCGCCGACCGTGCAGCTTGCTGGGTCGCCCCAGAATGCCTTGTAGTACGCGCCTCTGTAGTAGTAGCAGGTGAATCGAAAGCCGGCAGGGAAGGGGAGGATGAGGAGCGCTGGCGAAAAGAACATCCATGCTGGCCACCACGCGGGGAGCGCGCCAAACCAAGCGTGTCCAGAGTGAATGCCGTTTGGATCCCACAAGACCGGCGAGTAAAACGGCGAGAGCAGTTGTTGGACGCCGGGTTGCTCAACACTGCCAACAAAAAAGTTGCTGCCTTGGAAGGCGGCCCAAGTCGAATAGATCAAGAACGCGCCGAGACCAGCCAGCACAAGGAGCGGAACGATCCACCAATTGTCTTTTCGCTCGGTCTTGAGAAACCCACGGACTTGTGGAAGGGAGAGTGGATTGCGACTCATGATTTGTTTTTTAGTGGGCGGCGACTGGAGTGCGGGCAGTTGTCAGCTTGAAGAGTTCAGTGAAGTTCTTTGCTGTTTCCATACTCATGATGCAGGTACGCAATTGGTCACATGCATCTTGTCCGACGACTTCTGCGCCAAGAGCGTTGAACTTGACTGCGATCTCGTCTTCGGTCATTGGGTCCCGGGGATCGCCCTTTGGAACGTCGACACGGGTGGCGAACGTCTTGCCTCCTTTGGTCGTGATCGTCACGCGGCTCGGCTGGAACTTCGGGAAGAGCGCTTCGAATTCTTCATTGGCGACAACCTTCACCATGTCCATCACTGGGATGAGCGACTTGTCCATCACGCGCTCTTCCTTGAACTGAAGTGGCGTGACCATTCCGTCGATCAGTCCCACCGCCATGCAATATGGCAGCGAGTGGTCGGCTGTCTCTTTCGAATCGGGACGATACTTGTGCGGATCGCCCAGGATGTCCGCAGCGCGTGCGATGACTTCGACCTTGATCTCGGTCACCTGATCTGCACGCAGATTGTTGTCCTTGATTGTTTTCATCATTGCGGTCAGCGGAGCATGGCTGAGCGCCTCGATGGGGAAACTCTTCATTCCGCAGTCGATAATGCGGAAGTGGCACTTCGGGCAAGTTGGAAGCGCTTCGACGAGCATGGCCGCATCGAACGCCGCCGGTTTGCCCTTGTACTGAACATGATTGAAAACAGCAAAGAGACCTTCCTTGCCATCGATGATGTGCTCAGGACCGGAATACCCGTGTCGAGCGAGCAGTGCGCTTTCCGCACCCATGCGACCCGCCCACGGATCGACGGTGTTCTTCATGTTGGTGAGCTTTCCAGCAGTGACCGCGCCAGGGCAGAAGGTTCGCGAGGCACTAATCCCCATCGCCGCAACCATTTGGCCAGGACTGAGATTGAGCACACGACCCGCCGCGATCGGCGCTGCGAACGCGCTGAGCGTTGCATGATGCCAGCCATATTCGCGAATGCCTGGCAAGCCAAACTCACAGAGCCGCATTTCGATTTCGTACGCGATGACTGTCGCGAGGATGAGTTCGCGACCGCCGAGACCGTACGCCTCGCACAAAGCGAGCGGCGCGGCGATCAAATCGCTCGGATGACAGGGATCCGACTTCCAGTAGATGTCGTTGTAATCCATCGCACGGATCATGTGTCCGTTGAGGAACGCCGCGTCGACTGGATTGGTCTTGAAACCGCTGACAAATGATGTGGCCTTGCCATGACCGCCACCCATTTCGCGGTAGTGCTTCAGCAAGATCTTCGCGTCATCTTGCTGACTGCCGCCGAGTGCACATCCGATCGAGTCGAACCAAAAGAGTTTCGCCGATTGAATTGCGGCGGCGGAGAGATCTTCGTACTTCAGCGCGCAAGCCCAGTCGGCGATTTGATGCGAAAGAAGTCGTTTGGATTCGGTTGGATGGTGTGCCATTTGGTGTGCTTTCAAGAAGTTTTCGGGCTTAGACAGTCTGACACACGCCTTCGCAAGCATAGTCAGCGATCGCTCGCGAGACATCAAGCGTGCTGGCCTTGCCGCCCATGTCGTATGTGCGGACTTTTCCTTCGGCGATGACACGCGACACGGCCGCTTCGAGCCGAGTCGCCTTGTCCTTCTCCCCGAGCCAGTCGAGCATCATCTTCGCGGTCAGGATCATCGCGATCGGATTGACCTTGTACTGACCTGAATACTTTGGCGCACTGCCGTGGGTTGGTTCAAAGACCGCGTAGGTGTCGCCCATGTTCGCGCTTGGAGCGAATCCGAGTCCTCCGATGAGTCCGGCGCACAAGTCGCTGACGATGTCGCCGAACATGTTTTCCGCGACGATGACCGAATAATCCTGTGGATTCTTGAACATCCACATGCAGATCGCATCGATATTCGCCTCGTCCGCCCAGATGTCTGGGTAACTCTTGGCGACCTCGCGGAAGCACCGTGTCATCAGTCCACCCGTTTCGCGAAGCACATTGGGCTTCTCGATCAGTGTCACCCGCTTGCGGCCGGTCGTCTTTGCGAACTCGAACGCCTGCTTGCAGATGCTCGTGCATCCTTGCTTGCTGACGATGCGCGTCGAAAGGGCAACATTCTCAAGCCCCTTTGCTTTCCACGGCTTCATCTTTGGATTTGCGCAAAGCGCGGTGTAGACATCTTCGGGCAGGGGGAAGAACTCAACGCCGCCGTAACTGCCTTCGGTGTTCTCGCGGAACACAACTTGATCGATCGGCACATCAGCACCACTCGGGTTCGTGATCGAGTTGCCCCGGTAGTTGAGCGGGTTGCCGACATAACTCTTGCATGGACGCATGTTCGTGTGCAGGTTGAACATCTGTCGCAACTTGACGATTGGCGAGAAGTACACAAGCCCCGTGTTCTTCAGCGATGGGATGAGTTCATCCTTCGCTTCGTCTTGCGGCTTGCTGGTGATCGCGCCGAAGAGTCCGCAGGTCGTGCCTTTGAGCGCCGCCACAGTGCGATCGGGAAGGGCGTTGCCTTCTTTGCACCAGAATTCCCAACCGATGTCGCAGTGGACATACTCAGCGTCGAGTTTCAATTGATCGAGGACGATGCGAGCACCATCCATTACGTCGTTTCCAACTCCATCTCCGGGCATCCATGCGATTGTGTACTTGCTCATTGTGGGGGGCTTTCTTTGTGAACGGACTGTCTGGCTTGTCTTGGTCTGGCTTGTCTAGGAAAGTCCCAAAGCATAGCGAATTCGAGGGATCCACCGATAGCATTCCGATCGCGCCAGCTCTGGCGTTGGAGGATTCAGTCATGCGCGCTCGATATCGTGATCTTCTGGTCTCTTTCGCCCTCGCGGTCACAGCGTCGACGCTTTCGTGCGTGACCGCGTCGTCGGCATTTGTCCCGAGTTTCGAGGACACGATCGCGGAGGTCACGTCGCCTGCGAAGGGTGACTCGTTTGCGCCACGCATCGTTGCTGATGGCGATGGCGTGATTCTCTCGTGGATTGAACGAGACACGCCGCAATCGAAAGCTGACGCAAGTGTGAGCCGTCTGTTCATGTCACGCTTGGCAAAGGGAGTCTGGTCGCCTGCGTCGGAGATCGCCTCGGGATCGAATCTCTTTGCGAACTGGGCGGACACGCCGACGGTCCTTCGTGCGAGCGACGGCGCGTTGCTTGCGACATGGTTGCGATCGGGCACACTTGGCGGATCGGTCTACGACGCGGTCGTCTCTCGTTCAGTCGATGAGGGTCGAACGTGGACAGTGCTCGGTCCACTGCACGATGATGGAAAGCATGCGGAGCACGGATTTGTGAGTGGCGAAACGGGTAGTGGTGCGACGGTGCTCTGTTGGCTCGATGGCCGTGCGATGACGCCACCCGATCCAGCGGCGGGTGGACACGATCACGGAGGAGGCGACATGTCTCTTCGTGCTGCGCGCACTGCGCCGACGGTGCAACGTCCATCTCCACCATCGGAGATTCTCGACGAACGCACTTGCGAGTGCTGCCCGACAGATCTCGCCATCGGCGCGCAGGGACCGATTGTTGTCTACCGCGACCGCGGCGAGGATGAGACGCGCGACATCGCACTTGTGCGTTGGCTTGGTGAGGGATGGTCGCAGCCACAGCGAATCGGAAGCGATGGATGGAAGATCAACGGTTGCCCGGTGAACGGTCCGAGCATCTCCGCGCGCAGGAATGATGTCGTCGTGGCGTGGTGGACTGGCGCAACTGCGGAGGGTGCCGTGCGCGCCGTGCGATCGAAAGACGGCGGCGCAACGTTTGGCGCAGTGATCGAGGTCGATGCAGATGGATCGCTTGGAAGGGTTGAGACGCTCCTTCTTCCATCGGGCGATGCGCTCATCATCTGGCAAGATGTGCAAGGCGACGATGCAGCGGTGGTGGTGCGCAGGCTCTCCGCCGATGGCACACTGGGCGCGTTGCACACGATTGCTCAAGTTCCAGCAGATCGATCGAGTGGATTCCCACGGGCAACGGTGCAAGGCACAGATCTCTGGCTCGCGTGCACAACTGAGGGCGAAGGCGCGGGCGAGGGAAATCGACGCGCCGTCAAGGTGTTTCGAATTCCTGTTGATCTCCAATTGAAAGACAAACTATGAAGACTTCTCAATGTTTGCTCGTCGTCTCCGTAAGTATCGTCGCCACCGTCACCACTTCGTTTGCAGGTGCCCTGCAGGTCGTTCCAGCCCCCACAACAGCCGTGGCGAAGCCTGAAGTTGTCTACAACGAAACAGCCAATGCAAACGAAGAGGTCGCTGCTGCGCTCGTGCGCGCGACACGCAACAACACGCGCGTCTTGATTCAGTGGGGGGCGAACTGGTGTGGCTGGTGCAAGTGGCTCCACAAGAGTTGCAAGGAAGACAAAAAGCTGTCGCGGGAGTTGTCCTATGAGTATGAAGTTGTATTGGTCGATGTCGGACGGTTCGACAAGCATCAAGATCTTGCCGCCAAGTACGGCGCGGATCTCAAGAAGAACGGCGTACCGTTTCTCACTGTGCTTGCAGCTGATGGATCGGTGGTCGCGAACCAAGAGACTTCCTCGCTCGAGAAATCGCCGGATGCCGATCCGAAAGGGCACGACGTCGCAAAGGTGCTCGCATTCTTCAAGTCCCATCAAGCACCCACGCTCAATGCCGACGAGGTCCTTGACGCAAGTGTTGCTGCGGCGAAGTCGCAAGGCAAGCTGGTGTTCTTGCACTTCGGTGCGCCCTGGTGCGGATACTGTCATCGACTTGAGGATTGGTTGGCGAAGCCCGAGATCGCCGTGATTTGGTCGAAGGCCTTTGTCGATGTGAAGGTTGACACGGAACGCATGACCAACGGCGAAGCGTTGCTGAAGACTCACTCACTGGGCAAGAATGGCGGAATTCCGTGGTGCGAGATTCTTGATGCAGAGGGCAAGGCGCTTGTGAATTCGAATGGGCCCGGCGGAAACATCGGGTTTCCCATGCAGCCAGAGGAGATTGTTTGGTTTGCCGAGATGATCACGAAATCTGGCGCGAGATTGAGCGCAGATGATGTTGCGGTGCTTCTTTCATCTTTGAAGGTGCCTGCGAAGTCGAAGTGAGGAACGGGTCCGCACAACGCTCGTATTCTTGCGTCAGGCTCAAGTAGACCGCTGAGAATGGATTGCCGAGTATTCCCACTGATGACTCTTGCGTTGGCTATGCCACTGTGCGTTGCGCAGGCACCCGAGACACAATTGATCCTCGCGATCCACGACGCGGAAGTGACGAGTCTCATGCGACGTTGCTACGCAGCCGAGACGAAGAGCTTCGCAGAGGCGCGGAATTCCGGCGCAAGTCCTCTCGATCGACATGTCGCCCCGGCGGCGGTCATCCGACAGATTCGTGCGCGACATCTTGCTGTCATCGGGTCGATCGTGCAACAGCTGACCGACGATGTCGCGTCCGAGGTTCGCAACTGTGTGCGCCGAGCTTGGCAATCCCTATCTGAAGCAGGATCTGCCGAGGGAACTTCTCCCGCTTCTCGAGGCGCGTCGGGTCATTGTTGACGAGACACTTCTGAGATTCGCCGGCGAGTTCCCTCGCGCAGACGATGCGCAGTCAATGCGCGAACGGTCTGATCGGTAGTCCAATCAAACACCTCACGCGTGTTGTGGTTGACTCGCGCGCAATCTCGCCGCAACGAGATTCTCCGCGCCGCCTGCGACGATGAGTTCTTGCGCAGCTGGGCTCAGCGGTGGGAATGCAAACGAGCGGCCATCTGCGGAGATCGTCGAGGTTCGGTACTCGATGGTGATCGCTGGACCGATTGTGGTGGGCGTGCGATCCTTCAAGGTCGCGCGAAGGTGCGCGACGAATTCGGGGCACTCAAAGACGACGAATCCGTTATTGAAGGCGTTGCGCTTGTATGTCTCGGAAAAACTGCTCGCGATGACACAGGGGATGCCTTTGAACTTGAGCGCAGTTGCAGCTTGCTCGCGGCTCGATCCAGTTCCGAAGTTCAACCCACCAACGACGATGTCGCCAACGCTGTAAATCGCGTTGAACTTCGGGTCGAAGTTTTCGAAGGTCACCGCCGCCATCTGCTCAGGAGTGAGGTTGTCGTTGTAGGTGTGCTTGCCCGCGAAGATGCCGTCTGTATTGAGATTGTCCTTGTCGAGCAGGAGCACCCGTCCTCTGACACTCGCTGGGAACCCGGCGATGATCTCGACGACTCCGGCAGGCCGCGCAGAAGCAGGGGATGATCGAATCGCAGTGCCCGCTGCACGATTGGCAAACTTCTGCGGCGCGCAGATGAAACCTGCGAGCGCGCTTGCGGCGACGACAGCGGGTGAGGCGAGATAGACCTGCGAATCTGCATCGCCCATACGCCCTTTGAAGTTTCGATTCGTCGCGCTGATGGCAGTCTCGCCTTTGCCCACGAGTCCACGACCGAGACCGATACATGTGCCACACCCCGGTGGTAGCGCTATCGCGCCCGCGTCGACGAGCGTCTTCCAATCTCCGCTTGACTCTGCACTCGCTTGTACTTCAGCACTTGCTGCAGCGAGATAAAACTCCACACCGGTCGCGACGCGGCCACCTTTGGCGCGCACGACCGCAGCGGCACTGCGCAAATCTTCGACACGTGCATTGACACATGAAAGGAGATACGCCTTCTGAATCGCCACATGCTTCGCTTCCATGTCCGGAAGCGAAACCATCGTCTTGACTTCGTTGGGTCCAGAGACATGGGGCACAACCGTCGCGAGGTCGAGTTCCAGTTCGATCGCATAGGAGGCACCAGCGTCTGCGGAGAGGTTCGCGCGGTCTGTCCACCACTGTTCGACCTGCGCAGTTGTGTAACCGGATCGAGAAGTCGCGCCGCGGGTTCCGGGACGGCGATCGCTCGCGAGCGCAGGCACGCGAGAGTTGAGATAGGCGACGGTCGTTTCGTCGAATGGAAAGATTCCTGCGAGCGCTCCCCATTCGGTTGTCATGTTGGCGATCGTCATGCGCGCGTCCATCGAAAGTGCTGCGATGCCATCGCCGAGAAACTCGACGGCGTGATTCAAGACTTCGTCGTGATTGAAGACGCCACAGAGCGCGATGATCACATCTTTTCCAGTGACCCCATCGGCGAGCTTTCCGCGAAGCAGAACCTTCGCGACTGGCGGGACTTGCCACCAGGTGACGCCTGTGGCCCAAATGCTCGCAGCGTCCGTGCGTACGACAGGCGTTCCAAGTGCGGCAACGGCACCGTAAAGGTTCGAGTGCGAATCGCTTCCAACGACGAGCGCGCCAGGAACGACATATCCCTGTTCGACCATGACCTGATGGCTGATGCCAGTGCCAGGGGGGTAGTAGTCCACACCGTGCTCGCGAGCGAATGCCTGAATCTTTGCATACTTGCCAAGGTTCTCAGGGGTGACATTCTGAATGTCATGATCGATCGCAAAAACGGGCTGTGCAGGATCGGCGATACGTGTCGCGCCGATCTGCTTGAACTTCGGGATCACCGCGCCGGTGTTGTCGTGTGTCATCACATGGCGCGGGCGAATTGAGATGAAATTCCCCGAGTGCACGACTGCGCCCGGCGCGAGACCGTCCGCATGACGAGCCGCAATTTTTTCTACAAGTGTGAGGGTCATGGTTGAGGCTTCGGTGGTTCGCGAGCCGATCAAACCTTCTTCGCCGCACGCTTGCCGAGAAACTTCGCGATGTCGAAGTCGACGAAGTCAGCGTGATGAAAGATGATCGACTCGATCGATCTCTCCATCTTGTCGCCTTCATGACTGTGGGTCGCAATGATGTGCATCACCTCTCCCGGGAGCCCGTGCTTGTACGCGAGCGCGACACCAGTAAAAGGGTGGCGGACTTGTTGCCCAAATGTCCCCTGAATCACTTTGCCCGTTGCATCCTTGTCGAATTCAAGTGGCTTGCCACAGTCCGCAAGCAGAGCACCCGCGATGAGATAGTCGCGTTGAATTGGGATCTCGCAGCTGAACGAACTTTCGAGCACATCTGCAATTGCAATGCACTGCTTCGCGCACGAGTTCAAGTGATCGACGAATGTCATATCGATGTCGCCCGCGAGCAAGGTGAATTTGACGGCGCGAAGTTCGGCAAAGGTCCATCCCTTGCCGCCGCAGCCAGTATGGATCGCTTCGTTCCAGACTGCGGCGACACGTTCGCGCAGCGTGGCATCAGAAATCTTGAGCAGGCTGGGAAAGAGTTCAGCGATCTCTTGGACACCGTAGGTTGTTGAATTGGTTTGTTTGGTCTGGTTTGTCTCGTTTGTCTCGTTTGTCATGGTGGTCATTGTGGACAAGAATAGGGTGTGGGTCGCGATGTGCAACGCCTCGAACCCGATCGATCCTGCTCCCGTGTTCGCCGAGGTGCCTAATCTGCACTTTTGCTTGAAATTCTGATCCAGTTCACTCTTCCACTGCAAGTTTCGACAGCGTTCGTCACTGCGTCGTCGGCGAAGAATGTGATGTTGCCGTCACTTGGTGGAATCACGAGCCCCAGCGGATCAGGCATCACCCATTGTAAGACTCCGTTGATCGAGGCGCTCAGCAAGCGCGTGGCGCCATCCCGCGCAAGGCGCACCGTGGTCGGCACGCCCACGCCTGCGACGATGCACGCATTGCGGACGCCTGATTCGTAGACGGTCTGCTTCGAGCGCGATGGATCAAAGGGAGGAAGGACATCGAAGCCGTATGTTCCGTTGTCATTCACGATGAGGAGCATCGTGTTCGCCGCGGAGAGGTCGCCCAGCTCAAACACGCCGTTGACGCGCGAATCATCGGTTCGAGTTTGCAGTTCTTCGTCCAGCCGATCCATTCGTGCCACGCACGACGCGCCCACGTTTCACTGACATAATGCCACAACTTCGACGCGGTCTCTTTCAGCGCCCATGCGCGCGCGGTACGCAACGTCGAATAGATGAGTTGTGACAACAGCAGTCGTCTGGATCGTTTCATCTTGTTGGGCTTCTGAAGCCAGACATACTTCGTCATTGCGAGCGTCGCATCGTCTTGCTCAAGAAGTTCGCGATGTTCTTCCTTGCGCGCGGCATTCACCGCATCGCCAAGATGCTTCGCGATGTGAAAGTGATCAAACGCGATCTTCGCATTGGGCAAGTGTCGCTTCACCGCATTGATGTATGCGGGCCACATGTCCATCGCTGCGACCGTGATGGCGGCGCGATGTTGCTCGTCCATCGCGCCCAGGAACGAACCAAGACTCTCCTCGGTCCGTCCG
>CAMBMO010000019.1 GCA_945868805.1 Singulisphaera sp. GP187
GTACCTGTCGCGAATGCGAGATCGATCAGCGCGATCTCGTATCCCGCAAGCGCATCCACTTCGCGACTCTGCGCGTCAGCGAGGCGCGCGGCCGCATCGAGCACATCGGTACTCGTGCGAACTCCGACATCGAATTGGCGCTTCTCCCCGTCAAACGTCCGCCCTGCCAAAACGGATTCGAGTCGAGCCGCGAGGATTCGTCGCCAAGTGTTCTCAACGGTGTCCGCGGCGTTGAGAACTTCCTGCGTGATCGCTTGTCGCCTCGCCTCGCGGGTCGCCAAGCGCTGCAACCTCGTCAGAATCGTTCGACTAATCGCGGATTTCGCCGCCTCGTTTCCAAGCGGCACCGTTGCACTCGCCGTGAAGACCGAACCATCTGCGTTTCCAAGGGCGGCGTAGGCGGAACCTAGGGAAGTGTCGTCACCGAGGTACTGATACTGGTACCCGACGACGAAATTCGGAAGTGCGGCGTTGCGCGCTAAGTCGATCTGCTCAGAATCCACCAAGAGCTGCAATTCGAGTTCGAGCAATTCCATCCGCCCCGCCATCGCGTCCGCAACGAGTTTCTGGTCGTCGAAACGCAGACTGACTGGAGTCGCATCCGTCGTCGGCTCAAGCGCTGTCGGACTCTCAACCGGGAGCCGAGGGTCATTCATGAATCGCTTCAAGTCACGCTGCCGCAGGCGTAGCACATTGTCGGTGACAATGACTTGCTCGACGGTCGTGCCCAGTCCGCTTTCCGCGCGCATCACTTCGATTTCTGGCGCGAGCCCCTGCGCAACGCGACGACGAGCGGTCGCTAACTGTGTCTCCGCGACTTCGAATTGGCGGATGCGAACCTCCAGCTGCTTCGACGCACGATAGAGATTCCAATAGGTCTTCTCGGCATCTGCGAGAATTCTGATCGCCTGCAGTTTGGTGCGAGCATCCACGATTCGCCCTTGGTATTTCGCGACACGAATCGAAGCGGTATTCGTCCGAATTCCAGCGCCTTGTAGTAGCGGTTGAGAGATCGAAAACTGCATGCCCGCCTCGTATGGTTCGAACCCAGGGAAGATCGAAGCCTGCGGATCTGCCTGATTGAAAAGCGTTCCGGCGGAGATCGTTCCACCTGTCGCAAGCGGAACGGTGACACCCAGGCTTGCATTGCTTGAGTCACTCGAAACTCCCTCTTCCAACTGTGTCAACAAGCCGGTCGTGTTGTTCGTGTACGCAGCGTTTAAAACAGCTTCGAATTTCGCGAGTTCCTTGTCGATCGCCGTCACGCCGATTGCCGGATCGAACTGCACGGCGCGGAGATCCAAGTTGTTCGCCAATGCGCTCGTTCGCACTTGCGCCACGGAGACTTGTGATCGAACCGGATAGCTCGCAGGAGTGAATCCCTTCGCCGTCGCCTCTTCGACTGCCTCTTCGAGCGACTTCGGCGGAATGTCTGAATTTGCGGCGGGATCGAATGCGCCGATCTCCTTCGTGCTTGTCGCTGGCCCTACGATTTCCTCGTCCTTCGAGAAGAGTTCGTTCTGACAGCCAACTCCTGCCGCGATCAAACAACACGACAAGACACGCACAAAGTTCCGGCGCACTGATGGCGAACGTGCGCTATTCATGTCGGAGTGCCTCAATTGGATCAAGCCTCGCAGCCTTGAGCGCTGGGAAGAATCCAAATCCAAGCCCCACCAGCGCGCTGAATGCGAAACTCAACAAGACCGCCCACAGGGGTACATCTGCGCGCTCGAGGGATGCTCCTGGAATCATCGTCAATCCGATCGCGAATAGTTTTCCGATCACGACCCCGACCAATCCACCCGCCAAACAGAGAACCAACGCTTCGAGCAGGAACTGCATCATGATCGCCGCGGGTGTCGCACCCACCGCCTTGCGCAGACCGATCTCGCGCGTCCGCTCCGAAACGGAGACGAGCATGATGTTCATGATTCCGATTCCGCCAACGAGCAGACTGATGCCCACGATTCCCGCCGCGATCGCAGTGATCCCCGCCGCAAGAACCTTGAACTGATCGATGTACTGATCGATTGCTTCGGCGCGAAACGTGTCTGGTTCGCCCGGTTGAATGCCCCGAATGCGCCTCATCGTGCGCTGAATTTCGGATCGCGCTTCCTCCGATAACTCTGCGCTTTTGGCGACCGCGGTGACCCGCAAAAAAAATTCAGATGACTGCAATTTGATCGCCACCGAAAACGGGATGAAGACCTCGGCAGTATTCCCATCGCCGCCAAACATGCGCGACTGCAGAGTCTCAATGACTCCGACGACGAGAAATCGCCGACCATCGACCAGGATGTGCGATCCCACCGCTTCGGCAGGAAGTCGTAGCTCGTCGATCGCTGACTCGTTGAGCAAACAGACTTGGCGTTCTCCGTCCTCGTCGATCTGATTGAATGTCCGTCCGGCAATGACATGCCGATTCTCCGCTTCGTGCCAATCTGGCCAGATCCCAACCACAGTGATCCCATCGAGCTCGCGCTCGTCGCTTGCAACGGAGACGCCGAACTCGGTCACGGGCGTGATCGCCCGAAGCGATGGACATGACTGCTGCAGTTCGACCACCTCCCACGGCTTGATCCTGATCTTGTCGCGCGGATACATGTTGCGTGGCTTGTCGTCAGGCCGATCGGGAAAAACGTAGATGCGGTTCGCTCCGAAAGTCTCGAACTCGGCTAGGACATTCGCCTTCAATCCACTCAGCGCGGCAATCACGCTCGTCGTGCTTGCAACACCCACAATGATTCCGAGCGCGGTCAACAGACTGCGCTTTCGATTGGCCCAAATCTGGCTCAAGGCAAGCTTGATCGCCTGGGCATAAAAATACGGACTCAAGATCATCTGGAAGCCACTCCCGCTTGATCTTCATGGATCGGAAGGTCGCTCAGCACGAGTCCATCGCGCAACCGAATCACCCGTTGGCAGTAAGACGCGACATCGTTTTCGTGAGTGACGATCAGCACCGTCTGTCCTTCCTCATGCAATTGCCGAAAGATCTCCATGACTTCCTTCGTCGTCACCGAATCGAGATTGCCGGTCGGCTCGTCCGCCATCAGGATCGCGGGGTGATTAAGGATTGCTCGCGCGATCGCCACGCGCTGTTTCTGACCGCCCGAGAGTTGATTTGGCCGGTGCGTGACTCGGTCGCTCAGGCGCACGCGGTCGAGAGCGCGGAGTGCGCGACGTTCGCGCTCGCGACTCGTCAATCCAGCCTCGCGTGAATAGATCAGCGGCAACTCCACATTCTCCAGCGCCGTCTGACGTGCAAGTAATTCGAACGATTGAAAGACGAATCCGATCTTCTCGTTGCGCACGAGCGCCAATGCAGACTCCGACATCTGCGCGACTCGCTGACCATCGAGTTCGTACAGCCCGTCGGTCGGCTGGTCGAGACAGCCAATGATGTTCATGAGAGTGCTCTTTCCCGAACCGGACGCGCCCATCACAGCGACCATTTCATTCGCGCCAATCTCCAAATCGACACCGCGCAAGGCGTGAATTTGCTCTTCCCCCACACGGTAAATCTTGCGAAGCGCCTTGACGCAAATCATGCGCCTATCACCCGCTCACCTTCACTGATACCCCAGACGCCCTTTTTTTCTCGCCGACCTGAGTCGATGCTTCCTGACGAAGTGTCTCTCCACCCTTCAGTTGTTCAAGTGTCTTGTAGGGACCCACGACGACCAATTGGCCAACCGTCACTCCAGACTCGACAATCGTCTCAGTCAGACTGCTTGGTCCCAGACGGACCGGTGTCGCGACTGAAATTCCACCCTCATCCCGAAAAATGATCGCGACGACCCGCTGGGTCGACTCGTACACGGGTGACTCCGCCAGTTCGGTAGAAAGTTCATCTCGTTTGCGTTCGACGATTGCCTGCGTTGGAACCAATACGCCTCGATGTTCCTTGATGGCGATGTCGACATTCGCGGCGAGGCCCGAGAAAATCCTCACCCCTTCGGCATCGAGCGAGACTTCCACCTTGAAGGTCCCGGATCCCTGCGTCGCCGATCCCGCTGATCCAGAGCCCGATGCGGTTCGCTGCAGCGCGACCTCCTCCACGACTCCGTGAAAGACCCGCCCCTTGAACGCATTGATGAATATCTCCGTGGGCTGACCCTCACGCACCTTGGCGATGTCCGCTTCCGCGACTTGAACCTGCACACGCATCCGACCCAGATCGGCGATTGTCATGATCACCGTGCCTGCGTTGTTCATCGTGCCGACAACGACCAGTTCTCCGACTTCGGCGTTGAGTCTCGTGATCGTCCCGTCGAGTGGCGCTCGGATCGTGGCATAGGAAACTTCTTCGCGGACGCGCTCGATCTCCGCTTCGCTCGCGGCGAGAGAACTCTCGAGCGCACCGATATTCTTCAGGCTCGCCATGACACCTGCTTCGATCTCCTCAACCCTCACCATCGAGTCTTCGAGTGCCTGTCGAGAAACATCACCCGTCTCGAAAAGCTTTTTCTGGCGCTCCAGATTTCGCTTGGCGTTTTCGAGGGATTGCTTGGGACCCTCAATCCGAGCACGCTCCGCTTCCATTCGCGAAAGTTCACTGTCGCGCCGAGCGGTGGTTGACGCGAGCGCTGCCTTCAGGTTTCTGTCGTCCAACTGCACGACCAGATCCCCTTTGGTCACGGTGTCGCCTTCCCGAAGGGGCAGTGCCATCACCCGAGCGGAAATCTGTGCGCTGATATCCACTTTCGAAACGGGCTCGACGAATCCCGGGGCCGAGACACTTTCGTTCAGGGACCCCTCCCGGACGGCACTGGTGCGGGACTCGAATCCATCAAGCGCCTGCCATCCTGAAAGCATGCTGTACAGCTCTCGCCCAGCCAGCACACCCGCGATCACAAGCACGACAGCGACGATCAATCCGTATTTCATCAACTTTGACAATGGAGTTCCTCGATCCCTTTCGGGGATCCGAGTCTATCCATCTCGTTCGATCCAACGAAAAACCCCCCCGACCCGAAGGTCGAGGGGGCATCGTTCAATTCATGATCAAACTCGCTTGAATCTCAAAGCGATAACCATCAGTTCGGGCAAGCGCCCCAACCGCTGAGCAGGGTCGAAAGATCCTGTCCATCGGTCATTTGGTCGCCTGTGATATCCGCGGCCGAGGTACCCCAGCCCGAGAGCAGCGTCGACAAGTCCGCACCGTTGCGAATGCCGTCGTTGTTGTAATCGCCAAGGCAGGGTGGCGTCGAGTCGACTGGAGAACCGAAGATGTCGAACGCCGTGTTGTAGAGGTCGTTCGGATCGCCACCAGCCGCAATTGTGTACGCGCCATTGAAGGTGTACCGCAAGAATCCTTGCGCAGCCGTTCCTGGGAAAACTGACGAACGCCATGCGAACGGTCCCGCTGCGTCGATGAGATTAATGCCGTCGTAGGCGCTGACGAACCACGCGAAGTTCGAGAAGACCGTTCCGCAGGATGGATTCGCGGCGTAGGCAGTCAGGTAATAGTTGCCCGCCGCGAGCGTGAATGACGCCACAATATCGTGCGATGCGTTCCCGTAATTGTCGGCACCTCCGTTGTATCCAACTGGGTACGGAACCGATCCGGTGAACAACTGCTGACCATCAAGGGGTCTTGGATTTCCAGCCAAGCGACTCCAGACAACATAATTCAGTGTCGTGTTGGTGACTCCTGCAGGCGCGAAACCCTTCACGGTCATTCGCGAGATATCCCAACTCGCCGCACTCGATGGTACGACGAAAGCCTGTGCCAACCAACGCTGAGGCATCAGTGCCGCGGTGCAACCAGAACTCAATCCGACATTGGTCAACGCACCAGCTGCAGAGACAACCGCATGCTGTGGACCTGTCGTGTACATGACTTCCTCGAACGTTGTCACGATTGACAACACGAAGGTGTCAGCAGTCTCCTGACCGCCAGCAGCTTCGTCGTACCAACCACCGATTCGAATCAGGTAGTACTCACCCGCGACTGCGTCGATGAGTGTCAGAGCACCTGGTCCACCGACGATGATCGTCCCAGTCGCATCGGCGCAGGTGTCATCAACGCAACCGATGTACATGTCTGGAAGCAATCCTGCACGGTCTGAAGTGACAACGGGATCCGCGCCGAGCCCGAAGAGCTCAATCACCGAATCGGTCGACGCATCACCACCAACGCATGTCGAGATCGTCAACGCGCCATTGGTTGGAACTTGAATCGTGTACCAGAGATCCTTACCCATCGCGGCCGCGCACGCGCTCACGACTGGCCCAGGACCATCCGTGCCTGCATTCGAGTTGTCAGCAACCACATTCGATTGACCAATCTCGATCAACTGTGACTCGGTCGCACAATCGTTCGTTGGCGCACTCGCAGGAGGTGAGCATGCATAGATGAAAAGTCCGCATGTCGTGACTCCTGAGTCAACGCATCCGCTATCCCACGCGATGTCGCAGCAGAGTGGATTGAAGCTACAAACTTGCTCGCAACACTCTGGAATATTGCAACCACCCGCACCATGAGCAACCGTGCACGACTCGGTCGAAGTTCCGCAGATCGGATAGCTCAGCGGAGTATGGGTCAGCGTCATGAGATAGGTGCCGCATTGAAGAACGGGCACTGCCTGATCCGTTTCGAACGGAGTTGTCACAACGATCAAATGCCGACCGGCACCCGAGACAATCGACTGAAGGTGCGGACACGCTGAGCTCTGGACACCGATATCAAAGTCGCCGAGGCATGGATCGGCTCCGGCGGCCGTCTTAATGAAAATGACGGACGCGCTCATCTGTCCTGTTCCCGCAGCGTTTGCGGTCGAGAGTGTCACTGCGAGCGTGCCGGCATCGCACTGCACCAGATACCAGTCCAAGTCACGCGAGGTATAGGTGGTTCCACCCGCTGGAATGAATGTTCCAAACTGACCGGCAACATTCAAGACTCCACCACTTGCAAGTGTCCCCAAGTCCGTAAAGACGGGGACCGCCGCATTGCAACCAGCATTGAGGTCCGCAACCGTCGCGCTTGAACATCCCGTCTCAACGATCGATCCAGGAGGCGGAGTGACACTGCACTGCCTACCGAATGAGTTCGAACTCAGCGACAGAGTCGCCACGAAGATGGAAGCTGAAATGACCGACGCGGGGTTGAACTCGAATCGCATGGAGTGCCTCTTGTTTTCTAGGGTGTAACGAATCCGCTGATGGCGATATCGACACGACATCGCCACGTCTGCCTAGACCGAACATAATCGCAGTTCGAACCATTACAAAACTGATGCCTCGTATTAGGGAAATTTCCCAAGCGCTGAGTTGTGGTTATCGGGCATTCGCGCCGACTCTACCAATTGAAAAACCCCCTCGACCCGAAGGTCGAGGGGGCATCGTTCAATTCATTCAGAATCTAAAGATCCGACTATCAGTTCGGGCAGGCGCCCCAACCGCTGAGCAAGGTGGTGAGATCGGCACCATTGGTGTTGTTGTCTCCAGTGATGTCGCCACCTGGCGTACCCCATGCCGAGAGCAGGGTCGTGAGATCCGCACCGTTGCGAATGCCGTCGCCGTTGTAATCACCTAGACATGGTGGCGCACTGCAAGCGGCAGCGTTGTCACCATTGAGGCGCACAATCCAGTGAGCGAGGAAGGTTCCGCCAGCAGATTCGGTGAGCACGAAGTTGTTCACACCGATTCCGCAACCAGGAGCCGACCAGTAGGTATTCGACGAGGTCGTTCCGGCGGGGGTATTACCCGCAGCGCGAAGACCGTAACCGCTCGCCGCTGGAACACCAGCACCCAAGCCACCATAGAGATCTGGCGTATCCAAGATGACAACAAGGTTGTACGCCGCATCTTCTTCCACGCAGATCGGCTGGGCGAAGTTCAATGTGGCTAGATAGACACCACCAGCAATCTGAATGTCCTGCCTGATGATCTCTTCGAGGTCATATCCATCGGCGCCACCGTCAGCCGTGTACCACCGAGGTGCACCGCCATCGAGATCGCGATAGATACCAATCGAAGCTGGCAGCGGAATGTCGCTGTAAAAATTTGCACAGACGGCGCCGTTAATGGCACGCTTGACCGCGAAGACGCCAAAGTCCAAGCAACTGATGTCGCCCGAGACCATTCCAGCTGGGAAGACTCGTGCGTAATCATCGCCGACCGTTCCACCACCACTGCAGTTTGGAGCTGCGGGATTGACTCCGCAAGCAACCAATCCCTGGGTGACCGTAATGGGCGCGGGATCGGAATTGTTGGTGTTTGGGCCAGGAGCAACGCATACACCCGGAATCACTCCGCTTCCGGAGACGAGAATCGGGCACGACGCTGGAGCGCCACTCACCGCAAGTGTGTAGTCGTTGAAGGTTCCGCTCCCGCATGGGTTACCCGCGAAGAGTTGCTCGCCAACGAACACATAATAGGTTCCTGGGTTCAGGCACGCTGTCGCAACGCCTGGGCAAGCACCAGTTCCGATACCGAGCACGCTGACCGCTGCGCAACCTGGAACCGTAATGTCGCCACCGAGGATAAGAACCGTCGAAAGGCGAGCAGACCTGATCGTCGCAGTGACCTGCGTGGCCGACGCCACAGTGATCTGATAGAAGTCGGTGTCGCGCGTGTCGGCATCGGCCCAGAAGGTTCCAGCGATCGATGATCCCAGTGTGATCGTCTCGAATTCACCAGCGCCGTTGCAACCGTCGTTGAAGGCAGATCCACAGCTTTCGCCTTCGGTTCCACCAGCGGTGCCGATATCGCAAGGTTCAGGGAGATCCACAGTCATCGATCCCGCGCCCGTCTCACCATTAAGGTACGAACCCATTCGGATCAGGTACGTGTGACCCATTTGCACTGCGGCGGTCATCGCCGAGGCGTATGGAGTCGTGCCATCCGTCAAGTAGCAGTTTCCGCCAGCACCGTCGTCGTTGCAAGCAACCACTGCCGCCTGCAAACCGTTGTAATCGAATGACCCTGGATCTGTTCCGAGGTCGTACACGCCAGTCTTGTTGTCGAATGGCGATGTTCCGCATGTCGAGAGGATGAGCGACCCGTTGGCACTCACGACGACCTTGTACCAAACATCGTTGAAGAAGTCGGGAACGCCCGATGCGCACGCTGACGCATGGTCAGGACCATCTTCGGTCGCGCCGACATTGCTCCAGCTGACCGTGCTATCGACATTCGGGATCGAAGTCGGGCTCGTTGCGCAATCGTTGGCAGGAGCACCAGCGACAGCCGGGCAGGAGTAGTAACCGCAACTCGCGATGGCGAGTTCGACGCATGTTGCGTCCCAGCCGAGTTCGCAGCAGAGCGGATTCAGTTGGCAAATAGCCGAGCAACATACAAGATTGTTGCAGCCGTAACCGCCGTGCGCGACATTGCATGCGCCGGTGGCACCGATGCATCCTGCAACGCCCTCGGTCAAAGTGACAAGCAATGTTCCGGTACCCACATCGCCTTCGTAGCCTCCGATGCGGACATAGAACACATCGCCTGCGGAGCAGTTCAGGTTGCTCACGAGCGAGTAGTACTGCTGGCATCCAGCGAGTCCGGTTCCATCGCCATTGCAAGCGACGAGATTCGTGCAGCTGTTCTGATAGATCGCTATCGACGTGTCGTACGACGCACTATTACAGGTTGAAAAAGTCGCTTGACCAATCGAGGTCGCTGTGAACTTAAACCAGACATCATTTTGGGTCTCGAGCCAGTTCAGAAATGTTCCAGCGCAGAGAGCATCCCCAGGGATGTTCGCGCTTGGAGTGGCGCCTGTCGTACTAAACGCTGCTGGAACTCCAGCGGTGGCGGTCAGGGCAGTGGCGCACTCGTCTTGTGCGTAGGCGCCAGTTGCGATGACGGTCGTCGCAAGCGCAACAGCCTTAAGTGAAGACCAACAACAAAAGTTTCGAGTACGCATTTTTGATTCTCCTGAGTGAGCGTTTGACTGAACGATTTTTGAGTGAACGAAGGTTTGCAATCCAAATACCGTCTGCGATGCCGAGTTTCGAGGTGGTAACATTCCACCCACGCCCCCAAGGCATCGTTTAGAACATAATCCCGATTGAATGAACTGCTAATAATTTCAGCAAAACGATGAAATATTTTTTGCGGTTGGGAATTGGGCGACTTATCGGACTATCGCCAGTCTATGACGACTTTCCCGAATTGTTCGCCAGATTCCAATCGGTCATACGCAATCTTTGCATTTTTGGACAAATGAACTGAGTCGATGACCGGTTTGATTTTACCCGTGCGCAAAAAGCAGAGGACCGACCGGAACTCCGACATGCTCCCCATCGTCGATCCGAGGAGCGAAAGTTGATTCCAGAAGAGGCGTGAGAGATCCGTTGTCGCATCGCCACCGGTCGTTGCTCCACATGTGACAAACGTCCCGCAGCGGACCAGGCTCTTCAGGCACTGACCGTGAACTGCCTTGCCCACGGAATCCGCCACGATGTCTACCCCCCGCTTTCCAGTGCGCGCACGAACGACTTTTGACCAATCCGATCCGTCGTCAAGAATCCCGCTCGACGCTCCCATCGCCAGAGCACGATCGAGCTTCCACTGATGCCTACTCGTCACGATGACTGCGCACTCAAAGTGACGGGCGATGTTGAGAAGCGCGAGCGCGACTCCACCACCAATTCCGGTCACGAGCACCGTCATTCCAGGTTGGAGTTTCGCTCGCGTGATGAGCATTCGCCACGCAGTGAGGTGGGTCAGCCCGAATGCAGCCGCTTGGATCGGATCGACATCGCCGATATCCACAACATTCGTCGCTGGGGCGCAGAAGAACTCCTGCATGGTCCCGGGGGAATGCTCGCCAATCATGCAAATTTCCTCGCCCGAACTCGCTCGATCGGGATGCGGTTTCTCTTCATGGATGACGGCGGCGTTGAGCAACACCCTGCGACCGATCCATGCGCGATCGACCCCTTCCCCCACTTCGACGACTCGACCAGCTCCATCGGAACCACTCGAAAACGGATACTTCGTTTCGATACCAGGCAGTCCCTTACCGACCCAGAGATCAAGGCTGTTGAGTGCCGAAGCTTCGGTCTGCACCAAGACCTCCCCCGAGACTGGGGTTGGCCGCGGGACATCGCTCAGGAGCGCGACATTCGGCGCAACTGGATTCCCACGCTGTTGAACTACGACGGCTTTCATGGAGTGCTCCTCTATAGTAATGAGATGCGCAAGCTTCATCTTCTCGCACATTTGGTCGTTGTAGTGTGCTTCGTCGCCACCGCCACAACCGATGCGTACGCACAGAAGGCAACGATTATCGCAGACCCCGAGTCGATCGAGCTTGGGTTCATCGAACCGAGGTCCACCGTCACGAAGACCTTTCGATTGGCCAATACCTCGCACGTGCCCGTCACGATCGCGACCGCGACCGCGACTTGCACATGCACGACAATCGATGCGGTTGGCAAGGTGATCCCGGCTCAGGGAAGCCTGGAGATCCCGATGACAATGAAAGTCGCGGCATCGACTGGCGTGAAGACCGCCGCGGTGACATTCACTTATTCAGATCGAAGCGCACCCACGACCCTGCGCATGAGTGGCGAGATTTCCTATCCAGTGCGGGCGTCTGCCGTGGATGTAATCGCAGGTGCTCGAGCTCCATACCTCAACCTATTCGACGACCCATCGCGGCCCAAGGACATTCCGCCTCCGCCGACCGCGGGGACGATTCGAGTCGCGTCAACTGATCGACAACCATTTCGTGTCCTCTCGGTCATGAATGCCCCGCCGAACTTCGCAGGATTCGATCCAGCCAAGGATCCGCCCGGAAACTCCTACGAAATCGTCTTCGATTTCTCGGCAGTGCCTTGCGCCCAAATGCCTCCTTATATGGTGATTGAAACGGATCACCCACTCGCGCCAGTCGTCGACCTTCGGATTCGGCATATGTGCACCAAGATCGCTCCTCAGATTCCATTCGCCGAGTACCGCGCGAATCTCGGAGCGTTGACGACGGGGGTCGCTCACCCCTTCGATTTCGAACTGAAAAAGTCCACTGGCTGGCGCGTTGTTCAAACAACTTCCAAAGATCCACGATTGACTGTCAAATTGATGGACCAGCGTTCGGATAGTGACCACGCGATGGTTTCAATGGCCATCGTCGTCGACCCGTCGGTTCATGGAGTCGTGCTTGCCCCGGTCACCATGGTCGCAACCGACCCATCTGGCACGGTGAAGTCGAGCGATTTTTGGGTCTATTTCACGACACATACGCAGGCGACCGCGAAACCAGTCGCGATCCCGATCGTGGTGCCGATCGTGGTGCCGACCGTGGTGCCGACCGCAATCTCGCAACCCCGCTAAAAGCTCGGATCGTAAACATGCCCGCGGACGAATTCCGCGATGTCATGAGGTGGTGGTACCCGTGCAAGACCTCGATCGAATATGAGACGAGTGACTGCGATCGCGACCTCGATACTGGTCTCGTAAATTGAAGAGATTGGCGGGTAGATCAAACCAACGGAAAGATCCTGATCTGTCGTCTGCGACGCGAGTGACTCGGCCGCGCGCAGGAACATTTCATCGGTGACTCGATTGGCTTCGGTTGCGTAAACAGCAAGTCCGACAGCCGGATAGATGTAGACATTGTTCCCCTGTCCTGGGACAAAAAGTTTTCCGCCGAAGTGGAGTGGTGGGAACGGACTGCCAGTCGCGACGATTGCGCGACCCTCAGACCATCGAATCGCCTCTTCGGCAGTGCACTCGGATTTGGATGTCGGATTCGAAAGCGGAAAGATAATCGGGCGCGCATTGAGTCTCGCCATCGATCGGATCACGGACTCGTTAAACGCGTGGGCAACTGTTGATACTCCGATGATCGCGGTTGGACGAATGGCCTCCACGACATCCGACAATCGAGTGAGCGGTGAGTCTGGACCCGAGTGGGCGCCCGCAGGAAACTTGAGCCCCGAGACATCGTGAGCGAATCGGGTCAAGTAATCGGGAAGTTTGGGCATTCCGGCATGGACCAATCCACGCGAATTGACAAACCAGCACCGATCGACTGCCGCCGACTCTGGCACTCCATCGCCGCAGAGCTGTTTGACGAAGAGGTCTGCGATGCCAACCGCCGCGCTTCCAGCGCCCATGAAGAGAAGTCTTTGATCGCTCATCTTTGTACAACTCAATCGACACGCGCCGAAGAGCCCCGCGACTGCGACAGATGCCGTGCCTTGGATATCGTCGTTGAAGCAACAGACCTTGTTGCGGTATCGCTCTAAGAGTGGAATCGCATTCTTGTTTGTGAAGTCTTCGAACTGGATGCAGCACCGCGGAAAGACTTCCTGCACTGCCGCTACGAATTCATCGATGAACGCGTAGCACTCGTCGCCAACGATGCGAGGGATGCGCAGGCCTGGATAAAGAGGATCGCGTAGAAACGCTTCGTTGTTCGTCCCAAGGTCCAACACGACCGGGAGTGCGACTTGGGGCGGAACGCCGGCGCACGCTGTGTAGAGGGCGAGCTTTCCGATGGGAATGCCGATTCCGCAAACTCCCTGATCTCCGAGCCCAAGAATGCGCTCGCCATCCGTCACGACAATGAAGCGCACATCCTTTTCGGGCCAGTTTCTGAGAGTCTCTGCGAGTCGCCCCTTCCGACGGATCGACAAGTACATGCCCTTGGGGCGCCGCATGATGTGCCCGAACTTCTGGCACGCCTCGCCGACGGTCGGCGTGTAGACAATTGGCATGTAACGCTGAAAATCACTTCGGAGCAGGGCGTAGAAGAGTCGCTCCTGTCGATCCTGAAGCGCCGACAGAAACTGGTACTTGCCGATATCAGACGACTGCTGTTCGAATTGAAGTCGAGCACGGTCGAGCTGGACACCCATCGGCTCGACTCCATCGGGCATGAGCCCAACGAGCCCCAGTTCCTCGCGCTCCAATTCGGTGAACGCGCCACCCTTGTTCAAGCGCGTGTCCAAAAGGATCTGCGTTGCGGATGGAGAGTCGTTCCTTGAGCTGCTCATTGCGTCGATAGTACTCCCCTGCGATGTCGATCGTCGCAGAGTCGTACGGTTGGTGGCCAGCAAGAGAACCGATCCTCCTAGACTGCGTCGATGTTGCGAGTCCATGCGATCGACAGTCATACCGAAGGCGAACCGACGCGCGTGATCATCTCGGGCGGACCAGACTTGGGAATCGGACCGCTTCGTGAGAGGCGCGAACGATTCGCGCGCGGGCACGACGGCTTTAGGCGAATGACCATCGAGGAGCCCCGAGGATCGGATGTACTCGTCGGCGCACTGATTGTCGAACCTCACGAGCCCAACTGCGTCGCTGGAGTGATCTTCTTCAACAATGCAGGCTTTCTCGGAATGTGTGGGCATGGAACGATCGGCGTCGCAAAGACGCTTGCTCATCTCGGCCGAATTCAGAATGGGACGCATCGACTCGATACACCGGTTGGGGTGATCGAGTTTACGATTCGATCCGATGAGATCGTTGAAGTCGCAAGTGTTCCCGCGCGGCGATCGCGCAAGGGAGTCACAGTCGATGTCAAGGGGTTCGGCGAAGTCGTAGGCGATGTCGCTTGGGGTGGCAACTGGTTCTTCCTGACGACCGCGCCCGCGCGAGTGCCACTCGATCGAAGTCGTGCGGCCGAACTCGTCAACCACGCAAGTGCCGTCCGCCGCGCGCTCGCGAAGGCTGGGATTGTTGGCGACGATGGATCTGAGATCGATCATGTCGAATTCACCGCCCCAGCGCGCCGACGTGATTGTGCGTGGAGGAACTTCGTGCTCTGTCCTGGTGGCATGTACGACCGTTCTCCTTGCGGCACTGGGACGAGCGCGAAGATTGCGTGCCTCGCCGCAGATGATGCGCTCAAGCCGGGCGAACATGTCGGCGCAGAGAGTTTCATCGGAACTCGTTTCGAGGCGTGGTACGCCTTGAACAGAGAGGGAGCGATCATGCCGACCATTTGCGGCCGCGCTTGGATTACGGCGGAGTTGGACTTGCTCGTCGACGAGTCTGATCCTTGTGCAGAAGGAATCATCGACCGATGAACTGTTCCACTCCACTGCGCTGGTCAGGAGTGATGCCAGCGATCACGACACCACTTGCAAGTTCGGGCGAGGTCGACTTTGACGGCGCAGCTTCCCACGCGCAGTGGATGATCGACCAAGGATGTGATGGAGTGGTCGTGGGTGGTTCGCTCGGTGAGGGCCAGTCGCTCTGCACAGAGGAAAAGTGCGAACTCTGGCGACGCATTTCCTCACAGCTTCGTGACCACGCGCCGGTGATTGCGGCGATTGGGTCGGCGTCGACTCGTGAAGGTTGCTCGCTTGCAACGCGCGCCGAGGAATCGGGGTGCAATGCACTCATGATCTTGCCCCCGTATGTGCACAGTGGAGACGAAAGAGAGGCACTCCGCCATGTCGAAACGATTGCGCGCGCGACGAATCTGCCCGCGATGATTTATAACAATCCGACCGCCTACCGCGCCGACTTTTCGGCGCAGTCGCTCGCGGCACTCGCGTCGCGACTTCCCAATGTTCGCGCAGTGAAGGACTCGACCGGCGATGCCCGCAGAATCGCGCAACTTGTTGAACTCGTCCAACGCGGTGACGCGCCAAGCGAACTCGTCGTTTTCGTTGGGCTCGATGACATCGTTCCCGAAGGAGTCGCCGCAGGTGCACAAGGATGGGTCGCGGGACTTGCAAATGCTCTGCCCGTCGCGAGTGTCGCCCTGTGGAAACTCGCCAAAGAGCAACGGAGAAGTTCGCCATCCGAACCATTCGCGCAACCGCTTCATGGGAAGGTGTCGGCAGAGGAAGTGAACAGCGCCTTCTTGCAACTCCTTCGTATGGACACACTCCCTGACTTCGTCCAGCGCATCAAGTTCGTTCAATCTCTCTTCGGGCATGGCAGCGAACAGGTGCGCCCGCCTCGCCTGCCACTCGGTTCAGGCGAGCGCGACGAGTGCGTATTGGAAACCCGCACCGCGATCCGCGCGCTTGAAAGACTCGGGATTCCAACGACCGCCATGGTTTCGAACGATCTCGGGGTTTCGTCTCAATGAATTCCAACCCTCGCGTATGGCCTCCGGAACTTTCGTCCACGCTCCAGGACGACCTTCGGAAATGGTGCTTTC
The DNA here is from genome assembly GCA_945868805.1 of Singulisphaera sp. GP187. Classification (GTDB taxonomy): domain Bacteria; phylum Planctomycetota; class Phycisphaerae; order Phycisphaerales; family SM1A02; genus F1-60-MAGs104. The sequence goes on from CAMBMO010000019.1 coordinate 16,085, forward strand.
TCTGGCAGGTCTCGGAATTGCTCCCAGAGATTTCAGTTTCGATCAGTCGTCGAATGACTTCGAGCCTCGGCCGAGCGAGCTACCGCCGCAAGCATGTCGGACTCCAGCACACATTGCTCGATCCTTCTGCAGCAGAGCTTCTGCGCGAAGTTCTCTGCCACGAGGTGGCGCACCTTGCGGCGTATGAACTTCACGGCACGACGATTCGACCGCACGGACGAGAGTGGCGCGCGCTCCTCATCGCGGCCGGCTACCCCGCTCGAGCGACAATCGAGGCGGCGACTCTGCCAACGTGTTTCGGAGTTCGCACGACCCGAAGGAGACGACGAGTTCGCCACAGTCCGTGGAAGGCGATCGCGCGCTGGATTCGGGGATAGTCGAATCGCGACGTCGAAACTTGATCGCTACTTCATCACTCCAGCCATCCGTTGTTCATGAAACGTTGCATCGCGTTCGCGCCCGACGATTCGCAGTGCCTGAGCGAGCATGACGCCGGATCGGTACCAGTTGCTCTGACGTGCAAACTGAGGCGCGATCCCGACCGGTACTTCCATTTCGTTGAACGCGCGCTCGTGAAGCGACACATTGCTCGCGGCGTCGTTTCGCTGTGCGAGCAGCTTCGACGCCTCTTGAAGCGCGACGATTGCGAACGGACCATCGTTGGCATAGCGACTCAGGATCATCTCGTAGCAACGCCCAGCCGCGACGGGATTGCCCTGCGCCTTGTAGAGGTCGGCCTGCTGAAGGAGGATCTGCCCGGCGAGATCGCCACGATCACTAAAAAGAGAAAGCGCCCCATCGAGAGCCTCCTGCCGTGCGGAAATGTCGCTGATGGAATCGATCATCGGGGCAATCGTGCGTAGAGCAAACTCGGGATATGAATCCGCGCACAATGTCAGGATGTCCGATGACCACTGTTGTTTCTGTTCGGTCGACATCGCGCCACTGCCAGCGGCACGACCGATGAGTTCCCAGGAACGTGCATCTGTTAAGCATGCCTTCACGGCAACATGAGTGAGTGCGAGAACTTTCTCGATCGTCTCCGCCGAGACTGAAGATACGGCGTTGGCATTGGATGGACTGCCACCGGTGGACCCTTGGATCGGCTGGAGCAGACGTGACGCCGCGATACGCAGTGCGGCTGAAATGAGTCGATCTTCGATCGGCTCAAGTCCATAGTTCAGCACCATCGGCATTTGTGTGCTCGAGATTTGAGATCCAGTTTGCGGGTCGCGGATGAACCCTTCGACGCTCTGATAGCCGCCAAAGCGTCCGATTTCGTCCCAGGATGGTCCACGCGGGTACTTGCCGACAAATCCAATCCATGCATGAGCGAGCACGCCGTCGGTGGCGGTCGTGTAGACGCATGGAACGCCAATCGACTTTCCGACCGTCGTCGCGAAGTACGCCTGATCCGCGCAAATTCCGCCGTAAAGCAATATGTTCGCAAGATTCCATCCCGCAGCGGTCACCTTCTTCGGTCTCCCTTTTTCAAGGTGATCGAAGTCGTATTCAATCTCGTCGTACAGCAGGCCAACAGTTCGATTCCCCGCGTACTTGCGGAGCGCCCAATTCATTTCATCGCTCGTCGCCGCCACATCGACCACATAGATGAGTAACTCGGGCGCGATGCCTCTGATTCCGAAGAGCATTTTCTTTTCGCCCGCCAAAAAGTGATCGAATGTCGCGAGTGGTCCACACCCCTGCGCAAGATTTTCGTTGACCTGCACAACGACTGGTGCGTCGTTGACAACCGCAATCGCGGCGGCGAGCTCTGGGAATCGCTCGACGAACTCGCTTCGCTCCGTCATCACCAATCTTGCGATTCGAAGCACTCGGGCGAGATCTTCTCGCTGTGGATCGACGACGAGCGCGAGGGTCCGCGCGAAGATCGGGTGCGCGAGAAACTCCCGGGCGACCGCACCTCGCTCGGATTCCGGAGCGGCGACGATGATTCTCGATAACTGCCAAGCGGCGGCGGTCTGCGCTAATCTCGCGAGGATCGGCTTCGACGCTGACGAGATCATCTCCGATTTCGTTGCCGACTTTGGTGCCGACTTTGGTGACGATTTCGTTGCCGGTTTGGAAGCGCGTCGCGCTTGCTTGGGAGTCGAATCTTTCCCATGGGACGTGACCGACCACGTCGCGAGAAAGTCACTCGCGTCTGCGTCGAGTCGCTCCCCGCATTCGGTTGAGACCTTCAATCCATCGGCTGTTCCTGATGCGACCGACGCGATGCCGGTCTCGCCCGCTTCGCCGAAGAGAGTTCGAAAATCATCGGTCGATGGACGACCGGTGTCACGAGCGACGGGGCCGCTCTTCTGGGGTGCCACCGGAGGGCTACTCGCGGGCAACTGCGCGCCGGCAACGCCCGCCAGCGTTCCAATCACTCCAGCCGACGCCAGCAGAGCCGAACATTCCGAACCACGGAACGATCGAGGCTTGCGGCTCACTTTTGCTCCCGCACCCACGCTTGCGCCATCATCAACCGCCGATCAACGCATGTGTCAAATGGATCCGCGGTTCGCATATTCACACCCTCGATTTCAAAGGTGTAATGCCCAGGCTCTTCTGGGCAGATTGACGACCCGAACTGGTATCTCATCGTCCCGCGCGACGCGACAAACGAGCAGCGACCCACGATCGTCTCGGATTCTTTGAGATCCACGACAAAGATTCCTGTCTCTGTGAATTCGAGGAGCACGCCACTCTCAACGCCACGCCAGCGCCCGACGATGCTCTGGGGGACTTGCGGCGATGGGATGCTCTTGCAACCAGTCCCAACCATGGCGAGCAATCCCACGAGAACAAGCGTCTGTCCGACCCGAGTGCGTGACCAGTAACTCATTCGAACGTGCGACAGACCGTCCCTATGCGGTAGTTCCAACATGATCCCGCGAGTGTAGAAGGAAAGTTGAGAAGTTCACTTGCATCGCGCGACGCGAATCCGACTGTGTTGGCAAGACCTTTGGCGCGGGGATTTTTCGCACAAAACTCCGAAGGCATGTATGACGGATCGGTTCGCTCAGCGGGAACCGATCCGTCATCAATTTTTGAGAGACTCGTCGCGCTCGATGGCTTCTTCGCGATCTTGATGCACGCAATCTTCGCCTTCCTGACTTGGCTTGGGCAGGTCTTGATCGCGATCGCTCGGACTCGGTTCGGCCGCCACTTCAAATCCATGCTCTGCCTTGAAGCGATCCCGTTCTGATGCCGTCGCGTAGTGTCGCTGAAAGAGCTCGCGCTCGAGAGTTCCCCCGCCACCGATCAGATCGATGAACTCGTGCACTCCCGCATCAGGAGGAAGATCCCTCACAGGCTCGACGAGAATGCGATCCACGAGACGTTCGTAGAGTGCGCGATCGGTCAAGTGATTCGTGTGGAGAAGGAAAATTCCAAGGTCGCCAAGCCCCGCAATGACGAGCCAGAGCGAATCAAAGAGTTCAGCATCGTCGAGGGAGTTCGGGGCGGCTGGGCGCAGACCGCACTCCTCCAATTGACTGAGATTCGTGGTCATCGGCGCGTGTTCGAAGTCGTAGATCAGCGTCCAATAGAGTCGGTCGTTGCAATCGTCCCTCGTCGCCGCATCGGCGACGAGTCGATCGATTGCGGCGGACCGCGCATTGCGCTTCGTGGCGAAGATGTCGGACAGTTGTGGGTCGGACAGTTGTGGGTCGGACCGGTGTGGGTCGCTCCGTCTGTCATTTGTTTGGTTCATCGATGGCTCCATGCGGATCGAAATGATCGGCGCGTGAAACCTATGAGCGTGCGAAGTCGAAGCTGGGAATCAAGACCCTTTTTCTTGTGGCGCCGACACGCACGATGCGATGCGCATCCCGCTCGCATAGAGATCAACGCCGTGGCAGCCGGATCGCCAAGAGACATCGATGCGCATCGATCCACCAGCGGGGAGTGAGAAGAGCATTGGGGAAAGACTCAACCAATCGCCCCGTGGCACCACGAGTGCGTCGATGATCGCAGTCGTTGCTCGCACGAGTACAGTCGAAGAGGCGATGCCACTCCCATTCAACGGTGGTGAATCCTCCCATTCGATCGTCGCTCGGGGAACGAAGACTGCTCCACTCGGAGTCCGCAATTCACGCTCGTGCGCCCCTGCGACCCATGCGATTGAAATCGGATCGACGCGCAATCCAGTCGGTGCCTCAGCGAACAAAACGCTCATCGCATCTGGAAGAAATTCTGCTGGGACGCGCAGTGCTGTCATCGATTCCCACGGCTTCGCAGAAAAACCGTCGAGAAAGGTCTCGCACAAGGTGGCGCGCGACGTGGCCTGATTGCCCACGGTCAACGGGCATTTCTTCAGTGATATCCGCCCATTCCACGCGGTTGGCGTCTCGTTGACTGCATCGACGACAAGAATTCCGGCACGCTCATGAATCGCGAGCATTCGCGGCGAGCACGCTTCTCGAACGGCGTGCCATGCGGGTTTGGCACGTCCATGGACATCGATCAGCGACCAAGAGTGACCCGTCCACGCATCATTCAGCTGCCAGACGAGTGCACCCATGCACCGTGGACGATTGACGCGATACCACGTGTACGCAATTCGCATCGCCTTCGCCTGCACCGTCTGTGCCTGCACGATCCACGCAGCGAAATCCTTGGGAGGATCGAAGCGATCTGTAAGAAACCTCCCATATTGCGGTTCGTCGCCGCCAGTCGCACGCTGACGAGGGGCGATGAGCGCGCAGCCGTCCGTCGGTGTCATCGACGCGAGTTGCGACTCGTCGATTTCAAGTGCCTGCGCGATCGACTGGAGCGCTGGCGGCGACTGATGACCAAACTCGCTCGCGAATCGTGGCGTGACCGTGCGCAACCCTTCGACCTTCGCTGATGCATCCCAAATGTGACGATCACCACGCATCGCATCGTTGGGATCAAGTTCGAGCGATCCCGACCAAGGGCTCTCGGGCCAGTAGGGCCGCGTTGAATCGAGTTCCGCGCAGATGCGCGGCAAGAGTTCCAACCAGTACTTCCGACCCCACGTTTGACCATCACGCAGTCGCTGACGGAATCCCCACGAATGCCACGCAAGAATGTCCTCGTTTCCGCCACACCAAATCACGACCGACGGATGGGACGAGAGCCTCGCGACCTGATAGCGCGCTTCCGCTTCGACGAGCATCGGGTATGGATCGTCCTCGGGATAGGTCGCACATGCGAATGCGAAGTCCTGCCAGACCAGCAGACCGAGTTCGTCGCAGAGTTCGTACCAAGCATTCGTTTCATATCCACCACCACCCCACACCCGCAGCATCACCAAGTTCGCCTCGCATGCCTGCAACAGTCGTTGCCGAATCTCATGGGAGTCAGCTCGGAAAAGTCCCTCTGGAATCCAGTTCGCGCCGGCGCACCAGATCGATTGGTCGTTCACTCGAATCGCAAATCGGTTTCCGTCCACTTCTGCGGTCGTATCGAGTGCGACGCTCCGCAAGCCGATTCGCCCTGACCACTGACCTAGTTTCGCCCCCTGCCGTGTCAATTCGACAGTGACACGGTGAATGTGCTGTGCGCCATAGCCGCGTGGCCACCAACGCATGGGTTTGGGGATCTCGATGACTGCATGGGCGATCGCCCCGCGAGGGCTTTTCTTGAATGCGCTCGAAACTTCGAAGACTCGCCCATCTGGAGATTCAATCTCGACGCGTGCTTCAATGTGCGCGTGATCGTCACCGCAGATTCCATCCACGAAGAGATCGATGGTCGCGGACTCCTGCGTGCAGGTTCGCACCAGCGGTCGCACGGCATCGATACGTGCGCCGCTCCACGCGTGCACAAGCACCGCCCCAACCGGTCCACTCGATGGCACTCGCGGTCCCCAGTCCCAGCCGAATTGGCACGCCGTCTTGCGAAGGAATGGATATGGGGTCCAGTCGCCGTTGACCGGACGCGTTCCGAGTTCCTTCTCGAGTCGTTCCACTTCGCTCACTGGTCCCGCGCACTCGATCTCCAGCAGGAATTCGCGAGTGCCATCGCCCTGCCGTGCGATCGCTGAGATGTCGACTCGATGCGGGTAAAACTCGCTCGCCGTTCGCAGGACGACTTCGCCATTGAGGCGCACGTGTGCAACCGTGTCGATTGATTCGAAGACCAACTCGATGTGCGTATGCGCGAGAATTTCTGGGGAGAGCTTAAATGTTCGACTCCAAGTAAACGCCGTGCGTCCGATCCAAGATTGCGCACTCTCGCCACCCAGAGAATCTGGATGCGGAATCACTCCTTCGCAAATCAGGTCAGCATGTGCGCATCCTGGCACGAATGCGGGCCACGACCGCCCATCTGCGGCTGTCATCGTCCACATTTCGCCGCAGAGACTTGATTCGATTGCGCGCATCTTGGGACTTTGCAATTCCACTCAGGAACCGCGAGGACGAACCTCGTCCGCGTTCACTCCGCCGATCACGGTTCCATCGTCGCGCACATCGACTGCTCGGGCGCGAAGGACTCGCACCATCCGAATCAAATCGCGAATACCGCCTGTCGTAAACCAGACCACGACTACGACGCTCGTCCCCAGAATCATCCAAGTCCACCAGAACCACCAGTCGCTCCAAGCACCAGCAGAGATCGGATCGCCTGCTTCCTTGCGCCAGAGCGCATAGGCGGTGCCGACAAGGAAGACCACTGTAAAAAACAGCGGCCACGCGAGCGTCACAATCGTCACCGCACGGTCGGTTCCCTTGAACTGTCTATCCATCCCGAGTTTTTCGAGCAAAGTTCTCGGCGCCGCTTCGATGTCCGCGTCAATGGACGCGTCGCCTTCGACTCGCCAGCGACCGCGATTGAGCATGCGATCCAAGTTGAAATCGGTGCGCGGTCCAAGCAGGCTGACGCTCACATACACGCCGATCGCCGCGAGCATTCCGATGAAACTCAGCTCCTGCCCGGTGAATGTCGTGCGCAGCCAGAGGCCGATGGTCGCGGGCAATACCATCTCTGGGCCCCCCGTTGACATGTATTGCAACTCCTTCGGCGAGAACTGATTCACCACGACGCCGACCATTGCAATGATCATCCCAGTCAGCATCCCCGCCCATGCGCCTTGCGTCGATCCACGCTTCCAGTACAAGCCGCCGATGATCGCCACACCCGCGCCACCGACGAAGACACTTGCTGTGAGTGCCGCAAACATTGCGATGTATTGGTTCGGTTCATAGAGCATCGAAAAGGTGAACGCAAAGACCGCGACACCGAGCGCAGCCAACTTTAAGAGTCGAATATGCGTCCTCGGATCGAAGGGTCGCTTTCGAAATGGCAGGATCACATCCTGAATGAAGATCGATCCCCATGAATGCAAATACGCCTCGTCGGTCGAGACGGCAGCGCCAAGCATCGCAGCGATAAAGAGCCCGAGAATCCCAGTCGGAAGCATCAACGCCATCGCCAGCGGAGTACGCATCTCGGCACGCAGCGACTCGCTGGGAATCTGTTCGAGCGCGACATGCACGCTCGCTGCTGCATCCGCGTATTCGGGTTGAGTGAGGAACGCGCGCACCGCGAGCGGGATGACAATCGTCACAAGCATCAGCACTCGATACCGCCAGCCGTTGAGAATCTGCGCCATCCTCGCCTCGTGCGCGTTGATCGGCGCCGAGTTGTAACCCTGGTCCCCTTGCCACGCACGCGCTGCGTAGAACAAGATGAACGCGGAGATCGCCCAGTAGAGCACATCAAAATTTTTCTCCTTGCTGAGATTGAACGGATCGACGAATGATGTGCCGTCGGGCATCGACAGCATCGCGCGTTCGAGCACCGGCCATGGAAACTGCGCGAGCAACCAAAAGCAAATGAAGACGAATGACCCAAAGCAGAAGACACCCTGCAGAAAGTCGGTCATGATGATCGAGACCATTCCACCCGCGAAAATCATAAAGATGCCGAGCCCCAGCAGCATCAGCATCACGATCGGGAATGTCTGGAATTCGGCGCCATCGACGATGAAGCGCTCCGGCATCCCGCAGAGTGCCATGAAGAAGCGCGCAGTGACACCTGGGAAAATGCCGTAATTCACGATCCCAGAGACGAAGGCGACAATTCCTGACATCACGCGAAACTTCTTCGAGTACCGCAACTCGAAAAACTGAGCCAATGTCATCGCGCGTGTCTCTCTGAATCGATAAATCACCCATCCCGTGATCGCCAGCAGAATCAACGACGGTCCTTCGAAATATCCCCACCAGATTTGGGTGAATCCAACGTCGTATCCCAACTGGAAATACCAGACCAGCGTGATGACGCCGACTTGGGCCATGTTGTATGCAACCGTCACGAGGTATCGCCCCGCGCAGCGATCCGCACTCAAGAACCCGGCGACACCCCGTGCAAGTCGATTGGCGTAGAGCGCCGTCGCGATCAGCACCACAACGAAGCCAAGCACGATCGACCAGTCGAGCACAGATGGTGTCACCCGCTCAAGATAGATGGAATGCAAGAGGCGAGTAGCCTTGACTTCATGCCGAGACGACTTCACATGTTCGCGATCAATGGGTTTACCGCCTTCGTCGCCTTCGTAGGGGTCGCAGGTTGCACGACCGTGCCAACGAGCCTCCCAGTCGCAATCGGTTCGATACTTTCACAGTCAGAGTTGGCGTCCATTCTCCCATCGAAAGACCTTGACGGAAACACGCTTCCCGTTGGGACGGTTGCAACCATCTACTACTTCACTGGTCCGGAGTGTCCGATCAGCCGCGCATACTCCCCCGAGGTCGCTCGCCTCGCGGCGCGGGATCGCACACGCGGAGTTGTCTGGGTCATGGCGTTTCCGGAAGAGGGAATCACCGCCGAAAACATCCGCACATTTCAGCGCGAGTATTCGCTCTCGTTGCCATCGTTTCTGGATACATCGAATGCGCTCTGCTGTGATCTCGGCGTCCAAGTGATTCCGTCAGTTGCCGTCGTTTCGGCAAGCGGACAATTGATCTATCGAGGTCGAATCGACAATCGATATAAGAGCCTGGGCGTTTCTCTCGGACCTCCGACAATTCGAGACCTCGATGATGTCGTGAACGCCGTTGTCGCGGGCGCGCCCCTCCCACCTGCGTCGACACCCGCCATCGGTTGCGTTCTCGCTCCTTGTGGAAGCGCGCGGTTCTAGCACTCTCGACACGCCGGAGCCGCTGACGTGAAGTCCATCCCCATCTCTATCGGAGTTGATGTTGGAACGAGTTCGCTCAAGGCGCTTGCTGTTGCCCCCGATGGGACGGTCGTTGCGAGCGCATCGGTCGAATACAACTTCGATTCACCGCAGGCGGGTTGGGCTCAAACGGATCCTGAAATCTGGTGGCGCGCCACATGCGAAGTCTTGGGAAGACTCACCGCGCACACGTTGGTCCGCGACAAGTCGATCCAAGCGCTCGGACTCGCTGGGCAGATGCATGGACTCGTACTCGTCGACGCCGAGAATCAACCAGTTCGACCTGCGCTTATGTGGAACGATCAGCGGACTGCGCCGCAGTGCGCGCGCGCCGAACGCGAGATCACCGCCGATCAAGTTTGGAAGTGGACCGGCAATCGACTGCTTCCAGGCACGACCGCGCCGAAGTGGCTCTGGCTTAAGGAGCACGAACCAGAATCGATTCGCCGCACTCGACGCATCATGCTGCCAAAGGACTACATCAGACTTCGACTCACTGGAACGTCACACACCGATGTCGCAGATGCATCCGGCACCCTCTTCTTCGACTGCCAGCATCGCAGGTGGTCGCGCGAGATGTGCGATGCCCTCTCGATCGATTCTAGTTTGCTTCCCGAGGTTTTCGAGTCGTCGGTTGCAAGCGCGAAAGTTCACGCGGCCGGTGCCGCGGCAACGGGATTGCCAGAGGGAACGCCCATCGTCGCTGGCGCCGGAGATCAGGCTGCGCAAGCTGTCGGTACGGGAATTGTGCGCGAAGGGCAAGTCGCGTGCACAGTCGGGACAAGTGGAGTGATTTTCGCAGCGACCAATCACTGGCGACCAACACCGGGTGGTGTCCTGCATTCTTTCTGTCATGCGATACCAGACCGCTGGCACTTGATGGGCGTCACGCTCTCGGCGGGTGGAAGTCTTCGCTGGTGGCGCGATGTGATGTGCGCGGATCTGGTTGCCACGGCGACCGCACGTGGTATCGATCCTTATGAACTTATGCTTGATGAAGCGCAGACCGCTCCAGCAGGCTGCGAGGGTGTCGTCTTCCTTCCCTATCTCTCGGGCGAGAGAGCTCCGCATGCAGATCCTCACGCGCGCGGAGCATTCCTGGGAATGTCGAATCCAACGACCCGTGCGCACTTGACGCGCGCAGTGATCGAAGGTGTGACTTGCTCGCTGCGCGAAGTGCTCGCGGTCGTTCGTCGCTCTGGCGTTCAAACAGAGCGCATTCGACTCTCTGGTGGCGGCGCACGGAGTTCGTTCTGGAGGCAGATGATGACTGATGCCTTCGGAGTTCAAACCGCAACTGTCGATCAACTTGATGGCGCGGCATATGGCGCTGCACTTCTGGCTGGCGTCGGCAGTGGGATCTGGCCTGATGTCGACGCGGCGACCGCGCACATCGTTGAAGCGAATCACGCGAGCGTCGGGGCGGGCGCTGCGGTTTTCCAATTGGTCGCCCGTCGATATGCGGCTGGGTATTCGGCTCTGGCGCCATGGTTCGAATCTGGTGCGGGCTGAGAACAAGTACCGTTCAATGTTCAAGCATGTACACCGTCGTCTCGATCTTCATCGCAATCATCAGCATGATCGCCATCGGGCTGATCGTCTGGCGCGTCGTCACTCGACGCGAGCAGATCGATCCGAAGTTTCAGGCGAAGTTGGATGCGGATGACGAGCGCGCCCGCAAAGGACGCGAAGGACGAGGCGCGTGAAGTGATCCACGCGAGTCCATGCAACACCCGATCACGCGATGGCGCGCCGAATTCCGCTCATCTTTGACTGCAGGTTTCGGCCCGGGCACGCAGTCTTCGCGCTCGCCCATTCTTGGTGCGACAGAACGCACTTCGACTTGACCTTGTACTTGAGCATGCACACCCGCAAATGGCGGTCAAGCGCAACAAGCTGCGCCATGCTCGGACTCTGTTGATCGAAATTGCCGATGCAAAGGATTCCGAGATTTCCCTCGTTCTGGTCCTTCACATGCGCGCCCTGATAGCGCAAGTCTCGACCTTCCCACACTCGGCCCGAACGATCGACGATGAAGTGGTATCCAATGTCCGCCCATCCCTTGCCGCGGTGACCATTTCGGATCAGTTCGATGCGCGATGCACACGATGAATAGTCCGTTGCCAAGAACGGAGTCATTCCATCGTGGTGAATCGTGATCCACTTCACTGGCAACATGGGATCGATGTTTGCGGTATCAGGATTGCCCTTCGTCCACGACGTACGCGAGATGACGCCTGCAAGTGTCGGCGTCGGTGGCGGGAGTGGAGTAACCGGTGCTGTCGGCTTCGTCCTCGATGACCAGAGTGCTGGATCAGGCCAGAGTGGTCCGGGCATGCGTGCGGTTTGCGAAGCCGTCGTCGCGCACCCCGCGAGTAGACCAAGCCCGATCATCAAGATGCTCCTTCGCGGCAGTGCTGAAACGCTCTCCAGAGTCGCTCCTTCGCCCCCGTCCCGCGTCACGTTTCGAGGTGTCGAATTGGGATCCAAATTTGTCATGCGCAGAGTCCTTGCTATCGACTCAAATCCATCACGAACTGCAGATTACGCCACCGCTCAATGGGCGGTTCAGGTAGAATGTCGAGGCTTGTTTTCGTTGATTTTATGAGCACCCATACCGAACCAGAAAGTCGATACACCGCCGAGGACATCCAGGTTTTGGAGGGTCTCGAAGCGATTCGCAAGCGACCTGGCATGTATGTCGGTGGAACCGGGCTGAGCGCGCTCCATCACCTCGTTTACGAGTGTGTCGACAATTCCATCGACGAGACGATGGCTGGGTTTGCAACGCAGGTTTTGGTGCGATTAGGAGTCGACGGATCGTGCACGGTCATCGACGACGGTCGCGGAATGCCGGTCGATCCGATGAAGAGCGAAAATCCAAAGATCGACGGTCGCCCGGCGATCGAAGTCATCCTGACCGAGCTCCACGCGGGCGGAAAGTTCGACAACAACGCATATAAGGTTTCGGGAGGTCTCCACGGCGTCGGCGTGAAGTGTGTCAACGCTTTAAGTGCCTGGACCGAAGTCGAAGTGCACAAGGATGGATCGAGTTGGGGCATCTCCTTCGAGCGTGGCGTTTGCGTGAAGCGCTTGCACAAGATCACGGACTCGGGGGTCACCGGGTCGGGCACGCGAATGACATTCCTGCCGGATTCCGAGATCTTTCCAGACACACAGTTCCGCGCCGAGATGCTCGAGTCGCGACTTCGTGAACTGGCGTTTCTGAATCCTGGCGTCTGCATTCGATTCGTCGACGAGCATGTTGGCGCAGATGGCAAACCACGAGATATCACGTTTAAGGATTCGGATGGAATCGCCTCGTATGTGAAGTGGCTCAACGAGGGCAAGGTCGTGCAGAGTTCATGCATCGGCGTTCGACGCACCGACGCGGAGCGTGGCTTCGAATGCGATATCGCGCTTCAGTACACCGATGCGACGGCCGAAAATCTTCTTGCTTTCGGCAACAACATTCGCAATCCCGATGGCGGAACCCATGTGCAGGGATTCAAGGTCGCTCTCACCCGTGTGGTCAATGGGTATGCCAAGCGCGAGGGGATTCTGAAGGATCTCGTTCCCAGTGGCGACGATCTGCGCGAAGGACTCACGGCGATTATCAGTGTGAAGTTGCCGAATCCCCAGTTCAACAACCAGACGAAAGAGAAGCTTCTCAACGAGGAGATTGAGAGTTTCGTGAGCGCTTCTGTCAACGAGGAACTTACTGCGTGGATGGACAAGAACCCGCGCGAGGCGAAGTTGATCTGCCAGCGCGCGATTCTCGCCGCCGAGGCGCGAGAGGCCGCCCGCAAGGCGCGCGAACTCATCAAGCGCAAGGGAGCCCTCGGCGACAGTGCCTTGCCACAGAAACTTTCCGACTGTTCGAGCGATGATGTTGAATCAACGGAGATATTCATCGTCGAAGGCGACAGCGCAGGTGGCAGTGCCAAGGGCGGACGCGATCATGTCCATCAGGCGATTCTTCCGCTGCGCGGAAAACTGCTGAATGTCGAAAAGTGCAGACTCGACAAGGTGCTGGCATTCGAAGAAATCAACACGCTGATTCAGGCTCTTCAATGCGGGATCGGGCCCGACTTGGATCCCGCAAAGCTTCGTTATGGTCGTGTCATCATCATGACCGACGCCGATGTCGACGGAAGCCACATCCGGACGCTGTTGCTGACATTCTTGTTCCGGCAGATGTACGAACTTGTCAGGCAGGGTCGCATCTACATCGCGCAGCCCCCCCTCTATCAGGTCATTCGTGGCAAGCAGAGCAAGTATGTGCTCAACGATCGACAGATGAATGAGACTCTCGCCGAGTTGGCGCTCAAGCACGCTGTGCTTGTGGTGCGCAGCGAAAAGGGTGTGACAATTCGAACGATCGATGGGGACAGCTTGCGGAAAGCCCTTCGACTGCTTCACCGACTCGACGACCTGTCCAGCGTCGTTCAACGACGAGGCATTCCTTTTCAGAAGTTGCTTGAAGCGCGCAATAGCGATCCGTCGAAGTCGAATCGCTTGCCGACCCACCATGTGGTTTGGAGTGGAGGCGACTTGCTTGCATGGGGCGAGAAGGAAGCACACGACGCGGTCGCCGCGCGCGACATGGTGCTAGACGAGCTCGCGGTCAACACGACTGGCGCAAATGGTGCGCCCACAGCGCGGGGGGTGATCGCGTCACTTCGTCAGATGCATGAGACTTCTGAGCTGGAACGGATCTTTGGGCAACTCCTTGAATTTGGAATCGACATCGACGACTACGGATTGATTCAGGAAGAGTCGGTTACTGGCGAAAAACTGCCATCGAAGTACGGTTGGTTGATGACGCCCGAGAAGGGCGATCCGGAACTGGTCGAGGCGTGCAGTGTCGCGGCGATCATGAAGACCTTGCACGATTGCGGCCGTCGCGGGATCGAGATCAAGCGCTTCAAGGGTCTGGGAGAAATGGAACCACTGCAACTCTGGGAAACCACGATGGATCCAGCGCGGCGGGTGTTGCTGCGAGTGACACTCGAATCAGCAGCCGAAGCGGACAAACTCTTCGCGATACTCATGGGCGAGAATGTCGAGCAGCGACGCAACTACATCGAAAAGCACGCGCTCGAAGTGAAGAATCTGGACGTGTGAGGCGGGTGCACCGAGCGGCGCGTTCAACGACCGCCCCGAAGCGTCAGAGCCGCGTGCCAGAGCACGAAACCGTTCTGCAACCCATCGGCGGAAGGGTTGCGCGCCGCGATCGCGATTCGTTCGAGCCCATCGAATGCCATCAGCGATGTGGTCTCCCGCGATGAGCACAATCGTTCGAGTCGATCGGCTTCGAGAACTCGCGCGGCCTCTCGCCGGTGCATGCCATATTGTGCTTCGGGACCGAATTCCATGGACTGATTGAAGGAGAGTCGGTCGTTGGTCTGGTCACGGGCGAACCAGAGCCAGCGCCACGCGCACACCTCACCCCCTTGCTTGCGCAAATCCTCGTGCGCGGAGCACGCAGGCGTCGCATCGCGTGCAGGCCGAGCCATCGGGTCGGGGGTCGTAACAACTCGTCGTCATCGAGAAGTCCACTCCCAGCGATTCGCCGAGTTTCACGATCTCGCACTTTGAGAGTGCGATGAGTGGCGTGTGAATCTTGAATCCGACTTCACCGCGTGCAGCCGCCTCGACGCCGACACGTGTCGCGAGATTGGCCAACTTCCTGAATGCCTCGATGAATTCCGGTCTGCAATCTGGATATCCTGAATAATCGACCGCGTTGACGCCGAGCGCGATATCACGCGAACCTCTCGCCTCGGCGAGCGCAAGTGCATACGAAAGAAAGAGCGTATTGCGCGCTGGCACATACGTGATCGGGATCTTCCCGTCCGCGCTCTCACCGCCCCCATCTTTCGGCACTGGAATGTCCGCAGTCAATGCGCTCGCGCCGACCGCACGAAGGTCGAGCGTCTGCACGAGGTGCTCAACCACACCGAATGTCGCCGCGACACGCCGAGCACAGTCGAGTTCGACTCGGTGACGCTGACCATAATCGAAACTGAGCGCGATGCACTCGAAGCCGTCGCGCTTCATGCATGCAAGAACCACGGCGGAATCCATCCCGCCTGAAAGAAGTATCACTGCACGCTTACTCATCGATCTGAAGAATAGGGCAATCGCCACTAGGATCGCTTCGATGGCTAGCCCGATGATCGACCTTCGCAGCGACACAGTGACGCGACCAACGCAGCCCATGCGCGACGCGATGATGGCAGCGCCCCTCGGCGATGATGTGCTTGGTGACGAGTCGGCTGTCACCACGCTTGAGATCAAGATCGCAGCGCTCCTCGGCAAAGAAGCTGGACTCTTTGTCCCAAGTGGGACGATGGCGAATCAGCTCGCCATTCGCGGCCACTGCGAAGCGGGCGACGAGATCATCGCCCACGGCGAGAGCCACATCATCCACTATGAGACTGGCGCGCCTGCCGCGATCTCCGGTTGCATGATCCGACCTCTCGATGGACCGCGAGGCTTGTTCGAAGCGGCGACTGTCACCGCGGCAGTTCGCAACCGAGACATTCATTCACCGAAGTCACGACTCGTCGTCGCAGAGAACACGCATAATCGAGGTGGTGGCTCGGTCTGGCCAATCGCGCAGTTTCGCTCCGTCTGCGTCGCGGCGCGCGCGCACGATCTGGCAATCCATGTCGATGGGGCGCGACTCTTTAATGCATGCGTGACTGCTGGATACTCGCCGAGCGAATTCGCCGCGACCGCCGATACCGCAAGTGTTTGCTTCTCGAAAGGTCTCGGCGCACCAGTCGGGAGCGCACTCGTTGGACCACGCCCATTCATCGAACGATGCCGCCGTTTTCGCAAGATGTTCGGAGGTGGCATGCGCCAGAGCGGACTGCTCGCCGCCGCAGCGATCTACGCACTCGACCATCATGTCGCGCGCCTCACTCAAGATCACGCTCGGGCGAAGGCGCTCGCGCAGAAGCTCGCGAAACTCAGCGGAATCATCGTCGACCCCCCCGTCGAACTTATCGAATCCAACATGGTGTTTTTTACTCTCGCCGACCACTTGACCGATCAGATGGCCGATCCGCTCGGCGATGCGCAGGCGTTCTGCGCGCGACTTCGCGAGCAAGGCGTTTCGCTCATCCCGATGGGGCCTCGAAGAGTGCGCGCGGTGATGCATCTCGATGTCCCGGATGATGTGGTCGAGCGCACAGTCACCGCGATCACGCGAACGCTCGGTGCCGTCTGAAAAATTGCGACCGCTCTCGTGACCACGCTTGGCGCAATCTTCGACCTCGACGGAACGCTCGTCGATTCATGCGAGTGCCACGAGCTCGCGTGGCGCGCGACGGGTGAGGCAGTCGGCATCCCAGTCACTCGCGAGTTTTTCTTCCGCTTCTTCGGTCGGCCAAACACGCCAATCATTCGTGCGCTCTTCGAGGAAGCCGGCCGAACGGCACCCGACGCGCAAGGAACTGCGTCGATCGCTGACATGAAGGAAGCGACCTTTCGAGAACTTATCGCCAAGTGCTTCCCAGTCATGGCAGGAACGCACGCACTGCTCGATGCGCTCCATGCGCAGTCGTGGCGACTTGCGATCGGTTCGAGCGCCCCCAAGATCAACGTCGACTTCATGCTTGCTGGGATCGCACCAGCGAATCCGTTCGCCGCAATTGTCACCGGCGAGTGCGTCGAACACGGCAAGCCCGACCCCGCTGTCTTTCTGGAGGCAGCGCGTCGACTGCAACTTCCTACCTCCGCCTGCATCGTCATCGAAGATGCGGCGCCCGGCATCGCGGCTGCGCACCGTGCGGGCATGAAATGCGTCGCGATTTGCTCCACAGGCCACACTCCTGACGAACTTGCCACGGCTGACTTGATTGTGCACCACCTTGACGAACTCTCTCCGCTTCGACTTCAATCCCTCCTCTCACTATAAGTGACCCCGAATGAACGACCCCCGCTTTCAAACTCTCGCGTCGACCATCGTCAATCACTCTTGCCAGCTCAAAGCGGGCGAAAACATTCTCATTGAGGCATTCGACATCCCTGAAGAAATGGTGATCGCACTTGTCGAAGCTGCGCACCGAGTCGGCGCACACCCCCATGTCGACCTTCGATCCACGCGAGTGATGCGCGCGATGCAAAGCGGTGCGACCGAGGCCGGACTTCGTGAATGGGCGGGGTGCGACTTGCACCGTATGACCAAGATGCATGCGTATGTTGGACTGCGCGGAGCGAACAACGCCAACGAGATGTCGGGGATGAGCGATGCCCAACTGAAACTCGTCGGCGCGAACTATCAGAAGCCCGTGCATCTCGAACGGCGTGTCAAGCACACGAAGTGGGTCGTCCTTCGCTGGCCGAGTCCAAGTATGGCACAACTTGCCAAGACCAGCACCTCTGCATTCGAGGATTACTACTTCCGAGTCTGTTGTGTGGACTATGTCAAGATGGACCGCGCCGTGCAACCGCTCGTCGCGCGCATGAAGAGCGCGGACCGAGTGCACATCAAGGGCCCTGGACCGACCGACCTGCGATTCTCGATCAAGGGTGTCGGCGCAGTCCCGTGTTCTGGGGAGCGCAACATTCCCGATGGCGAGTGTTTCACCGCGCCGATCCGAGACAGCGTCGAGGGCGTGCTTCAGTACAACACCGCGACGCTCTATCAAGGCACCACATATTCGAACATGCGGCTCGAGTTCAAGAAGGGCAAGATCATCAAGGCCACGTGCGACGGAGACGAAGCAAAGTTCAATTCCATTCTCGATTCCGACGAAGGCGCTCGTTACATCGGTGAATTCAGCCTCGGGTTTAACCCATCGATCCTGACGCCAATGCAGGACACGCTCTTCGATGAGAAAATCGCAGGCAGTTTCCATTTCACGCCAGGCCAGTGCTATGAAGAGGCCGAAAACGGCAATCGCAGTCAAGTTCACTGGGACATGGTTTGCATCCAACGACCTGAGTACGGTGGCGGAACGATTACCTTTGACGACGAAGTCATTCGACGGGATGGGCTCTTCGTGGTCGCCGACTTGCAAGGGCTGAATCCAGAAGCATTGGGAGCGGTCTCAGGCGTGACTATGATGCAGACATGAAGATGCGCACTGCAATTGGGTGCTTCGCTGCACTTTCGCTGATGTCAATCGGTTGCGAGCCGAGCGTCGACCGTGGACAGTCGAAGCAACCACCAATCGCGCCCGCGGGAACTCCCCCTCAAAGTTCATTCGACACCGTCCCGGAAGGGGGAAGCAAATCGGCGTTTGGAAAGGCGCGAGATCAGGCGGTCCGACTTCGTGAAAAGATGCAAGCACGAGACGCAGAGATCGGAAAGATGGCCGATGAAATATTCAATCCGAATCCGAATCCGCCACCTGCACTGACGCCAGGGCCGAAAACGCCTTCGAGACCCGTTTCGGTTCCTGCGCCAAACTTCTAATCGTTCAATCGGTTAGCGCTTCGGGTCCGTGGGATTCGGCTGTGTACTGCCGCTGCCAGTCGCAGGATCGCTGACGATCTTCAGAAGTTCGACATCGAAGATGAGCGTCGCCTTCGCTGGAATCACCGGAGGGCGTCCACTTGGTCCGTACGCAAGTTCGTATGGAATAATGAGCTTGCGCTTTCCGCCCACCTTCATCGATCCGACTCCTTCGGTCCATCCCTTGATCACATTCGAGAGCGGGAACGACGCGGGCGCTCCACGATCGACCGATGAATCAAACTTGGTGCCATCGACGAGATATCCCGTGTAATGGACTTCGACGACCGCGCCGGGGCCAGATGGCGCTGGACCTGTCCCCTCGACAAGCTCGATGTACTTCAATCCACTCGGCGCAACGACTTCCGTGCCATCGGCGTCGACCCCGGGTAACTGTCCGCGAGCCGTATCGGAAACGATCGTGCCATCTATCCCATTCACGACAACGGTGTGGATCTTCCCACCGAAGAAGAGCACAACCACGTATGACGGTGGTGTCGCACCAAAATCTCCGACGACACTTTGCGCCGTGCCATCGACTTTCGCGACTGCTCTGGCAATCGCATCGATTGGCGACACCTTGATACTCGTGACTGCACCCGTGGCGCCGTTGACGAGTACGCGTTGTGGCACGCCGGCCACTGCGCAAATGACTTCGTATGTGACCTTGTCGCCATTAAGTGTGGCTGCTGCAGAGACGATCGTTCCGCCTGATGCACTTGCTGCGAGTTCCATTGCCTTGGTCAGGCTCACCGGGGCGGCGGAGAGCTTCTGCGCCGCATCGGATGGGTCGGGTGGAACTGTTTCGTAATCGGCAGGAGCGGATTGTGCGGACGCGGTGTTCATTGGAACTCCCATCGGCAGCAGTGCGGCCGTGATGGTGGTGATGGCGGTGATCGAGAGCGCAGGTACGAATGTCAGTTTCATGATGGACCTCTGAGATTGAGTGTTTCGAACGCGGGGCGGAGAGACTACTCGATCGCGCCTCGGTCGCGTCTCATCCGCGTCGGCTGTACTTCGCCTCGATCGCATTGACCTTGGCGAGTCGGCGGGCGTGGCGTTCTTCATTGGTGTACTTCGCGTCGAGATATGCCCGCACCATGTCCTGTGCGAGAGCACCACCAACGATTCGCCCGCCAAGAACCAGGACATTCATGGCATCATGCTCGACTCCCTGATGGGACGAGTAATAGTCCTCGCAATTCCCCGCGCGAATTCCCGGGATCTTGTTTGCGGCGACGCTCGCGCCGATGCCCGATCCGCAGAGGAGAATCCCGCGCTCGGCTCGACCCGAGAGAATCTCCGCTGCTATTTTCTCCGCAAAATCGGGATAGTCGCATGATGCGAGCGAATCCGTTCCGAGATCCACAACGGTGTGTCCAAGACCACGAACGAACGCGCCCAATTCCTGCTTGAGCGTGAATCCCGCATGATCCGACGCGAGTGCGACGATCACTTGCCTTCGCTCGCCTTCGCTCGCGCAGATTGCACTCGAGCCAGCACCGCACGTGCGCGATCTGCGACCGCGCTCGGCTCAAAGCCAAATTTCTTCATCAACACATTGATGGGCGCGGATGCGCCGAAGGTCGTCATCCCAATCGCTTCGCCATCAAGCCCAACATATCGATCCCATCCAAATGTAGAGAGAGCCTCAACCGAGACTCGTGCGCGCACGGACGGCGGAAGAATCGAATCTCGATACGCCTGATCTTGCCGATTGAACAATTCGCAGCATGGCATGCTGACGGTTCGCACCTTGATTCCTTCCTTCGCGAGAATCTCGTGGACGGACATGCACAGCTGGACTTCGCTCCCCGTACCGATGAGAATGAGATCTGGGTTGCCACCTTCGGCGTCAGCGACGACATACGCGCCGCGCGCGACACCACTCGCCGCACCGAACTTCGTTCGATCGATTGTCGGCAGGTCCTGCCTCGAGAGTGCCATCACCACGACTTGATGCTTCATCGGCATGACGGTCCGCCAGCACTCCGTCACTTCGTTCGCGTCCGCGGGACGGAAGACGAGCACCTGTGGCGTCGCACGCAATGCCGCGATTTGCTCGATCGGCTGATGGGTCGGACCGTCCTCGCCGAGTCCGATCGAATCGTGAGTGAAAATGTAGATCACCGGCAGATCCATGATCGCCGAAAGGCGAATCGATCCCTTCATGTAGTCGCTGAAGATCAAGAAACCTGCACCGAACGCGCGCAGTTTGCTCAGGGTCAGGCCATTGCACACCGCGCCCATCGCGTGCTCGCGAATTCCAAAGTGCAGATTGCGTCCGCCATAGGACTCTGCTTGGAACGAACCGGTCCCGTCGAATGTCATAAGCGTCTTCGTACTCGGCGCGAGATCGGCGGATCCTCCAATCATCCACGGCACACGCTTCGCGACTGCGTTGAGCACCTTGCCACCCGAGATGCGCGTCGCCATCCCCTTTGCGTCCGTCGGAAAGACTGGCAAGTCCGCCGCCCAATCGTCGGGCAACTTGCGCGTTTCCATCTGGCTGATTTCTTTCGCCTCTTTCGGAAACGCCTTGGAGTACGCGTCGAACTTTGCGTTCCACTCCTTCGTCAATGTCGCGCCGCGCGCTCCGATGCCAGCCTGAAAGTGATCCATGACGCCATCGGGAACGAAGAACTTCGGATCCTCGGGCCATCGATAAAACTTCTTCGTCCCGCGGATTTCTTCTTCGCCGAGCGGTTCGCCGTGCGCCGCGCTGGTGTTTTCCTTTGTCGGAGCGCCCCATCCGATTCGACTGTCGACGATGATCAGTGTGGGTCGATCGGTCGTCGCAACCGCCGCGTGATACGCGCGTCGTAGCGCATCGAGGTCATTCGCATCTGAAACGCGAAGAACATTCCATCCGTATCCGAGATATCGCGTGCCCGCATCGTCGTTATAAGCGAGATCAGTGTGACCCTCGATCGTGATGCGATTGTTGTCGTAGATCCAGCAGAGGTTTGAGAGTTTCAGATGCCCAGCAAGACTCGCGGCCTCCCCAGAAATTCCTTCCATCATGCAACCATCGCCACAGATCGACCAGACTCGATAATCGAAGAGGTCGAACCCAGGACGGTTGTAGCGTGCACCGAGCCAGCGCTCTGCCATCGCCATTCCGACACTCGTCGCGAGCCCCTGCCCGAGCGGACCAGTTGTCGTTTCGATTCCGCTGGTCCAGTGATATTCAGGATGCCCCGGACAACGCGTATCAAGCTGTCGAAATCCCTTGATGTCGTCAAGCGTCACGCTGACTTTGCCGGTCGGCTGATAGTCCGCTGTGACCGCCTGCGTCTTCGTCAGGTGCAAGAGCGAATACAGGAGCATTGATGCGTGGCCGTTGCTCAGCACGAATCGATCGCGCGATGGGCAAAGTGGATTCGCCGGATCAAATCGCAAGAACTCCTGCCAGAGCGAATATGCCACAGGCGCCAGTGCCATCGGCGTCCCGGGATGCCCCGACTTCGCAGCCTGAACGCCATCCATCGCGAGCGTCCGAATCGTATTGATGCAGAGCGCGTCAATTTCGGGGATATCTCCAGGCACGCCACTGATTGGAAACGGAGTCGTCGAAGTTGCGCGGCTCGATGTCGGTGGGGTTGTCAGCGAAGACATGTGCTTCTCCAGTATGCAGTGGCGGAATGGGGGTGAGTGAGCATACCCTTGCAACCATGAAGACTGCACCAATGACAACCATCGCGCAGGCACTTCTCGTTTCGATCGCGAGCGCGACGATCACGCTTGGGGCTCGTGCACAAGAGACCACCACTTCATTCGATGGACCGCCGAAACAGATTGACGAAAACGCGACTCCAGAGGGAATCGGTTTCAATCAGCAGGGTGGGGAACTCAGTTCCATCGCGCTTGAGCAAGCGGCGATCGGGAATCCGACCGTCCACTATCACTATTACGACGCGCCTCCATCCAACTCGAGGACCGCAAACGCGCAGCCATCGGCATCGGACGCGCTCCCTGCCGACGCGGCACCATCGACCGAGCCGGGGTACGCACCAAACACGATGGTCACGCCGATCACGAATTCGATGAATACTTCCTGGCATCTCTACAAAGGGAACATCGGCGGAATCAGCCCCTCCCCGACTGGTCAAGCCCTCGCGACGAATGCTGGCGGAAACTCTCGCGGCGGGAGCACAAACTTCTATATCCCCAACGGAACGACTGGCTATACCCCCTCAATCGACAATGTTGCATATGGGAGTGGCGCATTTGTCGGCAACTGGGACCCGTACGCCGCCAACGGGACTGGATCGGTGCAGGGATTCGACTGACGATTCGACTGACGATTCTGATAGGAGCTCGAAGTCGAATCGCGCTCGACTCGCAAAGGAAAAAGGAAAGGCGCTCGGAAGATCACCCCACGAAGGGATCTGCCCGAGCGCCCGATTTCATTTTCAACCTAATCCCACTTCACGTGATTGCAAGCAAACCTCGCGTTTTCTAGAAGAGTTCGTTGCGATTTCCCGACGCGGGATCGATCGACTTCGAATCCTCTACACCGTGCAGAGTCGGACGGCCTCGGCGAGCGATTTCATCGGATCGCGCTGTGGGATGAACTCTTGCGCGAAGTAGTCGCGGTAGCCCATCTCCTTCAACGCACGGCAAATCGCGGGATAGTTCAATTCCTGCGTGTGGTCGATCTCGGCACGGCCAGGGACACCCCCCGCGTGATAGTGGGCGATCGCCCATTGGTTCTCACCAATCGTGCGAATCACGTCGCCCTCCATCACTTGCATGTGATAGATGTCGTAGAGCAGGCGGAAGCGGTCGCTCTCCGTGCGCTTGACGAGTTCTGCTCCCCAAGCGGTGTGATCGCACTGGTAATCCTTGTGATCAATCTTGCTATTGAGGAGTTCCATGATGACCGTGACACCAAGCGACTCCGCCATGGGCATGATGCGCTTCAGGCCGATCGCACAGTTTTTCAATCCGTCCGCATCTGAAAGTCCAGCACGATTCCCAGAAAAGACGATCATGTTTGGGATGCCAGCCGCCTTGATCTTTGGGAGTAACTCCTCGGAGCGTTTGACGATGGCGTCGTGATTCTCAATTCGATTGAACCCAGAAGCAATCGTCGTCGGACCATTCGCGACTGCGCATGTCAGTCCGTTCGCCTGAACGATCTTCCACTGCTCTTCATTCAGCAACTCGATTGACTCGATGCCCATCGCCTTCGCTTGGCGGGTCAAGTCGGTCAGGTCCATCGACGAGTAGCACCACTGGCAGACCGAGTGGTGGAATGCACTTCCGGCAACCTTGGGATCTGGCGTCGCCGATTGTTCTGCAACTGCGCTTTGGCGCAACGGAACTGTCGCGATCGCTGCGATCCCCACAGGCACGGTCTGGATGAAAGTTCTGCGGTCGATGGAACCCATATTGTCAGAGTATGTCTTTGCGTTGGTTGCGGACGGATGTATGTTGCAGGAATCATGCGGAAGATCACCCTGCGTACGGCGATGTCGTTCATCGTTTCGGTCACGGTCGGATTGCTCCTGCCCTGCAACATCACGAGTGCAGTTCCCCCGTCGGGGTTCGTTTCCGATGCCATCGGGGGCACATGGAATGAAGTCGTCGGCGTAGCGAATCTGCCCGATGGTCGCCTCCTCGCGTGGGAGCGTGGCGGTCGGATTTACATGATGAGCGCGAGCGGCGTGCGACTCCCCAACCCCGTGCTGGATATCCACGCCGAAGTTGGCGGGTGGCGAGACTTCGGACTTCTCGGTTTCGCGGTCGATCCGCAATTCCCCGTGCGTCCATACATCTATCTGCTGTATGTCGTCGACAGGCATCACTTGCTTTACGCCGGTACGGGGTCGTACAACCCCAATACCGATGAGTACTACGCCGCGACGATTGGGCGGGTCGCCCGTTACGCGCTCGACCCTTCGACGAACTACTCCACTGCATTGATTGCATCCCGAACCATTCTGCTTGGCGAGTCCGCATCGACCGGTCTTCCGATCTGTCACCAATCGCATTCGCTTGGATCGCTCCTCTTTGGTACAGACCAGACGCTTCTCGTCTCGATGGGAGACTCTGCTAGTTACAACCAGGTCGATCTCGGCGGGCAAGTTTCCGATGGCTACATCAACCAAGCGCTCGCCGACGGCATCATCAAGACGAAAGAAAATGTCGGCGCGTTTCGAGCTCAGTTGATCGATTCGCACTGCGGAAAGATTCTGAGAATCGATCCCGACAACGGCGATGGAATTCCTAGTAATCCGTTTTATGACGGGACCGCGCCGCGGGCGCCACGAAGTCGAGTTTGGGCGCTGGGGCTTCGCAATCCATATCGATGCACGATCTGGCCCGAGACTGGCAGTCACGATCCCGCAGACGCCAATCCCGGCGTGATCGCAGAGGGCGATGTCGGATGGGCGACTTGGGAAGAGCTCTCGATCATCGATGGTCCGGGCAAGAATCTCGGCTGGCCGATCTTTGAAGGAATCCATCATCAGTCGAGCTACTCCGTCGCGAATGTCGCCAATCAGGATGTGCCGAACCCCGACGCTGGCGGCACATGTACGCAGCCATACCTTTATTTTCGAGATCTACTTCGGCAAGAATCTCAATCGACCGCGCCACAGTTTCTGCGCCCATGCGCGGTCGCACAAGCTGAGGCTGCCGTCGCGACCAATGCTCCCGTCTTCTCGGTCGAGGCGGGATTTACAGGGAGTGGATATCGAGATATCGGTTCGGGGAGTACGCCATTCATTGAATGGACAGTCACCGTTCCTGCCACGGGCGCTTACCAAATCGCGTTTCGGTATGCCAACATCGGACCTGGTGATCGCCCGCAGTCCATCTTGGTCGATGGCGTTGTCGTGCAGTCATCGCTCTCGTTCCCATCGACCGATGTATGGAATTCATGGCGCGTCTCCAGTACGGTGGCGGTGCAACTCACCGCAGGCACTCGAACGATTCGGATGCGTCCAATGCCAACGGGTGGACCCAACATCGACTGCATGTGGCTCTCGCAGGCGGGGAGTGTGCCAACGCTTCCTTCGACAATCCGCACATTCACACACACACGACCCGCAATCGATTGGCAACATGGAACGAACGCGCGAACGCCAGGATTCTCGGTCAATGGCTCGACGACGGCAATCACCGTCGGCGCAGCTGGAGGAGCGACTGGTGCGACCTTCGGTGGAAATTGCGCGATGGCGGGCCCGCAAGTTCACTTCGATTCGTGGCCATCCTCTTGGCATGGGAGGCAGTTCATCGCCGACTACGGAGGCGGTTGGATTCGATCGGTTCAATTCGACTCGAACAATCGAGTTGTCGATGTTGCGAATTTCGACGACGGCCTGACCAATCTTGTGGGTGTCTTTGCGGACACAATCAATGAAGCGGTCTATGCACCATGCTTCAGTAGCGGCCTCTTCAGGTACCGGTGGCTACCTGGTGGATCGCAAGTTCCCACCGCACGACTGACCGCAGCTCCGCAGTGGGGTCCGAGTCCCCTCTCGGTGCAGTTGAGCGCGACGACCTCGACCGATCCGGAGGGATCGGCACTCACCTATCGCTGGCAGTTCGGCGATGGCACTCCCGATGCGACGACCGCAATCGTCATTCACACTTTCACTGCGCCGACATCCGCGCCCGCAGGTTTCACCGTCACGCTGACAGTGACTGACTTGGGCGGTGCGAGCGACCAGACGACAATCATCGTCGGTCCCAACAACTCGCCGCCGGTGGTGGATATCACCAGCATTCAGAATGGGCAGCTCTTTTCCATCGAGCAGACGACAGTCTTTCCGCTCGTGGCGACCGTGACTGATGCTCAGCACTCTCCCGCTCAAATCACCTGCAAGTGGCTGACGACGCTCCATCACAACACGCATGATCATCCCGAGCCTGCCGATTCAAATTGCGCAACGCAAGCGACGATTTCGCCACTCGGATGCGGAAGCGAAAACTACTTCTATGAAGTTATCTTCACCGCAACCGATGCGTCTGGGCTCTCTGCATCCGAGCAGGTCTTTCTTTACCCCGACTGCAAAGGCACTCTGCAGTGCCCGAGCGATCTTGACCACAATCAGGTCGTCGATGGCGGGGATCTCTCAATGATGCTGGCGAATTGGAACGGCGCGGGCGTCGGCGACATCAACTTCGACGGAACCGTCGATGGGATCGACTTGACCACGATGCTCGCCACGTGGGGCGCGTGTCTATAAAGAACGTGGGATCCTCACCGTCCTGTTAACCCCAATCCGCAAGCAGAATCGCCATGTCCGCCGCATCGGTGCGACCATCGGCATTGAAGTCTGTCACACCCGGCTCGTTCCACGCCGCCAACACCATCGCTAGGTCCACCGCGTTGACGACTCCGTTGTTGTCGATGTCGGCGATGCGAAGCTCGCAGCCATTTGGAATACCGTCGCCATCGCCGTCCGGTGGGAGTGGATTCGATGTGATCTTGCGAATCGTTCCACTGATGTGATTGACCACATACAGCTCTCCGCGCGAGTCTTCTCCGATGCATGTGATTCCACTGATCGGCGCGAGTTGGGTCGTGATATCGGTGACCACGGGCGAACCGGTCGCGAAGCTCATCCTCCACGCCTTATTGTTCTGATAGTCGGCGTACAGATACTGGCCGACGAGCGAGGGCATCGCGCAACCTCGGTAGACACTTCCGCCTGTGATCGAAAGCCCAACCGTGTGCGTGTACTCGTAGATCGGCGCAGTCAGATTCGTCGATGGGCAACTGCAATTCGAGTTCGAAGTGCAGAGCGTCCCTTCGACGCAGTTCCAGCCGTAGTTCTTCGTCGCATCGGTGAGCGGATCAAGCACGTCAATTTCTTCGCGAACCGTGCCGCCAACATCTCCGATCCACATTTTCCCGGTGGCGCGATCGAACGAACAACGAAATGGATTGCGCATGCCGCGCGCGAAAATCGCGTCATCGGTTGCAACTCCGCCGACATACGGATTGCTCGCTGGGATTCGGTAATTGGCTTCGGGATCGCCAGGAAAGTCGTCGCTGTCAATATCGATGCGCAACACCTTGCCCCAGAGGTATGACAAACTCTGACTTCGAGTGCCACCTTGCGGATCACCGGTGTAACCACCATCGCCCAGCGGTAGATAGAGCAAACCATCAGGACCAAACATTGGCGAACCACCAAGGTGATATCCCTGCGTTGATGGCGATGCGAGTTTGAAAATCACTCGGCGACTGGTTGAGTCGGCGATATCTGGATTTGTTGTGCTGCGTGTGTATTCCGCAAGCCACACGGTGATCGCGGCTGTCGTACCGGTTGTGTGAAAAAGAAAAAACCGACCGTTCGCGGCGTAGTTGGGATGGAAGGCGATGCCAAGCAAGCCGCTGTATGTCTGCTCTGGCACGACGGCGTCGATGTTCAGAAACGCGGTCGTCTGCAACGCGCCATTCTTGATGAGCTTGACGATCCCCCGTTGTTCGATGACATAGAGGCGAGTGTCATCACCAGGGGCGAACGCAACTTGCATTGGCTTGGTCAGGCCGGTGGCAACGCTTGTTGTCATGAGCGTCTGCGCCTGAGCGGAAATGCTGCTGATCAGGACGGCTACGGCGACAAGTATTCGAGCGGAAAGCATCACCAGCAGTATGCACCGAAATCCGCCGAACGCCAAGTGCAAAAAAACAACCAGACGCCCTTTACAGGGCGTCTGGTTTCAATAAGCAGTTGGGTTGCCGTTCTGCATCGTTGCCGATGCAGTTCTCGCTTTTGGGTTTAACCCCTCTGGATTTAACTCCAGAAGCGAACGAGATTGTGTTGACGAATTCGCTCCGGAGATCGCTCTCTGGATGCGTCTAATAATATTCCATTAGAAAGGAGGTGATCCAGCCGCAGGTTCCCCTACGGCTACCTTGTTACGACTTAGTCCCAGTCACCAGCCTCGCCGTAGGGACCCCTGAAACGGGACCACTTCGGGCGCTGCCAGCTCCCATGAC
>CAMBMO010000020.1 GCA_945868805.1 Singulisphaera sp. GP187
GCCTGCCCAGCGAAGAGAGCTGGTCGGGCACGTGCAGGTGGCATACGAGATTTCGCAGCGGCGAGCGTGCTCGACGCTGCGCTGTAATCGAACGGTGATGCGCTACGAATCGATTCGCGATCCACAAGACGCGCTTGTGATGCGCATACGAGAGATCACGTCGGTGCGAACGAGTTGGGGAAGTAGACGCGTGCATGTTCTGTTGCGGCGCGAAGGTTGGCATGTGAATCACAAACGCATCCGGCGACTGTATCGCTTGGAAGGGCTTAATTTACGCTGCAAAACACCTCGCAGAAGAAAGTCAATCGTCACACGCAGCGAATCAGTCAAGGCGACTCGACGAGATGAAAGGTGGAGCATGGACTTCATGGCTGATCAATTGCATGATGGTCGAAGGATCAGAGTGCTGACAATTGTCGATCAACACACTCGTGAAGCGATGGCGACGGAAGTGCGTGGTTCGTTCCACTCCAACAACGTGATTGAAGTGCTCAATCGATTGTCAAGGTCTCGTCGCAAGCCATCTGTGATCCAGTTAGTCGGCCAGGAAAGCCGACGGACAACGCGTTCATCGAGTCGTTCAACGCACAAGTTCGCGCGGAGTGTTTGAACGCGCACGTCTTTGAATTGCTTGAAGACGCGAAGAACATCTTGACAAACTGGAGAGGCGACTATAATCAAGTTCGTCCACACAGTGCCTTAGGTATGCTGACACCCGAGGAGTTCGCTGCATTAAGTCAGAGGAATGAGGTCCCCGTGGACCAAAATATCTCCGCTTGAAGGTGGACCTAATTTGGGGTCAAGACTATCGCATCGAGCAGTACTCATAAAGGGTGGACCTTTTTTAGGGGTCCCGGTCACGTGTCGTGAGGACTCCGTAACGAGTCCGCGGCCGTCGCCGCGGAGGGCCGATCAAGGATTCACCCGAGCCCAAGGCGACTTCGTACAACCTCGCGCTACTTCGGTCTGTTGCGCAGCCGTCGCCAAGAATCGAGGAGTGCATCATCAAAGACAGTTGGCTTGACATCGCGAAGGATCGATCGCGCGATTCGGTCCATCTCAACGCGCTCTTGCGCTCGGCGCGCTGCACGTTCATCTTCGGGGCGACTCTTCGCCGGATCGGTGTCATCGCCGGCAATCTCTTCACGAAGTTGAACGATCGCATAGCCGTTGTCGAGCAGAATCGCCGCGGAAATCTCGCTGGGTTTGATATTAAAGAGTGCCTCGCGAAACGCGGGCGGAAACGAGGGGTCAAGTCGCGTGATCGGAGCCAAGAGTCCGCCCCGTGCGGCGCTCGAATCGATCGACATTTGCGCTGCAACCTCCGCGAACGATTCGCCTGCGACAAGTCTTGAACGAACCCGTTCGACCGTCGAGATATCCGTCACGACGATCAGCCGCGCAACTCGCCTTGGTCCGTGAACAGCATCGAACGCTTGCCGAATCGTCTCTTCGGTGACCGTGATCTCACGACTTGCGAGTGCACGCAGCGCCGCATTTCGCCAAAGCAGGGCGTTCCATCTGTTGGGTCCGAGCGACTGCGCATCGCGTAGTGCCACAAGCAACTGCGCGGCGCGAGCAGGGTCGCTCGAGAGAGCTTCCAAAGCGGCTTTCTCTTCGAGGGCGATGGCCGCACTGTCAATCTCGATCTTGGCATCTCGGAGTGCCTGTCGAAGCAGTCGCTCGAGCAAGAGTTCTTCCAACACTTGGCCGCCAGAGTCTTCGAGTATTCGCGGTCGCAGTTCGTCCCATGAAATCGATTCATCTTTGAAAATAGCTGGAGGGCGATCGTCGGATCGAATCGGCGAGGACGGCATCGCGAAGTTCGAGGACTTCGTCAATCCAGAAGCATCCGCGGGGATTGCCACGAACACAGTGGGGGATGTCGAGCAACCTGCAAGAACTGCAAGACCAGCGCCAGCCAATGCCAGCGCTACCTGAAGCCATTGGCGCGTTCGTCGAAGGGTCATCGTGGCCTTATCGTCGGTGTTGCGGTCCATCTCGTCAATCCTGTAGTGAGTAGAGCGATCCTCCACCAGTCGAACAAAGCGGCTTCAGCCTGCTCGTCAACGCGGTGACCGAACTGGGGGCAATCGATGGATCAAGCCATCCTGATCGTCTCCAGATATCGAGCATCGTCGGGTCAATGACGAGATGGGTCCATCCCGCCCGCCGCAGTTCGGTGATCGCGAGAGCGGGATCGCCACCACTTGATGCAATCGCTCGCTGGACGGGGTTCTCATTCCAGACTGTCGAATATCCGGGGATCATTCGCCACCAGAAAACTGCGGAGCCTCCCAGCGAAACGACACGGGCATTTGGGGGGAGCTTGTAAATCGCAGCAGGTAATCCGTCACCGCCAGCTTCGCCTGTAAGGAGCGGTTCAAGTCCGATTCCCGTTGCTGGACCGTGCATGTCTTCGATCATCGGGCCATCCGTTGAATACGCCACGAGTGGTTGGAGTCCCCATGCGGCGAGGATGCACGCGAGCAACGCGCGCCCGATCCAGCGGGCACGTTCGAGATTCGCCAGCGCGAGCGCGACAAGGACAACCAGCGGAACCGCGACGGGAATGAGAAACCGACTCTTCGCATGAGTGAACACCAACCACAACGCGACTTGCAAGAGGCCGATGCCGATCAGCTTCACGCAGATCAGTCGGTTGGCACGCCCAAGCACGAGTAGTCCGCCAGCGACTCCTCCCATCCATGGAAGCACTGACCAGAATGGACGCCATGGCTCGGCGTTGGGAGCGGTCGATGTCAGTCCCACAAAGAGAAACTGATCGCGCAGGTGAATCCACCACTCAGTTGGGGGAGTGCTTCCATGCGCACGGTGGAAAACCTCCGCTTGTGCCACGCTCAACCCGCCATCGCCTACGAGGGGGAAGAACGGAGATCCGCTTGTCACTGCCCCACGGATCCACCAGGGCGAGAGCACGACGAATCCGACGATTCCCGCAAATACAAACGACTTGATGACGGCGCTGGTTGTCGATTCGCCCACTCGAACCGCGCGAAGTGTCGCCATGAAAGCCCATGCGCCAGCTGGTGCCACGACGAAAAGAGCCGCGGTCAGCTTCGATCCAATCGCGACTGCGCAGAGGAGCGCGATCGCGATGAATGCACGGGTTGGTTTCGTGCGGATTGAATCGGAAAGTGTCATCCAAAGCGTCGCCGCGAGCATGAGCACCACTGGCATTTCGTCGTAGGCCAACGATCCCGTCGCGATGATCCAAGGCAGTCCAAGAAAGAGCCCAGCCGCAGTCCAACCGATGATGGAGCGTCGCTGTTGGCGTTGCGCGTCGACAATCTCGCTTTCGAATCGATCATCACACTTCTGCGCGAGTTGGGCGATCATCGCAGCTGCAGCAAGCGCAAAGAGCCCGTGGAGAATCTGCGAATCGAGGGCGCCCGCGTGCGCCGATCCACGCATCGCCATCACATGCAAGTATGCGCATTCGACGAACGAAGGGAACGTCGAATAGATGTTGTGTCCAAGAGTCTGGACTCGTCCGAGTGCGAGCCATTCGCGGGGGAGTTGCAAGTGATATGAGAGCGCGTCATAGCCGCCGAATTCAGTCGACCAGAGCCAACCCGGTGCAGTGACTGTCGCGAGGAGCAGAGTTGCGAGCGCTGGAGCCATCGTCCAACCGAGCCACGTGCCACCTGGTCGATTGTCCCGCGTCTGCCCATTTCGCCCCGACAAGATCGACCACTTTGGGTCGAAATTTCGCCAAAGCGAAAAGATGCCTGGAAGTAGAAGGAGTGCCGCCGGAATCTGCCCCGACCCAATCGAAAAGATTCCGATCGCTCCCGCTACGACATCGACAAAGAGCAGCGCGGCGCATCCGAGGGCGAGTGAGAATGCCCAGCGCATCTCGACGAGGGACAACGCTCTGCCGATCCCGATTCCGAGACCGAAGGCACTCACCATCCACGCAAGCGGACCTGGCAGGTGCAGCAGGAAACGGACGATCGCGGGAGTCGCGCGTGGACTCTCGTCGAACGAGAGCGATCCGCCGAACCAAAGGCAGAGCAAGAAGAGCGCAAGACCAGCTGCAAATGCGAGACGCGTTCGTTTCAAGAAAAAACCCGACGCGCTGGCGCCGGGTTGGTGATTTGATTCCGCTGAATTTCGAGCGACCTCGGCCTGGCTCGTCGGAGACTGCCCCGTCCGAGTCCGCGTCATCGAGCGGAGGCGACGTTTCCGACGCCGACGGCTGTCGCGCCAGCCACATGAGCGGCGAGCACATCGAATGTCGACGGATCGTGGATCGCAATTTCGCTGAGCATCTTGCGGTTGAGCAGGATGTTCTTGTTGCCGAGTGCCGCGATGAGCTGGCTGTATCGGATTCCGCGCATTCGGCATGCTGCCGTGATGCGGGTGATCCACAGACTGCGGAAGTCGCGACGTCTCAGACGGCGATGGATCCACGCATTGCGACCAGCGCGCATAAGCGCGACCTTGGCTTGTTGCTTGAGACGACTTTTGGTTCCGAAGTATCCGCGCGCTTGGCGAAGCAGTTTTCGGCGGGCTTGGGTGCGGGCTGCACCTTTACGTGCTCTTGGCATATGAAACTCCCTGCATGGTCCCGAGAACGAAATTCTCGGGGGGTGCGCTCGACGGGGCCGTCCACTCGGACGGGCTTTCGAACCCGGCGGGCAGCTGCGAAATCAACCGCTCGCGGCGGCCTTCTCTTCACGGACGACTTTCGCCGCCTCGTGTTGCTGTTGAGATAACAATGATCGACACAACAATTTGGCATACATCTTGGTGTCGCCATTGCGGGCGAACCGAGCCTTGCGGTAAGTCTGCACAGTCGTGCCTCGCTTGTTGCTCTTGAGATGGCGGCTATTGGGACCATAGAACCGGACCTTTCCAGTCTTGGTCACCTTCACGCGCTTGGCTAAACCTTTATGTGTCTTTTGCTTGGGCATATTGAACCATTCGTTGGGTCGAGAAGGCTACCGTCTCCGAGAGGATTCCGCAAGAACCTTTAGAGAATCGATTCAGTTCATCAGGATGATCTCGAGCGGGCTTCCGGTATTGGCTCTGAGATTCCACGATTCGGCGCCGTTTTTCTCGCGAATGATCCAGATATTGTCGGGCAATCTGAGGGGACCATTTTGAAGGATCGGCGAGGACATCCAGACGACACTACCGTCGGAGAAGAGGACATTCTGACCGCGTTGGTTGTGGTTGAGCGAGTCGAGATCGAATGATCGGGGTAGGACTCCTTGGCGGACATGGGCCTGGATTGGATTCGAGTCCGCAGCGATTGGGCTTCTCCCACTGGAGGCCAGATTCACTTGAGATTTGTGCATCGGAACTCGATAGGCGAGATTTCGCGATCCGTTGCAACGAGTGCACTTGTGATCGCAATACCCGTGCGTCGAGAGCAGCTCGAGGTGGCGGGCGTTTTCGGTGACATCGGAACTCTGGTCGGTCTGATTCGTGAGGAACGAGCCCAGGCTAGCGGTCATCGGCAAGATCCCCCGATTGTCCGCCGCGTAAGCGGAAAGTGCGCCACCGAGATTCCGCAATCCGCTCGCACACATCGACTGAGATTGATTGTTCCGTACTTCGTTGGTGATTGGGATCGCGACGGCAGTTCCGACGATGAGCATCGCAGCGACTGCCACGAAGTTGGGAATCCCCATCCGGCGTCGAAGCGACATCGCAGGTGTGCTCGTGAGCGTCATCCGATCGGCGCGTTGGCGCTCGTTTTGTGCGATGCGCGCGAGAGTCGCGTCGACGAGCAGGGTGCTCGGAGGTGCGACGGGGTAGTCATCGATCGCTTGAAGCGCTTCGAGCAACTTCCGAGCGCGATCTCGCACATGCGTTGGCATTCGGTCGATCGAAGCGGGATCGAATCCGGAAGCGATCAAAAAGTCGAGCGCTTCGGCGTCTTGTAGGTTGATTTCTGTTGGTTCGAAGTTCGTCATGAATCTTTTCTCTGTCTCACTCGTCTGCGCCCGTAAAGCTCTTGATTTTTCATCTGCCCCTCTTCCAATGACTTGAAAAGACTGCCACTGCGGCGTGAAGTCGGCTCTTCACCGTACCGATGGGAATCTCCAGCACATCCGCAACTTGCTTGTAACTCATCCGTTGGAAGTACCCCAGAAGAATGACTTCGCGGTGATGTTCTGGAAGTCCGTCGAGAACATGTTTCACAAGTGCCTGCTGATCTGCGCGCTCGCTGCGTTCGCCGGGCGAAGTTCCATCCGATTGAAGAACATCGAGCAATGTCGCGCCATCGTGAGTCGAACCGATCGGTGCGTCGAGACTCGCCATCGAGCGACGCTTGCGCTTGCGGTGGAAGTCTCGGGCTTTGTTCGCGGCGATGGTGAAAAGCCAAGGCTTGAAGTTTCGTGATTGATCAAATGTGGTCGCCGACAAGTGCACTTGAAGGAAGGCGTCTTGAAAGACATCATCCGCCGCCGTGGACGAACCGAGAAACCGCGCGAGAAATCCGTGCAGTTCGACTCGATACCGTTCGACGAGGGTCGGAAATGCAGACTCGTCGCCTGCCAAGTGCCACTGGAGAAGCGTCTCGTCTGTCCGAACATCCTCCTTTCGAAGAACCATGTTTGGGAAGGTACCCGCGCCATCGCGGTCGGAGCGAGAGTCAGCAGATCGTCGAGAACTTGGTGCACCGATGGACGTCAGCGGAGTCGGTCCGAACGCGTTCCGGGCGAGGTTGAAGAGGGCGTCGGGAACGCTCGCCGGGCTGGCCAAATCAACTATTGAGGTGACTCCACGAGACGACATCAATTTGCTACGATTGTCCCTTCGTTTCAGTTCGAAGGAATTCCATGCCAGTACCGATCAGCCAGATGTGGACAGTCGCCAGTTACGTCCTCGGACAGAAGTTCCGAGGTCGTTCGAAGTATCCCCTTGTCCTGATGCTCGAACCGCTCCTGCGGTGCAATTTGGCATGCGCAGGGTGCGGGAAGATTCAATATCCAGCCCACATCCTCAAGCGCGACCTCTCGGTCGAGGATTGCATGCGAGCAGTCGACGAATGCGGGGCACCGATGGTTTCGATTCCGGGTGGGGAGCCACTCCTCCATCCGCAGATTTCGGAGATCGTCGCTCAGCTGGTCAAACGTCGCAAGTACATCTACCTCTGCACGAATGCCCTCCTCCTGAAGGAAAAGTTGGAAGCGGGCTGGTTCAAGCCGAGCAAGTACCTGACATTTAGCGTGCACATGGACGGCGTCGAGGAGCACCACGACTTCGCCGTCTGTCGCGAAGGGACATTCCAGAAGGCGATCGAAGGAATCAAGCTCGCAGTGGATCGAGGCTTCAGAGTGACCACGAACACAACGCTTTTCGAAGGCGCCGATCCAAATGCGGTTCGCGAGTTTTTCGATCAGATGATGGATCTCGGTGTCGAGGGCATGATGGTGAGCCCGGGGTACGCGTACGACAAGGCGCCCGATCAGAAGAGCTTCCTCAAGAGGCAGACGACAAACGAACTTTTTCAGATGGTGCTCTCCAATCGCAAGGATGGACGCAATCGCTGGAGATTCAACCAGTCGGCGCTCTTCCTGGAATTTCTGATGGGGAAGCGATCATTCGAGTGCACGCCGTGGGGGAATCCAACATTTAATCTCTTCGGCTGGCAGAAGCCGTGCTACCTCCTCAACGAGGGATATGTCGACACATTCGCCGAGCTGATGGAAACGACCGAGTGGGAGCGTTACGGTCGCGCATCGGGTAACGCGAAATGCCAGAACTGCATGGTGCACTGTGGTCACGAACCGACCGCGGTCGACTACACATTTTCAGGATTGCCGGGAATGTGGGCGACGGTGAAGGCGATGGTTTTTAGCACCTACGCCAATCCTCAGGCGAAGCGTGCGCTCAAGGAAGAGTCGAAGAAGGCACATGGTCCGCGCGCACACCTGGTCCAGCTGGGACTCGCGAGCGACATGACCGAATCGGGCGAGCTTGTTGGCGCTGGATCTGCGTCTGGCAGTTCTTGAATCAACGGCCCGGTGCGACGTGTTTCGCGCTACGCCCCATCGCAACTTCGATCACATCGCGCACTACCCAACTCATGTTGACCATCGCGGTCTCGGTTCGGCTGGCAAGGTGCGGCGCAAGAAATGCGTTTGGAAGTCCGACGAGCGGATGATCGGCGGTGAATGGTTCGGGATCGTGCACATCAAGAATCGCACGTGCTTGTGGGTGAGTATGCAGGAAGTGCGCCAGGGCGGCACTCTGTATCACGATGCCACGACTGGTATTGATGAGCACGACCTCCGGTCGCATCAGGTTGACGAGCGCTGCGCCAACGACATCTCGATTACTCGGACGGCCGTCGATGTGGATCGAAATCACATCGGATTCCCGAAAGAGTGTCGTCGAATCAACGCGGAGCGCGCCAGAAGTTCTCTCTGCTGAAATCTCGAGCAGGTCGTTGTAGAGAACGCGAAACCCGATTGCACGCGCGACTTCCGCAATCCGCGATCCGATTCGGCCCAGGCCGAGGATTCCGAGCGTGAGTTCGTTCATCTGACGCGGCGCGACGATTTTTCTGCGCGCTTCTTCCCACGCTTCGAGAGTGAGCGCGCGATCGAGGAAGACCCGAGGGCGCAGCGCGTCCGCGAGCAGACAGAGCGCATACTCCACGACCGCTTGTGTATTTGCGTCGGGAGTGTGAACCACTGTGACCGAGCGATTCGCGCAGGCCAAGAGGTCGATGTTGTCGACGCCGACTCCGGCGCGACCGACGACCTTCAATCGTGGAAGCCGCTTGAGGACCGAGTCGTCGACGGTCGTATACGTCCGCACCACCAATCCGATGGCGCTGGGTGAGTGGCGAATGAACTCTGGCGAATCGACCCCGCCTTCGACGACCTCGGCGTGCGACTTGAGCCAAGCCAGCGGTGCCTCGGCGAGGGGTTCGGTAACCAAAATGACCGGTTTTTGTTGGATAGTTTTTGCCTTTCTTTTGCCTTTCTCGGGCTCAATGCTAGGGTAAGAGCGTGGCGAGCATGGTTGTCCCCAGCTATCAATCTCATTGCGCACGATTATCCATCGGCGCGGTGGCACTCTTGTCACTGGTGACGGCTGCAGGTGCGGACGAGATTGGCTACGACGCGCTCGTTGCAAGATTGAGCGGTCAAACGATTCCCAATGGCTCGGGAATCCGATTAGCGCAAGTCGAAGCGTCCGGTGACGGCACTGCCGCCAACTACGGACCCGATCAGGCGGCCGCGGAATTCTTAGGCAAGATCTTTGTGCCCCAGAGTGGCGTGGCGACGGTCAGCGGTCATGCAAATGCTGTCGCGCAGATCTACTACTCCAACACCGCGAGCATCGCATCGGGTGTCAGCTATGTTTACCTCTGGGAAGCGAACAATTTTATCACTGGTGCACTGCGTTATGGACAGGGTTCAACGATTGCACCGCTCACTCCGCCATCAACCCTCATGAAAATCTATAACAGCAGTTGGATCGGAGGATTGTCGGGCACGACGCCGACGGCAGGCGACAACGAGATTCTTCGTCGGGCGGATTTCGCTATGAATCGCGACGACACTCTTTATGTTGTTGGGATGAACAATGGCGCGACATCCCTGACCTATCCACTGATGGCGATGGGTTTTCACGGTCTATCGGTGGGACGGATGGATGGAGAGCACTCGCACGGCTTGGTGCCAACTGGCGGGGATGGCGTTGGGCGGATGAAGCCAGAAATCGTGGCACCAGGTGGCGCGACTAGTTGGTCGACGCCTGCGATTGGCGCGGTTGCAGCGTTGCTTTTTCAGACGGCGGCAACGCATCCCAATCTTGCGACAAATACGAACGCGGATGAAACGACGGTGATCAAGGCTGTGATGATGGCTGGTGCACGACACCGAGCAGGATGGACGAATAATCCGACGCTGACCGGACCGGCGCGCGGACTGACCACCAAGCCACTCGATTCGATTTATGGCGTCGATGTTGTGAATGTCGATCGCAGCCATCGAATCTTGACTGGTGGCGAGCGCGATGGAGTCGCGACGTCAACGGCGGCGATTGTCCTACCTCCTGCGGCGTGGGATTTCGAGGTCATTCCATTCGGCGCGACGCGGTACTGGCGTATTCGATCTTCGCAAACGATCTCAGAGCTTTCGATCATCGCGACCTGGAATCGAACAGCTTCCAACGCGACCGCGCTCCCCGTCATGGCAGACATGAATTTGACACTCTTCCGTGTCGATGGCACTGGCGCACTTGTGGCTCTCGAAGGGGAGGATGGAGCCGCGTTCTACGCGAGTGGAAATGTCGCAAGTCGATCGACGGTCGACAATGTCGAGCACATCTATGTCAGTGAGCTGCTCGCTGGCGAGTATGTGATCGAGGCCAAGCGAACTGGAGTTGCTGGGACAGCCGCCTCGTTCTCGCTTGCGTGGTTGATGCCGCCCATGTCGGGGGACCTGAATGAGGATGGTCGAGTCGACGGACTGGATCTCGCGGCGGTGCTCAGCGGATGGGGTGGAAGTACGAGCGGCGATGCCAATCATGATGGAATCGTCGATGGCGTGGATCTCGCGGCGGTCTTGTCGAACTGGGGATAACCTCGAGCGCTCGTGCGCGCCCGTCGAACCGATTTCGCAATTCTTTTCACGTTGCTCGGAATCCTCGGGTTTTTCTTGGTGCTTCCGATCTGGTATTCCGTTCATGGCGCGCTCCATGATTCGAGTGGTTGGACGACATTTCACATCATCGATGTCTTTCGAGACCCGCAACTGCGACTCGGTCTCTGGAACGCGCTCGCGATCGGGTTGTTGACGACGATCATCGCGTCGGTTGTCGCGATCCCCATGGCTGTCGTCTCAGCCCGCTGTTCATTCGCTGGGAAGGGATTCCTGAACGCTGCGCTTTTGGCGCCACTCATTCTGCCCCCATTCGTCGGTGCCATCGGTGTCGAGGCCATCATCGGGCGAACCGGAAGTCTCAATGTGATTCTCATGAATCTCGGGGTGATCTCGACGCCGATCGACTTTCTGCTCGACGGCGGATTCCTGTGCATTGTCGTTCTTCAGGGGCTCCACCTCTATCCGATTCTCTACTTGAATCTGCTCGCTTCGCTGGCGAACATCGACCCCGCGCTCGAAGAGGCGGCGCGCAATGTTGGCGCGGGTCCGTGGCGCCGATTCGCGAGTATCACGCTTCCACTCCTTCGTCCTGGTTTCTTCGCCGGAGCGACGATTGTCTTCGTCTGGAGCTTTACCGAACTGGGTACGCCTCTCATGTTTGGGTTCCGAACCGTGACCAGCGTGCAGATTTTCGATGGACTGAAGGAAATCGAATCGTCGAGGCAACCCTACGCCCTGACGGTTGTGATGTTCGTCGTGGCGACAGGCATCTATCTGATCGGGAGATCGACGCTTGGACGCTCCAAGGGGACCGCGTCGACGAAAGCCTCTGTTCGTCGAGTGGAAGCCGTGCTGGGCTGGAGAGGAACGATTGGCGCATGGGCGTTGCTTGGTGGCATCGCGTTCGTCGCTTGCCTTCCGCACATCGGGGTCGTGCTCTCGGCACTCAGCGTTCCGGGGAGCTGGTACGAGTCGGTGCTTCCGCAGGCTTGGACACTCGACAACTTCGCAAACGCTTTGCAGCACCCGCTCGCCGCAGGGGCGATCCGAAACTCACTCTTTCTCGCCGGGTTTGCAGTCGTGCTTGATCTGATTCTCGGTGTCGCGGCGGCGCGCATTCTCGTTCGGACGAAGCTTCCACTGCGATGGTTGCTGGACATCTTGGTGATGCTTCCGATCGCCGTGCCTGGACTGGTGCTGGCGTTTGGGTTTGTCTCGATGAGTCTCGAATGGCCATTCGCTTCGACGGCACCGGCGTGGCTCGGCTGGATGAGCGTTCTCATGCCGACCTCGTGGTGGGAGTGGGTTTCAAACGCTCCTCTGGCATCCTGGGGCAACATCGTCGGAGCCGAGCCGAATCCCTTCCCATTTCTGATCATCGCATATGCGATACGGCGACTCCCGTATGTCGTGCGATCCACTGTCGCTGGGTTGGAGCAAACGCCCGTCGACTTGGAGGAAGCCGCCGCGAGCGCTGGAGCGAAACCCGGTCGAATCATGCGCAAGATTGTCGTACCCCTCGTTGCCGCGAACATGATCGCGGGTGCGCTGCTGGCATTCAGTCTCTCGATGCTCGAAGTTTCCGATTCGCTCCTGCTGGCTCAACGAGAGGGCGACTTCCCGGTGACGAAGGCGATCTACACACTGTTCGATCGCCTCGGAGATGGTCCTGCTATCGCAAGCGCGTTGGGAACCTGGGCGATGCTTTTGCTCGCCGCAACGCTCATGGCCGCGAGTTCGTTGCTTGGCAAACGGCTCGGGGCGGTCTTCCGCGGATAGCGGTGCCCGTCCTGCGATTTCCTATACTCATCCGACCATGCCGTTCACTCTGCAGCCCGACGAAGGTTACGGGCTCGATATCGAGACTACTGAGTATCTGAAGGATCACTTTCAATCTCCAGATCGTTGGATTCTGAATTTCGGTCCGCAGCATCCTGCAACGCACACGACACTGCGACTGGTCCTCGAACTCGACGGGGAACGGATCGCGCGTGCGACTCCGCACATCGGATACCTGCACTCGGGTTTCGAAAAACTCGGAGAGCATCACGACTATAACCAGTATGTCTGCACGATCAGCCGTATGGACTACGCATCGCCGATCTGTAACGATGTTGCTTGGCACTCTGCCGTCGAGACACTCTTCGACGTTGGTCTCACACCGCGTTGCAAGGTGATCCGCACGATCATGGCCGAGTTGGGTCGCATCCAGAATCATTTGCTCTGCGTCGGCGCAGCTGGTTTGGATCTCGGCGCATTCACTGGCTTTCTGTATGGCTTCAACGAGCGCGAATTCATCTATGACATCCTCGACTATGTCACCGGGCAGCGATTCCATCCCGATTGGACGCGCGTTGGTGGAGCCTGGCGAGACATTCCCGACGACGAAGTCTTTATTCGCATGGTTCGGGAGTTCATCGATGTTCGCATGCCGAAGGCGATTGGCGACATCGAGACTCTGCTGAACCGCAATCGAATTTTCGTTGATCGAGTCGAGGGCGTCGGCGCGATCTCGATGGAAGATGCGATCGCATGGGGAGCGACCGGGCCGATCGCGCGGGCGTCAGGGGTGAAGCGAGATGCGCGCAAGGACGATCCCTATCTCTGCTTCGCGCCGAATTGGGACGGCGAGGGCGCGGAGGCCGTGAAATTCAATGTTCCAATTGCGACGACCGGCGATTGCCTTGCGAGATACCACGTTCGTCTCGAAGAATTGCGCCAGTCCAGCTCGATCATCCGCCAGCTGATCGATCGGATTCCAAAGGGACCGATCGACGCGACGGCCAACGGCAGTGCCACGGCGAAAGATTCCAAAGCCCAAAAGGTTCGACTACCCGAGAAGGGGGATGTCTACGGTTCGATCGAAGGGACGATCCAACAGTTTGAGCTGATGATGCACAATCGCGGCTGGAAGACCCCCATCGGCGAGGCGTACGGAGGGATCGAAGGTCCCAACGGAGAACTCGGATATCTCATTGTTGCCGATGGAGGTCGTTGCCCTTGGCGAGTCCGAGTGCGACCACCCATTTTTTATAATTTTCAGTTGTTCCCTAAATTGATCGAGGGACACCAACTCGCCGATGCGGTCGCTGTTTTGGGATCTCTCAACATCATCGCCGCGGAGCTTGATCGCTAGCGGCCCTTCGCCTGGAGAAACGGAATGTCTTGGAAGACGAAACAATCCGGCACGATGGATGTGCCAAAGAGAAGCGAGCCCTATTGCACGGCGAAGATGCTGGAGCACTGGAAGTCCGTCATTCTGCCTCGATACGCCACGACGCATGGCGCGCTCATGCCGATCTTGCACGATGTTCAGCATGAATACCGACACATTCCTTACCAGGCGATGATCGAGATCGCGACTTTTCTTAAGATCGCGCCATCCGAAGTTCTCGATACGGTCTCGTTCTATGAGGAGTACACGACGAAACCCGTTGGGAAGTGCGTCATCGGTGTCTGCCATACGTTTGCCTGCGAAATTTGTGGGCATCAAGCGATCGTGGATCGCGTTCGGGCTCGACTCGGGATTGAACCACACGAAACCACCGCCGATGGTGCATTCACTCTGCTGACGATGGAGTGTCTCGGTTCGTGCGATACCGCACCAGTGGCATTGTTCAACGAAACATTGCACGAGAAGCTCACGGTCGAAAAGGTCGATCAGTTGATCGACGAAGCATTGAAAGTCATGTCGCAACCCGCGAAGGCGACTCCACACCCATGAACCAGCCGAATGCGCAATCCAAACCCACGAGCCTCGCGCGGTCCTGTGGCGAGTGCGTCGGCCACATTCTCAAGGCCATCCGTACTCCTGCGGAGCGTCCTAGAGTCGCTCCACTGCCTGAATGTGATGTGCGCACCGTTGGCGCTGCGATCCGCGAAGAGAGAGTCGGGGATGTACTCCACCGCCGAATCGTCATCGATCAAGTCGTCGCGGTCGATCCTGCTGTGCCACTCGGTCTGGACCCAATCTCATGAAGCTCTCAGAACCCATCCTTACCCAACGCATTCCGTCATTTCCGCATGGCGATCCGAAGAATCGTCACATCGTCGGCTACGACGAATTCGTCAAGACGGCCGGCTACAAGGGACTCGAGCGCGCTCTCGACATGGAATCAGCTCAGGTTGTCGCTCTCGTGAAAGATGCGGTCCTGCGCGGTCGTGGCGGTGCGGGGTTTCCGGCGGGGCTGAAGTGGTCGTTTCTCCCGCCAGTGGATGGGAAGGGGTTGCGGTACCTCTGCATCAACTGCGATGAGGCAGAGCCTGGAACATTCAAAGATCGACTGCTGGTCGATTTTGATCCGCACTTGGTTCTCGAGGGCATCGCAATCGCCTGCTGGGCGTGCCAGCTCGACGTCGCCTACTTCTTCATCCGAGGCGAATACCACCATCAGGCAAAGGTGATGGAGCGTGCGATCGAAGAGGCGTACGCCGCCGGGATCTTTGGCGCGCAGGGGATCATGCGTGGCAAGGTCAAACACTCGGTCGAGTGCTATGTCCACCGAAGCGCTGGTGCGTATATCTGCGGGGAAGAGACTGGATTGTTGGAAGCACTTGAAGGCAAGCGTGGCTGGCCACGCGTGAAGCCACCATTTCCCGCTGTCAAGGGAGTCTTTGGTCGCCCAACGATTGTCAACAATGTCGAGACACTTGCCGCAGTTCCGGACATCGTGCTGCGCGGAGTCCCGTGGTGGAAATCGATCGGAGTTGAAAGTTCCTTCGGAGGGATGCCTTCGTATGGGACCAAATTGATGGGAGTCTCTGGTCATGTCGAGCGTCCCGGATGCTTCGAAGCTCCGCTGGGAATTCCACTCAGCACACTCGTCAACGAATACTCGGGTGGCATGCGCGGCGGAAAGAAATTCAAGGGTGCGATCGCGGGTGGAGTGTCGATGGGCGTGCTCGGAACCGATCAGTTCGATGCGGCGATGGACTTCGAGATCGGTCGTCGATGCGATGTCCTCGGTTTAGGGACGGCATGCCCGACCATCTTCGACGAGGACACGGACATGGTCGCGGTTGCACTCAATTGCGCGCGCTTCTTCATGAACGAGTCGTGCGGTCAGTGCACACCCTGTCGTGAGGGTTCGGGGTGGATCTTCAAGCTCCTGACGCGGATCCAGCAAGGTGACGCCACGACGAAAGATCTGGATCTGCTTCTAGAACTTG
Organism: Singulisphaera sp. GP187; assembly: GCA_945868805.1. GTDB lineage: Bacteria > Planctomycetota > Phycisphaerae > Phycisphaerales > SM1A02 > F1-60-MAGs104. The sequence goes on from CAMBMO010000020.1 coordinate 15,771, forward strand.
CCGCATCCATGGGGCTCAACGAAGGAACGACGATCTGCGGTCTGGCCGACGGCAACAACTGGCTGGTGCGAACCATCGTGACCAAATTCCGCACAGAGTTCGAGCGGCGCGTGAAGCCGAAGTTCATTCCGTTGCATCTCGCCGCCCGTTGAGCACTCCGCGCCCATCGATCGATCTGGTCTGCGCCGTCGCCATAGACGAGCCAAAGTTGATCGAACGCGTGCATCGGATGATCGATTTGCTCCCAACGAGGGATGCGCGTGTGACTCAGTTCGCGCGCGTCTCGATTCGGATTGTCGGAGATTGCGAGATGTCTGACCTTCACCAGCGTTATTCAAATGTCGAGGGCACAACAGATGTTCTAACATTTGTCCAAACGGATTCTCATGGTGGTCTTGAGGTCGATCTCGCGCTCTGTTGCGACGAGGCTCAGCGAAGATCGCAAGAATTCGGACATTCGGTCGAGAACGAGCTTGCCTTGTACGCGATCCATGGTCTTCTCCACTCGATTGGATTTGACGATCGCGACCCGACGCAAGCCACGCATATGCACCGCGAAGAAGACCGCATATTGACCTCGATCGGAATCGGTGCAGTCTTTGCGCCGAGGAGAGGGGAATCATGACCACAACTCTGGTGCTCAGTCTCGCGTTGCTCTTGATCGTCACGACATTGCTCTCGTCATTGAATCTCGCGCTCGGAGCAGTGAGCGCCACTGCAATCGAGCGTCGATGCATCGCGCAGGGTCGAGTACTGGCTGGTCAGTGGATTCTCGCTCACTGTGAGAAACTCGAGCACTCGGTGGCATTCTTCCGCACATTTGGGCGCCTTTCATGCGTGTTGGTTGTGCTTGAGATGTTCCACTCATCTGACTCGACCGCTCCGCTGACGATCACCCCCATCCTGCTTGCACTGACGATGGCGAGTCTCTTGGTGTGGGTCACAACGAGTGTCATCGCAACGGCGATCGCCCGGCACGGCGGGGTCGGATTGGTGGTTGGGACATATCCAATCTTGCGGCTCTTCTATTGGACGACGCGACCGCTCTTGTGGATCGGCGGATTCGCCGACGAAGCCGTCCGTCGGTTGCTCGGCGCCCTCCCGATCCACAAAGCGATCGAGCAGGATCTCCTTCATTCGATCACGGATAGTGCGCGAGCTGGAGGGATCGATCCGCTCTCCGCCCGCATCATCCAGAATGCGGTCGAGTTTCGCGACACGGTCGCATCAGAAGTCATGACTCCGCGGACACAGATCGAGGGAATTGGATACACCGACGACATCGCGGTCATTCGCTCGTTCATCGAGACTGCGGGACACTCGCGCGTCCCGGTTTATCAGGACAATCTCGATCAAGTCGTCGGAATCCTCTATGTGAAGGACCTCGTGCGCTATCTCGGTCAGACGCCGAGCAACTTCCTGCTGAGGCCGATCCTGCGCCAGCCACCGCGTGTCCCAGAGACGAAACCCGTTCGCGAGTTACTTTCGGAATTCCAGAAGAGCGAAGTGCACCTTGCACTGGTCGTTGACGAATTCGGCGGTACCGCAGGACTCATCACCATCGAAGATGTTCTCGAAGAAATCGTCGGCGAGATCTACGACGAGCATGAGCCATCGACGGAAATCGAGCCACAATTGACCGGTTCGCCGGAGCAGGGGTGGGAGGTCGACGGACGAATACCGCTCGTGGATCTTCAGACCGCGACGAATCTCTCGCTGCCGACCGATGCGGACTTCGACACCGTTGCCGGACTGGTTCTTCTGGAGTTTGGTCGCATTCCACTCGTTGGCGAGGCGTTCACTCGGTATGGCGCGCGGTTCACGGTGCTCTCAGCGACTCCTGTGCGGGTCGTGAAGATTCGGATCGATTTGCTCTCGGGGCAGCCGCGGGATTCAAATCAGCCGCCGGTCAGGAAACAGCCGCCGGTTTCGAAGCCAGCGAAGCGTTGATCCCCGCGATCAACCGAACTCGTCGCCCTTGAATGTCGATGCAAGGTAGGCGTCCCGGACGAGTGGATCGTTGATGATTGACTTTGGATCGCCATCACGAAGATTCTTCCCTTCGTGAATGATGTACGCACGGGTGCAGATTCGAAGTGTTTGCTGAACATTGTGGTCCGTGAGGAGGATGGCGATGCCTTGTTCCGCCAATCGTCGCACTTCAGCCTGCAGTTCTTCGACGGTGTGGGGATCGACCGCCGCGAATGGTTCGTCGAGCAGAATGAGTCGAGGACGAGTGATCAATGAACGTGCGATTTCCAACCGCCTTCGCTCGCCTCCTGAGCAGGTCCTTGCGTGTTCCTTCCGCTTGTGCTCGAGCCCGAACTGGGCGAGCAGGCTTTGGCAAGTCGCGCGTTGCTGCGCCCGGCTGAGCGGTCGAGTCTGCAGGATCGCCATGAGGTTGTCTTCGACCGAAAGGCGCTGGAAAACGCTCGGTTCCTGTGAGAGATACCCCATCCCCGCGCGCGCATGCAGATACATCGGCTCTTCGGTGACATCCTTCCCGTTGAAGATGACACGTCCCGCCTCGGGGGTGATCATTCCGATGGCCATGCGGAAACTCGTGGTCTTGCCGGCGCCGTTTCGCCCAAGCAATCCGACGATTTCACCGGCATCAACCGAGAACGAGACTTGATCGACGACCCGTCGACCGTTATAGCTCTTCACCAACCCATGTGTTTCCAGAAGCGGCACGAGCGAAGTGTATGGTCACGATAGAATCATCGCCCATGGCACTCGAGATCAACTCCTGTGGATGCCGGTTCGCGCTCCTCTCGGTTGTCGCGCTGACGATTCCGTTCGCGGGTGGCTGTGTGCGCCGGACGATTTCCATCACTTCGACACCATCCGATGCACTGGTGTATGTGAACGACCGCGAGATCGGGCGGACTCCATGCGAAGTCGACTTTCTGTTCTATGGCGAATACGACGTTCGACTCAAACAAGATGGATACGAGTCGATCATCGGATCTGGCACCGCGTCAGCACCTATCTGGGATTTCATCGGGGCGGACTTGATCGTGGAGGTTGCTCCGATCAATCTGGAGAGTCGCGTCGAGTGGCACTTTGACTTCATCCCTGCGAACAACGATCACGCTGAATTGCTGGATCGCGCCCGACAATTGCGAAGTTCTGCGCAGTCGGAGCAGTCCGAAACGGCGACGAGTTCTCTCCCCAAGAGTGGCCAAGCGACTCACGCGACGCCCGAAGCTCCGCTGACTCCTCAGGAACAAGGTGCGATTCCTCTCAAAGGATCGTCCGATGTTCCGATCCCTCCAACCGATCTTCCGAGCAACATTCCCAGCGGACCGGAATCCATGCAATCGACTGCGAAGCGAGAGCTCGCGGAATTGCATCAGGCGGGAGTTCGATCGTGAAGAGGTGAAAGATTGGAGCGGGTCGGTCTTTCGGTGCGGGTGGTTCGATGACTTTAACCAACCTCCACTCGCAGTGGGCGGCAGTGCAGTCGACGTCGAGTTCCTCAAGGAGCTCGCGCGCGACAGCTGTCCGCGCCGATTCGCCGAACTCGATCTTGCCGCCGGGGATTTCCCAGTGCCCTGGCACAATGGAGGCGTCCAACATGCGTTTGGCGACGAGGATTTGTGGTTCGCTGCCGGGGGAAGTTCGGCGCCAGAGTGCCGCCAATGCCACGTTGATTCGCGGTGGGTCCGGTGGTGAAATCTCTGGTTTGGGTTGCGGTGATCGATCCATAAGTAAGTTCTGGGGATGGGTTTAGGAAGATTTTAAAAACGACTGTTTGAGCCATTGACCGCGAAGGAGCGCAGACGATACTGTGTGATTCTCCCTGAGCCTTCTTTGCGGCTTCCAATGGAAGTCGTGATCAATGCCGTTCGGTCGTGTCGGAGCGACCGAGCGGCTTTTTTTGTGATCGTAATCTCTCAATGATGACGAGCACTCCCCTTGATCGAGCATTCTGGATTCTCGCATCGGTCATCGGCTCAGTGACTCCAGCTGGGCTTGCAACCGAAGTTTTTTTCGATCCCTCTCTCATTGATGCCGGGATGCAACTCGTCGCGCCTGTGATGAACCAATCATCGTCGGAGATCGCATCATCGGCTTCGACATGGCCGTCGTCGGCCCAAGATGGAACTGGTTCCTCCACCGAAGCATTGCATGCGAGGTTCGGCGCTGAAGGATCATGGCGATGGCAACTGCTCGGTGGTTTCGCCGATGACTTCGACGCAGCACAGCAGTTGGACTTCGGCGCGAGTCTCAGTTGGTTCTTCGTCGACGACCTCTCGATCGATTTTCAGGTCGAAGGGGACTACATTCAGCAGCCAGTGAAGAATGCATGGGGCATCGGTGGCACTCTGCTCTTGCGATGGCATGCGATCACCGCGGATACCTGGTCGATCTACGGCGATCTTGGAAGCGGCATTCTCGGCACGACCGTCAACACGCCCGCTGGTGGAACTTCATTTAACTTCACTCCGCAGGCGGGTGGGGGAGTGTCCTTCGAGATCGCCCCCGACGTACGACTCATGGTCGGCGCGCGCTGGTATCACATCTCCAACGCGAATACTGGCGACTCGAATCCTGGTCGCAACAGCCTGATGGGATATGTCATGATCAGTCTGCCGTTCTGAATCAGCGGTGTCCATCGGGATGGGTGAGGATCCACTTCCACGTGTTCATGATGGATTCGTCGATGGAAGTCACCGCTGGTTTCCAGCCATATTCTCGCAGGATCTTCGATGCGTCCGCGATGAGCGTCGGGGGCTCTCCTTCACGGCGAGCGCCACGCACGACCGGGACCGCGATCCCGGTGACTCGTTGGCAGGCGCGAGCGATTTCGAGAACGGAATGTCCGACTCCAGTGCCAACATTCAATCGAAGCGCATCGCGTGGCCGAAGTCGGTGAAGCACGGCGAGGTGCGCCCGACAGAGGTCTCCGACGTCGACATAGTCTCGAATACAAGTGCCATCAGTTGTCGGATAATCGTCCCCCATGATGACGAGTGGTTCGCGTCGCCCCAAGCAAGCGAAGAGGCATGCTGGAATGAGGCGCGAGTTGCGCCGATGATTCTCGCCGATGCGACCACTTGGGTCACTTCCGATGACATTGAAACATCGCAGTGCGACGAATGCGAATTCATCTCCTCGGATCTGCCCGGAGCGATGGTGTTCGATGATTGCCAATTCTGCGGCCGCCTTGGATGCTCCATATGGATTGATGGGTCGCTGAGGACATTCTTCCGAGATGGGGATCGAGGTCGTGGCCGGTACTCCGTACGTCGCACAGCTTGAATTGAAAATCAAGCGCCGAACTCCCGAGTCCGCCATTGAACGTAGCAGGGAAGTTGTCCCCTCCACATTCGTCGACCAGTAATCGTGCGGTCGCTCGAACGACTCCGCGACGGATGCGAGCCCAGCGAAGTGCGCGACTGCGTTGATCTTCTCATCGCGCATGATGCGAGCAAGTCGATCACTCTCGAGGATCGAAACTTGCTGGAACGAAATCGATCCGCTCGGTGATGCATGTCGAAGTGCGTCAATCACGCCGGGTTTTGCACCGGTGCAGTCGTCCACAATCGCGACGGAATGCCCTGATTGGGTGAGGAGGAGGGCCATATGAGACCCGATGAATCCAGCCCCTCCGGTCACGAGGACGCGATTTGGGGTTGAGAACGGCATCCTGAGAGGCTAGTGGCGGGTGCCTCTTGCAACGGTCACCCTGGCGTGCGAGAATGCCGAGATGGTTGATCTGATGGGTTCAATGTCGACAGTTGTAGTGCGCCCGAATTCTCCCAGCCCCACCGCAAGTCAGACCGCCACGCCGACTTCGCTCTGCTCTGGTCCATCTCCAGCTGACCTCGGTACGAGGGGGGAGAGCGGTCCACTGCCATCTGAGAGTGCCTTTGGAATGCTCGCCATGGAAGTCCTCCAATCGGCACGGCAGACCGAATCGCTCCTGCGCAAAGCAGCAAAAGAGGTTGCCGAACTCGCTGTCGCGCAGGGGAGACCCGACGCGCTGGAGGCCGTGACTGGTCGCAACAGCCTCGCTCGGGGAGCAGCCGAGGTCGCAGAGATGATCCGAATCATCGAGGCAAGAATCGCGCGAGTTGGTGTGCAGGGCTACGCAGACGATGTCAAGAAGGCGCAGGGCCAATGAGTGAACTCGTTCAGAATCCCGCGCCCAGTCTGGCGCCAAGTCTGGCGCAGGGCAGTGTGATCGATGCATCGGATGCCCAAGCTCTTCAAGGAGCGCTGAACGAGGCGTTTGGATACCGCGGCGATGTCACGGTCGAGACAAAGGATGGCCGTCGAATCGAGGGGTACATCTTTGATCTGCGTTCAGGTGTTTCGCTCGATGATTCGTTTGTGAGAATTTTGACCGCGACGAGCGAAGATCGAATCGTTGTGCGTTACGCCGAGATTGGATCACTCCAATTCTCCGGTCGCGATACTGCCGCGGGCAAGAGCTGGGAAAGTTGGGTTCGCAAGTACGCAGACAAGAAACGGGCGGGCGAACTTGCGAGCATCGAGTCAGATTCGGGCGATTGACGCACGAGTTGCAGGTGCAACGCAACCATCGAATCCGGAATCGGTGACGAACTCTTTTAATCGCGTTCGATCAGCATCGTGACGGCGTTGCCACCGCCCAAGCAAAGACTGCAGATTCCTCGTCGTCCGTTGGTGCGAATCAAGTGGTGAACGAGAGTGACGAGCACGCGCGCGCCGCTTGCGCCGATGGGGTGTCCGAGTGCGATGCCACCACCACCGACATTGAGCTTTTCCTCGCTCAATTTCAGGTATTTCGTATTACAGAGCACTTGAGCCGCGAAGGCCTCGTTGACTTCGAAGAGATCGATGTCGTCCACCGAAAGCGAGTGGTCCTTCAGGATCTTTTCGATTCCGAGGGCTGGTGCGAAGAAAAGTTCTTTCGGATCGACCCCGACCGTATTCGACCCTGTAATGCGTGCCAACACCTTTGCGGAAAGAGAGTCGGCAGCGACCTCGGATGCAATGAGGAGTGCAGCAGCTCCGTCGGAGATTTGGCTCGCATTCGCTGCGGTCACGGATCCATCTGGTTTGAACGCGGGCTTCAATTTTGCGAGCGACTCGGCTGAACTGTCCGGTCGAAATCCTTCGTCGGTGTCAAGACCGGTCTTCTGCTTGATCTGCTCGGCGGTGAGTGCAATCATTTCGTTTCGGAACCAACCCTGACTCGTGGCGTGCGCAACACGCAGATGGCTCTGCGCGCTGAATCGATCTTGGTCGGCACGAGTGATGCCATGTGACGTGGCGATGTGCTCCGCGGCAAGACCCATTCCCCAACCTTCAAAGGCGCAGCGGAGTCCGTCGAATTCCATGTGGTCAATCGCTTCGAACTTGCCGTATCGAACGCCGGTTCGCACTTGTGCCAGATGTGGAGCAAGGTCCATGTTCTCCATGCCACCCGCGACGACAATTTGATTGTCTCCAGCTCGAATCGACTGGGCAGCCATCATCACGGCATGGAGTCCCGATCCGCACACCTTGTTGACGGTGACTGCACTCAGCGATACGGGGAGCCCCGCCTTGATGCCAGCTTGGCGAGCCGGGTTTTGTCCAAGTCCAGCCTGCAAGACACATCCCATCACACACTCATCAACTCGAGCGATCGATCCTGGTACATCGGCGAGCACTGCCGAGATGGCGAACGCCCCAAGTTGTGGAGAAGGGACGCGTGCGAGCGAGCCCTGAAACTTCCCGATAGGGGTTCGACGGGCGGCCAGAATGACGGGTCGGGATGTGTGGGACGTACTGGACATGGAGTGCTCCTTTGGGAACAGTTTGCGAGGCGACATCCGCTTCGCGGGGGGAGGGAGGATACACAGATCCCGAGTCGGGTCATTATTGGCCCTTCGAGTGGGTGCGAATCTCGACCGAACCGCGGCTGTTGATCTGCGTAGGAATTGAGTCGAGGAAGCATCGTGCGACCTCCAGTACTGAAATTGGACCGTTGGACCCTCTCGGGTCAACGGTCTTTTTTATTGCAGGTGAGCGTCGAGTCGACGATGCGATGAAGCGAGGATCGTGAACAGTTGCGGGGACCGGACGCATTTGTGGTTCAATGGAACTTAGGAGCTTCCGCATGAACGAAACGGCGTCGAGTACTGGAAACCTCTTCTCGCTTCAAAGTCACATCCTCTCAGAGGAGTCGCGCCACCCTGGTGCGAGTGGAGATTTCTCCTGGATCATCAGTGCGATTTCGCTCGCTGGAAAGGCGATCGCCCACCGTGTCCGGCGCGCGCGATTGGAAAACACGCTCGGCGAAGCGGGCGCGACCAATGTGCAAGGCGAACTTCAGCAGAGGATGGATGTGATCGCCAACGAAATCCTCATGCGATGTCTCGGGTCTCGCGCATCGATTGCAGTGCTGGCGAGCGAGGAGGAAGAGGAGCCGACGATTCTTCGTCGAGGATCGGAAGGGGGCAAGTACTGCGTCCTGTTCGATCCGCTTGATGGTTCAAGCACGCTCGATACGAACGGAGCGGTCGGCACGATCTTTACGATTCTCCGCAATGATCCGTTGATCGAATCCGCCGAGCGAACTGTCTGCCAACCTGGACGGAAGCAGATCGCCGCGGGATACATCCTCTATGGTCCATCCACGGCATTCGTCATCACGACTGGATCAGGTGTCGATCTCTTCGAACTCGATCCATTCGTCGGGTCGTTCATCCTCGTCAAACAAGGGATTCGGATTCCGACGAGCAAGAGGGTCTATTCCGTGAACGAGGCGTACACGGCCTCATTTCCGCATGGCTATCAGGAGTACCTCAAGTGGGCGCATGCAAACGACTACTCCTCGCGGTACATCGGAAGCTTGTGCGCAGATGTCCATCGCATATTGATTGACGGCGGCGTCTTCATGTATCCCCCAACGCTTTCGCATCCGGACGGGAAATTGCGATTGCTTTACGAGGCGAATCCGATGGCGATGATCGTCGAGCAGGCGGGTGGATCGAGTATCTGTGGCACGACTCCAACGCTCGATGTCCAACCGAACAAGCTCCACCAACGAGCGCCTTTGATTCTTGGGAGCTCGGACGAAGTCAAGAGGGTCGCAGACTTCCTCTAATCACGGCATCGGCGATCGTCGACGCAGTGCGAGTCGCGGGGCGTCATTCTCGAAAGTCGAAGATTCGAAATCGCTCCGACTTGTCCTTCCAGGCCGTGACAAGCGCGAGGTGATCCGGATGCACGAGATACGCCTTGTACTGTTCGAGCGATTCGAAACTGACAAACACAGCGATGTTGTAATCGCCATCGACATTGGCGCGACCGATGTCGACTGGTGAGGCAATCTCGAGATCGATAACCCCTGGGACATTCGAGAGATACTTTTTGCAATCTCGTTCGAGTTCCGCGCGATTGGCAGAATCTTTGAGCGAGATGAGGACGACATGCCGGAGAAGCGTGGGATTCTCAGAGCGCGCCACTGGGGAGAGTTGATCCCGTGTTGCAGGAGTTGCGCATGCGGAGAGCGATGCGAGCACGATCGCCGCGAGAAATCCATTCACGGGTCGCGCAAGCTGTCGGCGAACCGCATTGGCGATTTTCTGGAGTGCGATGGGGATCGCATGGTGGGAGGACTGGTCCACGACCGAACCACGATAGCTCGCCGATAAAAAACCCGCCGAAACGCACGTGCGCTTCGGCGGGGAACTGACAACGAGATCCGTCCTGGATCTCGTCACGAACTCGCGGTAACCAGACTCGAGAGTCGGTCACCCTGATTCAGCCGGGGTCTCCCCGCCGGTGAGGGGGTTGGAATCCACCGTTTCCGTGCGTATCCAACCAGTGCAAGGACATTCCGTTCACTCGCCAACCGTGTCAAAAAACTCGAAGCCCGAACTACCGCGAATATTGTGGGAGCCAGGCGTCGTCGTCGGAGCTCGACGCCTGGTCCCGTTGCCGGTCCCGTTGCCGGTCCTGCTGCCGGGTTTATGCCTGGGATATTCAACTGCACCCCATGCTGTGTCCGCAATTCCAACAGCGATAGCACGTGCCGTTGCGTACCGTGATTGATCCGCAGACGTCACAGGCGGGTGCATCACCCATGAGCTGAGCATTCGCCTGATCTGCCGCCGAAACAGAGGGAATCCCCACTGGACTTCCCAGCGATCGCATCTCTCCATGCTCGACGATGATTGGTGTCATCGCAATGATGCCGTCGCTCTTCCTCTCGTCCGAGTCTGGAAATGCGCTCATCCGCTGCGATGGTGAGTGACCCACGGTCCTCCCCCGATCTTGTGATGCAATCGAATCGGAAGGTCGGACTGCTGGTTCGCCGGGCTTCACCGAGGTATCGAGAGTCGCATTGAATCGCGTGCTTGTCGTCCATCTTGTCTCCTGTGTCTGCTGTGTCTCTTGTGTTTCCTGTGTTTCCTGTTTGGATGAGGTGGTAGGGATCGGATGCGGATTGCTCGACGCGGCCTGAGATCGCATCGATTGATCGAGTTGCGCCGTGTCCAATTGATGCGCCACGTCATGAGGCATTCCTCCGGACGAGATTCGCTTGGGAGAATTCGCGTCGCGATATCCTTGCAAGAACTGCATCCCGAACCAGCGAAAGATGTAGTCCACAAGGCTCTTGGCAAATGGAATGTCGTGGTTGGTCGTGATACCCATCGGCTCGAATCGCTGATGAGCGAACTTCGTCACGAGGCTTTCGACTGGAACTCCGTATTGCAGTGCGACGCTGATGGCTGTGCCGAGCGAGTCCATCAATCCGCCGATGGTTGAGCCCTCTTTCGCCATTGTGATGAAGAGTTCGCCGGGACGGCCGTCCTCATACAGACCGACGATGAGGTATCCCTCGTGCCCACCGACATTGAACTTGTGCGTGATTGAGTGTCGAGTATCCAGCAGTCGCCTTCGCATTGGACGTTCGATGATGCGTTCGACGACACGTTCCACGATCCGTTCGACCTCGATCGTTCGCGTTTCGAATGCAACCTGAACATTCGATCCAACTCCGGCAGGAACCGCAAAGGGACCATCCGCTTTCTCCTGGTCGTCAAGTCCCTCCAGATCCTCGGCTTCGGCATGATCTGATGCGTCCGATGCGTCCGATGCGCTTACGTCGGACTTCGAAGAGAGCGGCTGGCTGAGCTTGCATCCATCGCGATAGAGTGCATTCGCCTTGATGCCGAGTTCCCACGAGAGTTTGTAGCACTTCCCAATCTCCTCGACGGTCGCCTCGTTCGGCAGGTTGACAGTCTTGGATATGGCACCGGAAATAAACGGCTGAGCCGCGGCCATCATGTGGATGTGTCCGCTGGGCGCAATGAATCGAACTCCAGTTGAACCGCAACGATTCGCGCAGTCGAATACGGCAAGATGCTCGGGCAAGAGGTGTGGAGCACCTTCAATCGTCTGTGTCCCGCAAATAATTCGATTCAGCGATTCGATCTGGCGAGAGCTCACCCCGAGCACTTTCAGTCCGTTGAATTTCGTATCCGCACGAGCAACTTCAGGATCGATCCCGAGCGCAGTCAGGATTCGCTCAGGAATGGACCATGCGGTAAATGCGAACGCAAGTTCGAAGACCGTCGGAAGTCCGTTTTCAACTTTGATAAGTTCCTCGCTTGTGAATCCCTTTGCGAGCAGAAAATTGCGAAGGCTGTTCGCCGATCCATCGCTGCTCTCCCGTTGGTCTACTTCGATCATGCTTGCATCAAGGTTGAGAGTCCCCATCACGTACGCGAGGATTTCATCCGTCTCTTTGGCGTCGTACCCGAGCGCGCTGAGTGCTGGTCGAACTGACTGGTTCGCAATCTTGAAGTACCCGCCACCCGCGAGTTTCTTGAACTTCGTCAAAGCGAAATCGGGTTCGACACCCGTTGTATCGCAGTCCATCAGGAGTCCAATCGTTCCGGTGGGCGCGATGACTGTGACTTGTGCGTTTCGATAACCGAACTGCTCGCCAAGCGAAAGCGCATCGTCCCAAGCCGCGGTCGCTCCAGCGAGGAGCTCGCTCGCATTGGCGATTGCGATCTTGTCTTCACGGAATAGTTTGTGATCGATCGGCACAGGTCGTGCTCGGAGCGATTCGTACTCGTCACTTGCGCGGGGGACACCCATCGCCGCACGACGATGATTGCGGACGACCCGCAACATGTGTTCGCGATTCTCGTCGAACCCTTCGAACGCTCCGTGTTCAGCAGCGAGAAGTGCGCTTGACCCGTACGAACGACCGGTGAGGATCGCAGTCAGGGCACCACAGACCGCCCGACCCTCGTCGCTGTCGTACGGGATCCCAGCTTGCATCAACATCGCGCCGAGATTGGCATATCCCAATCCGAGTGTGCGATACTTCCACGACAGTTCGGCGATCTCTTTCGATGGAAAACATGCCATAAGGACCGAGATTTCGAGCACCATCGTCCAGAGGTGAATCGCATGTTCGTAACCCGCGAGGTCGAATGTTCGGGTGCGCGAGTCATAGAACTTCAAGAGGTTGATCGACGCCAGATTGCACGCCGTGTTGTCCAAGAACATGTATTCGCTGCATGGATTGCTCGCATTGATTCGACCGCCTTCAGGGCATGTATGCCATGCATTAATCGTCGAATCGAATTGGACACCCGGATCTGCGCAGTGCCATGCCGCTTCGTTGATCTGTCCCCAGAGGTCGCGCGCTGTCAGGGTCTTCGCAGGTTCTCCATCGGTCCGTCGCACGAGCGTCCATGATCCGTCGGTGTTCACGGCGTCCATGAATTCATCGCTCAGTCGGACAGAGTTGTTGGAATTCTGTCCGCTCACTGTGTAGTACGACTCGCCATTGAAGTCGTAGTCGAGCTTCAGTCCAAGGCGATCGGCGACCGAGCGCTGCGTTGCGTTGAGCTTCTTCATCCCTTCGACCAAAGCCGCGACCTTGATCTCCTCGCGCACCTTCCAATTCACAAAGGCTTCGATGTCCGGATGATCGACATTGAGACAGCACATCTTCGCAGCGCGCCGAGTCGTTCCACCCGACTTGATCGCTCCTGCGGCACGATCGCCGATCCTGAGAAAACTCATCAGCCCAGAACTCTTGCCACCACCCGAGAGCGATTCGCTGTCGCCACGAAGACTCGAGAAGTTCGTTCCGGTTCCCGAACCGTACTTGAAGAGTCGCGCTTCTCGAACCCACAGGTCCATGATGCCACCCTCATTGACGAGATCATCGCGGACTGACTGAATGAAGCATGCATGCGGTTGCGGGTGTGTGTACGAATCGGGAGCCAGACTGAGTGCGCCCGTGTTGTGATCTGCAATCCAATGCCCTTGTGCGGGTCCATTGATTCCATAGGCCCATGCGAGACCTGTGTTGAACCATTGCGGACTGTTCGGCGCCGCCATCTGGTGCAGCAACATGTAAGCGACTTCGTCGTAGAAGGCTTCCGCATCATCGGATTCATCGAAATAACCGTGCGATTCGCCCCAGTGGCGCCAGCAACCAGCGAGGCGATGAACCACCTGTTTGACCGATCGTTCTGGTCCTGTCGTCGGCGATCCATCTCCAGCAATCTGCGGTATGCCCGCCTTGCGAAAGTATTTACTTACGACGATGTCAGTCGCGAGCTGACTCCACTCCTTTGGTATTTGCGCATCGTCCATCGAGAAGACAAGAGAACCATCCGGGTTCTTGATCTTGCTCGAGCGCGTGGCCCATTCTGTCGTTGTGTAGACATCCGTGTCTTTGCTCGTGAAACGTCTTGAGATCTTCATGTATGCGTCCTGCGGAGATTGGGGGAGAAGATTGAATTGGGACAGAAACGACATGGTTGCGCCGAAGGGTCGGCGGATCCATTCAAGAGTGATGCCTATTGGTGTTCGGGATTGCCGTCGACTTTGGGGAGTGTGAGGCCAACTTGATTCTGATACTTGCCGCCCTTGTCTGCGTAGCTGGTTGCGCAGACTCGATCGGCCTTCAGAAACAACATTTGCGCGATTCCTTCGTTTGCATAGATCTTTGCCGGGAGGGGGGTGGTGTTCGAGATCTCGATCGTGACCTTTCCACGCCATTCGGGTTCAAGCGGCGTCACATTGACGATGATGCCACACCTCGCATAGGTGGACTTGCCGACGCAGATCGCGAGGACATCACGCGGAACGGAGAAAACCTCCACTGTCTCTGCGAGTGCGAAGGAATTCGGCGGAATGACGACATGGTCTCGCTTGGTCAGCGCCGTGTCGATGGAAATGAAGAGGTCAGTCGAAAAATCCTTCGGGTCGACCACTGCGACTCCGCCCGATGTTGCGTTTGTGAAAATCTTGAACTTTGTGCCAACGCGAACGTCGTATCCGTAGCTCGAAACGCCATAGGAAATGATTCCCTGTCGCTTTCGGCTCTCTTCGAAGGGTTCGATTCCGACTAATTCACGGATCTGTGTATCGCAGAGAATGCCCATCTGGAACTCCTCAAAGGCGCCGAACAACACGCCTGCCGAAACCCACTGCCGGCAGAGCAACGGTTACTTTACCCCAACATCTTGTGGTGGCAAGCGGGAATCACCACCAATCCGTTGAATTTATCAGACACTAGGAGATTTTTCTTAACCTGTTGCAAATTAAGGGACTTGGCAGGGCAACCTCGAACTGTCGAGCGAAATCCTGATGTGTATCCGCTGTCAAATGCTGTCGGTCACACCTTTAGACTCGCTCGGTGGACAGTAATCGAGACGAACCGACCCTTGAATCTGCGGACGAGCCATGGTTGCGTGGACTGACAGCTGCACAACGCATTGCAGTCATCCATGACGCAGGACCGCTCCTCGTTCTTGCCGGCCCAGGTTCTGGGAAAACACGCGTGATTACAAGGCGAATTGCATGCCGAATCGCCGCTGGAGTGCCCGCATGGCAGATCCTCGCGCTGACATTCACCAACAAAGCCGCACGGGAGATGAAAGCGCGCGTCGATGCACTCGTCCCTGCCAATCTGCCTGGGCGCAATGGTCTCGTCGTGAGCACATTTCATGCGTTTTCTGCGGGAATTCTCCGCCGTTATGCATTGCAATCGCTCGCTGCAGGTATCGGTCAACATGCCCTCGCACCCGACTTCTCGATCTTCGATGGTGACGATTTTCATGCAGTGATCAAGTCAGCAATCGGCACTGCGAATCTTGAAGTCGCGCAGTGGAATGTTGGCGCAGTCGCGACCGAGATCTCTGCGGCAAAGAACCGCCTTCTCTGCGCGGCGGAGTATTCGCGCCTCGCACTCGACTTCCGCCAGCGAACAATTGCACGCATCTATGCGATCTATGAGCGTGAGATGATTCGACAGAACGCGCTTGATTTCGATGACTTGCTGATGCGCACTGCGAGGCTTCTTCGCGACGACCCAGTTGTCCTCGCGCAATTGCAAGATCGATTTACCGAAGTGCTTGTCGATGAGTATCAAGACACGAACCACGCGCAGTTCACCGTTGCACACTCGATTGCGCGGGAGCACCGCAACATCTGCGTCGTCGGGGACCCCGACCAGTCGATCTATGCCTGGCGAGGTGCCGACATTTCCAACATCCTCGAATTCGAAGAGCACTACAAGGGTGCGACAATCGTCCCGCTCGGCGAAAACTTTCGTTCGACGGGGCATATCGTCGCGATCGCGGATCGGCTGATTCGGCACAACAAAGAGAGACGCCACAAGGACTTGTTCACCGAGGTTGGGGATGGTGTGCCACCGAGAATTGTCCGGCTCGCGGACGAGGTCGCCGAGGCCAACTTCGTGGCGGAGGAGTTTCAACGATCAAATCGAGCTGGAATTCAGTGGCGCGAGATGGCTGTTTTGTACAGGATGAACGCCCTCAGTCGAACCCTCGAGGATGCGTTTCGTCACAGGAATATTCCGTACACGATCGCGCGCGGGACTGCTTTCTATGAACGACGCGAAGTGCGCGACACGATTGGCTACTTGCGGGCGATCGCCAATCCCCGAGACGAGAGTGCGCTTCGGCGAATTGTCAATGTGCCCGCGCGTGGGATTGGTTCCACGACGATGGGGAAGTTGACTGCGGTCTCGGTCGCGCGCGGGATCTCGCTCATTCAGGCGATGATGACCGCACGAGAGTCGTCGATCGCTGAGCGAACCGCGAAGTCGATCGATGGACTCGTGACGACTCTCGCGCGATTTCGTTCCGAGCTTGAGGCGAAGCCTGCGGGATCTCTCGGTGCATTCGTCGAGCGGCTCATCACCGAGGCCGGTCTCGAACGTGCGGCCGCAGCGCTCGCCGATGATGATCAGGACGCGTTCGACCGAAAGGCGAATGTTCTCGAAGTCGCCAACGCAGCCAGCATGTTCGCCTTGCCCGACGGCGCGCCGGACGCCCCAGAGCCGACGCTCGGGGCCGCGCTCCGCGGTTTCCTTCAGTCCATTGCGCTCGTGGCTGATTCAGATGCAGTCGATCCCGAACGCGGCGTCGTCACACTTATGTCGCTTCATGCATCGAAGGGGCTCGAGTTCCATACGGTGGCAGTCGTCGGGCTCGAGGAAGGACTTCTGCCACACTCTCGGTCCATGGATTCGCCGAAGGCGATCGAAGAGGAAAGGCGATTGCTGTTTGTCGGAGTGACCCGAAGTGAACGCAATCTCATCCTGACCTGCGCAAGTACGCGTGCGGTTCGAGGTCTTCGTATGCGAACGATTGAGAGCGGATTCCTGAGGGAGCTTTTAGGGACGAACGAGCAAACAAAGGGAGTTGTCGAACAGCACGATCACTCCGACAACGAAGGGGCCACCGAAGAAGCTTCGCACTCGGGATCGCACTCGGGATCGCACTCGGGATCGCAGAGGGGACTCGGTGGATCCCGTCGGGGCGCCGGTGAATTCAAAGTCGGCACCGTCGTGCGCCACGGGCAGTTTGGCGTCGGTCGTATCGAAGAGGTACTCCCTCGTGGCAGCCTCACCAGCGTTCGAGTTCAATTCCGATCTGCTGGCGTTCGGACGCTCGTTCTTGAATACGCAAAGCTCGAAGTCATCGGCTGAGGCGTTCTTGCCTCGGCAAAGTGCAGTCGGTGGTGACCGCTCTGCTTCTACCGACACATTCCAGTCTGCCACATCATGAACGACCATTGGTCAGCCTGTTCCGCGATTCGATTCGCAAGCGGCTTTCCCTGGCCGTGTCCTGCTTCGCGATCGACCCACAACAGGATCGGGTCGTTCGCATCGTCGTTGGCGCCGAGTGTCTGCATGCGCGCCGTCATCTTGCGTGCATGAAGTGGATGGACGCGCGAGTCATTCTCGCCAGCGGTGAAAAGCATCGCCGGATACTTCGTGCCTTTCGCGACATGGTGGTACGGGCTGTACGGGTGGATCCATTCGAATTGTTTGGCATCCTCGCTCGATCCATACTCTGGGACCCAGTACTTCGCGAGCAAGAACTGCTGATAGCGAATCATGTCGAGGAGCGGCACTGCACTGATGGCGGCGCAGAAGAGTTCGGGTCGCTGGGTGACGGCGACGCCAGTCAGGAGCCCACCATTCGATCCACCTTGGATCGCTAGGTGAGCGGGAGTGGTGTACTTCTTCGCGATGAGCCACTCAGCGCACGCGTAGAAATCATCAAAGACATTCTGCTTGTTCGCCCCCATACCCGCGCGGTGCCACTCCTCGCCATACTCGCCACCACCACGCAGATTTGCGATCACATAGACACCGCCGCCCTCGTACCAAGGCCACTGTGTTGGGCTGAATGCCGGATCCAAGTTCACATTGAATCCGCCGTATCCATAGAGAATCGTTGGCGCTTGTCCACTGAGGGCGAGTCCATTCTTGTGCACGATGAACATCGGAATCTTCGTTCCGTCCTTGCTTGGTACGAAAACTTGTTGCACCGTGACGCTCGATGGGTCGATCGGAACAGTCGGTCGTGCCCAGAGTGTCATCGAACCACTCTTAAAATCCACGGTGTAAATCGAACGGGGCTCGTTGAAGCTTGTGTAGCTCACGAAACCATCCGTACGCGATTCATCGATTGAGACAGAGGCGCTCCCGAGACCGGGGAGCTGGATTTCACCCATGCTCGTTCCGCCCGTCGTGAATCGTTCGACGCGACTCGTCACATCTTTCACATAGGACGCGACGAGCAATCCACCCGCATATCCAACAGAATCGAGGACTTCATCCCTCCGTGTCGGAATGACGATTTTCCAATTTGCACGTGCGGGTGCGTTCATGTCAACCGCCCACAGTGACCCCTTGGGAGTTTCGAACGAAGTGAGCATGTACATCGTGTCGCCGATCATCGCGCTTGGCTGGAAGTTTCCATCGAAACCTTCCGCAACGGGGACCAGCGCGAGTGTGCCATCGTGCATTCCTGACCGGCGCCATTTTGTCAAATCGCCGACGAAGAGATCGCTCGATTGCCAGCCATGTTGCTGGACAACCACAATCCAACGACCATCGCGCGAAAGACCCGCGCCTGGAATCACGCTCGGTTCCTTCTGGCGCAGAATCAGTGGATCGTGCCGTGTGTGGCGACCGAGTTCATGCCAGCGAATCTCGCGCGAATATGGGTCGGCCGGATCGGCGAGTCTGTTGTAAAGAAACGCGTCCCCGTCAGGCGACCAACCCGAGAAAGAGACCTTGCCGACAATCTCGTCGCTCATCCACTCGCCACTTTTCACTTCGAGCACATGAAGCACGCTCATCTCGCTTCCCGACTTTGAAGTTCCGAAGGCGACTCGCTCGCCATTTGGAGATGGATCCCACCAGTCGAGGCTCGTGAGTCCCTTCGCGTCGAGAGCATTGACATCGAGGAGGACTTTTTTCTCGGCTCGGAGCGGACCAGCCGACGCAATTCCCTCGCTCGCGAAATAGAGCACGGGCTGGTTCTGCGTTCCCTCTCGCTCGGTCCAGAATGCCGACCCGCCTTCGCGCTTGGGAAGCCCGACGGATCCGATCGACATGAGCGGAGCGAGTTGGCGCTTCAATTGTTCGTGGCAGGGGAGCGCGCTGAGGATTGCCTTCGTCCGCTGATTCTGGGCGGTCGTCCACGCCTCGACTTCTGGCGACTCTTTTTCGAGACTCTCGAGCCATCGATAGTCATCGACGATCGTCTGGCCGTGGATCACATCCGAGACTGGTTCGGCTCGTGTCGCCGGTGGCGTTGCAATTGCACTCGTGCAGGTCGCAAGTGCGACTGCGATCGCGAACAAGGCGGATTCAGAGTGGATCAATTGTGTCTTACGACGAGAGAACAGGGGTGGATTCAGCATCGCACCATCTTAGTCTCCAACGATTCTTGCCGACCAGGCCCACTTAGGCGGGACCAGAAGTCGTCCGCATTCGAATCGTTTCAGGCATGGCGCCGATGCCGTCAAGGAGTTTCGGATCTTCGAATCTCTCGACATCCAAGATCACATAGCTCGTTCGAGGGTTCGACTGCAAATACTCGGCATTGATATTGATGCCTGCCTGAGCGAGCAACGTATGCATCGAACCGAGCACTCCGGGGACATTGCGGTGGACGTGCAAGATGCGCAGTTGCCCCTCGCGCAGGACTGGCAGGTCGACTTGCGGGAGATTGACCGATGTATCGGTCGAACCGTGGTGCCAGAATCGAGCCAGCTTTTCAGCGACCTCGGTGGCGATCGATTCTTGTGCTTCCTCCGTCGATCCTCCAATGTGCGGAGTCAGAATCGCAGATGGGCAAGATTGCATGGGTGAGGTGAAGGGATCTCCGGTCGCCGCCGGTTCGATCGGAAAGACGTCGATCGCTGCTCCTCCGAGCGCACCCGATCTGAGTGCCGCCGAAAGTGCATCGAGGTCGACCACCGATCCGCGAGCATTGTTTATGAGGATCGTGCCGGGCTTCATGAGCGCGAATTGTTTCTGCCCCATGAATCCGCTCGTTTGAGGTGTCTCGGGAACATGCAGGGTGACGCAATCTGCCTCCCGAAGCAGTGCCTCGAGGGTCGGTCGAGACTGCGCGTTCCCCAACGGCAATTTCCGCGCGATGTCGAAAAAGATTACGCGCATACCGAGCGATTCAGCCAGCACGCTGACTTGCGATCCAATGTGTCCGTACCCCACGATGCCGAGAACACGTCCCCGAACTTCATGCGAGTGGCTCGCGGACTTGTCCCACTTGCCCGCATGGAGTTGCGCGGATTTCTCGAACAATTTTCGAAAGAGGCAGATTGCTTCGGCGACGGTCATCTCGGCGACACTGCGGGTATTGCTGAATGGAGAATTGAAAACCGCCGAGCCGATTGCCTCGGCGGCGATCAGATCGACCTGGTTGGTTCCTATACAGAAGCAGCCGACCGCGAGGAGATTTGGATGCTTCGCGAAATGCACCGCCCGCAATTCGGTCTTCGATCGGATTCCGACGACGCTGGCTTCTGCAAGGGCGTGATTGAGGTCCGAACCCGCGAGTGAACCTGCGACTCGTCGCACTTGAAACCCGGCGCCAGTCAGGATCGCATCCGCAACGGGATGGATCGACTCAAGCAGGAGAGCCTTCGGCGAGTGTGGCATGTTCGCAAGCGTATCGTGCGGGTCGTTTCAGACCTGTGAAGGAATTTCCCTACCCCACGAGATCTGGGAGCGCGAAGAGATCTTCGGTGAGATTGAGCGGACCATTCTCGGTAATCAACACATCCGCCTCGTAGTGCACGCTCAGTGAACCATCCGCGGTGAAAATTGGCCACGAAGTGCCTTGGGAAACGATCTCATTTGTTCCGACTGCGATCATGGGCTCGACTGCAATCAGCATCCCAGGTTTGAATGTCGCCCACGCCTCAGTCCATTCGCCGGGATAGCTTGGCACGACATTTGAAACGAAAGGTGGAGCATGAAGTGTTTTTCCGTACCCATGACCGCCCAGTCCGCGAACGAGAAAGAACCCGCTCTCTTTCTCGACGCAGGTCTGCACCGCGCGTGCCCAGTCGATGAGTGGTCGGCCGGGGCACATCGCCGCAACTCCTCTGCGGAGACTTTCACGACCAGTTCGCAGGAGCGAGCGAGCAACATCGTCACCCGACTTGATGAGATAGGTCCATGCAGCGTCCCCGATCCAACCCTGATGTCGCACGCCAATATCGATCGACACGAGGTCTCCCTCCTCGAGCCCCTTCGCCGTCATGTCGTGCGTTCCGTGCACAACACACGCATTGACCGAGATGCACGCGTGACTGGGAAAGGGAGGGTGACCGCGCACGCGATATCCAAGAAAGCACGATTTGCAGTCGAGTCGATCCAATGTGCGCCCGACGAAGGAATCGATTTCTGCAAGCGTGCGTCCTTCCTTCAAAAACCCCGCGATCGCTTCATGCGTTCTCGAAACGCACGCCGCTGCCGCTGTTGCGGAGGCAATTTCACGATCGGAAGGCATGTCGAGAGACTAGCGCACCGTCGAAAAATCACCTCGGACGATCACGCCTCGTGCCATCACTAGGTCGGGGAGCGATCCGGAGAGTTCGTACCCGAGTGCCCGCTCGTCTTGGCATGGCCAGAGCGCGAGATCCGCAGACTTGCCCGTGTCGATCGACCCGCACTCCTCTGCGAGTCCGAGCACGCAGGCTGCGTTGTATGTCACCGCAGTGAGCGCTTCGGCGGGGCTGAGCTTGAGCTCGCGGACGGCGAATGCGATCACGATTGGGATTGCGCGCACTGGCGCGCTCCCGGGATTGGCATTCGTGGCAAGCGCGAGCGCTCCTCCACGGTCGATAAATTCGCGGGCGCGAATGCACTGCGTTCCCAGGCAGAACGAACTCGCCGGCAGACCAACTGCGATGGTCGAACTTTTCGCGAGGAGTTCCAGATCACCATCGGTTGTCGCCTCGAGATGGTCGACGCTCACAGCTTTGAGCCCGACAGCCGCTGAGACCATCCCGAGCGAATTGAACTGATCGGCGTGGACACGAATCGGACAGCCGAGGCTGATCGCCTTCTTGAAATAGCGCATGCACTCCTCGACCGACCACGATCCTCTTTCGCAGTACGCATCCACGCAGATTCCTGGATACTCTCGCACGACCTCGGGAAGCGTTTCGTCGATCATCCGTCTGACTGCGTCGCTTTGGAGCGGGTCGATCGCGTGCGCGCCGAGAAATGTCGCCGTGACTCGGATCGGCGAGGTTCGGGTCGCGATCGCGATCGCCTCGAGCATTCGAAGTTCGGTGGTGGTGTCGAGTCCATACCCAGACTTCACTTCCACAGTCGTCGTGCCATAGGCGGCCATCTCGCGCCCTCGTCGCAAGATTCCGTCCGCGAGTTCCTGCGTCGCTGTCGCACGAACACTCCGGACCGTCGACATGATTCCGCCACCTGCCGCGAGAATTTCGAGATACGACTTCCCCGCCATTTTGAGATCCCACTCGTCCAAACGATCACCAGCCCAGCATGCGTGTGTGTGACAATCGACAAATCCTGGCGTGAGAAGCCTCCCATTCGCATCGATGACGACCGTTGCTGGATCGACGGATTTTGGCTTCCCCTGGCCGACTTGTGCGATCCTCCCGTTCTGGACCAGCACGTATCCGTGTGGAATAACTGCAAGATCGCAAAGGTCAGCCCCTCGTCGAGGTTTCAGGGAATCGGATCTCTCCCCCCGGAGTGTCGCGATTCGTGAATTGATGAAGAGGCAGTCGCTCACGGTGCGGACGGTACCGTACTCGTGCATGATCCTCTTCGTTGTTCGCCACGCAAAGGCATTTGAACGCGACTCGCGAGAGTGGCCGGATGATTCGCTCCGCCCATTGACGAAGGGTGGCATTCGAAAATTCGAGGCGCTCGCCCTTCGAGTTCGCGAACTGTACGACCCTCCTGAATTGGTCTACGCGAGCGGTTTCGCTCGTGCATGGGAAACTGCGGAGATCCTCCGAAGGGAAGCGCAATGGGCGAAACCAATCCGTTGCTCGGCGCTCGAGTGCGACCATGATCGCGGGGTCGAAATGACGCGGGTCCTTCTCTCGTTACGCACCGAAAAAACCATTGCAATCGTCGGACATGAACCGATGCTCAGCGACCTCGTCGGCGACCTGCTCGGATCTGCCGGGCCAGCGATTCTGATGAGCAAGGGCGCGATCGCGGTCCTTGAACTCTCTGATTGGACTTTGATGGCATCGGGCAACTCGCATCCGGGCGCAAGTGCAACACTCCTCGCGCTCGTCGACCCAAAGTGGGTCGCTTGAGGTCCTAGGAATCGCTAGACTCATCTCTTCGAGCACAAACGATGAGCACACAAGAAGAACCAACCACCAAAAAAACGCTGTATGTCGAGATGATTTGGGATGGATCAGTCCTCATCGTGCGACCCGCAGGTCCCAACATCGGCCAGCGAGAGGCACCGATCATGAGTGGCGACATTGATCCTCACATGAAATCGCTTGGGAAGGCGATGAAGTTCATGGTGCTCGATCTCTCAAGTGTTCAGTTCATGAGCAGTATGGGAATTGGAACGTGTATCAATTGTCGCAATGGCGCCGCAGCTCTTGGAGCCAAGCCCATTCTGTATGGCGCGAACAAAGATTTGCGCGCATTGTTGGCGATGATGAAAATCGAAAAACTTTTCGCAATTGCTGATTCGCGAGAGGCGCTCAATAAGATCGTCGGTCGCTGAACTGCGCCAGGCGGGCATTCAATCGAAGCTTTTTATTTTTGCGCTGGTCGCAAGGGACCTTTCGTGTGAATCACGATGTCTGCACCCTTGATTTCCTTCTCCTCAATTTCGGTTGATGCACTCGGTTGCAAGGAGATCACCAGAATTTTTGCGTCAGGGCAAACGTGCGAAAATTGCGCGACAGTTCCAAGCCGCTGTTCAAGGTGGAAGCCACCAGCAATATGAATGACCGCAGTTTTTTGTGCAAATGTTTTTGCCGCGCTCATTCCCATCGTCTTGTCCCACATGCGCTGTGATCGATGGATTGAGTCGATGTGATCTGCATCGGGATCGCTCGGACCCGCTTCGCCCTCTTTGGCGCGCTCTCGGTGCATTTCCACCATGAGTTCTCGCAAGCGCTCCCAATCTCCGTCTCGACTGATTGTTTCATCAACCTCGAAGAGTGCGCGTTCTTCGCTCGGTAGGGCGATGCATACGCCGTACCCCTCGACGCGTGCTTGGGTGACATACTTCCGTGGAGCGTTCGCGGCAACGACTTTCGCGTGACTTCGTTTGGCCGAATCGATCATCGGTTGGTACCAGGGGATCCATGTGTCCGCGCCAGCCCAATCTTTCGACTTGGTCGCCGTGATGAACTCGTCCATCGTTGACGATCCAGCGAGGTAGGCATCCGTCGCTGCTTGATCGTCGCGCTCCAGGAATTCCAGACTCACAGCAGCGGGTTTATGTGAAGCGAAAAATGCGTCGACCAGGGCGTGCTCGACCGCGTGCGCGGTCGCGTCATCGTGATTCTCACCGACAAAGACTGCGTCGGCTGCCGCGACACGGTCGAGGACTTCGCGCCACTCGATCGTCGCGCCAGTCGCGCCGTCGAATGCCACGAGTGCGAGTGGAGTCGGTGCGAGCGCGATCGCCTGCGCAGGCGTGAGTGCAGGCTTCGTAGCGCACGCGCACAAGCTTGCACCCACGACCAAAAAACCACAAACATTGGATCTGGCGCATGGTGACAACCAGACGATTTGATTTGGAATGATTCCCATTCGTGTTAGTTTAGTGGCATGCATTCGTTTCTCCTTGTTGCAATCGCCCTCGCGACTCCATTCGACAGTGTTGTCCGTGTTCGCTTGGACTCGGTACGCGATGTGCGAATCATGGCATCGCTCTCGGATGACATGTGGTCTCACGGCATCTACGCAGGGAACGCCGAGTATCTGGTGACACCGGATCAACGACGAGCGCTTGATGCCACCAAGTTGGAGTACTGCGTGATGATCGATGATGTACAGGCGTTGGTTGAAGCGGAAGGAACTCGGTTGGCCAATCCGCCCGAAGGTGGCATTGCCGACACCGAATGGTTTTCTGACTTCAAAAATCTCGCTGCAATCAACGCCCACCTCGACGCGCTTGTCGCGTCGCGTCCCGATATCGCGTCGACCTTTATCGTCGGGCAATCGCTCGAAGGTCGCCCGATCCGAGGCATTCGTGTGAGTGCGCTTCCTGCGGGAACGACGGCGCCTGCCGTTCTCTTCAACGCCACGCAGCATGCGCGCGAGTGGGGAGCGGCGATGACCGGGATGTATCTCGCTGACAGACTTGTCGAGACAGCAGCGACCGACCCACGCGTTCAGGCGCTCTTGAGCAAGGTCGAGATCTTTGTCATCCCGGTCGTCAATGTTGATGGCTATTCCTTCACTTGGGCGGACACTGCCAACAGACTCTGGCGCAAGAACCGTCGCGACAACGGCGATGGATCATTCGGCGTCGATCCCAATCGGAACTGGGGCTACCAGTGGGGAGGTGCTGGAGCGAGCACGAACCCATCGAGCGAGACGTATCGAGGAACAGCGGCATTCTCGGAGCCCGAGACGATTGCGATGCGCGATGTCTTCGTCTTGCACCCCAATATCGTGGCGACGATCGACTTTCATTCCTATTCGCAGTTGGTGCTCTCGCCGTGGGCTTACACGCTCGAAATCTGCCCCGATGCGGCACTCCTCCAGTCGCTTGGAGATTCGATGAAAGCGGCGATCGCGAGTGAAACGGGCGCAGAATTCGTTGCGGGTCCCGTCGGTTCGACGCTTTATCTTGCCAGCGGTGGTTCGGTCGACTGGACCTATGGATCGCGCGGAGCACTCTCGTGGACGATTGAAGTCCGCGATCGGGGGACATACGGATTTCTGATGCCCCCAGAGGAGATCTTGCTGTCGGGGCGGGAGAATCTCGCCGCGGCGATGACTCTTGCGGAGGCGATCGCACAAACTGCACTCATATCGCTTCCCGTTCCGGCTCCGACTGGACTCGTACCCGATCAGACGACACTGATGTCAGTCACCATTCGTGAACTCGTCGTGGGGGCGGTAAGTCAACGGGCACTCATCTCTCGGGTTGCGGGTGGGTCGTGGTCATCGGATCCTCTCGTCCCGGTCTCCGGCGACACACACGCAGCCACGATTCCGGCGGTCCACTGTGGAGATGCCGTGGACTTCTATGTCGAAGTCACACTTGCGAGTGGTTCCGCCATTCGATATCCGACCGACGCCCCGAGCACTTTTCTCACCGCGACAGCCACGAGCTTGACGATCGTTGCCGAATACAACTTCGAGGTTGCCAGTAGTGGTTGGATGTACGGCGTCGGAGGCGACACGGCGACTGGAGGGGCATGGATTCGTGGCGATCCGATTGCAACAACCGCACAATCGGAAGATGATCACACTCCTGGAACTGCAACTCAGTGCGCATTCACCGGTCAGGGAACCGTTGGGGGCGCCGCAGGAAACGCAGATGTAGACAACGGAATCACCACGCTTCAGTCGCCAATACTTGGCACGATGGTTACAGGAGCGCATTTGCGATATTGGTTTTGGTACACAAATAATTTAGGCGGATCGCCAAACCTCGACGAATTCGTTGTGCAAGTTTCTGGCGACGGAATCGTGTGGACGACGGCAACGACCGTTCAGTCCAGCGCGACACTTTGGCGCGAGGCAGATATCACGCTCAATGGACTTCTTGCAGTTGGGTCTGCAATTCGCGTTCGATTCATTGCGCGGGATCTTGGCGCAGGATCGCTTGTCGAGGCAGCGATTGATGATGTCAAGATCGTGAACATCGGATGCCCCGCAGTGATCGGTGACATCAATGGTGACGGACTTGTCAACGGCTTCGACCTCACGATCCTTCTCTCCCAGTGGGGCGGTGCAGGGAGTGGTGATTTGAACGGCGACCAGATTGTCGGCGGAGCAGATTTAGCATTTCTTCTCAGCAATTGGTGATGATTTCTTCCAGTCGATTCTCGCCACCGTAGACTCGGATGCATGGCGCTTCAGGCCGCAATTGTTCTTTCTGATACTGGTCCCGTGGCGAAACGCCTCGTGGGATTTGAACATCGACCTCAACAACTGGAAATGGCCGCGGCAATCGATGCGTGTCTTGATCGCAAGGGTCGTCTTATGGTCGAAGCTGGAACCGGAGTTGGAAAGAGCTTTGCGTACCTCGTTCCCGCGATTCGAAGAGTTGTCGATCACCAAGAGCGTGTGATCATCTGCACGAATACGATCGCGCTGCAGGAACAATTAGTCGACAAAGATATTCCACTGCTCAACGCTGTCATTCCAGAGGAATTCAGCACGGTGCTGGTGAAAGGTCGCGGGAATTATGTTTCGCTGCGCCGACTGAAACTTGCAAGCGCTCGGCAAGATCGCCTCTTTGGCGGCGAAGAAGATCGTCATGCCTTGCAGGGTCTTGAAGATTGGGCGTATGAAACACGTGATGGCACAACGACATCACTTCCTGTCATCCCTGCGCACAATGTGTGGGAACAAGTGCAGTCCGATGCGGGAAATTGCATGGGGCGCAAATGTCCGACATACGAAAAATGTTTTTATCAAGCGGCGCGGCGACGCATGGAAGGCGGCGATTTGCTGGTGTGCAATCACTCGCTTTTCTTCAGCGACTTGGCGATGCGCGCTGCCGGGGGGCGCGGTTTCTTGCCACCATATCACCATGTGATTCTTGATGAAGCGCATTCTCTTGAAGAGGTTGCGGCTGATCACTTTGGTGCGCGACTGAGCGAAGGCGCGGTCTTGCACTTGCTTCGAACTCTTTGGAATCCCGCAAACAATCGAGGCGCAATCAATGATGTCCCGATGAAAGATGGCGGCGATGAGACGCTCGAATCTGCGCTGCGTCAGATTGATATTTGTCGTCGTGTGTCGGAGGGTTTCTTTGGCGATCTTTGGCATTGGCGCGAATCGCAAGGGGGCGAAGGAGAGTTTCGGATTCGAGCTGCGAATGTCGTGACAGATTCGCTCAGCGGTCAGCTGAAAAGTCTTGGAGTGCTTTTGCAATTAGTTCGCGAACGAGCTGCAGATGAAGCGGATTCTTACGAGATCAATTCCTATGCACAGCGGGCTACGGCACTCGCGTTCGCATGTGAATCTCTCTTGGCGCAGACCATGCCTGGTTGTGTGTA
>CAMBMO010000021.1 GCA_945868805.1 Singulisphaera sp. GP187
CTCGCGACTTCGCTTAAATACAGCGGCGATCTCGACGGCGAGACGTTGATCTCGCGCTTTTCGTGCGCATGGCACACGGCAGAGCGCCGTGATTGGAAAGCAGTCGCGTTCACGATGGATGAACACGAACCTCACAGGTTTCTTCTCGCAAAGAATTCCGTCGCTTTTTTTAGGATTTCTAAATCCATGAGCACGCGCTTGTGCTCACGCCGCAAGCGTGTGAGTTCCTCGCGCTCCTCTGTTGTCAGTGCGCCGGCGGGTCCATCGCCGGCGTCGATCTTGGCAAGGCGCACCCATTCGCGCAGTGCGTTCTCGCCGATGTTGAGATCAGACGCGATGCGAAGGGATCGTGCGATTCCCGATCTGGCAGAGCCGAACAGCCTCTGCTTTGAACTCGGGCGTGAAGGAACGACAAGGGCGCTTAGCCCAATTCGATGCTTTGTCCATGAAACACTCTCCTTGCGAGCATTCTCGCTAATTTGGGTGTCCACGAAATCGGGGGAGGTCCATCCCGCGCAGTGCGTAGAGTAAGCAATGCGTCAAGAGCAATTTGTCCCCCATGTGCCAGATTCGAAGTGTTACCCAGGTTTGTCGGATGTACAAACCAAGCATCGACGATTGCTTGAGAAACATAACAGACGCCACCCTGGCAGTGGATGAATCAGAGTCAACACACCTATGAACACCAGCTCTTCATCGCCGCGCTGGATGCGCAATGTCTTGCTCGCCGCCGGACTCTACAACGTGCTCTGGGGCGGCTTCGCAGTGCTTTTCCCCGGGGCAATTTTTGATTGGTTGCACATGCCGCAACCCAATTACCCGCAGTTCTGGCAATGCATCGGGATGATCGTGGGCGTTTACGGCATCGGCTATGCCATCGCCGCCTTTGATCCGGTGCGCCATTGGCCGATCGTGCTGGTGGGTTTTCTCGGAAAGGTCTTTGGTCCACTCGGCATGATCCAAGCGCTGTGGACCGAGCAGCTGCCATGGGCCTTTGCGCTGAACTGCATTACCAATGATCTCATTTGGTGGGTGCCCTTTGCGCTCATCCTTAAACACGCGTGGACGGAGTATCTGCGCGATGCTGGCCCCGACACGTTGCCCGATGAATCCACGCTGCTGAAGGGCACGCTCACTACCCACGGCAGCAGCCTCGCGGCTCTCTCCAACGAACATCCGGTGCTGTTGGTTTTCCTGCGCCATTCAGGCTGTAGTTTTTGCCGCGAAGCGCTCGCAGATCTCGCGGCGAGTCGCCAAAGTATTGAGAAGAACGGCACCCGTCTTGCCCTCATCCATATGGGCAGTGCGGAGTCGTTTGCAGCCATTACTGCTCACTATGGACTCGGCGACGTCCCTGCCATCGCTGACCCGGAGCGACGACTTTATCGTGTGCTCGGACTGCGCCGTGGACGGTTCGCACAGTTGCTCGGATTTAGCGTGTGGTGGCGTGGGTTCAAGTCGCTGCTCGCTGGTCATCACCCCGGTGCACTCGATGGTGATGGCACACAGATGCCAGGCGTCTTTCTCCTTCATCGCGCTCGGGTCGTGCGTATCTTCATCCATGCCGATGTGGCGGATCGCCCTGACTACGTAACCCTCAGTCGCTTGCCCGCATAATCATGGAATGGCTCCTCTCCGTTCATCACGCAGCCACTTGGGCCCTTGTGGGTTTGATCTGGACAATCCAGATCGTTCACTATCCGCTATTGGCTCAGGTTGGGCGTGAACATTTCGTCGATTACCATCGGCGGCACACTCGCCAAATTACATTGGTCGTTGGGCCGCTGATGCTCGCTGAGTTAGCAACCGCGGTCTTGCTGGTACTCGCAGGTACTCGCGATCCGTGGCTACTGGCCAGCCTGCCGCTCTTAGCTTTGAATTGGATATCC
Organism: Singulisphaera sp. GP187; assembly: GCA_945868805.1. GTDB lineage: Bacteria > Planctomycetota > Phycisphaerae > Phycisphaerales > SM1A02 > F1-60-MAGs104. The sequence continues at coordinate 1,890 of CAMBMO010000021.1, forward strand.
ACATGGTTCGTGCAGATTCCATTGCATAACACCCTGGCCACCGGTTTCAACGCGCACGCACATCGCCGCCTCGTCACCACCAACTGGTGGCGTACCGCAGCTTGGAGTGCGCGAGGGATTTGCATCATGATGATGGGTTGACCATGAACGTAAAGGAGACCCATTTTCGACACAAGTTTGTGGGTAAATCACGCGACCTCCACGAGGAAACTGCGTCGGTGTTGTGCGGGCGTTTTGCATCTAAGACGCCCGAGGATCCAAATGCATGTCTTAGGGCCGCCCTTCTTCTTCGGCGTGGCACCGTGCAACGCGAGCGTCTTCTGTCGCGGCATCGTTGCGGACTGACCTCATCAACGCGCACTTGGATTCCACACTGTCCGCCAGCAAGAAAATCGTCTCGCGACTTGATTTTCAAATTGCGCGAGCTTCGCTGGCGAGACGGACAGCCCTCGACCGTAGCGACGGGTGCGTTTGTTCACGAAAACTGAGGATTCTTCATGTTGGACATTGTCTTCAAATCTCCCAAATCGGTGTGTCAACAAATCGTGCACCAGACCAAGAGACACTTCGACGCAGCCATCAACGCGATCATGTTCCACCTGGGCGGACTTGATTCGCACCCTCAAACCGCATCAACCCACACAGATTCCTGTAGCCCCGAAAAGCGAAGTCCTATCAATATCAATATGACCGCGGCGAGCACTGTCGTGCTCGCCGCGGATCATGAACACAACGAGATCACTTGGCTGGTGGCAGGAGCACCGTATCAACGATGTGGATCACACCGTTGGCAGTGTCAATGTCAGCGCCGATCACCTTTGCGTTGTTGGCATATACCGCGCCGTCGCGCATTGCGAACTCAACGGTGCCACCTTGAAGCGTCTTGCCCTGCTTGGCTTGAAGCGCTTGGTTGGAATACACCCGACCAGAGATGATGTGGTAGGTCAAGATCGCCTTGAGCTTGTCCTTGTTCTCTGGCATGAGCAGCATCTCGACAGTGCCGGCGGGAAGCTTTGCAAACGCCTCGTCGGTCGGTGCGAGCACGGTCAGCGGCTTGTTGCCCTTGAGCGCATCAACCAGGCCCGCAGCCTTCGCGGCGGCCAGAAGCGTGTTGAACTTGCCCGCGCTGGTGGCGACATCGGCGATGGTGTCGGTCGAAGGCATGATGACCGCGTCAATCACATGAATCACGCCGTTGCTGCAGGCAATGTCGGTCTTCACGATCATCGCGTTCTCCGCGAACCACTTGCCGTCCGTGGACTTGAAGTCAATCCGCTGCCCATTGAGCGTTTCGGCAGCGGGAGTGGTGGACAAAGCTGAGGATGGCACCTTGCCACTGATGACGTGGTAAGTCAGGATTGCGCTGAGCTTTCCCTTGTTCTCAGGCTTCAGGAGTGAATCAACGGTGCCAGCTGGAAGCTTGGCAAACGCTGCGTCGGTGGGCGCGAACACTGTGAACGGGCCCGGACCCTCCAATGCTGTCGTAAGTTCTGCCGCTTCGAGTGCAGCCAGAAGGGTGTTGAACCCTCCGGCCTTCGTCGCGGTGGCAATGACATCATTTGTCGAAGCCGCCGACTGGGCCTGAGCACCCGCCGAGCAAGAGGTTTCGAGGCGCTCGGCCGAATTGGCTGCGATCAAGAGCGACCCCGAGCACACCAGCGCGACGGCGACAAGAGCTTTGGATTTGATGAGAACAGAAACGATTGAACACGATTTCATGAGTAGAGGCTCCATAGAGGTTAAAAAAAGAAAATTGAAACTGACGAACGAAAAAGAACGATCAATTCGCGCCGCCGTCATCACGACGGCGAGACATGGTGTTGATGAGTGACATCACCTCGGAAGAGCGGGCCGCATCGCTTTTGAAGACACCGCGGCGGGCAATCGTGGTCATTGCCGCATCGACCGATCGCACGCCGCGCATCCGCATGCACATGTGCTCAGCCTCCACGACAACAATCACCCCGTGCGCTTGCAAATGCGTCGTGAGCGCCTCTGCAATCTGGTCGGTCAATCGCTCTTGGATCTGAGGCCGACGCGCGAACACTTCTACGGTTCGCGCCAGTTTCGACAGACCGACGACGCGCCCGTTGGCGGGCAGGTAGGCGATGTGCACCTTGCCGGTGAAGGGAAGCAAATGATGTTCACAAACGCTGTAGAACTTAATGCCACAAACGGTGATGACCTCATCGCAGGTCTGGGCGAAGGTGCACTGAAGATGCGCCGACGGATCCTGGCGCAGGCCAGCGAAGATCTCCCCGTAGGCCCGTGCCACCCGCGTCGGAGTTTCGCGCAGGCCTTCACGATCGGGGTCTTCGCCGATGGCGAGCAGGATCTCGCGAACGGCTCGTTCGATCCGCGTCCGATCTATATTGGCAGGTTTGGGCTCAACCGCTCGATCTGACAGACCATGCAGACCATTGAGCAATCCGTTTCGCTCCAGTCGGGGGGCCAGCTCTGCGCCAACAACCTGCGCAAGCCCATTCGGTAGATCGTTTAGACACATGGTAGTTTCTCCTTAACGTGAACGCTTCTTAGATGAAAACCGTTCAAGGACCCAAGTATAGCCAAGAGTCAGCCATGGCAAGTGATCATGATGGACGATTTGGACGATTTCTTGCTACGACCGTCCGTTCATTCGAGGTGTCGCTGATGAGTCCGCCAGCCAACGTGCACGATCCGAGAGCAAAAACAGGCGATCAACCATCGATTATGGTTGAAAACGACGCCATCGTGTTCGATGATCAGCCCGACGGCACTCCATAAAGAAAAACCATCTCACCAGGCGACTTGGCCCAAAGCAATCGGGGTAAGCGAGTCGTCACTTAAGCGGTGGGTCGATGCACGCACCCGCATGCGCCCACTCGCCGAGTAGCGGTCAAGCGATCCGCGAAAAGCCGCTCGTGCATCGGCGCGCTGCGGCACGCGCACGTGCAACTTCGAAGCCTTGAACTCTCCGCGCTGCCGCGAGATGCGATCGGACTTTATGCGCGCATGTTCCCTGAACGAGTTTTTCGCGCGAGCGCATAAGGGGAAACCACCGAGTGGCGGCTTCAAGGTTCAAGGAAGGATCTTCTTGGCAGTCAAAATAGGGGTCGACGCTTAGTGCGGCTGGGGATTTCGTCTGCGTTGCCCACCGGGACTGAGCGGCTCGTGAACCGAGCTTGACGCAGATCGGCGCGGAAGTCTTGCGGTCGCCTTGCATCACCATGACGTTGCTGCCTCGAGGCGAAAACATGCTCGAGACCGCCACCGGCCCCTCGACGCCGTCGAGGTACGCGAGAAAGTGGCTGCCGCAGTCGACGAGCGGCAGTAAGTCCGCAGGCGCCGGCGCCAATGACGGCGGCTCGAGGTTGTTTTTTAAGGCATTTTGTCTGTCCACGCATCAGCCTGCAGGTCTGGCTTTGAGTGTGGCGAGACCGCCGTCGACACCGATAACTTGTCCTGTAACCCAAGTTGTTTCAGCTGATAACAGCCAGGCGATGGCGGCCGCGACATCGGCGGCTTCGCCAACACGACCAAGTGGATGCATTGCGATTGAGCCTTTGAGCTGGGCTTCGTTGCGCGTTAGGCTTGCCGTCAGTGGCGTTCGGGTGAGGCCCGGCGCAACGCAGTTGACGCGGATGCCATCCTTGGCATAGGTCGCTGCAGCCGATAGCGCCATGCCTTCAACTGCAGCCTTCGCGGCAGCAATGGCTTCGTGATTCGGTAGCCCAATCCGCGCTGCTGCCGAACTCACCAAGACCAGACTGCCGCCGGTGGACTTCATAGCGCGCGTGGTAGCCCGGAGAAAGCCAAAGGCGGCCGTTGCATTGGCGCCGATAGTCGTGGCCCACTCGGCCTCACCCGTCATATGGGCTGGCTTCAGCAGGAGCGACCCCGATAGACAAGCCGCGCCATCGAGATGGCCGAAGCTTTCTAAAGCACCGTTGACGGCTGCCTCCACGGAGCTAAAGCTAAGGGCGTCGTAGCTAAAGGTTGGTGCTCCAAGTTGCTCACCAAGCACATCAAGTGATGCCGTGTTTCTGGCTGCGAGTGCGACCCTGGCGCCACTGGCAACGAGGCTGTGGGCTAAGGCAGAGCCAATGCCACTTGTGGCCGCAACGATGAGATAAGTTCTACCGGTATGTCCACTCATTTTAAAGTGCTTTCGGGCGACAGCGGTCGGTGTCGCATTGGCTTGGGTCGAATCTAGAAAATCTTGGACGGATCTTTGCAAAACAGCGATAGCCCCAGTCGCAAACCTGACAGATTACTGGCATTCGCGTCCACGTCATCAGCCAGCCTAGGCCAACAGCGGAGTACATCGCGCGAATTGTGTCCATGCCATCAAGCGCTCTACCGCTGGCATCAATTCCGCGCATTGAGCCGACGCATTCTTCAACGCTTAGACCATAGCGACTGGGGTCAAAATCCTTTGCAGCGATGTCGACCATCTTGAGATTGTCGTTGCCGTCAAAGCGTTTGAGGAGGCGTACCTCACTAGAACAAACTGGGCAGAGAGAGTCGAAGAGAACGGTCACGGTCGATTGCTTCATGGTGTTTCCTCTTATGTATAGGCTCTCGCCAGGCTTGGGGGAGCAACTTCTTAAGTGATCAAGAGAATTCTCATTGCCGCCTCATCGTTGAGTCGGCAGTCGAAGGCAATCGAATACGGCTCAGCCCTGCTGACTCGGCAACTTGAGTCGTTTGGTTGTGCGGATTCGTGGGATGAGAAGGCTGAGCGTTACCGAGGTCTTCGCTGCGGCGATGGTGTTTCGTTGAGTGCGGAGAGTGCGACACTGCTCGTGAAGCCCGATATTGCCGCGAAGCAACGCGACGCGAATCGTGCGTCTGCAGCAGATTCTGGGGCGTCGAGCACGTCCGGTGACGAAGGTGGGTCAACAGCGGGGGTGGTGGAAGTTGTCCATCCGCCCACATGGGTGACACTTCTGCCCGTGACGAAGTTCGAAGCCTACGCCCTGCGAGGGCGCGGTGGATCAGCCATCGCAGTCCGACTTCTGCGCATCTTCCTCGTCAAGGGATTCAGTAGTGATTATCGGCGTTTCGATGCGGGTGTTCACGAAGCAGAGCTCACTGTTTCGCAAGCAGACTCTCCAAATCCCTTCGTCGATCTCGACAAGCGCGACTGCCTCACCAGCGAGTGCCGCACAACGAGCGATTACCAAGGAAGTCGCAGTAATCACGGCCGAGGTCGTCGAGAAGTGGACCAAGTCTCGAAACACGGGTGCGAAGCCACCGGTCACGGCAGAGCCTTGACGACGAAAGATATGCGCGGCGGGTATTGGCGGTGGCTCGTCGGCAACCAGGATTCCCTCAACTCGCGCTCTCCTCTACCTTCCCCACATGCGATACCACGCCGCTGCGATTCAAACTGCCTTTGACTGTCCGCGCGACCGGAGCGAAATCGCGGCTCGGGTCGACCGGATGTGCGCGATGGTCGAGCAGACCTACGCTGGATACGAGCCGTTCTTCGACGTACGCCTTTTCGCGTTTCCTGAGTTCGCCCATGCAGCACCTGTCTATCTGACGGTCGCGGAACTTCGCAAGCACCTTGCGGTTCCCGTACCAAACGAACATATCGACAAGTATCTGAAACTGTGTCAGAAGTTGGGAATCTTCATCCAGACTGGAACATTCATCGAAGCACCCGCCGACCGCGATGATGTTGTCTACAACACGACCGTGCTCTGCGGACCCGGCGGGATTCGTTCGATCTACCGCAAGGTGAATCCGTGGATTCCATGGGAAGTCCACGCGTCGCCACATGATGTCGGCGCGGATCCCGCGTCGATGTTTCCCGTCGCGCAAACCGAAATCGGCAATATCGGTTGTGCGATCTGCTACGACTGGCTCTTTCCCGAATCGATCCGCCAACTCGCCTTCAACGGCGCCGAAGTCGCGGTGCGCGTGAGTGCGTACATGGACCCGTGGGGGGCGACTCCGCCGATGGATTGGTGGACGCTCTTCAATCGTGCGCGTGCTGCGGAGAACACCATGTTCGTCGTCGCGGCGAATCAGGGCGCGCAGATGACTGGCTATCCGCCGTTCTCTTGGCCGGGTGGATCGATGATCGTCGATTTCGACGGTCGCATCTTGGCGCAGGCGGACCCGGGACCTGGCGAAAAAGTTGTCGTCGCGCCGATCGATCTCGGTGCACTTCGTGCTGAACGCGAGCGTCGTCGCGGTCACGACATGCGCGCACACCTGCGCACCGAGGCGCACACATATATGAAGTCGCCGATTTTTCCAGCGGCTGGCAGCACCGTCATCGACATCGAAGGCAACAACAGACGAATTCTCGCTGGCCGTGTTGCTGCAGCGAAAGTCGCACGCGGTGGAAAGACTGCGTGAGTGGGATGACGCGGGTTATTGGGATTGTCGTTGCACTCTTGCTCGCCGGCTGCAACGATCCGCAGTCGAACGATCCGCCGATGACTGCGCAGTATGTGCAGGCACTCGATGCGGGCGCAGGCCTTATGGGGCAGTTTGAGTTCGAGAACGCTGGCGCCTCATTCGCCGCGGCAATCGCCATCGACGCGAACAACCCATACGGTCGCCTCGACGCCGCAATCGCGCAGATGAACCAAACGAGCGATGGCTCGCAGCAACGTGCGATCGAGATGTTCGCTCCACTGATGATGGATCCGATCGTCGGCACACGTGCGACCTACGGCACAGCACTTTCGCAGTTGTTTCTCGGTGAAGGTGCGGCAGCACTCAAGAACTTTCAGATCGTCGCACAGGCGTCTCCAACCGACGCGCACGCCGCGTACTACACAGGGCAGTGTCTCGAAATGGCGGGGGATTTCGCTGGTGCGCTCGTTTGGTACGAACGCGCTGCGACGCTTAATCCATATCTGCGAAGTGCGGTGCTGGGAATTCAGCGGATCGCATCGCGGCTTGATCAATCTCAACGCGCAGCCGAAATGCTTTCGCTCTTCGATCGACTCGCGCAGAATCCGCGTTCCACTCTCGCGCAGTTCAAGTACTCGCGGACGGGTCCGCTTGGCGAAGTGCTTCTCCCTGCTCAACGCGCGGGAGAATTCGCCCGCGAATCGAGCACGGGCGCTCCTGGACCGCTCTTCGCGCCAGCGGTGATGCTGAATGTCGAGAATCTTCCTTTGGATTTCCCTTCAGCGGGCTGCAGCTCGGCGATCGATCTCAACGGCGATGGACGAACCGATCTCATCTGGCGAAGTCGTACGGCGACCGCTTCGTCGCTCCTTCCGATTATTGCGACTCCACCAGTGGGTGGTGGCGAACCTGGGTGGCGTGCAGCGCCCGACCATCCGATCGCGAAGATTGCGAATGTGCGCGACATCATGTGGGGCGACTTGAACAACGATGGTTTGATGGATGGCGTTGTGCAGGTTGATTGGCTCGGGCAGTCCAAACTCTCGGATGACGAAAAGCAGCTCTATTGGGTCGAACAATCGAGCGACGGAGACTGGACCCCACGTTCGTTCGGCACCGACTCTGGAGGGGCGCAGCGCGTATTGGCGGTTGCCGATCTCGACCACGACGGCGATCTCGACGTCTTGGTCTCGGATCGCGCATCACCGAGGAAGTACCGCTTGCGCATTCTGTACAACCGCCTCGACGGCGATGCTCGATCGTGGCAGGCGCAGGACCTGCCTGTCGATCCGACAGCTTGGGTTCTCATAGCAGCGCTCGTCGACATCGACGGTGATGGCGACCTCGATATCGTTGCGGGCACTCGTGAACGAACAGGCGGGAGTCGCCATGCAGTCATGGCCGTCATCTTGAACGATCGGCTCTGGACATGGAGTCGAGATTCAAAAAAATATGGCGAATTCGAGGCCATCGGCGCTTGGTGCGCGGTCGCGTACGTCCGAGATGAGGATGGCACACCGATGATCGCCGCAGTGGCGCCAGCGACGCCGACCTCGACGACCGCGTCCGACGACTTGGTGATCTTTGCATTCGAGCCCGCCGGCCCCCGATTAATATCGCGCGCTCGGTTCGGAAGCGCAGACTGGCTCGCCGTCGTCGATGTTGATGGAGATGGTCGTAAGGACATTCTCGTGGGCGGGGTATTGATGCATGGATGGTTCCAACTGATGATGGATGGGGTAGAAAAAACCGTCGCCATGTTCGATCAGGCGGGAGAGTTCGTGCGGCGGTTCGATGATCCGAGCAACACAACCTATTCAGTCGCGACGCCAATCATCTTGCGCGAGACAGGATTGGCACTCGTTGGTGATTCATTTCAGTTTCGAGGTCCAGGCACCGGTCGCAAGCCGATCGCGACGATTGACTTTCGCGGCCGAGTCGACCCTGCACAGCAGATGCGTACGAATTCGAGTGGGATTGGGACGACGGCGGTCGCGCGGGTTGATGGCCACTGGGTCACCGCACGGCAATTGCCCTGGATGAATGGCGGATTCATAACCGCGGGTCAGTCGACCGATCCATGCATCATCGGATTGGGTAGCGGTTGGCGCACCGATGCCCCAAGTGCATCTGACATCGACTTCTTGAGCATCGACTGGCCCGACGGAGTGACGCAGAGCGAACTGAATATTGCGCCGGGTGCGCACGCGATCGTCGAGACTCAGCGGCAGATTTCGAGTTGCCCCGTGGTGTTTGCGTGGGATGGTTCGCGCATGGAATTCGTGACGGACTCACTTGGTGTTGGCGGTTTGGGATTTCTCGCAAGTGTGACGCAAGATTCCAGTGGCCGCCTCTCGCCTGTTTACGCGCCACCTCGACCATGGGAGCGCATCGCGATTTCGGCAAGTGCGCTCGCGACGAAGTCGGACTTCATTGGAGATCACTTTGAAATCGCGCTCAGTGAACCGATGGAAGAGATGACCGCGCTCGATGCGGCATCGCTGAAGGCATTCGACCTTCCACCAGGTTGGTCGATTTCATTCGACGAACGTATGGGGATCAACGATCCGCAACCGACGGGCGCGCCGATCTTCTGGCGCGAATCGATGTTGCCCGTCCTCGCACGCGTGAGCCACGGTTCGAGTGCGCCGATCGACCAGACATCAGCAGTCACGACCCGTGATGGCGTTGCAGTTGATCCTGGGAAGATCGATTCGCGATTCATCGGTCGTACGGGACAGCCTTTCACGCTCGAACTCATATTTGCGCGACCCATTGCAGCGGACGCAGGCGCTCCCTTTCTTTTGATGGATGGCTGGATCGAATACCCATACTGCCAGACAATTTTCGCGATGTGGCAGACGAACGCGTCGCTCTCGCCGCCGACATTCGAAGCGCTCGATCCTGCCACGAATACGTGGGTCACACTCGTCAAGGAGTATGGATACCCCGCCGGCATGCCACGCGAGGCTGCGTTTCCGCTCGATGCCACGAGGATTCCAGCCAACTGCACATCACTTCGCATCTCGACAAACCACGAGCTCTACATCGATCGGTGTCGCATCGTTTGGATCGAGCCCTGTCCTCAGGCCATCGAACATACTCTCGCGCTCGAATCTGCGCGTGTGCTCCAGGGCGGTTTCGCTCGGCGACTTCCAGCTCCACAGCGTCGACCGATGTACGACTACGAATCGCGCGTTCCGCTCTGGGATTGTCGCAAGCAGGCAGGGTGGTACACACGGACTGATATCGACTGCTCGCCACTCGTGAGCGATATCGACGATGCGGTGGCGATTTTTGGTGCAGGCGAAGAAGTGCGCATGACTTTCGACGCCGCGCTCCCGCCGGTGCAGAGTGGATGGACGCGCGCATTCGTCCTCGATCTCGCGGGATGGTGCAAGGACATGGACTTTCTCACTGGCGACGGCGCGACGATCGCGCCACTACCCATTCGAGATTCCTCTAGCGTTCCTTCACCCGATCGCGCTGCTCTGCACGAGAAGTTCAACACGCGATACGAAGCAGGGCGGTGATGGGGCGCACTCCGCAACACTGCGCGAAAGCGGATCGGTCGCATCATTGTTTGGACCGCCAATGACTCTGATCCAAACGGTCGTCAAGCTGAACCGTGGCCATCGGAACTTCCGCGTGCGAGCCGAAATGTTCCGATATTCCATACGAGCCAACAGACTCTGGCCACCGCGAAACGTCAACTCGACTTTGTATTCGCTTGCGCCGAGATCGCGACGCGCGTTGCGACCCGAGCGCCGAACTCAACAGGCGAGTGGGGATGCGGTGATCACTGCCAAGTCAGGATTGACCTCCTCTCGCAGGCCGTTGACGCATAACATCGCTCCAGAATGACGACCCAGCCGAGCCTTAGAGAGCGTCCCGTTCTCACGCCAGCACTTCGGTGGACCGTGCGCGGCTTGATGGTCGCATTCGTACTGCTCGTCGTGAATTCGGTCTATCTCTTGTGCGTTTCGACCGCCGGAGTCGTCACCGGAGCTGATCACCAGACCGTCTTTTCCGTTTGGATGTTTCTGATGCATGTCGTCGTCGGATTGGCGATGGCGATCCCATTCGTCTGGTTTGGAACTGCCCACTTTGTCCGTGCAATCGGGCGATCCAATCGCGCGGCGATTCGACTGGGAACGGTCGCGTTTGTCGCCGGGCTACTCACAATCGCCTCGGGCATACTCCTGATGCGTATCGACATCGGTGGTGCGACCCTTTCGATTCGCAGTGTCGCGCCACGCGACTCTCTCTGGTGGTTGCACATGCTCGCGCCTGCGGTGCTGGTCTGGATGTTTCTCCTCCACCGACTCGCGGGCCCGACGATTCGCTGGCGCATGGGCGGATTGCTGGCGGTGATCGCAGTTGGCATAGGTGGTATCGGATTCATCTTGCACGACACGCTCACTGGTAAGAGTGCCGAGTCGAAGCCTTCCTCTGGCGATTCGTATTTCGAACCTTCACTCGCACGGACCGACACGGGCGGGTTCCTCCCTGCGTCGAGCCTGATGCAAAACGACGAGTGTCTTGTCTGCCATGCTGACGTTCATGCCGCTTGGGCGCATTCCGTTCACGCCGCGAGTTCTTTCAACAATCCCATCTATGCCTTCGCAGTCCGCGAGACTCGCAAGCAAGCATTCGAGCGCGAAGGGTCTGTGCAAGATGCGCGCTTCTGCGCGGGATGTCACGACCCAGTTCCATTTTTCTCTGGGGCCTTCGAAGAGACTCGCTGGGACGATCCAAACTATGACGCTGCGCACCACCCGATGGGTGCCGCAAGCATCACCTGCACTGCCTGTCACGCGATTACCCACCTGAATTCTCCACGCGGAAATGCTGACTATGTCATTGCGCAACCGACCGAATATCCACTTGCTCACTCGGACAACGCGTTCTTTCAGTGGATCAATCATCAGTTGATCCGTGCGCGACCCGGTTTGCACAAGCGGACATTTCTCAAGCCAGAAGTGCATCGATCGACGGAATTCTGTGGCGCGTGCCACAAGGTCTTTCTGCCAGAAGCACTCAATGATTACCGGTGGTTACGCGGTCAGAATCACTATGACTCTTTTCGCTTGAGTGGAGTCTCGGGCTTCGGCGCGCAGAGTTGGTACTACCCACCAAAGGCGGAGACCAACTGCAACGGCTGTCACATGCCGGCGGTTCCGAGCGCCGATCCCGCCGCGAAGCCGCGAGGCCCGCTCGGAGTACTCGCGACTCTCGATCATGGTTTCAACAGTGCCAATCCGGCTACGCCACTTTTATCGGATTTGCCAGACCCAAAGGAAGTGCTTGCGACATGCGAGGATTTCAATAAGGGAGTGATGCGAGTCGATCTCTTCGGCATCCGAGAAGGTGGCGAAATCGACGGACAACTTCATGCGCCACTGCGTCCGACCATGCCGACTCTCGTGCGGGGAAAGCGATATCTGCTTGAGGCAGTTGTTCGCGCAGTCAAGATGGGACACGAATTCACACAAGGCACCGCCGACAGTAACGAAGTTTGGCTCGATGTTGAAGTGCAGACAAACGGGCGTAGTGTCGGCAGACTTGGTGGCATGAGCGAGGCGCGCGGAGTCGATCCCTGGAGCAAGTTCATCAACGCATATGTCATCGATCGCGAAGGCAATCGCATCGAGCGGCGCAATCCCGAGGACATTTTCGTCACGCTCTACAACAATCAAGTACCGCCAGGTGCGGCGGACCTGACGCACCTGGCATTCACAGTTCCGCAAGATGCCGGGGACGAAATTCGAATCACGGTCTCACTGCGTTACCGAAAGTTCGACCTCGCGATCTGGCGAGCGGTGATGGGACCTGATTCAGTGAACGATCTTCCCATTCTCACGCTTGCGAGCGACGAGGTCGTCTTTCCAGTCGCGGGTGCAGGTGGCGACGTACCGAAGAAACTCGAATCAAACGCAGTCACTCCGACGCCCGGTCCGGCCGAGCCTTGGATGCGCTGGTACGACTATGGAATTTCGCTCTTCCGGCAGGGTGAGCGCGGAGCAGGCAAGGGCGATCTTCGCCAAGCAGAGCTTGCATTCACCGAAGTCGAGAAACTCGGACGTTCGGAGGGTGCCCTTGGTCGTGCACGCACTGCGCTCAAGGAAGGTCGTCTCGACGATGCCTCGGCGCACTTGCGAACTGCGGCGACGTTCACTCCAGCTGCGTATCCGTGGAGCGTGCGTTGGTTTAGTGCGCTGGTCAATCGCCAGAATGGCGCGCACGCGGCGGCGGTTGCCGACCTCGAAGCATTGATTGCGTCAAACTTTCCACTTGCGATCGAACGTGGCTTCGACTTCTCGAAAGATGATCGGGTGCTTGTCGAACTTGGCAATGTCTTGCTCGAGCAGGCGCGTTCGGCTCGGGGCGATGAAAGTGCGGCGCTTCAGTCGCGTGCGCGCGATCTTGCGACGGCGGCACTCGAGATGGATCCAGAATCTGTCTCTGCGTGGTACTTGTTGGCACAGGCTCTGCAAGAACTTGGGGACACGGTCGGCGAAGCGGAAGCCCTTGCTCAACACGCGAAGTACAAGCCCGACGAAAATGCGCGCGATCGTGCGGTCAATCTCGCACGCATACGTGATGCTGCAGCAAACCATGCCTCTGAAGCGATCGTGATATACGACCTTCAACGTGCAGATCGATTCGCTGAATCCGCTGATGCTCCGGCGACGAGGAACATCGGAGCGCCCGAGTGAAAAGTGAGGGCGAGGAGCGGATCGACCGGGGTCTGCGTCGATCTGCGTTGGTTGCCATCGGCCTGGCGGTCATCGTCGGAGGGACGTATCTCGCTCTTCGTAAGCCACGCCCGCGAGTGCCTGATCCGACTCTTGCGCCAGGCGCGACCGACACGAAACCAGCACGTGAAAAAAGTGCGCGTGAGCAGGCGCCCGTTCCATTTCGCGATGTCGCAGCCGAGGTCGGCCTCGTCTTTACGCACGAAAACGGCGCCACCGGAGCGAAACTGCTTCCTGAGACACTCGTCGGTGGAGTCGCGATCTTCGATGCCGATGGCGATGGACGGCAAGATGTGGCCTTCGCACGCGGAACGAAGTGGACTGGCGACCAGTTTTCCTCGCCACCACCTTCCGACCAATCGAGCGTCCAGTTGTTCCTGAACACGACAGCACGCGAGCCGGGCGCTGCGATCACATTCGCTCCCGCAATCGATTGCGGTCTCGTCAGCAGCATCTACGCGATGGGTTTGGCGGCGGGGGACTATGACGGCGATGGCCGCGTCGATCTTTATGTCACTGGCGTCGGCGCAAATCAACTCTTTCAAAACGAGACGCCACAAGGTGGTCCGCCTCAGTTTGCCGATGTGACGCAACGTGCGAAGGCGGATCCTCCGTCGGACCATCCGCGTTGGGGAACTTCGGCTGGATTCTTCGACGCGGATCGTGACGGCGACCTCGACCTGCTCGTCGGTAACTATGTGCGCTGGTCACCTGAGATCGACCGACGAGTCGACTTTCGATTGGCGGGGATAGGACGTGCCTACGGACCTCCGACGGGATTTGAAGGGGATGACTTGCTTTACTTGCGCAACACGGGCGATGGGACATTCGAGAACGCGACCGAATCTGCGGGATTCGCGATTCGAAATTCGCTCGGGCATCCCACCGGAAAGGCGCTCGGTCTGATCTTCGTCGACCCCGATCAAGATGGAGACCTCGATGTGGTGGTCGCCAATGACACAGTTCCGAAAGGGTTCTTCGTCAACGACGGTGCGGGACTCTTCAAGGAAAGCGCCGCGGAGTGCGGTCTCGCGTTCGATCGAAGTGGCGCAGCGACAGGTGCGATGGGTATCGACAGCGGTTACCTCCGTGCGATTTCGGGCAGTCGCGGCGAAGACCTTGCCATCGCCATCGGTAATTTTGCCAATGAACCAGATTCGCTCTATATCTCGCGGGGGCGAACTGCGAATTTCTCGGATGACGCGATCGTTGAAGGACTCGCTGCGCCGACGCGGTCTGTCCTCACCTTCGGCCTCGTCTTGGAAGACTTCGACCTCGATGGCGATCTCGACATCGCTCAGGCAAATGGTCACATCGAAGATCAGATCAATCGGGTCCAAGCATCGCAGACACATGCACAGCGCGGCCAATTCTTCGTGAATTCGAAGGACGAGTCGCCATGCTTTATCGAACTGCCGGCGAGTGCCATCGGCGACCTCGGGGCGCCTCGGATTGGACGCGGTCTCGCGAGTGCCGACCTCGACCTCGACGGCGACGTCGATCTTGTCATGACGCAAGCGGGTGGCACTGTCGCGCTTCTTCGAAATGACCGAGCAAGTGGCGGTCATTGGCTTCGCGTTGAACTCAAGCCTGGCATCTCAGGTCAAGGAATGATTGGAGCGCAGATCGAACTTGAATCTGGCGGATCGTTGCAGCGCCGCCTTCTCTCACCAACGCGAAGTTATCTCTCGCAGTGCGAATTACCCATGACATTCGGACTCGGGGCGAGCACAAAGGTCGACCGCTTAACGATCCGCTGGCCAAATGGTCAAGTGCAACAAGTGCCAGTCAGTGGGATTGATCGCACGATCTCAGTCAGCGCGCCCTAACCGCAACCGGTGCGCACGCTAGCGCCTACGGGCAGTTACCCCATCCACCCAAGACCGTTGCCAAGTCGCTGCCGTCGGTTGTCCCGTCGCCGTTCACATCCGATGAACCAGCTGTGCCCCAACCCGATAGCAAAATGGTGAGATCGATTCCGTCGACGACTGCGTCGCCGGAGATATCCGCAGGGCACGGTGGCGTGCCGATGCATTCATTGCGACTGATCTTGAGATCGTCGATTCCTGCCTCAAGCGTGCTCGCAGTCAGCAAGTCCGAAATCACCCAGCGCAATCTGAAGGTCTGTCCAGTTGGATTCACCGTGTCCGACAACAGCGACGTCCGTTGCTGCCAGGCAGTGGTGTTTCCATTCGCTCGCTCGACCATGATCCACGAACCTCCATCGACGGATACTTGAGTTTCGAACGGATCGAGTTGCGTGGTCGAAGAGCAGAAGTACCAGCGCCAATACGAGATCGTGACATCGCCCCCAGCATTCGTGAAGACGGGCGAGGTCAAATACGCCGCACCACCATCGACGTCGTGCGCACTCGCCGCTTGCCCAGTTGTGCTCAATTGAGTCACGAAGCACTTCACTCCCGGCGTCGGAGTGTGGTCGTCAGACGGCTCAGCTGGAGCGCCAGTTACGGTTGATCCGATTGGGTCTCCCAACTGCCACGCACCGCTCGTGAGCCCTGCATCCGCGGTTGCGACCCAACCGGTCGTTGCGCCTTCGAATGTCTCATCGGTGACGACGGTCGTACCAGTAATCGTGTCTGGGGAATAGAACGCGATTGGCGCACTCGTCGGAGAATTGACGACTGGGTTTCCAGCCGAAGTTGATGTCGCAGAAACGTAGTAATCCAGTTGCTGAGCGCACGTGGTCGCGGGGAGTCGGGCGATGTACGAACCAGCAGTCCCAGTTGTGATGAGTGGGGTCGTCAACCATGCAGTCGTACTGACGCGGTAGTGAAGCAACTCGGACCCAGGGACGATCGCGCCAAAGCTGATGGTGATCGTGACGGGGACATCAAATGTCGCTCCAGCAGTAATGGTCGATGGATTTCCAGATGGGAAGGTGAACGCCAACGGAACTGGTGGTTGGTTGATCCACACCTTGAGCCCTTGGCAACCACCGGTCACGAGGTCGAGCCACTGATCGCCGTTGATGTCGAAAATTGCGACATCAAAGAGATTGGACAAGTCCGTGATCGGGAGAACCGTTGTGTTCTCATCGAGGAGCGCCGTTGCAATTCCTGTGTTCTTGTAAATCTTGGTTCGACGCCCCGAGCTCGGGCAGAATGGTCCGAGATCCGAGTCGACGTCGGTGACGATCACATCCTTCCTGCCGTCGCGATCCAAATCTCCGATCGAGATTGTGTTGCCAAACTCACTCGGCGAATCTGCAATCACATGGAGCGAGAAATTGGGTTGGCCGTCGGCGGCGTTTCCAGTATTGATGCAATATCGATCCTGTCCGTCGTCCGCGATCACGAAGTCAAGCCTTCCGTCTCCGTTGAGGTCGGCGACATTCATTCCGTATGGCGCAAGACCCGGATAGACCGACTTGAGCGACCAAGTCTGGCCAGGTCCACTCGCGCTGGTTCGGTTCGTGAGGATGGCCGCGTCCTGGCCTGAAGTCAGCGTGCTGACTCGGATGACATCCTGCAGTCCGTCTCCATTGAAGTCGCCCTCCATGCACATATTGCCGAAAGCTGCCGCCAGCTGCGTCGCGGTCATCTTGGTTGTGGTTGTGTCGTAGAAAAAACCAGGCCCTGGTCCACCCGAATTTCCCCAGTTATAGAGGAGTTTGTTGTCGTAATCCTTGCTCGCGGTTTCGGCAGGCGACTGCTGGCACTCACCCGTGTCAGAAGTATCACCGTCGTTGTTCATGTCGATGCAAATCGTCCCGCTCGTCTCTGGGGTGTCATAGTCGACGTAGTAGAGGTCGACGAATCCGTCTCCGTTAAAGTCGGCAACCGCGAGATCGCACATACGTGGATTTGCGACGCTTCCGTTCTTTGCGAAGAGCTCTGGAATTCGACCATTCTCGAAACGGAATCCTTGCCAGACGCCGGAGGCATTGTTGCCGAGATTGCGATAGACACGAGGCTGGCCGAGCATCGCGTTGATCGTGTCGGACATCGTTGTCGCGGTGATGAGATCCACCCATCCATCATTATCGACATCGAACGCCTCGACATCGCGATCGTTGACTTCGTCAAACATTCCCTGAGATGTCGCTTCGTCCGCAGCACGCCCAAACTCATTCGTTCGATCGGTCAGCACGCCGTTCTCGTTCATCAACAACAAGTCGCGGAAGAATCCGCAAGTCGCGCATGTCGACTGAATCGAACCAGGGAACTTGCGCATGACGACGAGATCGGTGTCGCCATCGTGATCGAAATCGGCCATCGCGAAGTCCTTCTCGATGTTGTCATTGACCGTCAACGAGGTCGCGGCCGAGAGTCTGGTCGCGCTCTGATTGGCGAATGTGACCCACTGGGCGGATGCGCTCGACGCCGGGATGAAGGCGAGTACAAGAAGAGAAGCAATGTGGAAGGTTCGCATGGTGTTTTGGGGAAGATTTGGTCTGGAGTTTGGAATCGGATCGCATCAACAGGAGGTTTTTTGCAGAGTACCGACGATGGTCATGGATTTGGTGTCAGAAACGGTCATGGGCACGCTCCCCAGCCGGCGAGAACGATGGCGAGGTCGACTCCATCGACAACGCCGTTATGGTTAACGTCTCCGCCTCCAGACCCACCCCAGTCAGCGAGGACAAAGGCCAGATCGATTCCATTGACTTGATCGTCTGCGTTTGTGTCGGCGGCACATGGCAGGCACTCGTCGGGGACCCCGTCGTTGTTGGCGTCTTGGCTTGATCCGAGAGCGATGTCGCGCAGGTCTGCGAAGCCGTTGTCGTTGCAATCAAGAATGTCGCCATCGAACGCGGTCACGAAGAGGTCGACATCGGTTGCGTCGACCGTGCCGTTCTGATCGACATCGGCGATCGCGCAATCATCATTGGGATTGGTGAATCCCTGCGCCACGCATGTTTGAAGCGCGAAGAAGTCGAGGATGTCGACGATGTTGTCGCCGTCGAAATCGAATTCAGCCCTGCCGAGCGAATCGAGAAACTTGACGAGCTTGACCTTCTCGACCGCCGAGAGATTGGCAAACGCCAGCGCGCTTGCAGAGCCCTCGCCAAATGGTCCGTGTGCAGCGATCGCCGCCGTCGCTCGCGCGGTGAAAGATCCGCCGGCCACCGAAGCATTGTGGAGCATCGGATCTCGTCGTCTAAGCCCCCACAGCGTTGGCGTTCGCATCTCTGCTTCGCTCGCGTTTCCGTGGCTGACGCCGTCGGCAATCAGACCGACATCGTGCAAGAGGAAATCGCAGTATGGTCGGATTACTTTGCTACGAATGGCATCTTCGAGCGATGGATCGGTCGAAGTCGTGAATTGCGCGATATGGCATTTCGAGCAACCGATCTGATCGAAGAGCGCTTCGCCATCCATCCCTGACTTGGGAGTTTGAGGCGGAGGCGCGAGAAAACGCTGAAAATCAGTGACTCGGTCGATGAAACCGATTCCATTGGTATCGACGACATCTTCGGGATCTGCCACGTCATCGCAGATCGCCATCCGTGCGTCATCACCGTTGGGTGGGTTTTCCTCCGGCGTGAATCGGTTCGTGAACCCCATCTCGTTACGCGCGGCATCAGACGAGAAAGAGATCACGGTCGCAATCTGAGCTTTCCAACCGAATCGACCCGCACGGAGAGGGCTACCGGTGGGAGCCTCGAGTGGAGTGACCCAGTGAACGCGACCGCTGACCCCGTCGCCATCGGCGTCGAATTCGTCGGCATTCGCAGAAACCTGCGCATCGGGAATCGCTTCGACCAGTCCAAATGCCAGCGAGCTATTTGTCACGCGCACGGCAACGACTGTCGCATCGGGTGGAACGATTTCGGCGCAAAAAATGCTGTTTGCGAGGGACTGAGCGAGTGATTGAGTTTCGCCGGGATAGAGACTGAACACGCCCTTCTTCTCCATGCCAAATCGGGTCACAGTGATCGGTCCCCAACCGCCCAGCGGGTTTGAATGGCACGATCCACAATTGCTCTTGTTCATGATTGGACCGAGACCGCTTTCGATTGGAATCGGCATGCTGTACAAAGCCTTGCCAGTTAGGAATCGTTCAACCTCGGAAACTGTTAGGCCACTCAATCGCGCACCCATTCTCGGTTGAAGTTCGAGCCCGTCGGCGAGCGCATGATTCCCAACGAGCAGGAGTGAAAGCAGGAGTGGAAGCAGGAGTGGAAGCAGGAGTGAAAGCAGGAGTGGAACCAAGCGTGAAAGTGCGAAGTCTGGGGAAGAGCTGCGAAGGTTGGTCATGTCTGCTTTCGATATTGACGCGAGCGAGTCGGCGAAGGCACTAGCAAATCTGCATGGAAACGACAGCATTATAGACAACAAGCCCGCGAGATTTACGATCGCGCGAGGCTCCCAATCCACAATCTAGTCCAAATATTGCCACATTCCACTTTCATTCGTCGAATACTCTCATCGAGATGCACCGGTCTTTGAGAATCCGAAGAGATATGTTATCGAGCGCTCTACTTCTGTGTTGTTTTGTCGAATTCGCTTGCGACGAATCCTCCTTGAGAGCAGCTCCACATGGTGGTTTTGCAATCGCACCGCAGAACCCTATCGAAAGTCAGCAAAGTGCGGCCGTGATCGTGATCGAGCAAGCGCCGACGCCGATCACTTTGGATCCTGCGGTGCTCCATCCCAACCTGGGAGTCGCAGCGCAGCTCCTTGCCTCGAGGCAATTCGCTGATTCCGAAATCGTGCTTCGGGCGATTTTGAAGGAAGAACCCAGGTGCGCACGTGCCGAATTCTTGCTTGGTGTGGCGTTAATGAAGCAGAAGCAATACGGACAAGCTCGACCGCTTCTTGAGGCAAGCTTGGCGAGCGGGCAAGACTTCGCGGGTCGCAAACAAGTTGACCATTTCATCGGATGGGCTTGCTACTACCTCGGAGATCTCGAATCATCGAAGCGCGCATTCCAGAGTCATGTTGGTTCGGTTGCGACAGCGGACGATTCGTACTACGGACTCGCCGTGATCGCCATCGACGAGGATCGGATCGCCGATGCACAACTTGCGCTCGAGCGTGCGGTGGAATTGATCGGGCAAAATCCGGCGCGAAAGCAGGACCGTTCAAAGGCGCTCGCGCGACTGGGAGATTTGGAGCTTCGTCGCGAGAAGCCGACGGAGGCGATGGCGTTGTATGAAGAGTCGCTCGAACTCTGGCCGGACCACTACGAAGTCTGGGCCAAGATCGCCCGGCTCTACGAGAGCGCCAATCGCACGGCCGATGCGGAACGTGCAAGGGCAAATCAACAAGCAGCGATGCAGCGCGTTGGACGAGCGCCCATCGCGGATCCGGCGCCATGATCTGGAGTGCGTGGAGTGCGTGGATTGCGTGGAGTGCGTTCATCGCGATCGCTTCTATTGAATCAACGCAGTCGCCGGTGATTTCGCAAGGTCCGTCTTCAGGGACGATCCAAATGGACGATGTCACGGTCTCGTCCGGGATCGATTTCGTGACGACATCTGGTACCGCTCCCAGTGTGCAGATCATCGAAGTGAAGGGTGGCGGAATCGCAGTCATCGATATCGATAATGACGGTGATTTCGACCTGTTCTTTCCAAACGGCGCGACACTCGACAAACCAACGCAAGGTCCAGGTGCAAGGCTTTATGAAAACCTGGGCGCAATGAACTTTCGAGATATCACCGCCACGAGTGGCATCAATCATCATGCGTGGAGTTTCGGTTGTGCGGTAGGTGATTACGACGCCGATGGATTGGACGATCTCTACATCACGTGCGCCGGACCAGATCGACTCATTCGAAATCTCGGTGGTGGACGATTTGCCGATGCGACCGCCACCGCTGGAATTCTCTCCGAGTCCATGTGGGGAACGTCAGCCGCCTTCGCCGACTTAGACGGCGACCACGACTTGGATCTCTATGTCACGAACTATCTAGAGTGCGATCCAAGAGTGCCGATACCACCCGCACATTTCCGTGGATTGGAAGTCATTAACGGTCCTCGTGGCCTGCGGGCGCAGCCGGATGTGATCTACGAAAACCTTGGCAACGGGACATTTGCGGATCGCAGTGTGGAGTCAGGGATACGCGCGCCTGCCCCGAGCTATGGGCTGAATGTGGCAATCCTCGACTTGACGCAGGATGGCCTTCCCGACATTTATGTCGGCAATGATTCGAAGAGCAACTTCCTGTTCAAGAATCTCGGTGGCTTCCGGTTCCAAGAGATTGCGACGCGCACCGGGACCGCGACGAACATTGAGGGGGCAGAGCAAGCGACGATGGGGCTTGCAATCGCCGATGTCAATGGTGATGGGCTTCCAGACATTCTGTCCACGAATTTCAGCGACGACACTAACACCCTGTTTGTCTCTCGAAAAGACGGATTCTTTGACGATCGAACTTCACAGTACGGCATTGGCATTCCCTCGCGCACACTGTGTGGTTGGGCGGCGGAATTCGTCGATCTCGATCACGACTGCGACGAGGACATCTTCATCGTCAATGGCCATGTCTATCCGCAGGCGACGATGAAGACGATGAACAGCGAGTATCGGCAACCACCACTCGTGATGAGCCGCGAGGGCGAGCGATTCGTTCCATTGAAAGATGCTTCACAGCCGTGGTTGAACAACGCTCGACGCGATCGATCGGCGGTCTTCGTTGACCTCGACCGCGATGGAGACCAGGATGCCGTGATCACAGGGTTGAATGAACCAGTCAAAGTGATCAAGAATCTCCACAACTCGATTGACGACTGGGTGGTCATCGCTCTCGACGACCCTGCGCACCCGGGGAATCGCCGATGTGTCGGAGCGCGGATCGAGCTGACTCTTGGCGGTCGCACGCAGACTCGGTGGATCATCGGCGGGGGACCATTCCAATCCAACAAGCCGTCAGAAGTTCACTTTGGAATCGGCTCGCCCTCCGCGCAACCCACAGGAACCGTTGGGTCGAATGAATCGATTTCCGCGAGAGTGACTTGGCCAGATGGGCGGCATTCAACGACGATTGTCGAGCGCGGCAAGCGCACGATTGTGAGGGCGCCAGCGAAGTGACGGGATTTGACGCTCTCTCGTCGCGCTAGATCAACGGCGAAATGAGTGAGGCCGAATTCTGGGCGAGTCGGCGAGGCAACGACTGCGTCCCCCAGGAGTCAGTCGTTACATCGACGCTGAAACCGATGTACTCCTGTTGAAGCGATCGAACTTCGCGCGCGAAACCGTCGTCGAACATGATCGCGCTTGCTTCAAAATTGATCTCGAAGCTTCGTCGGTCAAGATTGCTAGAAGTCACGATGGCGAAGAGGCTGTCGACTGTCACGGTCTTGGCATGGAGCAAGCCGCGGGTGAATTCGTGAATGTGTATTCCCGCCGCGAGCAATGCTCCATAGCGGGCGCGACTGGCGAGCCCAACCAGCCAACTGTTGTTTCTTTGTGGCACGACGAGATGAACTTCGACTCCCCTCTGTGCAGCAACGCAGAGCGCGCTGAACATGTCCGAGTCGGGCACGAAGTACGGTGTGGTGAGGACAATCTCGATCCGCGCGAGCTGGATAGCTGCCATGAGGAGCGACCGGACGGCGTCGTTGTCATAGTTCGGACCTGACGCCATGATCTGTGCTGGAATTCCATCCTCGTGAAATGGAGGCATGTGATGGAGGAGTTCCATGAGCGACTCATTCGTATCGAGGTACCAATCCTCCACGAAGATCAATTGCAATTCACGCACGGCAGGACCGTTCAGGCGCACCATGCAATCGACCCAGGGCGCAAAGCGTGGTTGCACTGCGAACTCGGGTGCTGCCACATTCATGCTTCCAACCCATCCCACATCGCAGTCCACCACGATGATTTTTCGGTGGTTGCGCACATCGATGCGATGAAAGAGCGCGCGAAAGGGGTGCGTCGGAAGAGCCGCGACGATGCGCACGCCTCCAGCGCGCATGCTGTGACAGAGCGAGCTCTTGAGAAACTTCGACGACCCGTGTCCGTCCGCGAGGACGCGACAGGCGACTCCGCGCTTTGCCGCCGCGATCAGCGCACTTGCGAGTTGTTCTCCTACGCGATCGTTGAGCCAGATGTAGGTCACCAGATGTACGGTCGAGGTCGCTTGGTCGATATCTACGACAATTTGTTCCACGCTTGACTTCGAGTCGCCGACGAGTCGCGCGCGGTTTCCCGCTGTCGCCGGTGAGTTGCTGACGCGCCTTGCGATGTGTGCGATCTGCAAATCACTCGGATCCATGCGGACATCCTGCGCCCGTGGATCGTCGTGGCGGTGGAAGTCGGGGCGATCGAATCGATCCAGGATCATCCGGTGAAGGGTTCGTCGTCGGCCCCCGAGGCGCGATTCTCCCAACATGAGATATGCGATGCTTCCAATCAGCGGGAATGAGACCACGACCAGCAACCACGCCGTCGCGACCGATGGTCGCGATCCTTTGCGAACGACGACGATGCATGCGAGCGTCAGTCTCGCGAGAATTTCGACAACGACAATCGCCGAGGACCAATTCGTCCCTTCGGCAAGAGTTCCCGAGAAGAAGAATTCGATCGGGCTCAAGATCGACTGTGCAAGTTCTGGTTGGGATGTCACGGTGGAGCGCATCTCCGGGTCGAAATCACGTCACGATTTCGACAACCGTCAATCGTCTTTCACCCCGAGGCAGGTTGACTCGAACACTCTCGCCAATCCGCAATTTCATCAGGGATTCGCCGATCGGGCTGGTCGTCGTGACCTCGCGGTATTCGGTCGCGCTTCCATCACCGAGGCTGCTGACGATCTTGTAGGTCTCGACACTTCCGGACTGCTCGTCTCGAACTCGAACGACCGCGCCGAGAAAAACCATGTCGCTGGGCATCTCGCCTTCGTGGATGACTTGGACGCTCTTCAGGCGCGCGTCGAGCTCGCGAATGCGAAGATTGTTCATCGACTTGTCCTCGCGAGCCGCGTGGTAGTCAGAGTTTTCCCGCAGATCCCCATGGCCACGCGCTTCCGCGATTCGTTCAGTGAGCGACTTGTCGAGAGCGCGATACTCGCTCAGGAGCTTTTCCAGTTTCTCTTTATCGATTTGGGTGACGAATTCCATGGAAGCCGGTTCTACGCTATCCCACCCTTCGCCCACCCGCAACCAGATTCCCGCGCAACTTCGCTTGAAGTGGAGAGGCGAGAGCGATCAACATTCCAAGGCAGAGCAATCCGACGTTGACGAGAGAAAACCATGCGACAGCTTGCCAGTCGCCGGAAGTCGGGTGGGATGTCGGCGAATCCATCAGCGAGAGGATTGTTGGGATCCCTCCGAGGAACACCATCGAGAAGTCGTGCGTTGGACTTCCAATGGCGGCGAGAGGAAGCAGGATTCCCGTCGCGAGAGTCAACGAACAAATCATGGCCAGACCTCGCGCGCTCGATCGGGTCATCGCACTTCCAGCCGCGACGAAGCCCGACACTCCTGCAAGGGTCGCGATTGCCGCAATGTCAACGAGGAGCGCTCGTTCGATCGGCCATGGAGTCGCGAGGCGAAGTGGCCAGAGGACAAGCTGCCACAGACATGCAAGAGAGATCGCGTCGATCATCGTTGTGCCGAGGACACGATCGCCTTGGACCTGGCTCAGTCGTATAAGTGGCCATGCGACAAACATTCCACCGGCGCAGGTCGCCAGCATCAAACGAACGGATGGAGCAAGTCCTGCTGGGGAGAGATGAAGGGGCAGCTGCGATCCGAATGCGCCGAATCCCGCCAAGACGATCCAACATCCGGATGCGATCACCAATCCTCGGGGTGGGTCAATGGCTGCCGACATAATCGACGGAGAGATCGATCGACTGCGGTCCAGCGCCATCGATTCGTCCATATTGATTCGTGAGCAGATCGAGGTATCGAAGCTTTTGCGCGGCGGGCACCTCGGCCGATGCCTCACTGCCTGGCGCTCGACCCCAAATGAGTCGGCACTGATTCGTGGTGAGGAGTGCAAGCGTTTGCCTCGTCCGAAACTCTCCGACATCTACCGCTGAGACCTGACTTCGCCACCGCTGAGTTCCGATGAGCTTTGCCATTTCGACTCCGGCAAGGAGATCTGCGCCTGGCCAGAGTTGACCGGCACGTGTTGGACGGGGGAGCGATGCGCCGAGAATTCGCGTGAGCTTTGGCGATGTTCCGGGTGCGTAGGTTCGTGGCAGCAACCGACCGTTGCTGTCGAGCAAATGCTCGCCTTGGGCATCGACGACGAGCGCGATCGGATCCGCGAATGTTGCATCGACTTCGATCTCAGATGATCCGATTCTTCGAACTTGACGGACTTCGTTAAACCATCCAGACCCCATGAGCGCAGATTGCGCGCGTTCCAATCCTTGTCGGTCATAGGCCGATACACCCGCTTCACGTGCCACGAGAGTTTGGAGTGGCTCAAGATCAGACGGAGTCATCCATGAAGGAGAATCAAGAAACGCGACTTCGATTCTGTCGCCCGGGCTTGCATGCACGCTCTGACGAAGCGATGGAACAGACCATCCGAAAGTGATGAGCAACAGGATTGCGAGTGTCGTTGCCGCGCCAACCCAGATCGAAGTCGCCTTCGTTCGTTCACTCACCTGAACTGCCCTCGTTCGAACGAATAGTCGATTCCGATTCGTGATGTCCGCTCTGAGTTTCTTCCACAATCGTCGCGACACCATTGGCTTCAGATGTTGCATCGACTTCGGCGCCCGATTCGTGCGCAGGTCTGTCGTCGGAGTTGGGGCCCCGTCTCGATCCGCGCTGATTCCCCTTCATTCTCGCAAGCGATCGCTCAACGAGTCTCGCGCACATCTGCGAGCATGAAATCCCCGCATGAGCCGCGGCCTTCGGGACCAGCGATTGAGCGGTCATTCCTGGCATCGAATTGATTTCCAAGAACCACGCGCCATCGCCATCCACCATGAAGTCGACTCGTGCGACATCTCGACAACCGATTCGCTCGTACAGCAATTGGGCGGCATGTGCGATCTCCGCTCGAACTTCAGGTGAAAGCTCGGGCTCGAGGATGTATTTGGTGTCGGCGCGCTCGTATTTGGCACTGAAGTCGTAAAAGTCTTGCGTCGTCACAACTTCGATCATCGGCAGAAGATCGCGCTCAAGAATCCCCACGGTGATTTCTCGACCCGTGATCAACTTCTCCGCCATCAGGCGCGGATATTGGACTTCAAGCTCTGCGCGAGCGGCGGCAAATTGCGCTGCATCAAAGCATCGTCGAACTCCGAAGCTTGATCCATCATCGATGGGCTTGACAACGACCGGCATTTCGAGATCGCAAGGCTCGCCCACAACCAAGATCCGAGCGGGTGGCGTTCGTATGCCCGCCGCACGGGCGAACAACTTCGATGTGATCTTGTCCATCGAGATGCGCGAGGCACGTGGTCGGCTTCCGACATAGGGTCGTCCGTCGGCTTCCATGATTTCTTGAAGCGGTCCACCTTCGCCGAATGGACCGTGAAGCACGGGAAAGATCACATCGCCAGGGAGCTGGCGAAGATCTGCGCTTGTCGGCGTGTCGATGACCTGCTCGTGAACAATGAATCCGCCCGCTTCACGGAGTGCAGATGCGATCATTGCGCCTGACCTGATGCTGATGTCTCGCTCCGCATCCGGACCGCCCATCAACACAAGAACTTGGACTTCACTCATGGAACTTCACTTCTCCTCTTATCAGCGTTTTCGCAACGCTTGGACCACACAACAACTTCGCGATCGAGCCGTATACCCGAATGATCGAGCACACGCTGTTGTACCGCAAATGCGAGCGCGAGGATGTCGTTGGCAGTGCCTCCTTCGCGGAGTCCGACGAAATTCCCGTGACGCTCGCTGACGAACGCGCCCCCGATGGATTGACCCTTCATTCCCGCCAAGTCAATGAGTCTTCCAGCGCTCTCGCGCCGTCCAGTCGCTGGGTCGATGGGGTTCTTGAACATGCAACCGGCAGATCGGTCGGCCATCGGCTGTGTCGACTTTTTGTAGTCGAACACTTCCTTCACATGCTTTCTGATCTCTTCGGGATTTCCAGGAACAAGGTCGAAGTGCGCCGCGACAACAATCCCGACGGGCAAGGCGCATTGCCTGTATCCGAAGTCAAGTTCGGCGGCAGGAATCGTTCGATCCTCGCCATCGATGGTCAGCATCTCGATCGAGTGCACACTTTGCGCGGTGTCGCCGAACGAACCACCGGCGTTCATGCGAACGGCACCTCCGACGGTCGCAGGGATCCCAGCGAGTTGCGAGAGTCCGCCAAGCCCCCGACGAGCCGATTCTTGGACGAGCTTCATCAGGTCTGCACCGGCGCCAATGCGTGTTGTCGATGTGCCATCACCGAGCCAATCTGCCTTCTGGAATGCCGGATGATTGAGCCGAACAACGACTCCACCAACGCCTTCGTCCGTCACGAGCAAGTTCGCGCCTGATCCGAGCACACGCACTTGGATGTCGTTGGATCGACATCGTTGCATGAGTGTGCGCAAGGCTTCGATTGTTCGAGGCGCGATGAGCACTTCTGCATGGCCACCCGCCCCGTACCACGTGAGAGGTCCCAGTGGTGCGTCGGCGATCGCCTCGACATCGAGATCGCTCCACAGATTCTCCGTCACAGTCACGAGCGCACTCATCGTCAGTTCACTCGCACGGACTTGCCGCCGCGCGCGGTGGCAGTGACGCGACCGATTGGCAGGATTGCATCGAAGGAGAAGTGGCGCGCGCCTTGCGTGAATTCTTGATGAAGTCGTGGCCGATCTTCCAGACTGGTCCCGCCCCCATCACGACGATCAAATCTCCGTCCTGTGCCTCATCCTGCAAGAAATCGCCGATCGCATCAAAGTCGTCGATCGCCCGCGCGTTCGTGCCCTTTTCATTGAGTCGTGCGACGAGGTCCGCGCTTGATACGAGCGTTCGCTCGACTTCGCTATCGCGTACAAAGTAGATCGGCGGAACAACGACAAGATCGGCGAGCGAGAAGCTCTTGGCGAATTGCTCCAACAGAAATCGCGTTCGACTGTGCTGGTGTGGTTGAAAGACGCAGATGATTCGACGAGGGCATTCGCTCGTTCGAAGTGCCGTGAGAGTTCGTTCGCACTCCGTTGGGTGATGCCCATAGTCGTCGAAGACTCGGACGGTTGCTCCCGAACGAGTGACGCAGGTGCCGAGATCCTGCATCCGCCGTTCGACGCCTGCGAAGTTTTCGAGCCCACGCTTGATCGAGTCTCGATCCGCGCCCAGCCAATTCGCAATGATCGCCGCGGCGGCAGAGTTCAGCGCGTTGTGCTCGCCGGCGAGTCGGCCGATCCACGAAATCAGCTCGTCGTTTCGATGCCAGACAACCGTGGCGTTGCTCGAAGGTTCGTAATCGACTCGGTAGTCGGCTGTCGGCGACCATCCAAATGTGCTGACAGCGCAAGCCAGTCCGCTTGCGACCGCTCGACGATGCGCGCCGTCGTGGGCGATCAACAACCTGCCGCCACTCGCCGCCTCGGGCAGATTCCCCGCGAAGTGCCGAAAGGACTTCACGATTTCATCCAAAGATCCGTAGACATCGAGATGGTCTTCTTCGACATTGTTGATGAGCGCGAGAGTCGGTTGGTGATCGTGGAATGAACGGTTGAACTCGCACGCCTCTGCGACAAAGATCCCCGGCGTGCCAGCGAGCGGACCGAACGGAATTGACTCGCTTCCCGTGCGCGTTCCACCCTTGAGCTGAGGGCAGTTCGCTCCAACGATGACCGATGGATCCAACCCAGCTTCGATCAACAGATGTGCCAGAAGAGCACTCGTCGTGCTCTTGCCGTGCGTGCCCGCGATCGAGACTGCAGTCCGTCCAGACTGCGCCCATCCGAGCGCTTGGGCGTATGTCATCGACTCGATCCCCAGTGCCTTTGCTTCGACGAGCGAAGGGTGATTCGGCGGGACCGCGGCGGAGTAGACGACCAGGTCGATGGCGCGAGTCAAGGGAGCGTTGTTGGCGCCGATGGCGACCTCGATTCCAGCGGCGGTGAGCGCATCGGTCGTCTCGCTCGCCAACTGATCCACTCCTGTGATCACCGCCCCTCGGGAGTACATCATCAGCGCGAGTCCGCTGGTTCCGCACCCTCCAATTCCAATAAAGTGAATGTGACGACCGCCGAAGACTGCAGCATCCTTGCTCGCGCTCATAGGTATTGCAGAATATCGGCACAAGGCCCCATGCGGCTTGCAATTACGCCGTCGACTCTCTTCGCCCTTCGCGCTCCGTGGGGACGCCCCGATCCGTACACTCTCGACCATCATGGCAGACGCCAAGGAAGTCGTCCGCGCGCAGGTACTCATCGTTGATGACGAGAGGGATCATGCCGAAACAATGGCCGAAGCTTTGCACAAGCCCGGACACATTTGCACCATTGTCAATGGCAAAGCAGCTGCGGAGGACGAGCTTCGGCATGGCAACTTCGATGTCATCGTGACCGATCTCGTTATGGAAACTCCTCGTTCTGGGATGGAAGTCCTCGAGCTCGTTCGGCAACTCCACCCAGATGCCACGACGATCATGGTGACGGCGCACGGGGATATCCCGACCGCGAAAGAAGCACTCCGGGGCGGGGCGTACGACTTCATCGTCAAACCACTTGATCTTGTGGTCTTTCGAAATCTGGTCCAACGTGCCGCCGAGTCGGTCCTCCTTCGGCACCAGAACGAACAGTTGCGCGGTGAGGTGGACGCGGCGTACGGATTTGAGGGAATCATCGGCGATTCAGCGGCGATCCGTCAGGTCATCGCCTCGATTCGGCAGGTCGCCCCGAGCAATCTCCCAGTTCTGATCGTGGGCGAGAGCGGTACCGGCAAGGAACTCGTTGCGCAGGCAATTCACCGCCACTCCAAGCGAAAAGAGCGACGATTCGTCCCCTTCAATGCGGCGGGGCAGGCAGAGAGCCTTCTGGAAGATCAACTTTTCGGGCATGTCCGTGGGGCGTACACGGGTGCGGACAAGGATCGCGAGGGAGTGTTCGAATACGGCGATCGTGGCAGTGTCTTTCTCGACGAGATTGGCGATACCCCGATTTCGATGCAGCCGAAGCTGCTTCGTGTTTTGGAAAAGGGGGAGATTGTTCGTTTGGGGTCGAATGATGCCCGTCAGGTCGACATTCGCTTCATTAGCGCCACCAATCGAGACTTGCGTGCGATGATCAAGCAGGGGCAGTTTCGCGAGGATCTCTTCTATCGCTTGCGGGGTGCTGAGATATCGATTCCGCCTCTGCGTGAACGGCGCGAAGACATCCCGCTCCTTGTCCGCCACGCGATCGGTCGATACGCGCGCGAGCTCGATCGTCCGATTCCGACCATCAGCGAACCAGCGATGATGCGCTTGGTCGCCTTCGACTGGCCTGGAAATGTTCGAGAGCTGATGAATGTCATTCACCGCATGATGGTTGGGGCGTCCTCGGGAATCTTGGACGTTGGTGATGTTCCCGCCGAAATCCATACGCCCGATGGTGACGAAGCGGCAATAGGGATCGGCAGTCTCGCGGGATGCGGTTTGGGACGCCTCGAAAAGGAAGCGATTCGACAGACACTCGCTATGACCGAAGGAAATCGCGAACGTGCGGCGCAGATGCTCGGCATTGGCGAGCGAACGCTCTATCGAAAGCTTAAGGAGTACGGACTCCGCTAGTGGCGGAATCCTTTTGAAATGCCTTGGATCCTTGTTCGACACTCTCTCGTTGAGTTGAGCAAGGTCTTGCTCTTGACGACGGCGATCATCGTCGTGGTCGTCGCATTCGGAGCGGTCATCAAGCCGTTGACTGGCAACCTTCTTGGTCCGGGGGGAATACTCAAGTACATCTTTCTCGCGATGGTGCCGATGCTGCAGTACGCACTACCGTTTTCAGCTGGGTTCGCCGCGACAATCGTCACGCATCGATTCGCCGCCGACAACGAGATTCAGGCGATGTCGGTCAGCGGCATTTCTTACCGAGTGATCCTGCTTCCTCAGATCGTGCTCGGACTCGTGCTCACCGTCTTCATGTTCTTTCTGGTGCAGACCGCGATCCCGCGATTCCTCGGATTGATGAGCGATGTCATCACCCGCGATGCGGCGCAGATTTTCGTGAGCACGATCCGTTCTGGCGAGGCCTTCCGTGCCGGTGATTTTCTTATCTATGCAGATCGAATCGCCATCGATGATGAAGTCGGTGGATCATCGCTTCAGCGCATTCGAATGGAAGGAGTCGCCGCGATCGAAGTCGACAGATCTGGTCAGCTCGGCACGGAATTTGTCGCGCGCAGCGGATCGGCCGATCTCTACACGTCGGGGAGCGAGATCGTCGTCAAGGTCGCATTTCGAGAAGCGACTGTCCTGCGACCGAGTGAGTCGACCGTCGCGTTCATGTCGCTGGTTGAGCCCTTGCCGACGGTGATCGACGCAGGTTGGGAGCGAAGCCCGAAATACCTTCCGTGGTCCGAACTCTTCGCAGTGGTGCGAGATCCATCGAGGGGTGCGCTTGTCGCGATCGAAATGGCTCAGTTGAGGGATTCGATCGCTCCGGCACTCTTGATCGATCGCCTGGGGAGGCAGATCCAGGAGAGCGATCATGGCATTCTTGTCGGCGAGGAGTCGGGCAGAACATACGAGATTCGGGACGCGATACTCGGCGGGAGCGGACTAATCCCTCGTCCACCCGCCAAGCGACTCACAGTTGTCGAAAGCGAGCGCAACCAGCCGATTCGTGAAGCAACTGCTCTTTCTGCCGCCCTCGTCCAGACAACCGATTCGGCTGGATCGGAAGGGGTATATCGAATCGACCTGTTGCTCGTAGACCCGCGCGCACGGACCGTGGGCGGCG
Organism: Singulisphaera sp. GP187; assembly: GCA_945868805.1. Lineage (GTDB taxonomy): Bacteria > Planctomycetota > Phycisphaerae > Phycisphaerales > SM1A02 > F1-60-MAGs104. The sequence continues at coordinate 33,783 of CAMBMO010000021.1, forward strand.
AAAACGACCGCGCAGTTCGGTGGCCTGCCCGTGTTGTCGGACTGGCAGTAGGCACCGACTCGCCCGAGGAATCGTCGACGCAATTGATGGAAGACGCTCGGCGAATCGCCGCGCAAACCGCTCCGCCACTGGCAACTTTCGCACCATCGGCTCAGAAATTCATTGAAAAGGTTGAACGCGCTACTTCGGATACGCGGTACGAAGCGCTCTCCCACGTGTGGATGCGATTCGCTCAGCCGGCCAGTGTCGTCTTAATGTTGGTGCTCGGAGCGATTCTCGCAATCTGGAGGCGCAACAGCCTTCCCCTCACAATTTTTCTGCTCGCATTTCTGCCGGCAATCGCGAATGTGTTGCTCATTGCCTCTGGTCAATCGATCATGCGATCATCAAAGGTTGGCACTGGATTGACTGTCATGTGGATGGGCAACATCATCCTGATCGCGCTGATCTTCGGGATCGGAAGGAGGATGGCGAGGCGCTGATTCCGCCCGTCGCTGCCATCATGCGAATTCTTACTCGATTCATCCTCCTGCGATTTCTGGGCAATTTCTTCCTGCTCTTTTCGCTCTTGTTTGTCTTTGCAATATCGATCGATGTCATCATTCAATGGGAGCAGTTCGCATCGAGCGCGGCGCAGATCGCGAAGGCGAACTCTGGATTCGACCAGGGTGGGAGTGCATTTGGAATTGCGAAGCTGATCCTCGAGTTTCACGGACCTCGTGTCTTTCAGTTCTATCAATACATGATGCCCCTCGTCGCACTTGGAGCGATGGGATTCACGGCGTCTGCGATGCACCGAAGTCGAGAATTGGTCGCGATACTTGCGGTCGGGCTCTCGATGCGCCGGGCGACTTTTCCCATCGTGATCGGAATGTTCATTCTGTGTGCACTTCAAGTGGTGAATCAAGAGCTCATTCTGCCGCGGCTCGCGGCACGTCTCTTGCTCGAACACGGGGATATGGTTCGCGGCGCGATGCCAACATGGGGAATTGGACTTGCGGCAGATTCGCAGGGACGGCTCGTGCATGCGACGAGTTTCGACCCAGTGAGGAAGCAATTGAAGGGTCTCTATGCCGTCGAGAGGACCGCCGATGGTGCAGTTGCGCGGCGGATCGAAGCACCACTCGCGACATGGAGCGCCGAGCAGCGAGCGTGGATTCTCGAAAACGGAAAAGTCGGAAACCCGACTGGCCCATCGACCGCGCCGAGTGGTGAGAGACAGCAAGTGTTCTCCGATCAACCCATTGCGTCGTTCCAAACGGATCTTGATCCCGACACATTGTCGCTCCGGCAGCACCGGCTCTATGCGCACATGCTTTCGCTTGCAGAGATTTCAGAACTTTCGCGCAACTCGGCATTCGACCCGACTGCGCTCCGTCGCTTCGCGGTCGGACGATTCGCGGCGTTGCTGGTGGGGATCCTTGTGCTATTAATCTCGATTCCATTTTTCGCGCTTCGAGAACCGGCGTCACTCTTGCGTCAGGCAGTGCTCTGCGCGGGGATCAGTCTTCCGATTCTGCTCACTGCGATGATCATGATCACGCTGCCACTGCCGTGGATGCTTCCCACAGTCGGCGTTGTGCTTCCGGTGGTTGCACTCCTTCCGATTGCGGCCTGGCGTTTCGCCGCGATGAAGACGTGAGACTCAAGTGCGCCCGGTTACGGGCACAACTCGACCAGCTTTGGGCGGTTTCTAGCCGTAAAGTGGGGGGTGTGCGCTTGCCTTGGGCCGCCACGGGTGTACCTTGGATCATGCGCGGTTGTCGGGGTTCGGGTGATTCGCTTGTCGATCGAGGAGTCCAACATGAAGTATTCAAATCTGGTGTGGTGCGTCTTTGCGTCGGTTGTCTGTCTTGCCTCGCCAGCGCTCGCCCAAGACAGCGACGGCGATGGCTATCCCGACGCATCCGACAACTGCCCGACGCTTTCGAATCCGACGCAGACCGACTGCGACGCCGACGGCACCGGCGACGCATGCGAGATCATCAAAACTCTCGACACGGGCAACATGGGAGCGTTTGGCGGTGGGACGGGCGCGGGTAGCGTGATCGCCTCTGGCACACTTGCCGGCACGACGAGCATCACCCCGATCACGATCACCATCGAGTTGGTCGCAGACCTCAACCTTGCAACCGAGTATGCCACACTCAAGTTTGGAAGTGTGGTCGTTTCATCGACACTCTTCCAAGCGACTGGCAGCGATTGTCCGGCAGTGCCAGACATGGCAACTCTGACTATGACGAGCAAGCAGTGGAACGGAATCGTCTCCGCCGCTGCAGGCGGCAATGTCGCGGTGACTGTTTCTGGAACATCGCTCGTCAGCGCGACGCAGTGTTCGGCGCCACTGGCCAAGGTGACCGTTCGCTACGGCGATGCCTACGGCGCGTGCGACTGTGACCTCGACGGAGTATCAGATGGTGAAGAGATCGCTGCAGGCGCACCAGACTGCAACGCCAACCTGATCCCAGACTCGTGCGATATCGACTCGGACACGGCTCTTGATTGCAATGCCAATGCGATCCCAGACAGTTGCGATATCGCCAGTGGCACCGCACCAGACTGCAACCAAAACGCGATTCCAGATTCGTGCGACATCCCCAGCGGTGCGGGCGCAGACTGCGACGGCGACGCGACACTTGATTCGTGCGAGATTGCCGCGGGTGCATCCGACTGCGATGGGGACGGAGTGCCCGATGCGTGCGAAATCGCCGACGGGTCACCAGACTGCAATAACAATGGAATTCTTGACTTCTGCGACATCGCCTCGGGATCGCCGGACTGCAACGGCAACGGCATTCCAGATTCGTGCGACATCGCCGGTGGCACTCCAGACTGCGACAACGATGGAATCCCCAACTCGTGCGAGATCGCCTCAGGCGCGCCAGACTGCAATGCCAACCTGATCCCAGACAGCTGTGACATTGCGAGTGGCGCGACCCCGGACTGCAATGCCAACCTGATTCCAGACTCGTGCGACATCGCCACTGGCACCAGCAACGATGTCGAGCCCAATGGTGTGCCCGACGAGTGCAAGGACGATTGCAACGGCAACGGTTTGCCAGATCCATACGAGATTGCGCAAGGGATGCAATTCGATTGCAACTCAAATGGTCTGCTTGATGTCTGCGACATCGCGGGTGGTGCAACGGACGAAGATCTCGACGCCACTCCAGACTCATGCGAGTACGACTATGGCGACTTCGATATCGATGGCGAGGTCGCAGGCGCCGACCTCGGCTATCTGCTTGGTGTCTGGGGAAAGACCAACCCGTTCATCGGTGACCTCGATGACGACGGCGTGGTGGGAGGCGGAGACCTTGCTGTCATGCTCGGCCACTGGGGAGCGACTCCATTTGTTCCTCCTGCGCCAGTTGTGTCCGGGGTGACCCCCGCGATTGGTGCGTCAGCGGGCGGCACCGCAATCACGATCACGGGTCAGTACTTCATTGGCGAAGTGAGTGTGAGTGTTGGCGGAGTGCCGGCAACGAGCGTTGTTGTGAACTCGTCGACGGCAGTTTCGGCAGTCACTCCAGCGGGTACGGGTGTGGCGAGTCTCTCTGTAACGACACCTCGCGGCACTTCGACACTTGCGGGGGCGTTTACCTATCAGACCACGGTTCCTTGGGGGACCACTCTTGAGTTTGCCCCAAACGCGACTGTGGTCACCGACGCGACCTTGCGCAATGCGATCATCGCCACGGGTCTGCCGTGGCGGGTGCGCGACAACTCCAGCAACATCGAGATGTTGCTTGTTCCGCACGGGACGTTCACGATGGGTTGTAGCGCGTCGACTCAGTATGGCTGTGGTCCCAACGAAAGCCCGACGCACCAAGTCACTCTGAGTGCCTTTTATATGGGCAAGACGGAAGTGACTCAAGCGCAGTGGTTGGCAGAGATGGGGAGCAATCCATCGTATTTCGGGGGCTACAGCGACAGTCCATCGCGTCCTGTCGAACAAGTCTCATGGAACATGATTCAGCCTTTCTGCACTCAGAATGGCATTCGTCTTCCAACAGAAGCGGAATGGGAGTATGCATATCGCGCAGGAACGACGACGGCGTTCCACAGTTATCCAGCACAGCCAACTGGCTTCAACGACGACAATCTGCTTGGCAACATTGCGTGGTACGCCGGTAACTCAGGGAACCAAACCCACGCCGGGGGGGGCAAGTACGCCAACGCCCTTGGCTTGCATGACATGCCAGGCAATGTTTGGGAGTGGTGCCAGGATTGGTATGGGCCTTATTCATCAGCAAGCGTGACAAACCCCACAGGACCCACGACTGGCTCGGCCCGTTTGTTGCGCGGCGGCAAGTGGGGC
>CAMBMO010000022.1 GCA_945868805.1 Singulisphaera sp. GP187
ACTTCATCAAGGTGAGGGATAGATACGACTTTATAGGGCACGGTGATACAAGCGCCTGCAAAGCCCAAATCCCGAACGCCAGCGATAGCGGCAGCAACTTTGGATTCCGATTGCACATCGCATTTCCAAAACTGCCAGTGCAATCCGTAGTGCGCATAGACCGCATCGAACATTCGATCAATGGGATTTTCGGCAACCGGATGCCCCAACATGCAAGTCATTTGTTTTTGTGTGGGCAGAATTGCTTCGGACATACTGGATCTCATGGGTCATTGCAGAATGTGATCAGCGATGATGATTGGCGGGAGTTCGCACTTCAAGAGTTGATTGCTTCTGTCACTTTCTGGTTACGGGCAGAACGACGTGGTGCAGTTCGAACGATTTGCTTGTAAGAGGAGGGTGCGGAAACTACGCCTTCACTCTCCAGTCGAGTCCTTCTGGCAATGTCCCCAAGTTCTCGCATCCATTGGCGGTCACAACAAGCATGTCTTCGACGCGCACGCCTCCAAGTCCTGGTTGATACAGACCAGGTTCAACGGTCACAACATCGCCGACGATCAGCGGGGGACCTTTGAGCGCCAAGAGCGGCGGCTCGTGGACTTCTAGCCCGACACCATGCCCGGTTCCGTGGGTCATCCGTGCTTGTGCCCATGTCTCTTCGCTCGCAGGAATTCCCATGGCGAATCCACACTCTCGAATGACCCGCGCGACTTCTGCGTGAATCGCCTCGCCGGTGACTCCGGGGCGAATCGCTGCGATCGCCGCATGTTTGGCCGCAACGACCGCGGCGTGCATTCTGATCAACTCCCGCGGCGCGACCCCATGAACGACGGTTCGCGTGCAATCGCCGTTATAGAGCGACCGACGACTTCGCGGGAAGACATCGACGATGATCGGCTCGCACGTCTTCAGTTCACCGCTTCCGTGCTCGTGGCAATCGCTTCCCATTGTTCCGCATGCGATGATCGCTTCGGGATTCAGATATCCGCGTCGGAGCAAGAAGACATCAATCGCCTCGCGAATGCGCTGGCTTGTGAGTGGCTTTCCACCGCCGAGAAGAACTCCGTCGTCGCGCGCTGGAGCTGTCGCGATCGTCTGGCATGCCATCTGCACTGCGGCCTCGGTGTCCTTCTGACACTGTCGAAGAAAATCGATTTCCTGTGCATCCTTGCACCGGCGATCGGCAACTCCAGCGCTCGGGTCGCAAGAGACTTGCAATCCAGCGGCCACGAGTTGGTGCCAGTAGATCGCCGGTGTCGATCGATCGATCGCCACAGTCGTTGCACCCGTTCGTCGCACGCACTCAGCGACCGATTGCGCGGTTGCTGTCTCTCGGTCGCCGGAAAGCCCAGTGGATGGCGTGAAATCGGCTGGGCAGTGAAAGTCATCGGCGTGGGCGTGCTTGCGCGCTCGATCTAACTCGATGTCGCGCAGGATCAGGATGCGACGAGTGGACGCGCCGTCCCCGCGCTCAACGGTAATCAGAGCAGCGGGGTCCCCGACCGGAAATCGAATTCTGTGATAAAGCGACGCGCTGATCGCTGGAATTCCCGCGATCACGGTGACATGGGTGGCGGAAGCCACCACCAACTAGCCCTTTGACCTTTCGCGTGCCTTGCTCGCCGCCCGTTTGGCATTTTCCGCTTCAGCCGAATCGCGCATTTCCTCTTCGGCCTGAACGCAGAGTTGGACCAACGTCGTGTGCAACTTTTCGTGCTCGGGCAAAGAATCCATCAGCGAGACCGCAAAGTCGGCCTGCCTGACTGCGTCCATCCCCGTGTCGATCATTCGAATGGCCTCGTCTCCAAGTTGTTCGATCGCGCGGAGGAACCACTGCTTTGTCGGCTTCGCAGGCTTCTCGGGCGGATCGATTCGCGCCCGAATGGTCATCAGCCCGATTGCCACGACAGGAACCAGTCCAAGTTGAGTGGATGGTTCGCGACAGAGAACTAATGCGGGTACTTCCCGGCGAATTGCAGTCAATCGGATTCGACGCGCGTCCGCTCCAACCAAGGGCGGCTCAAGCATGTGCATTCCCGCTTCGACTCGGTGATCTTCGGTGATCTCGCCCTTCACCCACTTGACTCCAGTGACATCCGATGCGAGTTGCACGCGTTGTCGACGAGCCTCTTGAAGTGGCAACAGGATGCGACTCATCCGGCCGAAATCGCCGACTTGATGCGAGAGTTCAAGCGCGCGCTGCGCGAGTCGTTCGGCTTCGAACCATCGCGCAGACTTCAACGCACTCTGCGCTTTTTGCATGAGTTCGTCGATCCGTGCGGCTTTGGCTGGGCTCGTCATCTGTTGTGAGGCTACCCACGGGTCGCGCGAGCGGCGCGCTTGTCGTCGGTTCGCTTACTTTCGAGGGAACGGCCGTTGAGCCCATCGTTCACAGCCTGAACGCTATCTGCGATTCTGCGAATGGCCTTGGAAGTCGGCCAGTCGCGCACAAGCGATGCGATCTTCGTCACTCCGGCACCACCTCTTAGACGGTAGATCCTCTTATAGGCATCTCGAACGGCTTCGATTTCCTTCTCGGACATCCCGATGCGACTCATGGCGACATTGTTGTATCCGCGGATCGACGCTGGACTTCCCTCGACGACCATGAATGGCGGAACATCCTTCGAGACCCGCGACATGGCGCCGACGAATCCGCAATATCCGACATGCACGAAGTGATGGAGTCCAGAGCCACCACCAATGTTCGCGTAGTCGTCAAGTTGCACGTGCCCAGCCAGCATCGCATTGTTGGCAATGATGCAGTGGCTTCCGACGATCGCGTCGTGGGCAATATGGACATTTCCCATGACGAGATTGTGCGATCCGATCCGCGTGATTCCGCCACCATTTCCGGTGCCGCGGTGAATCGTGCTGTGTTCGCGGATCATGTTGTAGTCGCCCATCTCCAGCCATGTGGGCTCGCCGTGATACTTCAAGTCTTGGGGATCGCCACCGACGACTGCGTAGGGGTGGATCTCGTTGCCACGACCCATTCGAGTCAGCGATGTGATATGGCAGTGGGTTCGAAGAATGCAGTCTTCGCCGATATGGACGCGTGGCCCAATCGTGCAGTATGGACCGACGGTGACGGATTCCGCGAGCTCGGCGGTGGGGTCAATGATTGCAGTGGGGTGAATCTTTTGCATCTATTCGAATTCCGCGTCCACCATCATAAACCGAATCTGCGCCTCGGCGGCGAGCTTTCCCTGGACCCACGCTCGGCACTGGACCGCGGCTGTGCGTGCACTCGCGCGCAATGTCTCCGCCTCGAGGACGAGCTGATCGCCGGGAGTGACCGCCTTGCGCAACTTAACCTTATCGAGCGAGAGCAGAACAGCGATCTTCCCCGTGTGTTCAAGCGTCTGAGAGAGAAGGAGTCCCCCCAACTGAGCCATGCATTCGACGATGAGTACGCCTGGCATGATTGGAGTTCCAGGGTAGTGACCAGGGAAAAAAGGCTCGTTGAGTGTCACATTCTTGATGCCGACGGCTCGTCTATTTCCGTCAATTTCCACGACGCGGTCGACAAGCAACATCGGATAGCGGTGTGGCATGATGCGCGCGATCGCACGCGCATCGAGCACGCGCCCCGCGCCGGCGATTCGAGATCGCGATGCCGCTTGAGCCTGCTCGAAGAGCCGCCGTGCGAGTCGTCGATTGAGCTCGTGCCCAGATCGTTGCGCAACGATCTTGCCTTGCAATGCGACTCCCGCGAGCGCGAGATCGCCGATGACATCGAGCAACTTGTGTCGAACGCACTCGTCGGGGAAGCGGAACGAGTTTTCGATTGGTCCATCATCGCCAACGACCAGTGCGTCCCGTGGGGTCAAGTGGCGACACATCCCCGCCGCCCACAGAGCTTCGGCTTCCGATCGCAGACTGAATGTCCGCGCGGGAGCGATCTCGGTTGCGTAATCGTCGCGTGCGAAGTCGAAGTTTCGATTTTGTCGTCCGATGTGCGACGAGACGCTGGAATAATCCAATTCGTATGTGACGCGAAAGCCATCTTCGTCGGAGGGAAGCGCTGCGATGAGCGCGTCTTCTTCTTCGATGACGATTGCTTCCGTAATTCGGTGAACATGTCGTTGGACGTCTTGTGCGATGCGCCCAGCCGCCTTGATTGGTTCAAAAAAGGGCAACGCCGATCCGTCGCCACACGGGATTTCGGGTCCGCGAAGGCGAATGCGGAGATTGTCGATGCCGAGCCCGACGATCGCGCTCAAACAATGCTCGACGGTATCGATAGTCGCATCTCCAACACGAAGTGTTGTGCGCCGAGGGCGCGAGACCGCATGCGTGATGAGCGCGGGAATTGCGATAGGCGGATTGAGGTCGATTCGTTCGAAAACAATCCCGGTTCCTGTGGGAGCGGGGCAAAACTCAAGTTCGCCGTCGATTCCGAGGAGCAGTCCCTTCCCGCGCACGATCGTCGAATTCGCGATGGTGTGCTGCATGCGCTCCTGGGGGATCGAGAGCTCAGCGGTCTTGGGGCGAATCAATCCGCGGAGTCCCGGCGAGTGTCCCGGCGAGTGTCCCGGCGATTCGGGATGCATTCCAGTCATTGTCGAGTGTGCTCTTGCGCGGAGTGACTGGCTTGGTCTTTTTCGAATGCCTTCGCACTCTCCTTGCGGCGGTTCGCTTCATCCACCAATCGCAAAAGGTCGCGCGCGACCGGAGAGAGTTTCTGAAGTGCGAGAATGTGCCTCATTTCCACCTTGATCTCTCGGGCGGGCATTCCGCCCCAAATCTCGCCTGCTGGAACATCGTTCATGAGCGCGGTCCTCGCCGCGAGTTGAGCGCCCGAGCCGATATTTCGATGATCGGCAATCCCGGATCCCGCACCAATCCTGACCCACTCGCCGATCGTGCTCGATCCGGCGATTCCGCTCAGGCCAGCGATCACCGTCGACTTTCCTACCTGCACGTTGTGGCCGATCTGACAGTGGTTGTCGATCTTTGTACCCGCACCGATGCGCGTCGAACCAAATGTTCCACGATCAATGCAGGTGCAACTCCCAATCTCGACACCGTCCTCGAGGACGACATTTCCAAGGTGCGGTATTCGAAGCAGTCCCTTTCCCTCGGGGCAGGCTCGGTAGCCGAAACCTTCTGTGCCAATCACGGCGCCAGCATGAACGATGACTCCTCGACCGAGGACGCATCGCTCGCGAATGATTGCATTTGCGTGGATGACCGAGCCTTCTCCGATGGTGACTCCTGAATAAATTCGAACACCAGAGTGAATGACGACTCCGTGGCCCAGCGTGCAACCAGCAGCGATCCACGCAAGCGGACCAATTCGTATCTCGCTCTTGGGATCGACCTTTGTCTCGATCACTGCACTCGGGTGGATGCCAATGGGCGGAAGCTCGGGCGGTGGAGCAAAATGTTCGAGAAGAGAGATCATCGCGACCTCAGCTTGTTCGACATGAATGAGAGCCCGTTTGTTCGGGTCGTGTCCTGGAACTTCGACACCCTTCGAGACGAGTGCGACCTGCGCCTTGCAATCACTCCACATCCGCGCGTAACTCGAATCCGAAATGAAAGTCGCATCCTCTGCAGTAGCGCCTCGGAGATCGCCGACCCCGTGAACGACGATCGATCCAGGTCCGTCGAGGGTTCCGCCGATCTTGGTCGCGATCTCTTGAGCAGTCAATCGCATGAATCAGCTCTTGCCGACCGGCGCGGCTGGAGGAGTAGGAGCCGGGGTGGGAATTGGTGAAGGCGTTGAGAGAGGCGCTGGAGCCGTACCGCCTGAAAGGGGATTCGTCGCTCGGAATTCGGAATTCATCCGTTCGATGAGCGAATCGGTGACATCGAGCGATGGATTGCTGTACAGCATCCGCCGACCGTTGATTTGTTGCATTGTCCCCTCAAGATTTGTCGGCGCAATCGTAGGGACGGTGTCGTCAATGAATATGAAATCGATCTTCTGCTCTTTCGCCAACTTTGCACATGTCGAACGAATAGTTGCGTACGCCTCGCGTACAGAATTCGCCTGTTCAGACTCAAGTTTCAGTTTCGCGAAGCTCTGCAGTGCGTTCAGATCCCCAGCCTTCAAGATCGCCTTGTCCATTGCATCGTTGTGTGCAGGCGTGCCAGCTTGAAAACTTTCCAAATCCTCCTGCATGGCACGAACTGCATCGGTGAGGGACACGAGCCGCTTCTCTAATTCGCCTCGCAATGTGACCGCCCTCGCTTCGGCTGCTTTGAGCTGATCCAATGATCGATAGACCTTTTCCAAATCGACGCAGGCGACGACAGCGGGTGCGGTCGGGAATCCAGCAGCGAAGAGGGCGCCACCAAGGACGATTGACGCAAGAAGGAGATGATGAGTTCGCATAGGTTTCTCTGGTGACTTGGATTAGGGGTTGGCGCTTGTTGTCGTTGGGGCGACAGTGGGTGTCGTCCGAGCGTTGTTCATTCGCAAGATAAGTTTTTCGGTCAGGTCATCCGCTTTGGCGGCGAAGAGCACTCGTCGACGAGAAATCTGCTCGATCACCTGTTGGGAGAGAGGCATCTGGCTCCGTCGATCGCGTTGGAATTCGGCGGTCCCGTCATAGACGAAGACATACTGGTATCCCTCGGACTGCGCGAGCTTGTCAGCTTCCGCGACGATCGTTCGGTAGAGACCCTCCCATCGAAGCGCTTGCTCGCGGTCAGCTTCGACCTGCTTTGTACTCGCCCATTCCTTCAGCTGAAGCTGTTCGAGCGCGAGCCCGTCTCGCATCGTTTGGCGCTCGTTCGGATCCGTGATCGCATCTGATTCACGCGCACGCGCTTCGATTTGCTCCTTGCGCGTCTTCAATTCAATCTCAAACTTGTTCGCCATCTGCGTCAGCTCGATTTCCATCTCGCCACGTTGCTGGATCTTGTCGAGGATGCGACGGATATCGACATTGGCGACGGCCGATGGTGACGCGCTCAGTCTGCCAGCGGTAAACGCGGCACTGCCAGCGACACAGGTTGCGGCGATCAGAATTGCGATGAAAATTGAGGTGTGACGCATGCGCTTCTCCAATGGGAAATGTAGTGGAAAGTTAGTGTAGGGGAGAACTTCCCGAACTCGAAACTCCGATCGATCTCGTGGAAATCAAGTGCAGGGAATCAGAACGGGAGTTCTGCCGTAAAACTAAATGTCTCGCTTTGGTCGGTGGTGTACTTCACCACGGGCACAGCAAAGTCGAACGCGAGCGGAGCTGGGCCGAGTTGCGGTATGTACAGACGGATTCCGCATCCGATCGAGACCCGATATGGGTCGAGCGCGAAGCTATCTGTCACCGTTCCCGAGTCGCAGAAGAGCACACCAGAGATAAATTTGTCGAAGATGGGTACTTCATACTGCGCACCCGCGAAGAAGCGAAATGTGCCTCCGATGGGGTCACCATTGGGGAGGCCGTCGACTTGGTCGTTCGTTGTGGTGAGTTCGTTGGTGTTTGGCGGGTCAGGTCCGATCTTGTACTTGCTCAACGGACTCACTGACCGGAAGACGAATCCGCGTAGTGATCGACCTCCCAAATAGAACCGTTCCGAGACGGGCGCGTTGCCACCCCAAATGTATCCGGCGCTTGTGTTCAGCCGGAGCACACTCTTGCGTCCGAAGAAGTCTTCGCTGAGCGGGAGAAAAGTTGTGTACGAGGCGGTGGCAACTGGAAAGGTATATGAGCCACCCATCGCCCCGAAAAATGCCAAGTCCGCCTCGAGCCGCGACCCGCGACTCGGTCGCATCTGGTTGTCAAAGTTTGTGCGAGCAGCTGCGATTCCGACCGAGTTGATGAATGCAGGCCCTCGGTCGTCCCAGACTTCTCTGGGCGTGTCTTGGTCGAATTCTGTGAGTGTCACAGATTGAAGCGAAATGCGCGTGGACGCCGTCCACATATCGCCGAATGTTCGCGAGAGACCAAACGAAGTCGCAATGCGCTCTTCGACATAATCTTCATAGACGCGATTTCGATAAAGGATGTTGGATCCAAATCCGTAGTCGCTCTCGAGAAAATTGGGTTCGCCGAAGCTGATCGAGTAGTTGCTGACATCGATACCAGGGGCGATGGCGATCGAAAAGCTTTGCCCCGCGCCACGAAATGCGCGACCGCTGACGAATTCGTCCAAGGTCTGCGGAGTGTCAGCGATGTCGAAATTCTGCTGGTTGAGCGAGACGGTCCCGAAGAATCCAGAGTCGCTCCCAACGCCGACTCCAAAGTTGACGCTTCCGGTATTTCGCTCTTTCACTTCGACAAGGACGTCCCGAACCTCTGCGTTATCGGGTTCCGCAGCTTGCGGTGTGACGGTCGCGGCGTTGAAGAGTCCCGATGATTCAAGTCGTCGTTTCGCAAGATCGAGCTCATGCCCGTCGAGCGGGCGACCTGGCTGAATGCGGACCCGGCGCCTAACAACATTGTCCTTGGTGATGTAGTTGCCTTGGATCCTCACGAGTCCTGCGATGACTGAGGTCGTCTCTCGCACTGTGAGGATCATGTCGACCTCTGGTTCCTCGCCGATGCGAATCCATGTTTGATCGACTCTCGCATCGACATATCCCATCGTCTGATACGCCTCGGTGACCGCCTTGGTGGACGCCTCGACCTTGTCCATAGTGAACGAATCACCCGGTCGAATCACCATGAGTCCGAGCACCTGTTCGGTACGCAGTACGCGCGGCTTGTCGCGTTCAGCGCCGTCGGAGGTTTCGACCTTGACCGATCGCAATCGATACTGGCGCCCTTCACTGATGACAAAGACAACCTTTGCCTCTTTTCCGCTGGCGGAGATTTCGACGCGTTTGTCGACACGCACATCGATGAACCCGCGGTCCTTGTAGAACTTGTCAAGCGCCGCGACATCGTCAATGAGTAAGTCCTGGTCGAGATTGCCCGTTGAGAAGACGAAGACCCATGGTTTGGTCTTGATCTGCGCGCCGAGTTGATTTGTATCGAATCGGTCGTTGCCTGAAAAGATGATCTCTCGGATCCGCACGCGCGGTCCCTCGACGATTCGGAATATGAGGATTCCAGTTTCGAGCAATCGGGTTTCGTCGACTTCGACTTCAACCATGTAATTGCCCTTGGCTCGGTAGAGAATTTTGATTTTCTCGACCGCACGCTCGAGCAGGAAGTCGTCGCGCGGTCCGCCGGGATAGAGCCCGATGACCGCACGGAGTTCTTGGTCGGAAGCGACCTTGTTTCCGACGACCTGAATGTCCTTGATGATCGGTTGCTCCACCAGGATGTATCGAATGCGCACCGTTCCGTCGGGCAGGAGCTCGGCGTCGGCGGTGACCGAATCGAAGTGCCCCAATCGGTAGAGGGTCGAAACATCATCCTTGACCGCCTTCGATTCGAAGGGTTGCCCCGTCGCGATCCGAAGGTTGTTTCGAATCTCCTGTTCGGTGACGCGATTGAGTCCCTGAATCACGACTTCCGAGATCGGTCGATCGGTCAGACTTTCGTCGTCGAGGTTGAGCGTCCCAGCGCCAAGTGCGGTCGCAGAAATCACCAGAAGGATGCAACATGCCCCTCGGTGGATCGCACCGGAAGTCGCGCTGATCAAGCGCGCGATCGAGCGTATGGAGCGTGCCGCCATGAGTTGAGGAGGGTACCCATCGCACGAACCTCGCGTAACAGAGTATGGAGAGCAGATTCGTACGCTAGCCTTTCGAAATGAACGCCACTCTCCTCCGTACTCCCTTTCATGACTTCCATGTCGAGCATGGCGCGAAGATGGTCGATTTCGCCGGTTGGGACATGCCACTCTTGTACGGGTCCGTGATTGAGGAGCATCGACATTGCCGAACTGCTGCTGGTTTCTTTGACGTCTCGCACATGGGGAGACTTCGATTCTCGGGACGTCACGCGCGCAAGTTTCTCGACTCGGTCTGCACTCGCCAGATCTTTGGGATGCAGGTTGGTCAGTGCCGGTATGGAATCATCTGCAACGAAAAGGGAGGCTGCTTAGACGATGTGATCGTCTACTGCTTCGACGAATCGGAGTACTTGATGGTCTGCAATGCATCGAACCGAGCGAAGTTGCTCGCGCATTTCGCCGCAGTCCGGGGAGAGATGATTTTCAAGCTGGAGGATCAGACCGAGTCGACAGCGATGGTCGCACTTCAAGGACCAAAGGCGATGGAGATCGTTGGCGCACTCTCGAGCGAAGTCTTGACGCTGAAGCGCTATCGGTTCGTCCAGAAAAGTTTGATCGTCGTGAAGTTGATCGTCAGTCGCACGGGGTACACGGGCGAGGATGGCGTCGAAGTGATCCTCGGATCGACGATGGCACGTGCCGCGATGGGGATGTTTCTCAAGGATGTCAAGAGCGGGCAGAGTCCGATCCGCCCGATTGGTCTCGCCGCGAGGGACACGCTCCGAATGGAAGCAGGAATGCCGCTGTACGGACATGAAATTGATGAGGAGACTGACCCGATCTCGGCGGGACTCTTGTTCGCGGTCAAGGTCGACAAGGGTTCCGACGACGAGCGCATCGGCCGATTCATCGGACAGAGCGCGCTTGAGAGAATCTCCAAAGATGGACCGGCTCGCAAGCTCGTAGGTCTCGGCTTGGAAGGTCGTCGAAGTGCACGCCAGGGAATGAACGTTCTTCACGGCGCAACCGTGGTTGGGCGAGTGACGAGTGGTTGCCTCTCGCCGACATTTGATCGGCCAATCGCGATGGCATTCGTCGATGCAGGATTGGCAACTGTCGGTACGAATCTCGAAGTGGATCTTCGAGGAACAAATGTTGGCGCGGTGGTTGAGCCGTTGCCGTTCCTCCGGCCGATCGTTCGGGCGACTGCGAAAGTCTGAAGACGAGCCAGAGCTAGTTCGTCGGCGGATTCGGCATGCCCTCGCTCGGGATCTTGCTCGGGATCTTGCTCGGGATCTTGCTCGGGATATTTCCTGAGTACTTGCTTGGATGCTTTGACGAGAGCAACTCTGTCAAAGGTTGCGCAGTTGCACTCGTATGTGGAGGAGTCGATTCGTGCTTCGGACCAGTCGGGGGTGACCGGAAGAGCAACGCCAACGACTGATTGCTTCCGATTTGGCGACCGAGTCGAGCAAGCGTTTCGACTTCGATCTGGCGAACGCGTTCACGGGTCAATCCAACGCGAAGACCGACCTCGTTGAGAGTCAGAGGTTCGGTTCCGTCCATTCCAAATCGCAGTCGCAAAACTTCTGCTTCTCGAGAGTCGATCGTGTCGAGGAGCCCAGTGATCACCCGAAGAATCTCGTTTTCTTCAACGACTTTGGTCGGGTTCTTTGATGTTGTGTCTTCGAAGACATCAGCAAAGTCCGCAACATCGCTGTCTGCGTTGTGGCTGATGACTTGGTTCGGCGTGTTGTGCGCCCGAAGCGCACGTCGAATGATCTGCAACTTTCCCAGCGGAACTTGCATCTCGCGCGCAAGCTCCTGCATCGAAGGAGGATGTCCGAGCTTCTCCTCGAGCATCTTTGACGCCGACTTGCAACGACTGATCAACTCGATCATGTACGCAGGAATGTGAATCGGTTGGGTCGCATTGAGCAACGTCCGTTTGATGGATTGCTTGATCCACCACGATGCGTACGTCGAAAATCTCGCACCTTGTGCGGGGTCAAAGCCTTCGACGGCGCGGATCAGACCGACATTCCCCTCCTCGATCAGGTCAGGGAAAGAGATTCCACGATTCATGTAGCCCTTTGCAATCGCGATGACCAAACGGAGATTTGCGGTGATCATCCGCTCCTTCGCGGCCACATCATTGTCGTTGATGATCGCCCAGCCGAGGGTTTTCTCCTCCGCAGGCGTGAGTAATGCGACGAGACTGATCTCGCGCACATACATTTGGATTTCTGTTTGAACTTCAGATTTCGCCATGCGAACCTCTCATGGTAGAGGGGTAAGGTACCCAAATGCCAGACCTGATTGTTCGTCCTTCGGTTGGTTTTCTATGATGACTTGGTGGACGATTCTGCAAGCACACCAGAGGACGACCTCTCCCCGATCCTGGCACGATGGGAGTTTGCCTCGGATCGCATCCACGCCAGATTCATGATCGGAATCGGGGATCGAAGGTCTATTCAAGTTCGCTTGGAGGCTGGAATCCTTCAGTTTGGACTAGAGGGTCGACCCGATGGGAGGCGCCCCGAGGGGTTCGAGTCGTGGTTTGACGCATGGAAAGATCGCGAAGAATCGCCATCCCCAGGGGATCGCGAAGTGCTCCGCATCGAGGTCCTTCTCTATCACCAGCGGGCGTCGGCCTACCTCATGCTCGAAGAGTATGCGTCAGTCATCCGCGACTGCGATCGCAATGCCAGCGCGATCGCGTGGGTGCGTGGTTGGGCAAGGAACGAGTCTGAATTTCTCCCGTTCGAATCCATTCGCTTCGCGGTTGTCTTGATGCGAACGAGGGCGGAGGCGTCGTTGTGCCTGCGGGCGGGGGACACGCATGGAGCGATTGGCGCGATCGACCGAGGGCTCGCCAACTTGCAGTCCGGAGTTGGGTCTACGTCGGCGAACGCTGGTTCCGTCGAAGGGTCCATCCTGTGGGCGATGAGGGATTCCCTCGTGCCAAAGCTCCCGTCGAGTCAGCGCGTCGATCTCGAATCAAGGCTTGCGTACGCAGTGCGAATGGAGAACTACGCGCTTGCGGCGATTCTTCGAAATGAGCTTCGGCAAATCGGTTATTGAACGAGTCGATCTCGGGACGGTTCAATCGATTCTGCGGATCTCGAAAGTTTCTCGAGCGCGCCTCGAAATGGATCGCCTCCGAGAGTTTCGTCGATTGCACGGAGCCGTGCGAGGCGCGCCTGAACAGGTTCTCCTCCTCGTCCGGAATCGTGCGCGATCTGCAGTTGAATGACTTGCGCGATCCACCACTCTCTCGATCCTTGCATGGATTGCAAGGCGAGATCGCGAGCGCTCGTCATGGCACGTGTGCGGAGTGCGTCCCGCCGAGCTGTCTCGCCTGCTTGATCGGCAGCGCTTGCCGCGAGCGAGAGCGATTCAGCGAGTCGTCGGATGTCGTCGATCGTCACCAAAGATCCCGACGCAATTGATTCGGAGCGCGCGATCGCGTCGTCCCATGAGTGTGCATAAAACGCGGCATCGGCGGCAAATCGAGCGAGCGATTCGGTGAGCGACGAATCGGGCGAATGGGGCGCGTTTCTCATTGTCCCGAGCGCCTCCCACGCATCGACTGCGTCGAGCGCACGCTGCGCCATGGCGGTCGAGCCCGGAAGCCCTTGGGCGGAGAGCGTCGAACTGAGGTTGACGAGTCGTGTCGTCAAGTCGACGAGACTCCTCAGCGCGATGGGTTGGTCGTTCGTCATGAAGCTCTCCGGTAGCGTCGCCAATTCTCGTTCGAGTGCCTCTCGCCGCGGATTTCCATGGCGCGCCGCACGTTCGAGTCGAAGGCGCAAGATGCGCTGTGCGTCGTGCGATGTCCACTCGCTCCACTGTTCCCGCGTTGGGATCTCGATCGCGCGCACGGCCGACTCGGCGTTCGCAGAGATGAAATCCGCCGCAACATTTGCAGTCACGATCGTGGCTGCAACACGAGGGCCGGGATCGAGTCCCATACTTCGCGCGGACTTCTGCGCCTCTTCAAGTCGCGCGGTCGCCTGGGAGAGTTCGTCAATGTTTTGTGCAGACGGCGCGTTCGGTTGGGACATGATTCTCTGGATGAGTTGTCGTGTCTTCAACGCTTCTAACTGCGCGATCGAATTTGGTCGCGATGGAAGCTCGGCGAATCGTGTCACCGCGAGGGTGAGCGACTGCTCGAAGTTCCCATCTCGGGCGCTCGGATTCGCTCGGTCAAGCGCGAGTTCGATATCGAGGGCCGCCTGCGCGGCGGTGAGCGCGAGTGGCTCCTGAGGCGCGATCTCGGCGAATCGGCGGTAGTCATCTGCGGCGGCTGGCCAATCCGCCATGAGCGAGTGCGTCTGCGCGAGAACGACGATTGATGCGGCCTGCGCGTCGAGATCAGTTGTCTGCTTGGCGAGTGCATGAAGCGTGGCTATCGCGTCGACCGATCGTGGGTCCATTTGGAGTTCGTCGCGTGCGCGTGCAATCGTCGCCAATGGGGGGAGGACTCCCTCGACGCGTTCACCCCGGAGCACTCCAGCGATGCGCTCGAGCACTGCGAGGCGAACTCCAGCTCTTTCGAAACTCTGCGCGCTTCGAAGCGCCACGATCCAGACATTGAGCGTGGCTTCAGTGGCAGGAGACTTACCCAGAAAGATTCGGATTCGCACCACCGCATCGCCGACAAGCAGACGCAGTGCAGTCGGAAAGTCGCGGTTTTCGAGGAGCGAGTCCAGTTGTCGAAGTGCTTCGTCGCCGCGACGCTCACGAACGAGAGAGTCCGCTAGCAAGATTCGCGCGAGCGTTGTCAGGGTTGGGTCGTTGGCGACGGCCAGACGCACACTCCCGAGGCGAGCACTCTCGGATTGAGCAGCGACCGAAGCAGCCGCAACTTCTGCGAGATCCGACTCGGGACGCAGCCGCGCGGGAATCTTTGCACGTGCATTCGAGATCGTCTTAAGGAGCGCGATCGCCTCGATCGGTCGGTCGCGAGTCGTCGTCGGGTCGTGCTGAGTGCGGTCGATCGCGAGTCGAAGTGCGCGTGCCGCGGCCAACAGCATGGGCAAGCGCCCGTTCTCATCGTCGTCGAGTTGCACCGCCAATCGCGATCCTGGTGGGACCGTGTCGCGCGAAGTCGTCCGCAGAGCTTCGGTGGCCCGCTCGACTTGTTGCTCGATTCGGTCGATTGATGCATTCGCTCGGGAGAGAACCACGGGCAGTTGCGATCCCGCAATTGCTTCCGCTCCTCCCTCGAGGCCGAGAAATGCGAGTACGAATTCATCTTCGGCACCATCGGCGAGCCAGAGGATCGTGCGAGGGTCCTTAAGACGCGATTCGATCAGCGCTTGGCGGACAGTTCGTAACTGGTTCAATGCTTCGAAGCGCGTCGCGAGTTCAGTCGATGGACTCTTGAGCGTCATCCTCCACCGAGCGATCGCGCGAAGCCGATCCGTCGCCGTGTCCCGCGAGTCGCCGGATGGCTCGGTGCTCTCGAGGTCGTCGAGCGCGCGCGCGAGACCGAGATCGCCGACACCGCGTAAGAACTGCTCTTCTCGAATCGCGTTGATCGTCGAATCATCGTGTGCCTTCTCTTGTGACTTCGGGCTGACAGGGGTCCCACCCTGGCAAAAGGCGTTGCCTCCGAAAGCGATCACGCTGGACGCAACGAGCGCGAGTCTGGACAAGAGATCGATCATGGTGTGGACTGCGTGAATCCGATATTTGCGTACCCGGCTCGCACAGCGGCGTTGAATCCCTCGACAGCGTCCTGCCACTGCGATCCAGCTGATGGAACGATCAAGATAGGGTGAGATGACTCGAAGAGTCCTTCGTTCGTTCCAGCCTTCCGACGCAATTGGGTCATCGTGATCGCGAGTGCATCGAAGTCCTTTGTCTCTCGGCGCACTCCATCCGCACGAATTTCGATCGGACACTGATCTCCCACTCGCTCGCCGACGAAGACCTGCAAGGGTGCATCTTGCAGTGCGAGCGGGTCTGCGGTCGATCCTCGAATCGGTAGGTCGAGTCGATAGACAGCTTCATTTCGCTCGAACCGAACCGTACAGACGAAAAACACAAGCAATAGGAAGACGACGTCGATCATCGGAGTCATCGCGAGGCGCATCGTGAAACCCTCTGCCGCGCGACGCCTATTCATGATCCGTCGCCTCTCGACCGAGATCATCCCGCTCGATCGCGCAGACCCGAATCGTCACGCGCTGCGATCCAACTTGCGACGCCGCTCGCGAAATCGCTTGTAACGCAGGCTCGACGAGTTCGTATCGGAGCGATCGATCTGCACGAATGTCGACTGGGATCGACGGATCGAGCCGAATCCTCTCTGCGATCGCGAGCGCGAGATCGTTCGTCCCTTTCTCATCGCGTGCGAATTTCCTTGCGCCAAGCGAGACGATCGTTCCTGTTCCGTCGGCCATCACATTGACGGCGAGTCGCGAGCGACTGCCAGCAGGAGTCGTTGCGGGATGCCTCGGTTCCGGAAGCGCAACGGGAGGCACTTGATCTCCGCCCATTCGTGCAACGAGAACAAAGAAAACGATGAGAAGAAAGGCCAAGTCGATCAGCGGTGTCAGATTCGCATCGATCCGAGCCGGTCCACGGGAGTACAAAAGGCTCATGGAGTGCGTTCCGCTACGCCCGAGCGAGTCGCCGCCATCGCGGTCGCGCGCAATGTGACTTCGAGGGCTTCTGCGATGAGTGCGTCGATCCAATTCCGAACGGTCGCATAGGTCATCAGGGCAGGGATTGCCACCACGAGTCCCCAAAAGGTGGTGACCAGCGCGGTACCAATGCCACCCGCAAGGAGTGCAGGATCGGCTTGACCACCGGAGGCTGAAACAGTTTGGAACGCGACGATCATTCCGTAGACCGTTCCAAAGAGCCCGATCATCGGACTGACTTGCGCAAAGACATTGAGCATTTCGATCGACCGAAAGCGCTTTGCTGCGCACTCTTCCGCAGTTTGTTCCGCCGCGTCGACAGCACCTGATCGCCCGAGTGGCAGTGTGTCGATCGCCGCGACGGCGATTCGCGCGAAATCGCTTCTGCTCGCCGCCGCGATCGACCGTGCCTCGAGAGTTGATCCGCCGCTGGCTGCGCGAAGGAATGCCTCCGCGACACCTTGGGGCATGATGATCCGACGGCGATGAGCGAGCAGTGCCGACACAATCAGTCCGATGCTGACGATGCTCATCGCAATGAGTACCCAGATCATCGCACTACCGACCCATTCGATCTGGGTGGAACCATCGGGCATCGTGCTCGATGACATGAAGAAGATCTTGGCTGCGTCGACTGTGGTCGAAAGTTCGGTGGGTGTGTTCATGGTTGGTTCGTTGAAGATGGAAGAGTCTCTCGGGCAGCTTTGAGGACGCCTTCAGCCCGAGTGGCGGTCGAGTTGAGTCCAAAGGCGCGCGCTCCGCGGAGTGCGGAATCGGCGAGCCGAACGGCTGAGGCGGGATCGTGATCGTTGAGGAGGCTGATTTCGGCGGCACTCACGAGTGCTACTGGCGACGAGTGATGGAGCGGCTCGCCAAGTCCGATTCGCAGAAGCTCGGTCCGGGCTCTCGCAACCTGACCGGTCTTCAGCAATTCCAGTGCGCGCCCGAGTTTCGCTGTGGTCTCGTCGGGGACTTCCGCCTCCGCACTGTCACCGTCCGCGTTCAGTTCCACGAGTCGTGGGACGAATCGATACGAGCCACGACCGCCGTGCTCTCGTGCGATCGCCTCAAGTGCGCCAAGCGGTTCGGGATCCATCAGATGGATGCACCCGATCTGAATCGACCGGCGACCAGTACGCGCATCTCGCGGATTGAGATTCTCGAGCATGGCCAGTAGCGCGTCGCGGTCCGTCGGTTGCGTCTGCGCCCCCATGAGACCCGAGCTCACGATGACAATTGTGTCCGGGCGAAGCGCGACAGCGACGCGGATCGCCTTTGAGATATCGCTTTTTCCTCCCGTCGTGATCGAGTCGTTGAGCCAACCATCCAGAAGTTCAATTCCCTGCCGACCGAAAGTCGGTCCGGCACGTCTGAGCGATTCGGATTGCGCGAGAAACGCCTCGCCCGCTTGGAAGACGACCACTGCGAACTGCTGTTCATCACTGAGGCGTGCGATCGAGTGGAGCACCTCCTGCACCGCCGTGGGGTAGGCGCCGATCATCGAACCCGAAGCATCGACTAGATAGACGATGCGATGCGCTGAAGTCTGGCGAATGCCTGCGATGGCGACGGTATTGCGCGGACTGCCGAGCGAACGCACGGGCCGATCGGTCGTCGTCATCAATTCGTCGCGGTTACGTTGGGTGCTCGCGACCACTCTGTCTGACGCAGTTTCAGATGCTGAGTGAGCTTGAGTCATCGCGATCTTGGCGATGGCCACGAATTCGCCCGTCTCGTCGGGCGACGAATTCGAGACGACACTCGCCCGAGGAAGGAGCACCGCTTCGATCGGTGCAGGTTCAAACGCGAATTGTGCCGAGTCGCCGAGGACTTGGCTCTCATATTCGCTCGCGGTTTGTATCGAGACGATTCCGACACTCAAGAGCAATGCTGCCAGCCCCACATGGGTGAGGCCGGAACACGCCCAGGGGATCAGGCGTCGCGGCACCATGGATTATCTCGACTCTCTCCGAGTGGACTTCGCGTTCGCGGTCGTACCAGAGCTCGACTTCTTGGGTTGTCTTCCCATCATCTCATCGAAGCTCAGCGCTCCTGATCCGACGAGGACGATGTTCATCGCAAGCACGAAGAGTCCGACTTGGGCGCACGCACGAAAGTAGTCCGGCTGGGAAATAGTCCACCATGCACTCTCTCTGATTGGGGTCCAACTGGTCGTCCAGAATGCGCTGGCGATGACACATGCGATTGCGAGCGCACTGAGGCGAGTGAATGCGCCGACAACGAGCAGAATCGATCCTCCGAACTCAACGAACGCGATAATCCATGCGACGATTGCTGGATAGGGAACACCAGCTGCACTGGCAACGAGTGCGTCGCGGTAGAGAGCGCGGGTGACACGTGGTGCATTTCCTTGAGGAAGCGTCGTGGTTGCTTCGGCGGAACCAAGTCCAGTCGATTGAATGCGTTGCCAGTCGAGTCCGTCTGCGGAAACCCCGATCGAGACGAGTCGGTCCGCATCGGACATCGAGAACTCCTCGCTCGTGTACAGGTTGCGCCATCCGATCGGGAGGAGAGCTGCGAACAGCACGAGTCGCGCGATCAGCGGAAAGCACTTGAATGCACAAGTTTCACGAAAGGCCATGGCTATCATCCTACGAAGGTGTTCAGACGCGGGCGTGGCGGAATGGCAGACGCGCTGGATTTAGGTTCCAGTGGGGAAACTCGTGCAGGTTCAAGTCCTGTCGCCCGTACTTCCCTGATTGATCGATCGCGGTCGCGACAAGAGTTGCGCCTCGCCCGTGCGTTGTCGGGCGTGCCGAGCGCGAATGCGGTTCGTCGATCGCCGACTCGATCGCCTTCTCGATAGTCTTCCAACGAATGATCGAGTGGCAACCAAACTCTTGGAAATCCCTCGTCGCGAGTCAGCAGGTGCCGTGGCCAGATCCTCGAGCTGTGGATCTCGTCATTGAGGAGATCAAGAATCTTCCACCGCTCGTCACAAGCGGGGAAGTCGCGACCCTGAAAGTGCAGTTGGCGGAGGCCGCGCGGGGTGAGCGATTCCTTCTGCACGGCGGCGACTGCGCCGAGAGCTTCGCGGACTGCCGGTCGGCATCAATCACGAACCAGTTAAAGATCCTCTTGCAGATGAGTCTCGTTCTGACGCATGCGTCGCACAAGCGAGTCATCCGCATCGGTCGCATCGCTGGTCAGTACGCCAAGCCACGGTCAGCGGAGGCCGAAGTTCGCGATGGCGTCGCACTCCCGTCGTTTCGCGGGGACAATGTCAATCGTCCGGAGTTTTCCGAGAGTGCGCGCACGCCGAATCCTCAACTGCTTCTGCGTGGTTATGAACGCTCGGCGCTGACCCTCAATTTCATTCGCGCACTTTTGGATGGCGGATTCACCGATTTGCACCATCCAGAGCATTGGAATCTCGACTGGGTCGCTCACTCGCCACTCGCGGAGGAGTACAAGCGCGTTGTCGATTCGATCGGGGCGGGAATCCGATTCATGGAGTCACTTGAGGACCGGCACCTCGATCAGACGCAGTGTCTCGACTTTTTCACGAGCCACGAGTGTCTTCTGCTCGACCTCGAATCGGCGCAAACACGCGTCGTCCCGCGTCGCAGTGGCTGGTGGAACCTCTCGACGCACTTCCCTTGGCTCGGCGCACGAACCGGAAAGATCGACGGGGCGCATGTCGAATACCTTAGGGGTATCGAAAACCCCATCGGGATCAAGGTCGCGAGCGATCGAAGTCCGAATGAACTTGTCGCCCTCTGCGAGCGCTTGAATCCTGGTCGTGAAGCGGGGCGAATCTCCTTGATCCATCGTTTGGGTGCGCACCAGATCGCCGCATTGCTCCCTGCATACATCGATGCAATCACGCGCGCAAAGATTCCGGTGCTCTGGATTTGCGATCCGATGCACGGAAACACCGAATCGGTCATCGTGAAGTCACTTTCTGGAGAGGCGATCTCGAGAAAGACACGCAAGTTTTCGCACATCCTCGCGGAATTGGAACAAGCGTTCGAGATTCACAAATCGAAGGGAACCGTGCTGGGTGGGGTCCACTTCGAGCTGACGGGTAAAGATGTCACTGAGTGCGTCGGTGGGGCGCGCGGGCTGGCCGAAGCCGATCTCGATCGCGCCTATCAGAGCTCGCTCGATCCGCGCTTGAACTACGAACAGGCGCTCGAGATGGCATTGCTGGTCGCTCGTCGGGTGTGACGGCTCGCTCCACCGATCCGCTCGGGCGCGCCACTTTTCGATACTCTCGCCCGCTCGCCATGCCAAAGTCATCGAGACGAATCGCCATTACAGGAGTCGGTCCCGTGTCGGGTTTCGGCATTGGGATGGATCCACTCTGGAAGGGACTCTGTGAGGGTGCTTCATCGATCCGCCCGATCTCGACATTCGATCCAAGTGGGTTCATCACGACGGTCGCATCGATGATCACGCCTGAACAGTTGGACATTCGGGCGATCGTCCCGAAGAGTTATCGAAAGGCGACCAAGGTGATGGCACGGGACATCGAGATCGCAGTCGCGGCCGCCGCTTCGGCTGTCCAGGCAGCGGGACTCACGACACGCGCAACGGCAGAAGGGATTGCGCCAACGATTGCTCCAGAGCGAGTCGGTTGCCACATTGGAGCGGGGCTGATTCCTGCGGACTCGGACGAATTGGCCGCCGCCATGTTGACCTGTCGCGATGCGGAGGGCGGGTTCGATCCAGGCGAATGGGGCCGCACGGGGATGAACAATCTCACGCCGCTCTGGTTACTGAAGTATCTGCCGAACATGCTGGCGTGCCATGTCACGATCATCCACGATTGCCAGGGTCCATCCAACACATTGACCTGCGCCGAAGCTTCCGGCGGACTTTCGATCGGCGAATCCATGCGAGTGATTCGCCGGGGCGATGCGGACGCATGTCTTTCCGGTGGCGCAGAGAGCAAGGTCAATTACATGGGGTTGCTGCGTCAAACATTTGCGAATCGCCTCGCGCCCGTACCAGTGGGCGCCGATGGTGTGGCAGCCGTGAGACCATTCGATCCGCATGCTGGAGGCACAGTGCTCGGCGAAGGCGGTGGCATCCTCATCACCGAGGCATTCGAGAGTGCGATTGGACGAGGCGCTCTGGTTCTCGCGGAAGTGGCGGGATTCGCAGCGAGTCAATGCGCTTGCATAGACACTGTGGGCGTCGACCTCTCGGGATCGTCCGACGAGATCGCGGCGGCGATCGAAGGCGCACTGCAAGATGCGGGCATTTCGGCAACGGAAATTGACGCAATCGTCCCGCTCGGCAGCGGAATCGCAAATGTCGACGCGGCTGAAGCGAAGGCGCTTCGATCGTGCTTGGGAGATCGACTCGCCAAGATTCCACTCATTACGCTCGCGCCACAGATTGGAATCTGTGGGGCGGGTGCGAGTGCGCTCGCGGTCTGCGTTGCGGCGCAGTGCATTCGAGAACAGAAACTTCCTGCACGCCTGTCGACAACAGGATCCATTGCATTGGGTGTCGATGCCGACGCACGGTCGACAGGTTCTGCAACGCTTCGCGCAGTTCTGGTGACAACCACGGGCATGGGCGGTCAGAGTGCAGCCCTCGTACTGCGGAGAGTGACATGAGCGCGAGGAAAGACATCTCGCCAAGCCAGCGAGTCGTTGTGAGCGGGATGGGATGGGTCACTCCGCTTGGGCACGATCTCGAGACCGTCTGGTCCGCCCTGATGCGTGGCGCATCAGGTATGGCTCCGATCACCCGATTTGATGCGCGCACTTTCCCGACGTCATTCGCGGCGGAAGTGAAAGACTTCGATGTGAATCCACTCTTGAAGGATCCATCTGCACATGCGACTGCAGGGATCAATTCGAAGTTCGCCCTCGGTGCGGCTGCGCAAGCGTGGCGGCAGGCAGAACTCGATGTCAAACCAGCGCGCAATTTGCGTCGCGTTGGCATGTACCTCGGTGCGGGAGAGGGAGTGATCGATACGCCGAATTATCTTGCGACGAATCTTCGCGCCTGGGACGCGGCTCGCGGAAAGACCGACGGCGTGCTGTGGGCTGAGCTCGGTCACAAGCTGATGCAGGCCGCACGCGAGATTGAACAAGAGCCCAATATGCCGCTCGCACACATCGCACGCGAGTTTGGCGCTCGAGGGCCCGCATACAACTGCTTGACCGCATGCGCAGCAAGCACGCAAGCGATTGGCGAAGCTTCGAGCATTCTGCGCGGTGGCGAGGCTGATGTGATGATCGCTGGTGGCGCACACACGATGATCCATGTGCTGGGAGTGACAGGCTTCAACCGACTGACTGCGCTCAGTACAAGCACGGGGGATCCGTGCAAGGCGAGTCGTCCATTCGACCTGACTCGAGGAGGATTTGTGATGGGGGAGGGCGCTGGAATGGTCATTCTCGAAACGCTCGAACATGCTCGCGCACGAGGGGCGAAGCCACTGGCCGAACTGATCGGATTTGGTTCGAGCGCGGACTCCTATCGAATCACCGACATCGAACCAACTGGTCGTGGCGCGGCCGCAGCGATGTTGCAGGCACTCTCGCAGGCGGGAATCGATCCACACGCTCGTGGAGACGATGGACGCCCCATGGTTGATTACATCTCTGCGCACGGGACTGGTACGAAGGAGAACGACTCGATCGAGACTCTCGCCGTCAAGCGAGTCTTTGGCGATCTTGCAAAGGATATTCCGATGAGTTCGGTCAAGAGCATGCTGGGACACTTGATCGCCGCGGCTGGCGCCGTCGAGTTCATCACATGTGTCATGGCGATTCACCGAGGGATGCTGCCACCCACGATCAACTATGCAACCCCTGATCCGGAATGCGATCTGGATTATGTTGCGAACACGCCGCGCCAAGCGAAGGTCAGAACTTGTCTCTCCAACTCGTTCGGATTCGGCGGCCAGAACGACACGGTCTGCGTGACCGCGTTCACTGAATAGCGTGGGCGTGAATTGGAAATCGCGGGCCGGGTGCATCCGAATCTTGGCGTTGGTCGCGTTGGGACTCGCAATTCTTTGGGGCGCGGGATGGATCCTCGCATCGCTCTCACCATCTGGATGGATTGCTGCCGAGACGATTCGCGACGACCCCGAGAGCGATCGCCGGGGATGCGACCTCGAGCAGAACCTCGCCGCCGCAATCACTCGAGTCCGCGATCCCGGCGCTTCATGGGCGATCCGAATCCAGGACTTGGACGTCAACGCGTGGATCGCCTGCCGACTGCCGCAGTGGAAGGACCACGATCCGACACTTGCTTGGCCGATCGAAGGCGCGACCGCGCGTCTGCGATTCGACCGTGACTGCGCGACGATTCTCATAGAGATGGACGGTCGTATCTGGAGCGGTTCTTTCGAGATGATCGTCGAAGCGGGCGGAATCCGACTCGTCCCGGGTTGGGGCGCG
Organism: Singulisphaera sp. GP187; assembly: GCA_945868805.1. Classification (GTDB taxonomy): domain Bacteria; phylum Planctomycetota; class Phycisphaerae; order Phycisphaerales; family SM1A02; genus F1-60-MAGs104. The sequence continues at coordinate 23,630 of CAMBMO010000022.1, forward strand.
GTCGGCATGCTCCCGATACCCGATGGGGCGCGCCTGGCGAGTCGTTGGCTCGAGGGGGTCGCCGCCGATAAATTGCTGCTTCCACGCCTCTTCAAACTCGGCGATGGTCGAAGTGTCGAGGTGCGCCGGATCGACATTCGGTCGGGTGCGGCTGAGATCGAATTCGTTACGAGGTAGCACCCCCACGAATTCTTCCGGTGTCGTGTTATCGCGTGTCACTCGCCTTTCAGTCACCAAGCGCAAGCATTCCAAACTCCTGAGAGCTCGATAGGATGCTGACCCGCGCGACGCGTTCTTACCGATGCCAAACCTGACAATCAACGGCGTTCTGCTCGAGTTCCAAAAGGGTCAATCCATCCTCGAGGTCGCGATCGACAACGCGATCGAGATTCCCCACTATTGCTATCACCCTGGATTGTCCGTGCCGGCGAACTGTCGCATCTGCCTCGCGGAGATTTCGCAGCCCAATCACAAGACGGGACAACTTGAGTTGATTCCCAAGCTCATGCCCACCTGTCATACCGTGGCCGCCGAGGGGATGGTCGTCTCCACTCTCACTCCCAAGGCAGAGGCGAATCAGAAAGCGGTGATGGAATATCTGCTGATCAACCATCCTGTCGATTGCGCTGTCTGCGATCAGGCGGGGGAGTGCGGATTGCAGGATTATTCGTACGAGTACGGTCGATCGCATTCGCGGTTCGAAGAAGACAAGATCAAGAATCCGAAGAAGGATGTTGGACCGCATGTCTTGCTGTACAGCGATCGCTGCATCATGTGCACTCGTTGCGTGAGGTTCACGAAGGAAGTGACGAAGACATCCGAGTTGATGGTCGAAGGTCGTGGCGGCACCGAGATGATCGATGTCTTTCCCGGGATCGCGCTTGACAACGAACTCTCGGGGAATGTCGTCGACCTCTGCCCCGTGGGGGCGCTTCTTGACAAGGATTTCCTCTTTCAGCAACGTGTCTGGTTTCTGAAGAAGACGCCATCGATCGATGGAATCACCGCCAGTGGCGACAACATTTCGATCGAGCACAACGAGGGTGTCGTCTATCGAATCAAGCCTCGCACAAACCTCGAAGTAAATCAGTGGTGGATCACCGATGAAGTTCGCTACGGCTGGAAGTTCGTTCACTCCGAGAATCGCCTGACTCTGCCTGCGCTTCGTGGCGCCGTGTCCTTCGATCGAGCTGACCCTGCGGCTGCGTGGGACGCGACAATGAGCCGAGCAGTTGATGTCCTCCAGGCTGGATCTCGCAATGGTCGCATCGCGTTCCTTGCGAGTCCGATGCTCTCATGCGAGGACGCATTTCTGCTCGGTCGCGCCATCCTGTCAATTGATCCATCAGCGGTGCTCGGAGTCGGTCCAGTGCCGAAATCAGGCGAGGACAGGACGCTCGATGGAGGCTTCACGATTTCTTGCGAGAAGGCACCGAATGCGCGTGGCGTTCGCCGCGTACTCGAAGCGCTTGCTGGCACTGCGCCAGCTCGCCGGCCAACCGGGGCACCATCGGTTTGCGACGCAAACGAATTTTTGGCTGCACTGACGAGCGCTGGATCGAGCGTCGCGTTGGTGACCGGAAATTATCCTAGCGAGTGGGTCGACGAGCCCCTCGCCCGCGCACTCGCGGTGCGCCGATTCGTCCTTCTCGACACGCTTCCCAATCGATTGACTTCATTGGCCGAGACGTTTCTTCCCGTCGCGACTTGGGTCGAGAAGTCAGGCACCTTCGAAAATGCAAAGAATCGCTTGCAGTCGTTTGAGCGCGCGATATCGCCAGTCGATTTCGTAAAGTGCGAGGGGCAGATCGCTCTCGACCTCGCGACGAGATTGACTGGTTCTCCTGCGGCAATTTACGATGCCGCGCGCACGCGACTCGAAATGTCGGCTGTGCGTGGACTCGAAATCTTTGCGGATCAAGTTCGTCATCCGCCTTTAGCACATGCGCGCGCAAGCGACATGGTGACCGTCGAAATTTAGTCTCGCGCATCGACTTCGCATGATCAGGCAAGATCAGGCATGATCAGGCATGATCAGGCAAGATCAGGCATGATCAGGCAAGGTCAGGCAAGATCAGGCAAGGTCAGGCAAGAACAAGCACGATCAGGATTACTCCAACATGCCGATTCAAAGAGTGAAGTCTGCGGTTCGATCTGCGAGCGAGGTGTGGTCGCTCGCGTGGCCGACTGTCATCACGATGATGAGCTACACCATGATGCAGTTCGTGGACAGCATGATGGTCGCTCGGCTCGGTCCGGTCGAACTTTCGGCCCAAGGTAACGGCGGAGTCTGGACCTGGACGGTGATTGCGGTTCTCATCGGGGCGATCTCGCTCGTGAACACATTTGTCGCGCAGAGTGTCGGCGCGGGCGAGCTGGCCGCGGTCGCTCGCTATGCCTGGAGCGGTATCTGGCTCGCAATCGGTTCGTGGATTTTCATCCTCATTCCAACTGGTTTTCTATTGTTTCCACTGGCATTCTCATGGATGGGGCATGAACCGCTCCTCGAGAAACTCGAACTGGACTATTCGCAAATCCTGATCGTCGGGGGCGTTTTCACACTCGTTGGCAAAGCGATCAACAATTTCTTCTTCGGTATCGGTCGTCCGAAAGTCGTCACGATCGCTGCAATTCTCGGAAACATCGTCAATCTCGTGTTGAACTATGTCTTCATCTTCGGCGAAAGGGGGATTCCAGAGCTTGAACTTCCGGGGATCCCAGGACTCGCTCCGATGGGTGTCGCGGGATCGGCGCTCGCCACGGTGATCGGGACCGCATGCGAGTGCGCGCTTCCCCTCGCCATTTTCTTTGGCAAAGAGATGTCAACGGAATTTGGTACGCGCGTTGCGTGGCGCCCTGACATGCCAGCGATCAAGGATCTCATTCGAGTCGGTTGGCCTGCAAGTGTCCAATTCGGAAACGAGATGTTCTGCTGGTCAGTCTTCATGACGGTCATCGTTGGAACATTTGGCACCACGCATCTCGCCGCTGGGTGGATCGTCCTTCGCTATATGCACCTTTCGTTCATGCCCGCGGTCGGGTTCAGCATCGCGACAACAACTCTCGTCGGTCGTTCAATTGGAGCGAACGATCCTGACCTTGCGATGCGCTACGCACGCACAGCCGTCTGGATGTCGGTGGCGTACATGACGGCGTGGGGAATCCTCATGGTGATCTTCCGAGAGCCGATGATTCGGATCTTTACATCGAACGCCGTTGACGGTTCCGTCTCGCCTGAGGTCGTGGTCGAAATCGGCGCGAAGATCATGATTTGCGCGGCGACGTTTCAGGCCTTTGACGCGATCGGCATCGTCTATTCGGGTGCGCTCCGTGGAGCAGGCGACACATTTTGGCCAGGAGTCGCCACCGTCGCTTTCAGTTGGATCGTGATCGTTGGAGGCGGGTACTGGATTGCGTTCAAGCATCCGCACCTTGGCTCCCTCGGACCTTGGATTGGCTCGACGGTCTACATCGTCGCCATCAGTGTGTTCATGGCTTGGCGCTTCGAGCGCGGGCCGTGGCGAACCCACAAGCTCGTTCGCCACGCGACGTCGCCGTAACGGAGCGCGTGCCCCCGTTTGGAGCTTGGAGGGCATTGGCGGTATGCTTGCCGACCCCCAAGAAATGCGCAGTGCAGATTTTGGCCCCATACATTTGGTCTTGAAGAGGTTTAGCGAATGAGCAATGCAACGATAAAGCCAGTCAACCCAGGGAATTCAGTCGCAGCGAAGCCACACTTCGATCTTGCGGTTCGTCACGCGGCGGACGGTAATCGTCCCGAAGCTGTCGCCTCGTTTCGCGTCGCGCTCGAGCACGACCGAGCGATCGACACGCTCTTCGCGTTGGCTCGACTTCTCGATCGCATGGGCGAGGACGAAGAGGCGATCGACTTGTACGAGGAAATTTGCTACCTGCCGACTCCTCCAGTCAACGCGCTGATCAATCTCGCTGTGCTGTACGAGGACATGGACGAGCTTCCTCGCGCCGAACGATGCTTGCGTCGAGTGCTCGCGCTTTATCCCAATCACGCTCACGCGCGCATGTATGTCAAGGATGTTTGCGCGGTGCGCACGATGTCGTATGACGCAAATGCCGAACAACAACTCGCCCGTCGCAATGCGATTCTCGACACGCCGATCACCGATTTCGAGCTGAGCGCACGCGCACGCAACTGCCTAAAGAAAGTGGAGATCCGGACGCTTGGAGACTTGCTCCGCGTCACCGAAGCCGAGTTGATGTCCTTCAAGAACTTCGGCGAGACGAGCATTGCCGAAATCAAGTCGATGCTTAACTCGCGCGGACTGCGACTGGGTCAAGGTCTTGAGGGCGGGTTCGAAGAGTCGTACCGTCGCGAGTACCTCGATCAGCTTCGCACGCAGGTTGAGGCAGAGCTTCTCGAGCGACCAGTCAGTTGCCTCGAATTGACCATCCGCGCTCGCAAGGCGGTTCAGTTGCTCGAGGTTCGAACGCTCGGCGAACTCGCCTGTCGCACCGAGGCGGAGCTGATGGGGATGAAGAATTTCGGATCGACCAGTCTCGACGAAATCAAGTCGCAGCTCGCGACCCATGGATTGGCGCTTCGAACGATTGAGTGATTCGTTGATTTCTTGACGGGTTGGGCTTTTCGGTCATGGAAGACCTCGCTCACATCCTCCACACATCGCTTGTGCGCGCTTGTCGCGCATCTGTCGCATCTGTCGCATCTGTCGCATGCGGACTCCTTGCGTTCGTCGCGCTCGTTGGGTGTGCGAACGATCCAATCGTCGCGCACACTTCCAAAACCGCGCCAGTCGCGTTGGTGAGGGCATCGACCGAGGTTGAGTCGCCCGTCGTCGCTGCAACGACGGTCAATCCTCCACTGCTCGATCCACCAGTCCTTCCGATTCCCGCCCAGAAACCCGCCCCAGTACCGCCGAGGCCGCTCCCAGTGCCTCCGAGCCTCGAGCCCGAAGTCGCGATTCGAATCGACACGCTCTCGCCATCGGATTCGATCGTGATCGACCACCCGAGCGGGAGGGTCAGCATCCTTTCTGAGAGTCTCTCGGGCGAGGGGGAAATGTGGACAGCCAGCGCACCCGTGGAAATCCGGGCAATTGGTTCGGGATGGCGCGTCACGCCGAGTAGGCGCTCGCGACCTGCATCGAGCGACGCGATCGACGATGTGGCACTGAAGACGCGCGATATTGGAGAAGGCGAATTGACGATCCAAGCTCCGCACGGGAACGATCAGCCAATCATCTGGAAGGGGAATTCGTGGCCAGGGAAACTGCGGGTGGTGCGGACGCCAGAGAAAATCGATCTGGTGATGGATGTTGCGATGGATACTTACTTGCCTGGCGTGATCGCGAAGGAACTTTATCCATCGTGGTGCGCGGCTGCCTATCACGCACAAGCGATCGCCGCACGCAGTTTCGCTCTGGTCGAGGAAGCGCGCTGGGAGGGTCGCCGTCACTACGACATGGTTGCTGGACAGCAGAGTCAGGCGTGGATTGGCGCGACGAAAAATGCAAAGGCAATTGACGCTGTGCGGGAGACACGTGGCCAGGTGCTCGTCCACGATGGAGTCGTCGTTCCGGCGTACTACTCCAGCTGTTGCGGAGGTCGACCCGCCAATGCGCTCGGCGTGCTGACGGACAATCCCCATCACGACATCGCACCCATCTCGACCGGGAACTCGGAGACACCGCGTGGTTCCTGCTGTGAGGGAACCGCAGTCTCGAAGTGGAAGGCGTCGATTTCGCTTGCGACCATTCGCGCCCGTTTGCAGGAATGGGGAAGAACCAATGGCCGCACCGATTTGAGCGACTTGCAACCTCCCTCAAGCATCGCAGTCGCTGACAAGAATTCGGCAGGTCGACCAACGATCCTCGTGATTCGCTCTCGATCAGGAGCAGAAGTGACCATAGACGCAGAGGACTTTCGCCGTGCGATCAACGCCGCCGGGGACTCCAAGACCAGTATGAGGTCGTCCGACTGTTCGATTCGCATCGCGTCGGGCAATGTTGATTTCGCAGGTCGTGGTTTCGGGCATGGCGTCGGACTCTGTCAACATGGAGCGCAGGAGATGGGACGCAAGGGATCGTCCTATCGGCAGATCCTCACTCGTTATTATCCTGAAACGATGATCGTGCAGGCTTGGAAATAATCAATGTTTACTGGAATCGTCCATGGTATTGGGGCCATCGTGAAATGCGCCGCTACGCCGTGTGGACGGCGACTCGTCGTCGATGCGGGCTCGTCGATGATTCCGCCGCGAACGGGTGACTCGATCAGTATCGACGGCGTCTGCTTGACGGTGGTCGAGATTCAGCGCGGTGAAATCGCATTTGATGTGATGGCACAGACACTCTCGATGACGACGATTGGATCGCTGTGCGTTGGTGATGCAGTCAATGTCGAATCAGCTCTCCGGATGGGCGATCCAATGGGAGGGCACATCGTGCAGGGGCATGTGGATTCGATTGGAGAAGTCTTGGCAATCGATCGCAGCGATGGACAGTGTCGAGTGCGACTACACGTCAATGACGACGCGCTTTCAATCGTTGTCTCACAAGGCTCGATCACCGTCGATGGAGTCTCGCTCACGGTGGCGAGTCGAGGCGCCGATTGGTTGGAAGTCGCCCTGATTCCAGAAACACTTTCAAGGACGGCGCTCGGTCGTTTGGCGGTCGGAGATCGGGTCAACCTCGAGGTCGACGCGATCGCACGCCTCGTCGATCAGGCAGTCGCACGGCGAATGGGTGTGGTCTAGTCGTCGATCCAGGCCGAACAGACAAGCGTGAGATCATCGATTTGCGGAAAGTCGAGCGACTCTTCATTTAATCTGAGATTGACTTGATCGATGAATTCACTCGGACGCTCGATCGACGCGAATTCGTTGAAGACATCCAGATATCTGCGATTGGGTAGGCGTGGCGCCGCGGGATCCTGCCCTAATTCTGGGAATGCCTGCTCGAATCCATCGGAGTAAAAGAGCAACTTGTCGCCTGGCGCCAAATCCACGACTTCCTCGGAAAATGATTCGTCGTCAAAGACGCCGAGCAGTCCACCATGCGTCTGGATGATTTCGCATTGACCGTCGCGCGGGATCCGAATGAGTGGGAGGTGGCCCGCGCTCGCGACAGTCAGTCGATGCGTGTGGGTATCGATGACGGCGTAGATCGCAGTCGCGAATCGAGTGGTTCGACCCGCGCGCGACATCATGTCCGCATTCACCAGCGAAAGCGCCTCCCGCGGAGGGATGATTCGGTACGACTTCTCCGTAATCTCCTTGGTCGGAAGGCTTCGGGAAATGACAAGGGTCAAAAGTGCCGCGGGTACTCCATGACCAACCGCATCGGTGACAAAGACCCCGAGGTGGTTTTCGTCCAGTCGCATCACGTTGTAGATGTCCCCAGAAACGTATGCCGCGGGTCGCCAGAGCGCCGCCGACGCAATGCCACCGAGTGTCGGCAGGACGCGCGGAAGAAACTCGCGCTGAACGCTCGCAGCCAATTGGAGTTCTTCTTGGATCCCGTCGATTTCGCTCCGGAGTCCACCCGAAGATCCGAGGGCGCTGACCGTGTCGAGTTTCAAGCGGTTGAATTCACGCTGTCGCGAGATGAGCGCGGACAGTGCTGTGGCGAGGTGTTCTGGACCGAGCGCCGGATCGATCGCGAATGAGACGCCAGCTGGAGGATCTTGAAGTGGACCGAATTCCGCGCAGAGCGCGATGATCGGAATCATCGACGAGACCGCCTCTTCCGCCGCGGGTGATTGCATGTCTTCGACGGTCGGTGCGCCGACCATCAGGAGTGCCTGCGCCTCGCGCACTTCAGTCGCGATCTCGACGCAGTCGCGCCTTTCGATGACCCGAGCGTCGAAATCGAACTTTGAGCAGAGAACGCGCGCAACGGTCTCGTGAGTCGATCCAACTTGGAGCGTGACGATCGCGATGCGCGGGCGAAGTCGTCGCAGTGACTGATGTTCAATCGGGATTGGCACGAACGAGCGATTGTAATGAGTGGCTAGCATCCATGGTGGATGTCGCTGAAACTCTCACCATCTGAAGTCGTCGCAAGCATGAACCGCGTCCAGAAATGGTCCTGCACGGGGGCTTTGATCGAGCGCACATTTGACTTCGTCGACTTCAACGCCGCCATGCGGTTCGTGAATCGAGTGGCCGAAGAGGCGGAGCGGACTCAGCATCACCCCGACATCCTCATCAAGTACAACCGGGTCACGCTCGGGTTTTCCACTCACGATGCGGGTGGATTGACCGAGAAAGATTTTTCAGCCGCTCTCGCCGCGGACACGGCGAGCATCGGCTGAGTCGTTGGGCTATCCCTTCTCGGTTTCCGGTGGGGCGAATGCCTGACGAAGGAGCGACGCGCGAACTTCCCGTTCCATCAGGTCGCCTTCGAGTGCGCGTGGATCGATGATCGAAAGGTGGGCTGGTTGCACCTGCAACAAGAGTCGCTGAACGAGTGAGAGATCGATCGGGAGCAATCCCATCACGACCCCGAATCGGACCCGGCTGAGATCCTTGGTCGCATCGTCGGCTTTCTGGTGATAACGGGAAATCAAGTTTCCCAGTGCGTGGTGCACAATGTCCATGATGCGAGTGTGATGTCGAGCGACTGCCGCGACGCGTGCGTCGCGCTCGTATCCAATGAGACGTGGGAGCACGACCGAGTGAAACTCCTCGAGAAGTTGCTTCTCCGGTGATCCAAGTGTGTTCTGATTGGAAAACTGGAAGAAATCACCGATCGATTCCGATCCCTCACCGTAGTAGCCGCGAACGGCGACATGCAAGTCTCTCGCGGCGCGTTTGACCTGGTCGACTTGCTTCATGATTACGATGCCTGGAAGGTGGAGCATCGCGCTCATGCGAATTCCCGAACCGACATTTGTCGGACACGCCGTCAGGTACCCCCAGCGTGGGTGAAATGAAAAACTCATCGTCTCGGCGAGAGAATGCTCTAGTTTGAACGCCGACTCGAAGGCATCGGGCAGTCTGGATCCTGCACACAAGGACTGAATTCGAAGGTGATCCTCTTCGTTGACCATGACGCTCGACTGCTCGTCCGTCGAGAGCGCGAGCGCACGAGGACCCTCCGCATTCGCGAACTGGCGTGAGACCAGATGACGCTCCGAGAGCAGGATCCGATCGCGCGAGTTTGCCGAGGGCAGGTCGATCCAACGAAGTCCTCCTCCGCCCTCGGATCCTTCGTTCGCGCCAACTTGTCGCGGGCATCGGTCGACGGCGCGACGAACGACGCGCAGGATTTCTTGACGAACGGGATTGCTCGCCCGCGGCAGGAATGGGAACCCCGAGATATTGCGAGCGAGGCGTACTCGACTCGTCACCACCACATCGCAGTCCGGTCCGATCTGCGACATCGCTGCGGAAAATGGCTGTGCGGGATTCATCCTGGTGTCTTCGCTGGGTCTGGAGAATCCAGCGCCTTTAATTCGTCGCGCAGTTTCGCTGCACGTTCATATTGCTCCGCCGAAATTGCCGCATCCAAGTCGCGCATCAACTTCGCACGCAGGATCTGAATGCGCTCTGCCTCGACTCCGCCATCGGGACTCTGCCCGAGATGGTGCGTCGCGCCACCTTGCGCGCGCGAGATGATCTGTTCGAGCATCGGCATGAACGCCTCATAGCAGGCTGGGCAACCGAGCATTCCCGTCTTCCGAAACGCCGTGAATGTCAATCCGCACGCCACGCAAGACTGCGTTCGCTCCTTCAATTTCGTTCCTTCAACCTTGGCGATCTCTGCCAGCTTTGGCATGATGTCGGCGATCGGTTGATCGATGGGTAGGGGATATCCCGCGGCGATTGCGTGTTCTGCGCAGAGGTGAACCTCGGTCGCTGATGGTCCCTTGATCACCGTTTCATGGACGATCGCGGCCTTCTCGCATTGGTCGCACTTCATCGGTTCGCCACCACACGTCGAATCGATGCGAGTTGCTGCAGGAGCGCTGGCATCTGATCGAGTGGTTGAATTGTCGCACGGTCGCTCTGGGATGATGCTGGATTGGGATGGCACTCGATGAAGATCGCGTCGACTCCCGCGGCGACTGCAGCGCGCGCAAGGAGTGGCGCGTGCTCAGGATTTCCGCCACTGGTCGATCCCTCGCCAGGTCGCTGGGTCGAGTGACTCACGTCGAAGCAAACGGGCACGCCCATCGTCAGCATTTCCCCGACTCCCGCAAAGTCATTCACCAATCTGTGATAGCCAAAGAAAGTTCCGCGTTCGGTCAGCATGATCTGGCTCGCACCTGACGCCCGCAGTTTCTCGATCGCGCCGCCCATCTCTGATGGTGCCATGAACTGACCCTTCTTGATATTGACCGCGCGACCAGTTGCCGCCGCCGCCGCAAGCAGATCCGTCTGACGAGCCAAGAACGCTGGAATCTGCAAGATGTCGACGGCCTGCGCGACGCGCGCCGCCTGTCCCGGTTCGTGGATGTCGGTCGTCACCACAACCCCGAATGCGCTCTTCAGGATCGCGAGCATTTCACAACCGCGTTCGAGGCCTGGTCCGCGGGAACTCTTCACACTCGAGCGATTCGCCTTGTCGAAACTGGCTTTAAAGACAAACGAGAGCCCCGATTGCAGGCATGCATCGCGGATCGTCTCGCAGATTTGTCTGTTGATCTCGTCCGATTCGAGGACGCAAGGGCCGGCAATGACGACGAGCGGACCGCGTCCAAACGGTGGTGCGGACTGCGAAAAAAACTGGTTCGCGTCAAATGCCATTTTTATGGTTTTCCGAGAAAAGAACCGTTGGAAAAGTCGTTGGGGCGATTGGCATCACCTTTGAATTTATCCGATAGTTGGATTGAAGGTGCGCATGATTGACGCATCCCTCAGGCAGACGGACCTAGGCAGTTCCAAGGAGGTGATCCAGTGGACGAATCGAACAAAGAGCAATTTCCCGATGACTGGCAGGCGTTTACCGAAGTGATCGGGAGCCTGTTAAAAGGTTGGTACGAGCAACGCCCCATTCACATCGTCTCTCCACTCAAGCTGTCAATCGACGGCAAGGCGATGGGCTTGGACAACCTCTATCGAATGATCCATCAAGATCCTGACCGGGGATTCGCATTCGTTCGGAGCTATTTCGAACGCATTTTCGAAGGCGACTCGGTGGGAGCGACTCTGATTCCATTTGCCGTCGCTCGCCACCGCATCATGCCAAGAATTCAACCCGAATCGATTTTCGACGGCGTTGATCGGCAGTCGATCGCTCACCTGCCGTGGGTCAATGGAACGGTGATTGTCTTTGTCCTCGACATGCCCGAAATGACCGTCAGTGTCTCGACTGAGCAAATGGTTCGCTGGGGAATTGGCCCCGAGGACCTGGAAGAAATCGCCCGTCAGAATCTCGGTTCGTACGCGCCTGACTTGCAAGTGCAGGTCATCGCCAGTCACGACGGTGGGCGTGCGGCGCTCTTGTCGTTGAAGGATGGCTATGACGCGGCAAGACTGCTCTTGTCAAAGTTGCATGAACGACTCGCGAAGGAACTCCGAGGTGATTTCTATGTTGCCACCCCAGCGCGAGATGTTTTCATCGCGCTCTCCTACGGACCCGAGCCATTTATCGATCGTGTGAGGGCGAGAATTGCGCGCGACTACTCGCGACTTCCCTATCCGATCACAAGCGACTTTTTTATCGTTACGCGCGATGGCGTCGCAGGAACTGCGAAGGCGGCGTAGCAGTATTGCTGCAAGTTCAGGTCGGGTAAGTTGGGGCGATGAAAGTCGAACCCATCCTCGCCGAACTCAATCGCCAGCGCAACGATCTCTCGAAGGATCCAACAGACATCGAGTGGTTCGCGCTTCATCACGCGTTCTGCTTCATTTCGTATCACTTGGCGGACTTTCAGAAGTATCTCGATGAAGTCGTGAAGCCGGGCGATCCGAAGCCGACGCCGCAATAGGGACGGCGGTACCGTTGACGCATGGTCACGGATAGACCGACACTTCGACCCACGCTCGCGCAGTTGTACGGAAGTCGCACGATGCTCGTGCTTCTTGCGCTCGGTTTTTCTGGGGGCATTCCCAATCTTCTCGCAACGAGCATCGCGCCCGCGTGGACAACCGTTGCGGGATGGAGTCTCGAAGCGATCGGATTGCTCTGGCTCTTGCAGTTGCCGTACGCGCTGAAATTCTTGTGGGCACCAGTTGTCGATCGAGTGAAGCTGCCGCTCGTCTCGTCGCTCGGTCAGAGGCGAAGTTGGATTCTTGTCAGTCAAGTGGCGGTGCTTGTCGGAGTTCTCGGCGTCGGAGCGTGGGGACCTGGGGAGTGGGTTGAAGGAGCGAGCGGTGCGTCGGGCCACGCGTGGATCTTCATGTCGATCTTGGTTGTGGTGGTCTTCTTCAGCGCGACGCAGGACATCGTGAGCGATGCGTATCGAGTCGAGGTGCTTTCACCGAGCCAGTTGGGAGCGGGTGCGGGTGTCTTTGTCAGCGGATATCGATTGGCATATGTGGTGTTGGGTGCGGGGATATTGGCATCAGTCGAGTCATTGGGTTGGAATCTCGCGGTCGCGTCGCTCGCCCTACTCGCGCTTGTCGGAATCATCGGGACTCTTCGCGCACAAGAGCCAGAATCTCGCGGCGCACCCGAACCGGGATTTCACGGCGCGGTTGTCGCACCGATCGCGATTCTGTGGGGTCACTGGAAGTGGCGGCTCGTCGCGCTTGTGGCGTTCGTGCTTGTCTTTCGCTTGCCAGACCAATTGGCGAATGCGATGACGGCGCCGCTCTTGCTGAAGGGACTCGGATACACGCCGGCGCAATTGGGATGGGTGAGGCAGGGATTCGGATTCTCATTGACGATTTGCGGCGCGCTCGCGGGTGGGTGGATGGTCGCGAGGTTCGGATTGATGAAGTGCCTCCTTGTCTTCGGTGCGTTGCAAGCGCTCAGTAACGGAGGGTTCCTTTTGCTCGCTGAAATCTTTCACGCGACAACGGCGAGTGCTCCAGCTATCGCGGCTCCGGTCGTGGCACTCCTGCCGGTGATCGCTCTAGAAAACTTCGCGGGTGGGCTCGTCACTGCGGGTTTTGTCGCATTCCTGATGAGTGTCTGCGAGCGCAAGCAAGTCGCGACGCAGTACGCGATGCTGACTGCGTTGATGGCACTCAGCAGCGCAATCGGCGGACCGGTCAGCGGTTTGCTGACGAAGCAACTCGACTACCCGATGTTCTTTCTGCTGACGATTCTCGTCGGTGCTCCCGGCATGGCAC
>CAMBMO010000023.1 GCA_945868805.1 Singulisphaera sp. GP187
ACGAAGGCAAAGCCAACAGATTTACAGTCTGTCCTCGTTGACCACTTGAGTATTCGCCCGAGTGAAGACCTGAGTTTTGAAGTGTAGCACTACACCCGTGTTTGGGGTTCGTGCCGAATGACGAGTCGCTTCGTCGCGTGATAGAGACGCAACCAGCGAGCCGGTGCGCGCGGCGCTCGCAATTTGGATCTGCGCGACGACCACCAGACATGGCCGAAATACATGAGCAGTACAAACGCGAGCGTGAATGCAATGCCGATCATCAATTGATGGGTGATATCCGTTACGCCAGCCTGCTTGGCAGCTCTGCCTCCGAGTACTCCGATAAGCATTTGCAGAGGCACAGTCACCGCAGTGCATGACAACTCCACCAGCAGGAACTTCCACCACTTCATGTGCAGAAGTCCGCACATCGTGATCACGGGAGTCCGAGTTCCGGGGATGAACCTCGCCGCAAGGAGCACAAGTGCCCCGCGCTCATCGATCTGGTGCTTGACTTCGAGCAAGCGACGGGGGTGGAGCACGCGCTTGAACCACTTGGAATGGAGGAAGCGAGTTCCGAACGTGCCGCACATCCAAAACCACAGCGAATCTCCCACGACGATTCCCAAATATGCCCAGAGCCAGAAGCGAAGAAACGTATGCAGATCATGCGCGGCGAGCCAGCCCGCAGGAATCAGGATGAGATCTTCCGAAAGATGAAGTCCGACTCCTGAAACGACGAATGCTCCAAAGAGCGTGATTGCACCGTAATCCTCGATCCCACGCTCGACCCATGCGGGCATCCCTGGTACCGACTGAGTTGGGATGGACTGCGACGGCGGCATCGCATGCGCCGCGACGGCGATGAAGAGTCCCAGCGCCACTGCGATCAAAAGAAAACGCCGCATCATCGTTTCTGATGATACGGCGGGATGGATTCGAGATTGGTCTATCAGCTCTTTGCGTCTGCTGGGATGCGCATCGAGTAGAACGATCGGTAGACAAAGATCAGCGCAATCGCAGTAAAGACCACTCCAATCGCCAGCTTCGCCGCCTGATTTTCCATGGTCACCGCGATTTCAACCGCGAGGAGTCCAAAGAGCGTCGTGAACTTGATCACCGGATTCAGACTCACGGAGCTCGTGTCCTTGAACGGATCGCCGACGGTATCGCCGACGACTGTTGCGGCGTGAAGTTCGGTGCCCTTCGCGCGCATATCGACTTCGACGATCTTCTTGGCGTTGTCCCAAGATCCACCGGCGTTGGCCATGAAAATCGCCTGGAACAAACCGAAGAATGCGATCGCGATTAGGTATCCGATGAAGAAGAACGGATCAAAGAATGGCAGTGCCAAAGAAAGGCAGAACACAACGATAAAGATGTTGATCATGCCCTTCTGCGCATAGACAGTGCAGATGCGAACGACCTCTTTCGAGTCCGCGATACTCGCAGTTGCATTGTTGAGATTGATGTTTTCCTTGATGTAAACGACCGCGCGGTATGCGCCTGTCACGACGGCCTGAGTGCTTGCTCCAGTGAACCAGTAAATCACCGATCCACCCATGAGAAGTCCAAGAAGGATCGCGGGTTGCACGATCGAGAGCTTGCCGATGACGGTCTGCACGCCTTGCTCGAGCGCGATCTTGTAGGCAGGGTCCGTCGGGTTGACTACTCCGCCGACGATGTTGGCGGTTTCGACTCCGATGAGCGCCAAGATGATGCCGAAGACCATCGTCGTCGCACCAACCACGGCGGTTCCGATGAGCACGGGCTTCGCGGTCGCCTTAAATGTGTTTCCTGCGCCGTCACCCTTTTCAAGCTTGTGCTTGGAATGCTCGAAATCCGGTGTGAATCCGAACTTGGTCTTGATCTCTTCCTTGATGTTCGGGATGCTTTCGATCTGGCTCAGTTCGTAAACGCTTTGCGCGTTGTCGGTCACTGGTCCGAACGAATCAACCGCGATCGTGACGGGTCCCATGCCGAGGAATCCGAAGGCGATCAAACCGAACGCGAAGATGGGTGCAGCAAATGGATAGACCGATGGCATGATGGCAAGCATGTCGCCACTCATTGCGCACCACCAACCCAATCCCATGAGGGAGAGAATGACGAGGCCGTTCCAGAATGCCGAGAAGTTTCCCGACACAAATCCGGAAAGGATGCAGAGGCTTGCGCCTCCTTGCTTGCTCGCATTCACGACTTCCTTGACATGCCGAGACTTGGTGCTCGTGAAAACCTTCGTGAACTCCGGAATCAATGCACCTGCGATGGTTCCGAGCGAAATGATCACCGAGAGAATCCACCAGAGGTCAGGCAGATAGGTCACGCTGTCTGTGATCGTCTTCGTCGATTCGACGAGCGTTCCAGCGACGACTGGGGTTGCCGTGACGACTTCCGTCACATTCTCATTTCCGATCGCGATGTTTCCGAGCAACAGATAGCTCGCGACGAATGTCACGCCGATCGAGATGATCGAGGTCAGCCAAACGAGCGAGGTGAGCGGAGCCTCTTCATCGAATTCAGTCTTGTCGCCGAATTTCGCATTGGAAATGGCTTCATTGATCAAGTATGAGACGAGACTCGTGATGACCATGAGGATGCGCATCGCGAAGAGCCAGACGATGAGAGTCGCGCAGAGATCTGGATTGACGTCACCCATTGAATATGCCAAGAAGGCGATGAGGGCGACGCCCGTCACTCCGTATGTTTCGAAGCCGTCCGCGGTTGGACCCACCGAGTCACCGGCATTGTCGCCCGTGCAATCAGCGATCACGCCTGGGTTCTTCGGATCATCCTCTGGAAGCTTGAAGACGATCTTCATGAGATCCGCACCGATGTCCGCGATCTTGGTGAAGATTCCACCGCAGATGCGAAGGGCGCTCGCGCCGAGGCTTTCGCCGATGGCGAAACCGATGAAGCATGGACCGACAAGCGCGGTTGGCAGGAACGCCAGAATGCAGATCATGAAGAACAATTCGACGGAGACCAACAGCAGTCCGACGCTCATTCCACTCTTCAGAGGAATGCTGAGCACTGGAAGCGCGGACTTGCGCAAACTCGCGAAGGCAGCGCGACTGTTCGCGGTGGTGTTGATGCGAATACCGAACCAAGCGACGCCATAGGAACCGAGGATTCCCAAAACGCTGGCCGCAAGGATGAGAGCAACATTGCTCGCTGATTTGTGCTCAAGGACGCCGAAGTAATAAATGATGCAGGCCGCAATCAGGAGCCAAAGCCAGACAAGGAACTTGCCTTGTTGAAAGAGGTAGCTCTTGCAGGTCTCCCAGATGATGTTCGAGACAGCCAGCATCGACGCATGCGCTGGGAGCGCCTTGGTCTGTCGGTACTGAGCGAGCCCGAAGAGGCAGGCTGCGATGCAAACCAGGAGTCCGAAATAGAGGATTCCCATCCCCGAGATCGTGGTCCCCAAGACATCGAATTGAACCGAGGTGAGCGACGGAACCTTCAGGTCAGCCTCGCCCGCGAAGGCGGCGGGGGTGATGAGGCAACAGGCGAATAACGCGAACATGAGTCGAAGCATGGGTGGGGGGGTCCTTCCTATGGGTTGCTAAATTGAGGGCGAGAGTGTAGCGATACTGTCGATATTGACAACCGCGCTCGATTATCGACCGCATTCCTGACCCATGCTTGATCACAGACTGGCAAAAAGACGCAAGCACTTGCTGAAATGGGCTCGTCGCACCGATGCGCCTTGCTTTCGGCTCTACGAGCGAGACATCCCCGAGTATCCGCTCGTCGTCGATTGGTACGACGGCGATGTCTTAGTCTGGTTTCACCCGCGCACCCGCGACGACACGCCTGAAGCAGAGGTGGTTCATCAGCAATCGTGCCTCGAACAGATTCGCACAGCCCTCGAAGTCGAACCCGCTCGCATTTTCGTGAAGCGGCGGCAACGCCAGCGTGGATTGGCGCAGTACGAACGAGTCAGCGAGGATTCCGTCACTCGAACGGTGGCCGAGCAGGGGCTTCGATTCGAAGTCAATCTCACGGACTATCTCGATACCGGATTGTTTCTGGACCATCGCACAACGCGATCGATGATCCGCGAGCGTGCGAAAGAAAAGCGCGTGATGAATCTCTTCGCATACACCGGTTCGTTCACGGTCTATGCGGCGGCAGGTGGCGCGTCGGCAACATTGACCGTCGACATGAGCAATACCTATCAAGAGTGGTCGCGCCGAAATCTCGAACTGAATGGATTCTCGGTGGGGAGCCAGCACCGATTCGCGCAAGCGGATTGCCTCAAGATGCTCGAAGCTGGTCCGCCTCGGGGAGAACTCTTCGACATCATCGTGCTCGATCCGCCGACCTTTTCGAATTCGAAGCGGATGGTTGCGGGCAGTTTTTCAGTCGAGCGCGACTGGCCGTCGCTCTTGGCGATGACAATGCCGTGGTTGAGCGCGCAGGGTCAGATCTGGTTCAGCACAAATTCGCGCGGATTTACGCCGTTGCTAGAACTGCTCCCAAGTGGCATCGAGATGCGCGAGATCACCAAGTACACCGTCCCAGAGGACTTCGCGGACCGCACTCCGCACCGCGCATATCTCGTGGCACACACGGGAGCGCCACGAGCAGTCGATTTGCGCATTGATCGCACTGGTTGACTAGCGAGTTGCGGGAGGTGTCGCTGGGGACGCTACGGGACTCGTGGGCGCGGGCACAGCATCTGCCGCCGGCAGGGCATGCTCCTTAAAGAAGCGCACGACGAGTTCTGTCGCCTTCCCGTAGTACTTGTGACCGCCTGGTTGCAAGCAAATCACAATAGGTGTTCCGTTCTTGGATGGATACTCGGTGCAGTACTGCGCCCAAGGCTTTCCTTCGCTCTCACATCCGTTCAGCGATCGCGCCGCATCCATGGATCGTGTTTGAAACGCGATCGGTACGACCGTGTCACTCTCGCCAGCGATGTGAATCAGCGGGCGAGGGGTAATCGTTGGACCACGAGCCATGCCCGCAGCTGATGGACCGAAGGCCGCAAAGTTCTCTCCGCGCTGTGCCCAGAGCAAATAGGTGAACCCACCGCCGTTGGAGTGACCCGTCGAATAGATGCGTCGGTCGTCCACTTTGTACTGCGCTTTCAGCCCCGCGAGCATGGCGTCGAAGAACTTGAGATCGCGGTCATCTTCAATTCCTGCACGACCCTGCCATCCCGCCTTCAGTCCCTTGGGATCTGTCATCCCCGAAGTCGGGAGTCCTTGTGGATAGACCACAATCGCTTCGGGCCACGCGCTTTGAAATTTTCCGCCACTTGCGAATTGCTTTGCCGATCCTCCGTGGCCGTGAAATGCGAAAACAAGCGGGGCGGGAGTGGTGGTTGCAGTCGTAGGCGCATAGACAATCGCTTCGCGCTTCACGCCATTCACTTCCCACGAAATCGTTGTGCTTTCTGATGCCGGCACTGATGCTGGCACGTCGTCTTGTGCGTATGCGAGTGGTGCAACCACGACGATCCCAACGACGAACCCAGCCACGATCTCGCTGATATGCAAGAGAGAGTGCTTTTTCATGGTCCTGCACTCTTCACGGGTGGAATAAACGGTTGTGGCGATGCGGGCACCATGAATTCCGGCGCATCTGGCAAGTCCGACGCAAATGGTTTGTTGTCGCTTTCTCCATTGGTGAGCTTGAAGCGAATGATCTGCTTCTTCTTGCGGTCGCCAACATACAGATGCTCATTGTCCATCGCGAGCGAACTTGGAAGTGGAGGGCATCCCGTCTGCGTATTCGCAAACAGAATGATGTTGCCAGTCTTCGTATCGATTCGGAAAATTGCGGGGACGCCATTGTCGGTCAGGTAGACCGTCTCCCCATCGGGCGCGAACAAGAGTTGAATTGGATGCTTGAGCCCGTTGGACGCATCGGCCAAGACGCTCTTGCGAAGTCCAGTCTGGGGATCGAACACCACGACCTGTGATGCGCCTCGGTCGCAGACATAGAGCAATCCATCTGCGCCGATGGCGATGCCACGAATTTCAGTGATGCCCTGTGGCGAGACTTGGGCACGAGGGACAATCGTTCCCGCAGGAATCCCTAGCCCCGAGATTTCCGCAGGAACGGGCACAGGTTGGCCCGGAGTCGCGGTCCCAATCCCTTTGTATGCACTCACGGTGTTCGTGTCTTGATTCGACGTATACACCGTTCCGTCAGCACCGACTGCGATCGCGTACGAGTGCACGAGATCGGGATCCTTGAGTGCTTTCTGGGCGAAAACGGATTCAAACGGCAACATCCCGTCGGTGCCGGGAGGCCCGTATCGCAGAAGTCTCGTGTCGTCCATGTTCGCGCTGACAACCATAAGTCCGTGCTCGCCCGTGTGAAGCATTCCACGCACCCCCTTGGCATCGCCACCCGCGGACTTCGGCACTTCGTCGAGGATGTTTCCCAGAGTCTCGCCCTCGCCACTCAGTGCGTGAACCGTATTCCCGGACGGCTCTCCATGCATCGTGATGTACCACTTTGCCGCGGTCTTCGGTTGATCATGTCCGTGGGCGCCTTTGCGATTGTCCGCGTCGGATCCAGCCTTGTCGTCCTTCGGTGCATCCGAATTGGGCCCATCGGCATTGGCGGTTTCGCCACCATGGTGCTTGTCTTTGTCCTTGCCTGACCCGCGGTCGAACTTGCTTTCGTCGGGTGCGTCATTCGATCCCGTGTCGTTTCCTTTGTCGGTCGTCGGTCCGCACGCCCCAGTGACGAGCAGGAGCGCGACGAGCGTGACAATCGGGACTATCGGGGCTATCCCGATCATTGCGAGTCGATCCGGGTGACGACACCTGTGCCAGTTGCGCTTCTTCATGGTTTGTGGGGAGAATACTCGTACGATGACCATTACGAATTTTCTCGGTGCTCCCCTCATTGCTCTTGCTGACAAGGGATCGTCGATGATCCCGCTCTTTGAGCAGCAAGCGTCGCACCCGATCGACTCGAAGAGCGTCCAGAGTTCTCTTGATCATTTCACGAATCCGTGGTTCGTGCTCTCGCTGCTCCTCGGACTTGCGGTCGCGGCCGCCTGCGGATTGGCACTCGCTTGGCATCCGCGGCGATCAGGCAAGGGCGATCCCGTCGAAGATCTCGAACAACGCAATACGCTGATCTTGCTTGCGATGGTTGGGGCAGTGGTCTCGGAGCTCGTGCGAGTCGATCCCGCAATGGCGTTGGTCGTCTTCGGCATCGGTGGTCTCATTCGTTTTCGGACCATCCTCGACAATCCCAAGATCACTGGCAAGGCGATCATGGTGGTCGTCATCGGTCTGGCGTGCGGACTTGGTGAACTTGCGATGGGTGTGTTTTTCACGCTCTTCACATGGTTGCTGATTTTCTGGCTCGACTCGGTGGTTGGATTCCGCATCCGACTCAAGTTGACGGGTCGCTGCGATTCGAAGGCGACTCTTGTGGCAGTGTTGGATGCCGTTCGTCGTGTTGGTGGTCGAACATCGTCTGCCGAGGAGTATGAGCACAAGCGTCAACTCGTCGTGATCGGGAAGATGCCCTCGTCCGTTGATCCGGTGAAGTTCAAGGCGAATCTGGCGCACAAACTGCCTCAAGGCGAGGACGTCGAAATCGAACTCAAGACTGGATGAGCGCCAGCCACGTGAGTCTTGCGTTTCGGCGAGTTTCGCGGACATTTCCGGGCGGGGTTGTCGCGCTGAACGATGTCTCGTTCTCAGTTCCTGCGGGTGGATTGACGGCGGTGATTGGACCGAGCGGGTGTGGCAAGACGACGCTCTTGCGCATCGCTGCGGGGCTCGATCGGGCGACATCGGGCAGAGTTGAGCTGATACCCAAATCGATTCTGAAGGATGGTGCGGTTCATTTCGCGGGTGATCGAAAGACTTCCGTGTGCTTTCAAGACCCGCGACTCCTTCCATGGCGAAGCGTGATCGACAATGTCGCGCTCCCACTCGAACTGGCAGGGATCGCACGAGCGGATCGAATGGCGCGTGCGAGCCAAGTAATCGCGGCGGCCGGACTATCGGACGCGAAGTATCGAATGCCATCGCAACTCTCCGGTGGAATGCGAATGCGGGTGGCGTTGGCGCGTGCGTTGGTGACACGACCAGAGGTGCTCTTGCTCGACGAGCCGTGCAGTGCCGTCGATGAATTCACACGGATGCAGTTGGACGAAGAGATTCGGCGAGTCTGGCAGGCGTCTGGGGCGACAACGCTGTTGATCACGCATTCGGTTTCCGAGGCGGTTTGGTTGGCCGACCAAATCGTCGTGATGGGGGGCGCATCGATCGACGAGATCTATCAGGTGCAATTGCCACAGGGCTCACGTGATCGAACGAGCGCGGGGTTCCTCTTCGAAGTCGAAACCGTCATGAAGTTGCTCGCGCGGGCGGCGGGGGTGGTTGCAACGTGAGCAGAATCCGAGTGAAAATCCGATCGATTCGCACGGTGATCGCGCCGGCGGTTGCGGTTGTTATCGCGCTCGCTGCGTGGGAGGTCGCGGTTGCGATCACGGGTGTCCGTGCGTACTTGCTCCCCGGTCCATTGGAGATCGCGCGCACGATGTGGTTGAACTCTGCTCGATTGTTCGACGCATCGATCCAGACCGCGATGGCAGCGACGATTGGATTCGTGATCGCCACTGGGATTGGAATCGTCGCTGGAAGTGTGATCGCAGCAGTTCCGGTTCTCCGGCGCGCGCTCTATCCACTCGCGACAATTCTGCAAATGGTTCCCCTCGTCGCTGTCGCGCCATTGCTTGTGATCTGGCTTGGTTTCGGATTGCCGACCGCGATTGCTGCCGCGACCGTTGTCGCAATTTTCCCCGTGCTTGCCGCGACGATCGATGGACAGGTGTCAGTTGATCCAGGACTGCGAGAGATTTTCGCTTTGCATGGCGCATCCGGTTGGACGCGGTGGAGCAAGCTCGATCTTCCTGCGTCGATTCCCAACATCGTGACTGGGCTACGAATCTCCGCAGGTCTTGCGGTCATCGGTGCGATCGTCGGAGAATTCGTGTCGGGGTATGGTGGCGATGACGCGCCACTTGGCATCGTCGTCATGTCTGCGATGCGCGAGGCGAGAACCGATCTTGTCTTCGGCGCGGTCGCCCTCTGCGCGGTCGTTGGGTTCGCTCTTTTCGGTCTCGTCAGTTTTGTAGGATGGGTGCTCGTGCGCCGCTGGCATTCGTCGGCGGTGGATCCATCTGGAGAGAAATCATGAAGTGTCATCTCAATCCATTTCATCAAGTCGCCGTCGCGACGACAATTTTCATGTCGGTTGTGGCTTGCGATCGATCATCGCCTCCAGAATCTGGTCAGCCAGCCTCCCCAACGAAGAAACTGACCTCAGTGACTTTGCAATTGAATTGGGTGCCGGAGCCAGAATTCGGCGGGATGTTTGCTGCGGTTCACGACGGCATCTACGCGGATGAAGGTCTGGAAGTCGAGATTCGAAAAGGTGGGGCGCAGGTGCCATGCGCGCAATTGGTGGCGAGCGGTCAAGTTCAATTCGCCGTCGTGTCGGGTGAGGAGGTCTTGACATTGCGGGCGCGAGGTGGTGCGATCGTCGCTGTCTTTGCGACCTTTCAGCAGAATCCGACTGGATTCCTACTCCATGCGAGCAATCCAATCGATTCTCTTGAGGCACTTTGGACGAGTGCATCGACCATCGGAATCGATCCTGGATTGCCGTTCGTTCAGATTCTGAATCAGAAGTACGGTGGAAAGTCACTGAAGTTGGTGCCGTACTCGGGAGCACTTGCGACATTCATGGCGAGCCCCGAGTATGTTCAACAGTGCTTCATCACCGCTGAGCCGGTCGAATGTCAGCTGCGAGGGTTGGCGACGAAGGTGCTCCCGATCTCGGACGTGTTCAATCCTTACGGCGCCGTGATCGCGACGAATGAGACGACAATCCGTGACAACCGACCAATGGTGGAGGCATTTGTCCGCGCGACACGCGAAGGATGGCGGAGGTATCTGAAGTCCCCCGAGGTCTATAACCCCACGATTGCACGGATGAACCCGTCTATGACAATCGAGGCGATGAATCTCGCTGCGAAGCTGGAAGCACCACTGATCATTCCCCAAAGCGAAGGGTCACTCGACGGTGAGTCGTCGATCGGTCGTATGACCTTAGAGCGTTGGCGCATCACTGGAGAGCAGTTGGTGCAGACCGGCGTGATGACGGCGGTCGGAACCGTTGAAGATGCATTCCTGAAGGTGGATTCTGCACCGCACTGATCGAGAATGTCGGATATTCTCGTGGCAGGATGCGATGGAAACCGACGATCATTCAATGGATGCTGATTGCGGGATCGATTCCGTTGATCGCAGCCGGCGAACTTGATGTATCCGGAGTCGGCGGAACAATTCATGCAAGAACTTTGAGCGCAACCGATCAGGGCAAGTCGGACGAGCCGTGGTTCGTCGTTGTCCAGTCAAGCGCGACTGACGCAGTCGCCTGTGGAGTCGCAGCCGAAGTCGATGGAAACGATGATGAGGTGGAGATCCCTTTCGTCGTCGTCGTGCCGACGAGAGGACCGATCGATCTCACCGTGACAATAACCGTCATGCGAGGCGCCACGATCATCTTGATCGAAAGAGTCTTGGTGCATCGATTACCTCACCCAGCAGATCTCAACGACGATGGCAGGATCGATTCAGTGGACTTGACCATCTTGCTTTCGCACTGGGGTCGCTGCGTGAAACGCGACGAGTGCATAGCCGATCTCGACCACGATGGTTGGGTCGACGGTCGTGATATGTCGGTGCTCGTCTCGGCGTGGCATCTCTAAGTCTTTCGATCTGAAAACGGCATCTCGCACTTACAATCTCGCAAATGGCACTTGCACGGCGACCGACGCTCAGAATTCAGACAACGACGCTCTGGGAGTATCCCAGCCAGCACTACGACGGGGCGGATGGATCGCGTATGCAGGGGGATAAGAACTATGTCGGCGCGACGCCCTCGTGGGTGATCTGGCAGTTGTTGCAGCGATACACACGTGCGGGGGACACGGTCGTCGATCCGATGTGTGGAAGCGGCACAACGCTTGATGTCTGCGCGGATCTGGGACGCAAGGGAGTTGGATTTGATCTCGTTCCGACGCGCCCCGACATAGCGCAGGCAGATGCGAGAAAAATCCCGCTCGCGGATTCGAGTGCGGACTTTGCGTTTGTCGATCCACCGTACTCGACGCATGTGGACTATTCAGATGACGCCCGCTGCATCGGGAAGTTAGATGCGGCCGG
Organism: Singulisphaera sp. GP187; assembly: GCA_945868805.1. Classification (GTDB taxonomy): domain Bacteria; phylum Planctomycetota; class Phycisphaerae; order Phycisphaerales; family SM1A02; genus F1-60-MAGs104. The sequence continues at coordinate 11,205 of CAMBMO010000023.1, forward strand.
AGAGGATGGCGGCAAGGCGTACTTCGATGCCGTGGACAAAGTCGTCGGTGAATTGCATCGAGTTCTAAAAGACCGCCGATACATAGCGCTTTACGTCTGCGATTCGTGGCGCAAGCGACGTGGCGAAAAGGGGGCGGGAAACGGCATCTTTATGCCGATCGGTTTCGAATTGTTTGCACGACTTCGAAAGCGCTTTCAACCCGTCGACATCGTGAGTGTCGTTCGACACAGCGCATCGCTTGGCAAGGGAAATTTCAACAAAGCCGCCGAAGAGGGGAACTTCTTTCTACGGGGATTCAATTACCTCTTCATCATGAAGAAGGTCAACTCAGCGACTCTTCGTGCTCGGTGAATCGCGAACTGCGCGTGCCGCGCGGTCGATGCGCCGGAGCGACTGCTCTGCGAGCAACTCGTTCGTCTGGTAGAGCGTTTTCAACGCGTTGGCAGAACTTTGCGCGACAGGATCGGATGCGGTCGCGGCGCGGATTGCGACGACGAGCGCAAGGTCATCCCGTTCAAGAGCCCTTGCGAGTGCGCGGTCGTTGGCGCTGAGGAGCTCACCGGAGAGCCTCCGTGCTTGATCGCCGTCGCGGGCGAACTGCGTCGTTGTTCCGAGCAGGATTTCGGGTTCAAGAAGTGTCGTTCGTCGATAGCGCAGATCGAATGCGTCGGCGTCACTGAGCACTTCCGCTGCTTCGTCGACGAGTTTTTGTTGCAACTCGTTCCAGCGATTGTTGATCACGAGGAAATCGGCGAGTGCTGAATTCAGTTCCGATTTCGCCTTGCGAAGATCAAGACGGGCGAGAAGGAAACTGCGCGCCATTGGCCTGATCGATGCAAGACGCGCCGTATCGGTCGCAGTCGCACATGCCAACAATTCATCCGAGTTCGCAAGCAGAATTGCGACGAGGACATCTCGCGTTTTCTGCAAGAGCTTTCGATCCGTCGCGAGAACCCCAAGCGACGCAGATGCGGTCTTCGAGAAGGCACGGGACTCATCGGGCCCCTGCGCTTGGAACGCCATCGCGTCGATTGCCGGATACGTTCGCAAGACGCGCCACACGGTTCCTGCGGGCTCGGCAGTCCCCCCGAAGACCAGCGCTCGGTCTGCGAGTGTGTCACCGATGCGGCGGTCGAGCTCTGCCGCATGTTGATTGGTCAACACAATGCAGTCGTTGACAACCATGTCGAGCGTTCGATTGAAAAGGGGCAGATCCTCGATGATGTCGATCCCAAGTTTCTCTACTTTTTTCTGTGCCTCAGAGATTCGCTTGTTTTCGTTTTCGAGGAGCAATCTCCAGTCATCGAGCGCATCCTGCACAAATGTCGCCTCGTGGTCTTGGTCGAGTTGCGCCATCCTCGCGATCACGCGCAATGTCGCGCGCGTTGGTGCCGGGCTGATCATGCCTGCTCGGATCCAGTTCCGATACTCCTTCGATGCGTCGTAAAACAGGACATCCTCAGATTCAGGTATCGGGTCAAGTTGGGCTGCTGGGTTTGCGACCTGGAAATACCCCTTCAAGATCCGCATCTTCGTATCGTCGCTCGCCACGAGTGCCAAGAGCTGTTCGCGCGCCCTGTTCGCCGCTTCCATTTGCGGCTTTGGGTCGTCGGAGAACTGGAGGACAAGTTGCTGATGATTGGTGCGCCACGCCTCACAGATCTTTGCCGCTTGCTCGCGGTTTTGCGCTGGGAGTCCAGTCATGGACGAGACCGCGCGGAACGAGGCTAGCGTCGGCCCGTACTCCTGGATCGTCGTGAGTGATTCGATGACCTGATCGCGAGCGGACTCTTGTGCACTCGCAGGAATCCCAATCATTTCGCGACCGAGTACTTGGGTCGCGGCACGCAGATACTCGACGCTAGCGGCGCGCACCTTCGCATTGTTTGCCTCCATGACTCTATCGACCCTCGTTGTTTCCGCATCGAATTCCGCCTTGATGGGACTATGTCGCTTCTGGCCGATTGCGTTAAAGATGGCGACCGTGGAGTTCGGAATGGACTCCCACCAGCGATCGGCAAGCAGTGAGAGTTGAGGAGCTTCCGAGTTTGTCCATGCAATAATCTCGGAAGTTGGACGCGGAGTGTTTTGTGGCCATGCGCCGAGGACCAAGTCAATGGGTGCGACGAAGCGCTTTGCGACGCCGGCCGGGAATGGAGCGCGCAGAAACCGTTCTGAAGTTCGTTGGAGACTTCGCCGAGCCGAAAAATAGCCCGTGATTGTGTGATCGAGACCTCGCACCGATCCCAGCTCATTGAAAAATGCGAGGTCCTCTCCGGTGAGCTGCGCTGTGAAGTCGCGGTTGGCGGCGAGAGCAGTGCGGTAGATTCGTGCGGTCGCGATAGCCGTTTTGTCGCCCGGGGTGATTTCTTCTTCGTCGATGGGTCGATACGCAACCGTGATGCGCTCGCGCGCCACAATGCGATTGCGCAGAACGCTGTCGAGGTAGCGGTCATGCGCGGCGTCCACAGCAATCCAGTCGATTTTCGACCTGTCGATGCCGGCTTCGTCAACCCACCGAACGAGGTCTTCGGTACGGATAGTGGGGGCGAGAACGCGCATGGGTTGCTGAGTTTCGGGCCCGCAACCGACCAGAAAGACCACAATTGCTAGGAGTGCGACTTTCAGCACCGAAATCAGCCATTTTCGATCGCCGGAGGCCCGTTGCATGGCGAAAGGCTACTTGCCAACGGAAAATCTTCAATTTGACCAATGCGGCACTCCCCGCGAGTCGATTTCGAACTTGAGCCAGAGATGAAGTCGGCAAAAAAGCGCCGTTCCGTTTGCGCAAGGCGGTTCCAGATCGGATTGTGTCATTGCGCGAATCTCGCGCGGTTCAGTCATTCAAGAGGATTGGCAACATGCAGCACAGCCAGCAACAGCGGGGCGGAAAAGGGAGAAATTTGCCTCATGTTGCCATCCTCTTGATTCTGTTTGCGGTTGCGATTGGGATGCTCTTTCGTGGAGCATTCGTCTCGCGATCGGATGCATCGACTTTCGGTAACCCAATCGCGACTCCAATTGCGGGAGTCCGACAGGTACCACAGGAGTACTCGACTATTCAAGCTGCCGTTGACGCCGCGTTGTTTGGCGAAACCGTGCTTGTTGCTCCGGGCACTTATCGAGAACGACTCTTGATCGATGGAAAACGGATCGGGCTCACTGGAGTTCGAGGCGAAGCTCGACCTTACATCATTGGTGATGGACGAATCGGACCAATCGTTCAACTCATGGGAGCAGGTTGCACAGGCACGACACTCGATCACCTGTCCATCTCAGGCGGTCGCGGGCCGACCGGATGCGGACTGATGATCGATCATGTGGACGCCATCGTTCGCGGATGCGAAATCGTCGAAAATGCGGGTGGAGGAGTCGTGAATCTCGGATCGGAAAGCGCCTTCTATGACTGCTCATTCAATCAAAATGGAGCGGATATTGCAGGTGGAGGATTTCGCAACGAAGGCGGTTCGCCGACGCTGACCGATTGCATGATTCGCGTCAATACAGCGGGAACATTCGGCGGTGGGATCTATACCAACGCGGGTCGCATGACTCTGCTGAACTCGACCGTTTCGGGCAATTCCACAAAGAGTGGTGCCTGGGGTGGTGGGATCTACAGCAACGCCGGTGAGTTGCTCGCTTTCAATTCCGTGATCGAAAAGAATGCGTCGCTCGAGTCGGGCGGTGGGGTGTATGTCGCGGGAGGCGAAGCGATGCTCTCAGGTTGCAAATTCTTGGGCAATTACAGTGCGAGTGGTTGGAGCGTGGGATCATCGGGCGCGAGTGTGTCGATGAACGAGTCGACGATTTGCGGCGATGCCGAAAGGTCCATGCTTGGCGATGGGATCAATCACACTGGTGCGATTTTCTCGACGGGTTGTTTTGCCGATTTGAATCAGAATGGACGCGATGACGCCGAGGAGATCGCGCTCGGACTCACTCCTGACTGCGACGGCAATGGCGTGCCAGACGCCTTCGATGCAGATTGCAATCAGAATGGAATTGTTGATCGATGCGAAATCCAAGGGGGGTGGGTTCGCGACTGCAATCAAAATGGCGTGCCAGACGGCTGCGAGATCGAGTGGGGGCTCGAAGTCGACGCGGATATTGATGGTGTTATCGACGGTTGTGCCAAAGAATGAACGATTCGACGAGATACGGCGCCAATTCTTCAACTTCGCTTATGCCTACACTCCCACTGAACCGATGGATCGGTTGCGCTATGTCCCGTCAATTGATGACCATCTTCGCACTCTTCCTGCTCCTGTCGCAAACATGGGCGGGTGTTGTACGCGGTCGCGAATTCTGCGTGGACATGGGCGCCTGCGAGAAACATGTTGAACTTGCATCCGATGGGTGTTGCGTCGAAAGCGATCAACATGAACATGGAGTCGTCGATCTTGCGCAGGACATTTGCGCAGGAATGGATCATGCCCACCCAGACTGTGGTTGCCATTTGCATCTGACAGCGCCTGATCATGTGACCCTCGCTGGGCGAGTCCTTAGTGGCGCATCGCTTGATCACGTTTCGTTTTTGGCACCGATTGCCTTGATCTGGGAGCGCGTTCTTGTCGCTCCAGCGCAAATCGTTTGCCGCGTGTCAACGCCACCACCGCTCGACGAGAGTGATTGCAGGCTTGCGCTTCGCGCGACCGTCTTGTTGATTTGAACCACCGCCTCACCGCGCAGTGATCGATCGATCAGTGCGTGTGTTGTGTGCGTTGCGCTTTGAATCTTCAATACGGAGCCTCATTCAATGATCCCCAAATTCACCGTTCGATCGATTGCCGCGATGCTCGTGGCGGCGACACTGACGACAGCGTGCCAGGAGTATCAGGCGAAGCCGCTCGATCTCGACGCGCACCGAGGAGAATTTCTTGCACGGACGACCGAGGGTCCGGCGGTCGCGGAATTCGCGAAGTCGATCGCACAGGATCCAAATTTGATTTCCGCTACCGACGGCACTTTCGATTTGTCCGATGGTTTGTCGCTGCGCGAAGCCGAGGCCGTCGCGATGGTCTTCAATGCGCAATTGCGCATCGCACGCCTCCGTGCTGGCGTGACGAAAGCAACCGCGGATACGGCTGGTCTTTGGGAAGACCCCGTCGTTGGCGTCGATATCACCCGGATTCTGGGGAGTTCGGTGCAGCCATGGGAGGTGATCGGCGGATTCTCGCTGACGATTCCGATCTCCGGAAGACTGGCGATCGAAAAGGAGCGTGCAGGTGCTGCGCATGTCGCTGAAATTGCGCGCGTCGCCCAGGACGAGTGGATCGTCCGTATGTCTCTGCGCCGTGCGTGGTGCGAGTGGAGCGCGATCGAAGCGCGACTCGCAGCGAACGCGGAGTACATCGATCGGCTTGACCAGATTCTTCCCATCGTCGACAAGCTCGAAAAGGCTGGAGAAATGTCTCGCCCCCAAGCTCGGCTGTTCAGGATCGAACGTGCGAGTCGATCGTCCGATGTCAACGATCTCAGGGCGCGTGTCGCGGTCGTGGAGTTGAAAGTTCGACGGTTGGTGGGGCTCTCGCCACTTGCGACGATTCCACTTCAGGCATCCGGGATCGGCGCGGGCGATCTTGAAGCGCTCGATCCGATTGAGTCGACGCGCGGTGGCGCGCTCCGGTCAAAACTCCATTTGACGAGCCCGTTGCTGATCGTGCTTCGAGCCGAGTACGAAGTCGCGGAGCGCACGCTCGCGCTCGAAATCCGGAAGCAGTATCCAGATCTCAAGGTGGGGCCAGGCTATGGAACACAAGATGGACTCGAGCAATTCGCACTTGGACTGAGCGCACCCATTCCGATACTCAACGCCAACACGCAAGCAATCGCACAAGCGATCGCCGAGCGAGATGTCTCAAGGGCATCAGCGGAAGCTGCCGTCGAGGGTCTTGTCGCAGACATCGCGCAGGCGGGCGAATCTCTGAGGCGGGCACGTGTGCGAAGCGAATCACTGACCAACGAAATCGTTCCACTCGTCGATGCGCAATTCGCAGATGTGCGTCAGATCGCTCAATTGGGCGAGGTCGACACGCTCGTCTTGCTTGAAAGCCTCAACCGCCAGCAGGAGGCGAAACAAAGCCTGATCGACGCACTGCGAGAAGAGGCTTTCGCCGAAATTCAACTGCGCGAGATACTCGGTCCAACGATTCCGATCAAGGAGAAGAATTCATGAAGACTCACCTCAGCAACGCACTCATCTACTGCGGTCTCGCCCTTGCGCTCGGCGCATGTTCGGGTGGCGAATCCGCCGCTCAAGTTGCAATCCCCAAAGCGACGCAAGCGCACGCGGAAGAGACTCCCGCGCAGACTTCCACACCGGGAAACCGTGTCGATATTCCTTCGGCAGTTCGACAGAATCTCGGGATCACATTCGCCAAGGTGGAAAGTCGGGATGTCGCCACGACCCTGCGCGTTCCTGGAAGTTTCGAACTTCTCCCGAGCGCACGACGCGAGTATCGAACTCCACTCGGAGGTCGGGTGGAGTTGCTCATTGATCAATATGACGCCGTTCAAACGGGAACTCCGCTCTATTCGATTGACTCTGGCGAGTGGCGCATCTTTCAAGAGCAGTTTGACACTGCGCAGGCGAAGGTTGTCGCGACAACCGCATTGATCGAGGCGCATGAGCTCCACGAGCAAAGTCTTCGTGACCGAGTCCAACTCTGGCAAGATCGCGTGCGGCACTTGGAGGAGTTGCAGGCTGCCGGTGGTGGGAGTGCAGCGCAGTTGGTCGAGGCTCGCGGGAACGCGATCCAAACAGGCTCCGAGTTGGCAGACGCGATGGAGAAGGACGCGACACTTGTTTTGCAGCGACGGCTCGCAGAGTCGGAAGTTCGACTGCTCGATTCACGGCGGGCGATCCTCGTCGATTCGCAAGGACCTCCCGACTCGTCTCAGGCAGCGCAAGCACCCGTTGCTGCCCGAACATTTGATCCTCGGTACATCGTTCGTGCAGTTCAAGCTGGAGTCGTCGAGTCGCTGAGCGTCACACCAGGCGGACTTGTCGATGCGTCGGGGCTCGTTGTCACGGTCGTTGCGCCCGAGCAGATTCGACTTCGCGCACGGGGACTGCAATCAGATCTAGGACGACTGCACGAAGGGCTCGCAGCGCGAATCGCTCCGCCACAGGGAGGGAGTATCGATCTGCAGGATGCGATGACCGGCACGCTGCGACTCGGGACCCACGCGGACTCGGACGAACGAACGGTCGATCTCATCGTCGAACCGACCTCGCTCTCGAAGTGGGCTCGGTCTGGTGTTTCTGCGTTCCTAGAAATCACGCTTGACGGTGGCGAGGCAGGATTGGCGATTCCGCTCGCGGCGGTCGTGCGAGACGGACTTGTGCCGATCATCTTTAGGCGGGATCCAGCGAATCCCGATCTCGCCATCCGAATGGAGGCGGATCTTGGTGCATCGGATGGTCGTTGGGTGATCATCGAGAGTGGCGTACGCGAAGGCGATGAGATCGTCATGGCTGGCAACTATCAGTTGATGATGGCGACGAGCGGTTCGGCCCAGAAGGGTGGACACTTTCACTCCGATGGCACGTTCCACGATGGGAAAGACTGAACATGGTCCAGTGGCTCATCGCATTTTCGGTCCGTCAATCGTCGCTGGTCATCGTGACCGCAGGATTCCTGTTGGCATACGCGGGATACAAGGTCTCCGAGTTTCCGGTCGATGTGTTTCCTGAACTCAACGCGCCGACGGTCGTGGTGATGACCGAAGCGGGGGGGTTTGCCGCAGACGAAGTCGAAAGCAATATCACATTCCCCATTGAGACGGCCGTGAACGGTTTGCCAGGAACTCGTCGCGTGCGTTCAGCGAGTGCGACGAGTCTCTCAATCGTTTGGGTCGAATTCGACTGGGGGACGGACATCTACCGAGCACGGCAACTTGTTGCTGAGCGACTTTCAGCGGTGCGCGAGGCTCTCCCGATCGATGCGCACACCGAGATCACGCCAGTCACAAGTATCACCGGCGAGATCATGATCATGGCACTCTCGTCGCCCGACGCAACGGCGACACCGCTCGAGCTGCGTTCCTTTGCCGAGTTCGACTTGCGCAACAAATTGCTCGCGGTGCCTGGAGTCGCGCAAGTTGTTGCCATCGGCGGGGAATTGCCGCAGTACCAGATCGATGTCGATCAGGATCGACTTGCGCTCTACGGGCTGACTATCGGTGATGTCGTCGAGAGCGCGCGAGGCGCGCACAGCACGGCGAGCGCGGGATACCTGCCTGATGTCGAAAACCAAGAGTGGCCGATCAGGCAGATGGCACGGGTCACCGATGTCGATGACATTCGCAAGACGCTCGTCAGATTTCAGGACGGCGTTCCAGTCACCATCGGGCAAGTGGCGGATGTACGGCTCGGCGCGGCTACAAAGCGCGGCACGGCAGCGGATCGAGGCACGCCTGCCGTGGTCATCAGCGTCCAGAAGTCTCCCGGCACAAATACACTTGCATTGACCGCAGATGTAGACAGAGTGCTTGATCAGGTGGAGCGTGCGATGCCCAAAGGGATGCTGCTCAATCGTGATTCATTCCGCGCGTCACGGTTCATCGAGACGTCAGTCGACAATCTCATCAAGGTTCTCATCGAGGCTGGCATCATTGTCGGAGTCGTCGTGCTTCTTTTTCTGATGAATGCCCGTGCGACGATCATCACGTTGGTTGCGTTGCCACTCTCGCTAGCCATTGCGGTGCTTTTGCTATGGTTGCTTGGACTTTCGATGAATGTCATGACACTTGGAGGGCTCGCCGTCGCCATTGGCGAACTCGTCGACGACGCGATCATCGGAGTCGAGAACACCATTCGAAGATTGAGAGAGTGGAGTGCACGAACCGACGGAAATCGGCCCTCGGCGGTCACGGTTCTGCTCGCCGCAAGTAGCGAGATTCGATCGCCGATGGTCTATGCGACCACGATCATTTGCATGGTCTTCGTGCCATTGCTCTTTCTCGAAGGTCTTGAGGGGCGCTTCTTTCAGCCCCTTGGGATTGCCTACATCCTCTCGATCACCGCATCGCTCGTTGTTGCGATCACGGTGACTCCCGCGCTGTGCCACATTCTTCTCAGCAAGACATTTGCGGGTGCAACTGGAACCGCAAAGCACCATGGCGATGGCTTCCTCGTTCGGGTGCTCAAGCGTTTGTACGAGCCACTCCTGCGAGCGAGCATCGCGCGGCGGAAAATGGTGCTCTCGTGCGCTGGTGTACTGACTGCACTCTCGCTCTTGTTGATGGCGACGTTCGGCACCTCGTTCCTGCCCGCATTCAAGGAGGGCACATTCACGGTCTTTTTGATGGCACCTCCCGGGACATCTCTGCGCGAAAGCAATCGCCTCGCAGAGGGGATCGAAGAACGACTCGTTGCAATTGAAGGCGTGCGCAGTGTGACGCGGCGCACGGGGCGTGCAGAACGCGACGAGCATGCAGAGCCCGTCAGTAGCAGCGAAATCGAAGTCACTATCCTTGCAGGGGCATCGCAGGATGAAGTGAGGCGGCAGATCGACGACATCATCGCCGATGTTCCCGGCGTGACGACGATGGTCGGACAGCCGATCGAACACCGACTCTCGCATGTGCTTTCCGGAACGCCCGCCGCGATCGCCATCAACATTTATGGCGAAGACCTGAATACGCTGCGTTCGCTCGCGAAGCAGGTCGAAGCGCAATTGCTGGCGATTCCAGGGACCCGCGATGTCGCGGCTAATCGCGAAGTGATGATCACTTCGCTGCCAATTCGATACCGCGAGGAGGATCTCGCATCGGTGGGACTCTCGCCGGGAGCCGCGGCCGAGCAAGTGAAGCAGGCGCTCTATGGAGAGAAAGTCGCGGAAGTCAACCAAGGCGTCAAGCGATACGAGATGGTCGTTCGGCTTGCGGAAGATCGACGGCAGCGCATCGATCAGATCATGGATCTGCAATTGCGTGGCGCGGGTGGCGCCCGCGTTCGACTTCGCGAAGTCGCGGACATCGGTCCGGAACGCACCAGCAATCTGATCGCGCGCGAGAACGCACAGCGCAAGGCGGTCGTATCGACTAATATCGCCGAGGGCTACAACCTCGGCGATCTCGTCGCGGAAGTTCGCAAACGAGTCGACCCAATCGTCAACGCCGCGGGATACACGGTGCATTACGGCGGGCAGTTCGAGGCGCAGCAATCCGCGAGTCGTTCGATCGCCGTCATGGGGATCGGCGTGATCATCGCGATGTTCCTACTCCTGCAACTTTCGACGGGCAAATCGCGGACTGCATTACTGGTGATGGTGAATCTGCCACTTTCTTTGATCGGCGGAATCGCCGCGATTTATATCACCGAATCGCCGAGCATCTTCTCAAATTCAGTGGCACTCGCGGGATTGAGCGGCGAGCGATACATCGCGCCGGTGGTTTCGATCGCAAGCATGGTGGGTTTCGTGACGCTCTTCGGCATCGCTGTCCGCAACGGACTTCTTCTGGTGAATCACTACAGCCATCTTCAACTGCACGAGGGCAAGTCGATCGGCGAATCGATCGTGCAGGGATCGATGGAGCGACTCTCACCCATTCTGATGACCGCGCTCACCGCCGCGCTCGGACTCGTGCCGCTTGCGATGGCGCTCGGAAAGCCAGGCAGCGAGATTCTCGCGCCGCTCGCCGTCGTCGTGCTCGGTGGACTCATGTCGTCGACATTTCTGAATCTCTTCGTCGTTCCAGCGGGGTACGCGCTCGTCTTCGGCGTGCCTCGTGATCAAAGTCAACCAAATAAGGGAGTATCAACATGAAAACGTTTTCACAATGTGTCTCACGCCTTTCCGTCGTCATCATCACTTCGATCGCCTTCATCGGCGGATGCGGGGAGGAGAAGAAGCCCACGCCCGCACCAAAACCCGCTGTCGCGAAAGACGACCATGCGGGGCATGATCATGCGGGGCATGATCATGGGAAGAAAGATCACGCACCAGCACCAGAATCTGCACCAGCACCAGAATCTGCACCAGCACCAGAATCTGCTGACGATCACGGTCCGACCACGCAATTGGGCGAGCAGGTCTCCGGTGCATTCACTGTGAAGGCGTCACGCGATGGTGCGTTAACAGCAGGGGGCGAGGCTCCGATCGATGTCTGGGTCAGCAGTGCGACCGACAAGGTGCATGCCGTTCGTTTCTGGATCGGGACAGAGGACGGCAAGGGATCGATGAAAGCCAAGGCGGAACTTGAAAAGGACAACTGGCATACGCACGCAGAGGTGCCCAATCCGATTCCTGCGCAGAGCAAGTTGTGGGTCGAAGTCGAGAACGAAAAGCGTGAGAAAATCGTTGTTGGTTTCGATTTGAAGCAGTAGGGCGAGGGGCGCAGGCGGTGTTGGCAGAATGTGCGCGCGCGTGCGATTCGCTATCATTCGTCGCCCTGCATGCGTAGCTCAGCTGGATAGAGCATCGGTCTTCGAAACCGAGGGTCGTTGGTTCGAATCCAACCGCGTGCGTTCGATTGTGTAGCCCCCCCAGTTACGGGCAAAACATGATGCTGCAGCACACGGATCTGCCCGTAACAGGGGGGTGCGCCAACGCTACTGAGGCGTCCACGCGCCGTTGGGTGTCTCTGCGAGTCTCGCGTCCACGATGACATATCGCGAGCCATCCACGCCTTCGGCTCCGACCCCGGCTTGTCCGCACGCTTTCCCTTACCCTAGCCACATGCCCTTCATGCAAGGAACACGCGGCGTGGTCGTCGGAATCGCAAACGAACATTCGATCGCGACTGCGATCGCGCAGGCACTTGTACGCGAGGGCGCCCAGTGCCTCTTCACGCATTTGCCTGGTGAAAAGAACGAGAGGCGCACGCGCAAGGCTGTCGAGTCGCTCGGCGTGACGAATCCATGGATCCAGCCGATGGACGCTGGCAGCGACGCTGATCTTGACGTGGCGTTCGCCCGCGTTGGCGCGGACTTTGGTTCGATTGACTTTCTTGTGCACTGCATCGCATATGCGGACAAGGACTGGTTGCGACCCGACAAATTCGCTGGAACGCCGCGATCCGTGTTTGGCACCGCGCTCGATTTGTCCGCGTACACATATATCGCGATGGCCAATCGCGCCGCCCCGCTGATGACCAACGGTGGTTCGATGGTCGCGCTCTCGTATTACGGAGCCGAGAAAGCCGTCCCTGGCTACAACGTCATGGGAGTTGCAAAGGCCGCACTCGAAGCGTCAACGCGCTATCTCGCGATGGAACTCGGCGCGAAAAACATTCGCGTGAACGCAGTCTCTGCCGGTCCCGTCCGCACAATGAGCGCTATGGCTGTGGGTGGATTCTCTGAAATCCTCGACTGGGTTGTGAAGAAGGCGCCGCTGAAGCGCAATATCACCGCGCTCGAAGTCGGCAACGCAAGCGCGTTCTTGCTCTCGCCGCTCGCATCTGGAATCACCGGCCAAGTTGTCTATGTCGATAGCGGCTACGGCATCATGGGACTTTGAGCGGCGCTTCGTGAAAGTCCCACGGATCCTCGCTCGACAAGTCTTCGTCTGAAATCAGTGCACGTCGAACCGCAATCGCAAGTTCTGGTAGTCCGATCCGCTCTGTCGCGCTGACATGAACAGTCGCCGCTCGCGCTTCAGCAGAATCGTGCGCAGGGTCAAGATCGATGCGCGTGCAAGCTCTCAGTCGGGGCGCGTCCCCCTCGATCATTGGGCAGGGCATCCCGGGCGCCGAGACTTCCAAAACCAAGTTGGCACCCGCGCGCAGTCGGTGGGCTATTCCCTGCGCGGCGCGCTCAATCTCATCATCACTCGCTCGAATTCCTGGCGTGTCAAACCAATCCACAACCAGCCCGTCCAGTTCAACTCGGGCTGCAACGGCGTCGCGGGTCGTTCCCGCAAAGTCCATCGCGATGGCGACAGTTCGAGCGGCGACTGCATTCAGAAGCGACGACTTTCCGACATTCGCAGCACCCACGGCCACGATCCGCGGCGGATTCAGCAAATGCGCAAGGCGCGAGTCGCGCGGAGTGGAGTGCGCACTGGCGATCCATCCGCGAACTCGTGCGGCTTCGGCTCGCTGCGACTGTGCGAGCAAGAGTGGAATGGCTCGCGGGCTTGCAGCGGTCGCAATCGCGTGAAGTGCAAGTGCTTCGTGCGAGTCTTGTGCCTCTAGAAACGTATCTTGATTGCCACCGCGCCCCTCGACCACACCTCTCGCCGCCATCCACCCATCGAGCCGTGCGACGATGCGCGGTCCACCATGCGGCATCAGCAGGGCGGTCGTTGCCGCAAGCCTGACAACCAGTCCATCATCGATCTCGCCAAACTTTGCGTGCGAAATGGATCCCGTTGCTTTCGCATTCAACCCCGTCAACTCATTCAGTATGCGGTCGAGCGCGCCGGCGTCTTTGGCACGCAGTCGGCAGATTGCAACCGCCCCCGCAGTTGGTGCAGTTTCCCAACGTGACTCGATCAAACCGGGTTCCATCAAGCTCGAATCAATCAACTGACGACTCGTCGTCGGCCGGTTCGTTGACGGCATCCCCATCACTCAGATTCGCGACGACTGCAACCGCGATACCCATCAAGATCAGGTCGGGCACGACGCGATCGACGAAGTCTTCGTGTTCCAAGAGCGCTGCTGCATCGCCGCCCGTGGCAACAACCATCGGGAAGGATCCGAACGAATCGGCGTATCGCTCGATCACGCGCTGAACGAGTCCTCGAATACCAAAGAACACGCCTTGAAGCATCGCTTGTTCGGTGTTGCGTCCATACGGCTCGTTGGCTGGGATTGCAAACGGAATATCAGGGAGGGCGTCCGTCTGTTGATGCAGTGCCTTCATCTGCATCTGCGCGCCGGGCGCGATGACGCCTCCATGAAATGTTCCTTCTCCATCGACGAAATCAATCGTGATAGCCGTGCCCGCGTCAATCACAACGCACGCCTGCTTGAGGGTGTGATATGCCGCGACAGCGCAGAGCAATCGATCCACTCCCGTCTTCGCCTTTGGGTCGAGTCGTGTCGAAATAGGGGGAGCGATATCACGACCGATGCGCGAGACATCGACACCAAGGCGGCCGGCGACGCGCGCCTCGAGCGGTTTCGCCACAGAGTCATTCACGCTCGCGAGAGCAACGACTGCTTCCTCGTCGTGGAGTTCTTTCCAGTGATGGGCGACTCGGTCGATGATGACATCCAAGTCCGCATTGGCGATGTGTTCGGATGCGTCGAGTGCATTGGATCCGTCGAGAAATCGGCCGATCTGGGTGCGGGAGTTTCCGACGGAAATGGCGAGAATTGCGGTCACGAAGCGAGTATAGGGGGAGCCACCCACGCATCACGAGGTGCGTATCCGCACTCGGCACGCAGGCGCTCGACGAGCGCGTTGTTGGCGCGCCGCGCGATTGGACCGATGGATCCACATCCCACGGGGGTCCCGTCGAGCGACGTGACCGACGAAAACATTCTGCGACTTGCGGTCAACACAATCTCGCTCGCACCCCGCAATTGTGCTTCGGTCATCGGCGTAACCGCGCACGGAATACCCGACTGCGCACACGCTTCCAGCAATCGCGTGCGCATGACACCATTGAGAATCGGCGGATCGCTCTCGACAGGAGGCGTCACCAATCGCCCTTGGACGACCGCGAAGACATTGGTTGAGGTTCCCTCGCTGACGAACCCGTCGCGAATGAGGATCGCCTCTTCCGCGCCCATCTCAGCGATGTCGAACATTGGCAAAAGGTTTCCGAGCAACGCAGTGGACTTGATCTGGCAGTGCTGCCAGCGAAGATCTTTGGCGACGGCGCAAGCGCAAGTCGTCGGAGTCTCGAGATCTTCGATACCACCACATACGGACGCGCACGCGAAGACAGTCGGTTGCATCCCCTTCGGTGGCATATGTGTCCGAGTCGCAGCAGCGCCCCGTGAAACTTGAAAATAGATCGCCGCATTCGAAAGGTCGTTTTCCTTCAGAAGTACCCGGCAAATTTCGGCGAACTGGGCCGCATCGAATCCATCGATGTGCGTCAGCGCGAGACTGCGTGCGAGTCGTGCGATATGCAGGTCCATACCAATTGGACGCTCGTTGAAGAATCGAATCACTTCGTAAATGCCATCGCCAAAGAGAAATCCCCGATCGAAGACGCTGATCTTCGCATCTTCGGATTTGACGAGGCGACCGTTGAGCCAGACGATCATGTCGATCACTGTACAGCGTCGCGGGCGCGGATCATCGCCTCCATGCGACTGGCATCGAGTTCGTTCATCCACTTCCCTTGATGCTTCAACGCACTCCCGACGATGACCGCATCGGCATACCGAAAAATTCGCGCCAGGTTTTCCGGCGTGGCGCCGCTTCCTGCGAGCACCGGTCGATCGGTCGTGGCGCGCGCCAACTCAAGCTCGACCGACGATGGTTCGACCCCAGTTTCACTGCCAGTCACGATCATGCCGTCCGCTCCGAAAAACTCGGCCGCCCGCACCCATGCCCCCATATCGAGATCCGCTGTCAGCGAATGGGAGGAGTGCTTTTTCCTCAAGTCTGCGTAGATCTTGACCGACTCCGCACCGAGTCGCTTGCGTTCGCGGAGCAACTCGCCTGCGCACGCGTTCGAGATAAGTCCCTCGTCCGCCACTGCCGCGAAGACGAATCCCTCGGCGCGGATAAACGATGCACCCGTTGCGTGCGCAACTGCGAGCGCGGCAAGATTCGCTCCCGAAAGAATCTGAACTCCGACTGGGATCTCGACCGCATTGATGACCGCCGCCGTCGCGAGAGCGAATGTCGCGACCGTGTCGGCACCCGATGCGTTGGCGAGATACGGTCGATCGTGCATATTTTCGACGATGAGAGCGTCAAAGCCGGCAGATTCCAATTGCTGAGCTTCCGCGATCGCGAGCGCGATGATTTCACTTGTTCGAAGAGTCGATCCAGGTGTGCCTGGAAGTGCTCGGAGGTGCACCATTGCTCCAAGCGCATTGGGTCGTCCAAAGAGTTGTCGATTGAGTGCATTCATAGTTAATCCTGACTGGGGGGCGATCCATCCAGTTGCTGAGCGAGTGCGGTCCACGCTTGAGATTCGATGACTCGAATGATCGCCGAGTTGATTTGACGCAGTCGAACCTTGTCGAAACTTTCCGAGACTCCCAATGCGACGAACCCGCGCAGTGTCTCGCGCGGGAGCAAGATGAGATTTGGATCCTGTCTTTCGTTCAACAAGACGCGAACTTCGTTGGTCGGATGGAGGAATCCTTCGATCTGACCATTGTCGAGGGCCTCGAACGCGTCTGTCGGGGTGTGAAAGATTCTTGGAACAAGCCCCAACCTCGTCGCCACATCGCGAGAGCTTGGAAGATCGATGATTCCTACAAGGTTCACCCTCATGTCTTTGATCGATTGAAAGTATGGAGTGAGTCGACCGACTGTCAGCGTGGCGACAATATTCGCAGTGAAGATCGCAACGAGGATGAGGGATACGACCATCCACAGAGAGCCGACCAGTTTTCCAAGCCGAGTCTTGGGAACGAAGTCGCCGTATCCAACGGTGCTCAAGGTCGTGATCGCCCACCAGAGCCCGTTGATCAGACGATCCTTCGCCCCAAGATGCGTCGGGTTCTGGTCTCTTTCGATGACTCGAATCGCAACCCCTGCGACCGCAGTCGCAATTCCCATAAAGACGAGCCAGACGAGGACATTTGGGGTCATGACCCGCGCGATGACCTCGCGAGGCAAGGCCGCGCTCCGACCGTGCGTGACGAGCGAGTAGCCACCAGCGTCGAATGGAGCCGTGAAGTCGATCGTCAGATCCGCGAGTGCATTGATCTGAACTCCGGTCGCCGCAAAGTCGATGGATTTGTCCTGAAGCTTGGCGAACAATTCGCTCTCCGTATAGCCCTTCAGTTCATATTGGATCCCACAGTCGAGCGCAATCGTTGACCAGAGTTGAACGGCTGGGCCCGTCCAAGTTCCGTCGGGTGCCTGCCAAGAATACGGACGGCGAGCGGCCGTGCCGACTTGCACAATGCCTGCGGTCGGTGCGGGTGGCACGGTCAGCGCCGGCGTCGGGGCTTGAGCGATCGCGAGGCAAGTGAGAAGGATGGTGAGCATGGCGCGTGACAAGATACTTCGATCGACTTGCGAGAGTGGTAGTGTTGCGATGTGATCGCACCGATCATTCTCAGAGATCTGGGTTCGTCGAGCGAGATGGTGATCGAGCCGTCGGCGGGTTGCGTCGCGACGAGTTGGAAGGTCGACGGCGAGGAAGTGCTCGCGCTTCCGTCACCGCGTGAGGATTTCTTGCGATCGGTGCGAACCGGAGGAATCCCGCTGCTTTATCCCTATGCAAATCGGCTTCGCTCTGATCAGTTTGAGGTTGCAAGAAAGCCTGTCGATCTTCGTGTGGATGAGAATCTCAAGCGCGATCCGAGCGGGTTTCCGATCCACGGGTTGTTGCTTCGCTGGGGAGAGTGGGAGCTGTCGAGGCAGTCGGAAAGTCGACTCGAAGCGTCGATCAAATGGAGCGCCCATCCACGGTTGATGGCGCCATATCCATTTCCGCACACTCTGAAGCTCACGTGGGAGCTCGGGGTTGAAGAGTGCGAAGCTGGCAGGGAAGCGACATTGAAGGTGACGACGACGATCGATGCGAATGAGGGCAGTTCGGTGCCGATCGCGTTTGGGTGGCACCCTTATCTCGCAGTCGGCGATATTGCGAGCGCACGCATCGAGCTTCCCGCGCGCAAGTCGATCGCGCTCGGATCAAATGGGCTTCCGAGCTTGAACCCACTTCAAGCGCCTTGGATTCCTGCTTCAAGCGAACCAGTGGGAGGAAACCAAGACGCACTCTTCGAACTCTCGTCCGATGTTGCCCAGCGGGTGATCACGGTTGTCGACGGAAGCAGGAGAACGATCTTGAGTTTCGACGCAGGCTACATGTGTTTGCAGTTGTATTCCCCTGAGGGAAAGTCGTTCGCGTGTCTTGAGCCGATGAGTGCGCCGACATCCGCGCTGACCGATGGGGCAATTGTGCTGCCAGCCGGATCGCGCTCTCAGGCGGTCTTTCAAATTCGAAGGCGACTGAGTCTGGCTTGAGTCTGCCCTAAATCTGCACCGAACTCTGCTAAGTTAGGCGCATGTTTCTATGGAAGAGGGCTCGATCGCTTGAAGGCAAGGTAGCGATCATTACTGGCGCGTCGAGCGGGATCGGCGCCGCATCCGCCCGCGCGATGGCAAGAGCTGGTATCGATCTCCTGCTCGTCGCGAGACGACGAGATCGCCTCGAAGAGGTCGCAGCATCCGTGCGAGCTCTCGGCAGGCGAACGTATGTCGTTGTCGGCGATGTTTCTGACGCATCTCATGTGGCGATGGTGCTCGACGAGGCTGATCGACACTTCGGAAAGTTTGACATCGTCTTTTCGAACGCGGGATATGGGATGGAACGCCCAGTTCATCTCATGGAGGATGCTGAACTTCGCGCGATGTTTGAAGTCAATTTTTTCTCCTCCGTGGCGCTCCTGCGAGAGTCGGCGATTCGACTCCGAAAGGCGCACCGGCCTGGACACTTGCTGATGTGCTCCAGTTGCCTCTCCAAATTCTCGATGCCTGATCACGGTGCATACGCAGCATCGAAAGCGGCGCAGGAGGCGATCTGCCGAGCCATGCGCTTCGAGCTCGCTCGCGATCAGATCGAAGTCGCGAGCGTGCATCCAGTGACGACCACGACCGAATTCTTCAATTCAAGTTCAATTCGTAGCGGAACCAAGGGTGGGGAAGTGCCAGATCATGCTCCAAAGTGGCTGATCCAATCTCCAGATGTGGTCGCCAGCGCTGTCGTCAGCTGTCTCCGTCGCCCCCGATCCGAAGTGTGGACGAGCCACGTCGTCCGGCTTTCGAGCGCACTCTTCACCGCCTGCCCATGGATTCTCGACCTCGTGCTCCGTCACCAAGCCAAGCGACAGCGCATCCGTCAGGGGGGCGGGCGGTCACCCTGACCTCTGCGGTCTCGCAGGGGAGGCGTTATCCTTAACAGGCTTCAGACTCAAGCGTGAATGGTCGATGTGTCGAACGAGGAGGCAAGATGGCAGTTCGTGTCGCAATCAACGGTTTCGGTCGGATTGGTCGCTTGGTCTACCGGATCGCATCGACCCGACCTGATCTCGAAATCGTCGCGGTGAACGATCTCGTGCCCGCTGACAATCTTGCTTACTTGCTGCGCTACGACACGACGCATGGTCGCTTCGGCACCGATGTTCACGCCGAGGGAGAAGAAATCGTCCATGGTGCGCACCGGACCAAGTGCACGGCGATCAAGGATCCAGCGCTGTTGCCGTGGAAGGCGATGGGGGTCGACTATGTGATCGAGTCGACCGGACTCTTCACCACGGCAGAGGATGCAGGCAAGCACCTCGACGCAGGATGCCGCCGTGTGCTCATCTCGGCGCCTACGAAGAGCGACAAGGAAGTGCCGACGCTCGTCTACAAGGTCAACCATTCCGCTTTCAATCCAGCGAAGGATCGAATCGTCTCGAATGCGTCGTGCACGACGAATTGCCTGGCTCCCTTGATCAAGGTCGTTGTCGATTCGTGCGGGCTTGAAGAGGGATTGATGACGACCGTTCATGCGGTGACCGCGACTCAGCCGACACAGGATGGCCCGAGCAAGAAGGATTGGCGGGGTGGTCGCAATGGGTACATGAACATCATTCCAAGTTCGACGGGTGCGGCCAAAGCGGTTGCGCTGTGCCTTCCCGCGGTCAAGGGGAAGCTCACCGGGATGGCCTTCCGCGTGCCGACCGCGAACGTCTCTTGCGTCGACCTGACATTTCGGTCGGAGCGATCGACTTCGTTGGATGAAATCACTACGGCCATGCGTGTAGCAGCCGCTGGATCGATGCAGGGGGTGCTTGGAGTGACCGACGACGAAGTTGTTTCGAGCGACTTCATTGGCGATCCAAGGTCTTCGATATTTGATCGAGGAGCATCGCTCCAACTGAACGATCGATTCTTCAAACTCGTCGCGTGGTACGACAACGAATGCGGATACGCGAACCGCTGCGTTGATATGCTTGAACTCTTTGCAACCCAAGACGGACTTCACTCATAGCAACCCATTGATCCACTCATGAAAACCTATCTCATTATTGCAACTCTCTCATCAACTCTCGCATCAACTCTCTTCGCGACACCCGTCGCGTCACCGCTTCAAGGCGCCGCGACTGCAACGCCTCCGGTGCCGCCCGCACCAGTCGTGCCGCCGGTTCCTCCCGCTCCGAAGCTCTCGGCGGTCGAAAGGGGATCGCTCACGATCTCCGCGGACAGAACAGGAAGGATCGCTTCGTCGAAGAAGACCCTTGTCCGATTCGAGCCAGAGGCGTTCGGCGGGACCGTGACCGTTGTGAAAGTTGTCGCCCTCCCTGGCCCCGTGAAGGCGGGCGCGGTGATCGCGGAACTTAAAGGCAAGGACTTCGAGAAGACGATCAACGACCTTCGAGTTCAAGTCGCCGAGTCCACAGAGCGACTCGCAGTACTCCAAGAGGAACAGTCCTTGTCGAGAGTGGCTGAGGTCACTGCGCTTGAACGCGCCGAACGAAGCGTCTTTCTTTCCGATCAAAAGTTGAAACTATCGCGCGAGTACTACTTCCCACGCGACCTCGACGTTGCATCGCTGCGTCACAAGTCCCAAGCGGACTCGCTGAAGGATCAAGGCGACGAACTCGCCCAGTTGGAACGGATGTACTCCGATGCCACGCTCGAGAGCGAGACCAAGGACATCGTGCTCGGTCGTTCACGTCGCGCGATGGAGCGGGGGCAAGCGTTCTTTGCCTATGGGCAGAAGGACTATGCCCTCTTCCAGTCTGTCGAGCACCCCAACAATGTCCGTGAAATCGAAGACACGATGAAGTACACCCAGCAAGGACTCGACCAACTGCGAATCCGCCAGCGCATGCAGGTAATTAACACCCGACTCGCGCTCGCCTCGACCGAACGGTCGTTAGAAGATTCCAAGATTAGGCTGGGCAAACTGGAAACCGATGGAAAGAACATGACCGTCACGGCTCCCGTTGGTGGATTGATGTCAATCAACGTCCCGGATCCAGGGGAAATCGTGAATCAACGCAGCGTTATGGCGACGATTGTCGATCCCAACGCATTGGAAATCACTGGCACACTCGACTTGAACAGCTTGCGCGTCCTTGAAGCTGGATCGAAGGTCGATGTCTGGATCTCATCGAGACCGGAGTTGGTCGGGAGTGCCGTGATTGACGAGATCACTCCAATGGGGACCCCCGAAGGCGAGGGCGCGAGCTACCCGTTCGTCGCGAGTGTGCGGTCAAGCGATGGCGCAAGTTTGTCCGGCTGGCCATTGGGCGCCGAAGCGCACATCGTCGCCAAGAAGGATCTCCCGAATTGTATCTTGGTCGACAACAAGGCGATCAAGGCGGAGAAGGGAAAGTGGAGTGTCAGTCTTTGGGTCGACGGCAAGAAAGTCGAGACAGAGATTCGCGTCGGTGCAACCGATGGTAAAAAGACGCAAGTGATATCCGGTCTCTCGCCTGGCGATCAAGTGGTGATGCCCGATGCGTGAGTACACGCTCGCGAGCGGGATGAGCGCGCTCATCTGGATTATCGGGTTTGGATCCGGGTCGGTCGTTGCGCAATCACCGTCCACCCCGCCGGGAGCGGATCCAGTGACCGCGCCAGCTACTCCTCCCATTCTAAAGCACGAGTCGAGCCCCAATTCAGTTGTGGCGCCCAGCGCGAAAGCTCCGATTCCTGCCGCTGAGATCGGGAGTGCCGCGAAAAAATCATTCGACTCGGGGATCAAGTGGGCACTTGCGAATCAACGATCAAATGGTCATTGGGGGAGCTTCGAGACTCCGAGGAAGACGGAGATTTTCCTTGATACACAAGCGAGTCACCAAGCGTTTCAGGCTGCGACGACAGCGCTCGTCGCGTTGGCCCTCCTCGATCCATCCAAAACGAATCCGGAGTGCCTTGCCGCGATCGAGCGGGGAATCTCGAGACTTGCTTCACGCGCTTCTCCGGGTCGTGCGACTGGAAAAACATTTTACGATGTGTGGGCGCACACCTATCTCATCGAGCTCTCGACGGCGGTTCAAGCTGACCCGCGTCTCTCGGCGTTTCATGCAACGTGGAAGACGATTGGCGAGACAGAGATTCAACGTGTTCGTCGAGAACAGGGAGCAGAAGGGGGCTGGGGGTATTACGACTTTGAGTTCACGGGCCTGCACCCAAGCGGTCACCAATCGACCAGTTTCAATAGCGCGGCGATGATCCTCGCATTGAAAGCGGCGCAGAAACAAGGCGAGGTCATCCCTGCCGGATGCATCGAAGACGCAACGAAGGCGCTCCTTCGGATGCAACTGCCGAGTGGTGCGTTCGGATACGGCACGTACGCGGAATTGCGGCCACGAGCGGACTACAACAAGCTCAGCGGGTCAAGCGGGAGGTTGCAGGCATGTAATGTCGCACTTCAAGCAGTCGGTGCGGGCGATATCACAAACGAAGTGATCCTGCGCGGAGTTCAGCATTTGCGCGATACGCATCAGTACATCCAGATTGGCAGAGGGCGTGTCCGACCGCACGAAGCGTTCTATAGGAACAGCGGCTATTACTACTACTTCGGGCATTACTACGCAGCGCGGGCGCTCGAGCTTGTTCCCCCATCAGCGGAGCGCGCCGAGCTCATCCGCTGGTTGACAGAAGTAATGGTGCACGATCAGAACCCGGATGGGAGTTGGTTCGACTACCCGCTCTACGGTTATGGAAAGGCCTACGCAACGGGGTTTGCGCTTCTAACGCTCGAAATTCTGCGTCCTTTGATCGACGAAGCAGCCGTCCCTCAAAAAAGTGATTCGCAGAAGTAGAACGAATCCGTACGTAAGCCGACACATCAGCGAAGTCAAAACGAAAAAAAGGGATGCCACGGGGCATCCCTTTTTAATAAGACCGAATGAAGACCGAATCAGTGAAACTTGTTACGAGTCTCGCAGTCGAAGACTTCAGCGTCGACGACGACCGACGAGACCAGCGAGTCCGAGGAGCGCGATCGCGCCAGGAGCAGGAACTGCATTCACACCATGAAGCGTGATAGATCCAGTCCAAGTACCTGAGGTGCCTGCGGCGCCATAGCCGTTACCAATCCAAACGCTGTTTGTACTGCCAGTCATATTGAGGCCAGTAGTGAAGTTCACGGTGCCAATCGAGGTGGTGCCAGGGGCGGACGAACCACCGTTTGGCCAGTAGTAGCGCTGGGCGGCCTGCAGACTGCTGAAGCCACCGCACTGAAGAGGACCGCCATAAGCGAGGGGGGTTCCCGCGACATAGACGGTCAAGTCGTCCGCGTATGTGAAGCTGACTGCCCCATTGAGCGTCACATTAATGGACGCGCCAGTCATCGTCCCAGAGAGACCGCCGGCGGTATAGGCTTCGGTGAAATTGAAGCCAGTCCATGTTTGATTTGTGAAGGAATAGGTCACGTCAGCAGTTGCGACGGAACCGACGATTGCGGCGAGCGATGCGCCAAGAAATGCAGTCTTCATTATGAGAGTCTCCAAAGTAGGGAACGAAAAAAACAATGTCGGAAACAATTGTCCGACACTCAATCCCTTTACCGAGTCCTCACATTTCTAATGTGTCACGAAAACGAGCACTGTCAAATTATTGCGACTGAAATTAGAGTTTTTTTAATCAACTTTTTCAAATATGGTTGGGGAGTGGGGGAATAAAGTCCTATAACCATATAGTTTTCGCCAATTGGCAGATAGCCAGATTGGAATTTATGCCAATTTGCCACATTTATCGTGGTTTTGAGCGGTGCTCACGCCGATCTGCGTGAAAGGAGGCGAGAACGCCAATCGCCAAGATTGCGAAGATAACTATGAGCAGATAAAGGTTGAATTGGTCGCCGACGATGGACTTGACCCAGTCAGCGACGAACATCTTGGCGCCAACGAGAAACAGAATCGCAGCGAGCGAATATTTGAGATAACGAAACT
>CAMBMO010000024.1 GCA_945868805.1 Singulisphaera sp. GP187
CGAGATAAAAGAACTGAACGACAACGTGCGCCGCATTGCCGACGCGGCGCGGCCGCACTATGAGCGCCTAGCGGCGCATAAAATGTGAGACGCGCTGGTGACCTCCCTCCGTGCCAATAATGATGAGGCACTTCCCTACGCTCCAGACACTCTGGGCAAACAGGAGTCTCAATCATGGCAGAAAACCCGAAGAATCGACCCAATCCAGCCTCGCTCGCACCTCGCACGACCCGACGACGTTTCAGCCACAGCGAGAAGTTGCGCATCGTCGAAGCCGCGGACCGTTGCACCAAGCCTGGTGAACTCGGTCTGCTTCTGAGACGCGAGGGGCTCTTCTCATCGCATCTGGCAACCTGGCGCAGGTGGCGTCTGCGAATGCATCCAACGCTCGCTCCCAAGAACAAGCCGCCGACCGTCAGCCAGATTCGTCATGAGAAGGAACGGCTTGAGCGCGAGAACGCGCGCCTTCGCACGAAGCTCGAGCATGCCGAGAAATTGATCGCTCTTCAGAAAAAGATGTCGGGCATCCTGGATGCGATCGACCACGACGAGCGGCAATCCAGCGGAGGGAAACTGGCATGAATCTCGTCGATCAACACCATCATGATGTCGCCGTCGCACCCGCATGCGACGCGCTCGCAGTCTCGCGTGCGACGTGGTATCGAAGGCGCGCGAGGAATGCAAAATCTGTTTCTTGCGACGGAACTTCACTCATGGATGCCGCAAGGCGATTCCATCCACGTCGAATCTCGTGTCTGGATCGCACGCGCATTCTCAAGACTCTGTGCAGCGACCGCTTCCTTGACATGACTCCGCGAGGCGCGCACGCGGCACTTCTTTCTCAAGGCACGTACCTGTGCTCGGTCCGAACGATGTATCGAATATTGGCTCAAAGCAAGGCGATTCGCGAACGCCGTCGCATCGCGACGCATCCGAACGCCGAGATCCCACGGCTTCTCGCAACGCGCCCAAACCAAGTCTGGACCTGGGACATCACCAAACTGCCGGCCGCCATCGGCGGCTATTACAACCTGTATGTCATCCTCGACCTCTACAGCAGGTGCGTTGTTGGATGGAGACTTTCACGCAGCGAATCCGGCGCGCTCGCTGCGATGTTCGTCAGGGAAACCATTCTCGCGCACGGCGTCGATCCGGATGGCTTGACCATTCACGCCGATCGTGGCGCGGCGATGACATCGCGGTCTCTCTCGCAGTGCCTTGCGGACATGAACATCACGCAGTCGCATTCACGACCACGAACGAGCAACGACAACGCATACTCCGAATCACAATTCAAAACCTTGAAGTATTGACCCGCGTGGCCTGATCGGCGCATGACACATGACCTCCAGCGAGTGGCAAGACTGGTGTCCGATCGCATTCGATTGGTACAACAATCGACATCACCACGAGGGCATCGCGTACTTCACGCCATCGCAAGTCCACCGAGGCGAGCATTTGCAACTTCATCGCGTTCGGCAGAATGCCCTCGACCAGTTTTGGAAGCAACACCCCGAACGATTTGTTCGTGGACGACCACAAGCACCATCCCTTCCCGACCAGGTCTGGATCAACCGACCGCAGTCACCTGAACAAACCACGAACAAAACCGCCCAGAAAGTCGCAGTTTCATAAACAAAAGTGTCTCAAAGGTATTGACACGTTCCGATCCCTGCGCCCCGGCTGCGTTTTTCAATAAAAACAAGGGTTCTTCATGTCGGGCATTATCTTCAAATCTCCCAAATCGGTGTGTCAACAAATCGTGCACCAGACCACCTGAAATCGAGGATTACTTCAGCGTCCTGCTACTTGGCGGATACGCTGCTATTGCATGAGACACAGACCCGGATCATGTGCTAGGTTGTCAACTCTGTTGGACAGTAGGCGATTTGTAAGGGGATCTCATGCGAGTCTTATCTCAATCACACTTTGCTTTGTGAACGGTCGAACGGAAGTTATGGCAAATATTCGCCCTCAGGGGCCGGTTGTATTGCAATGTTGGGGGTACTGCTCAAAGCTTCCAGGAATTGTCTGTACCCGGACTGGAATGGCGCAGTGTTGTTGTCAGAATTCCCTGGGAGGTTGGGATTGTGTTTGTCGATATCCAATAGATTGCACAACGCAAAACAATTGCCAATGATGGCTCGAAGGAGAAAAAAATGAAAGCTATGAATCATCCAGTTGTCACTTTTGTTGTGTTGGTGCTTGTTGGCGTGGGTGGGGGGTATGCGTGGTGGACGGCCGATGCAACCGTCGTCCGCCTGCCCGACGCTGATTTTTACCCAGCCGAAGTGCGCGAAACGGCTGCGGAAGCACAAATGACGCTCGCGCCGTTTTCCACCATTTCTCTTCATGAAAAGGCGTTGATTCAGGAGCGCATCGATGTCGCGCTCGATCCGACACGGGCGGTGCTTGGGTCTGCGACATCCGAGATCAGCGATATTGCATCACAGTTCATCGTCGCTCGATTCGGATCATCAACCGACGAATATTTGACACTCCGACTCTCCGCAGGGTGGACCCCAAAGTCGGATGCTGAAATCGAGATCGGGGGTTGTGAGAAGACACTCGAGTACGTTGGTCTCAATACAACAGGTGTTGGTGGAGATATTGCGACAGCGAGAGCGGTTTTGAATGGAATGGCAGCGGCCCCAGGCGGGCTCAATCGGTATGTGGGCATCCTTGACGGGGTCGAGGTATTCGCTGCGGATATCACGCCAGCGAGTAGTAGGATGGGAGTGATCGAAGGCACACTCGGATCTTTAGTCTGGCAAGGAAGCGTGAGCCAAACTGGCCGATCATGGCTCAAGCCGCCGACCGATCCAGACATGTCGGGCGACAGCGTTCGGATCGGATTCATTTTGGAATCCGAATCGGGATGGCGCAGTCCCTTCCAGATGGTCTTGAAGCGGACCTTGGGAAATTCAGGCTGGGTTCTGATTTCAGTTGATCGTTTCAATACCACTCAGGGATACGCATCGATCGAATGGTGATGAATCGGTTCGAGCGTACGTTTATCGACTTCTGCGATGCCGTGAGTCCTGGTCGTTCCCGTTGCGCCATGTAATCCACCTCGCTCCTCGCAGGAGCGGGGAGGACACAGAGCATTGCATTCACGGCCTTGCACCAACCCCAGCGCCATTCGTCGGCGGGTGCGGGTCTGTCGGCGTCGGTGTAGGCATCTGGAGCGTCACGGGTTGAGATGAAATGCAGTCGATGGGCTTGAGTTGCGGGTGCTTACATGCCTCCAAGCCGTTGGGATCGATTTGGATCGTGAGACCATCACGAGGAATCTCGGCAAACTGGACGCCGAGTTCGACTGTTGCAGAACATCGCCCATTCTGATCTTCGGACACGCGATCATGCCGAAGATACATAGGGTCGATATCCGCACCTTCAGGAAGGATTGGGTCGACAACTCTCATCGTTTCACCAGTGTGTTGCTTCGCGCTTATCAGCTTCGAGGCATCGCCGAAGAGGAGAATCCTGTAGAGCTCGTCGGCGATTCGGCAAACGGTCTCGCGGTTCGGTCCAGAGAGTTCGACCGTGAGTTCGAGACTCCAACGCAAATCGCCGGCGAGTTGTTGCAAGCGATGGGCATTGATGACGGTGATGGTGGCACACTCATCATCGTTGCGTGTCGCGACTCGTGGAGAGGGAGCGGCGGCGTTGTCCTCCAAAAGATTGCAAGAAGGTGTGCTGAAGAAAATAGCGATCAGAACAAGACTCCAAGCGGGTGCCGTAGCGCCGATCAAGGTCCACAGCCAACAGTTGGTTGTCGCAGATTCTTCCAATCGACATTGCTCGACGGACTCATGTCGCGAATTTCGATGCTTCATGAAGCCTCCTGCGGGTGAGGGACCGTCGGTGAAAGAACGCGCGCACGAGAAATCCCCAAGCCAGAGCGTACAACCGCGATAGGCTTGGCGACCATGCCGATTCGTTCCATCCTTGCGTCGATGCTTCTGATCCATCTAAGTGCGACTGCCTGCGCGCAAGTGCCGAGCGCGCCTCCAACCATTTCGACCGCTGCGGTTGTAGGGAAGACCGGCGTGAACCTCTATTACACACCCGCCAATCAGCGACTGACTCCGACGGGGATGCAGGTCGAGTTACCTGGCATGCGTCCGCAGGTCATCGCGCTCAGCCCCGACGGGACCTTACTGGTGACTGCGGGAAAGACGCACGAGTTGATTGTGATTGATCCGACTTCTGGGTCCATCAAGCAACGCGTCGCATTGCCATCGGAGCGCGAGCATGCGAGTTCGCCCGATGTGGCATCGCCGCGCTTCTTGAGTCCCGACAAGGATGGTCAAGTCAGTTTCACCGGCCTTGCATTTTCTTCGGATGGAACGCGCATCTACCTCTCGAATGTCAACGGAAGCGTGAAGGTCTTCGCGGTCGCGGACGGCACTGGTGTCACGGGGCTCTTCACGATTGCGCTACCAGATGCGAACGCTCCGCGGCGAGAAGAGGAGATCCCTGCCGGGCTCGCAGTTTCCTCGGACGGAGCGAAGTTGTATGTCTGCGGCAATCTCTCCAATCGATTGTTCGAGATCGACACGAAGGATGGCCGCGTCATTCGAACATGGGATGTCGGGGTAGCGCCCTTCGATGTCGCGCTCGTGGGGACGAAAGCATTTGTGAGCAATTGGGGCGGTCGCCGACCCGACGCGTCGTCGGTCACCGGACCCGCAGGACGCGGCACGGTGGTGCGAGTCGATTCAATTCGCCACATTGCAAGCGAAGGATCGGTCAGCGTGATTGATCTTGCGGGCAGCGGTGCAACGGCCGAAGTCGTCACGGGAATTCACGCGAGCGCACTCGCAGTCTCGCCCGACAAGCGCTGGATCGTCGTCGCCAACACAGGATCGGACACGGTCAGCGTGATCGACACGAGCACGAACGCGATCGTTGAGACGATCTGGGCGCGCCAGAATCCTGCGGACCTGTTCGGCGCTCAACCCACCGCGCTTTGCTTTGACAAGTCGGGTGAGAAGCTCTTCGTTTGCAACGGCAGTCAGAACGCAGTTGCTGTTTTCGAGTTTGAACCTGCGCACTGCGAGCTTGAAGGACTCATCCCCGTGGCATGGTTTCCAGGTGCGATCGCGGCCGCGTCGAAGGGCGACCAGATCACGCTCTTTGTTGCCAACATCAAAGGCATCGGATCAACGAAGAAGTTTTTCCCTGGCGAGAAAGTCGAGCTGCAGTCGCGGCAGTATTTCGGGTCGCTGTCGATTGTCCCGATGCCTACGGTGGCAGAGTTGCTGCCGATGTCGCAGATCGCACTCGACAACATGCGATACGGATTGTTGGCCCAGGCGAAGTTGCCTGCGCGTCCAGACCAGCCTGGCCGCGCCGTTCCAGAACGCGTCGGCGAAGCGAGCCTCATCAAGCATGTCGTTTACATCGTGAAGGAGAACCGAACCTACGACCAAGTCTTCGGCGACGTCACGCAAGGGAAGGGTGATCCCACGCTTTGTGTCTACGGCGAGGAAGTCACTCCCAATCTGCACAAGATCGTTCGCGAGCATGTGCTGCTCGACAACACCTATTGCTCTGGGATTCTGAGCGCTGATGGTCACCAGTGGTGCGATACTGGATTGGCGACGGACTATGTTGAGCGGTCGTTCGCAGGATTCCCGCGCAGTTATCCCGATGGGATGGAACTCGACGGCGCGGATGCTCTGGCGTACTCGCCCGCGGGATTCATCTGGGACAACGCACTTGCGCATGGCAAGTCACTGCGGGTCTTTGGCGAATTCGCGATCACGAGCAAGCGCTGGGCCGATCCAGCGCGCAAAGGGAAAATCACCTCGCGAGATTGCCTTGAGGCTTTCAAGAGTTCAGATGGATCGATTGTCGTCGAGAGTCTCCCGACGATTGAGTCGCTTCGACCCTATCTCAGTTCGCGGGGCCCAGGATGGGACATGGACATTCCAGATGTCTGGCGCGCGCGCGAATTCCTCGCAGAACTCGGCGAGTACGAGAAGTCAGGCGCGATGCCCGACATGATCGTCCTCTGCCTTCCCAACGATCACACCAGCGGGACCAGCGCAGGGATGCCTACTCCAGCCGCGCAGGTCGCCGACAACGATCTCGCGTTCGGGCAGATCATCGAAGCACTCAGTCGAAGTTCGTTTTGGAAGGACACCTGCGTCTTCGCCATCGAGGATGATCCGCAGAACGGGTGGGATCACATCAGCGGATATCGCACGACCGCGTTCGTGATCAGCCCGTACACGAAGCGTGGCGCAGTCGTCAGCACGCAGTACAACCATACGAGCATCCTTCGGACGATGGAACTGATGCTGGGGCTTCCGCCGATGAATCAGTTCGATGCGACGGCGACTCCCATGTTTGATTGCTTCACCGACATCGCGGACATGACGCCGTACGCAGCCGTTCAGAATCGCATTCCGCTCGATCAGATGAACCCAGATCCCAAAGCGATCAATGATTCACTGCTGCGTGAGCATGCGATTGCGTCTGCAAACTTGCCGCTCGAGAAACTCGATCAGTGTCCCGAAGATCTGCTCAACCGAATTCTCTGGCATGCTGCGAAGGGGTCTCGCGCGCCGTACCCAGTGTGGGCAGTCACACTTGATGAGGAAGTCGAAGGTAGGGACTAGAGCAGGCAAGCCGAGTCGCAGTCGAGTCGAAGTCGAGTCGTCGCTCAGAAGCGAAACCGGCCCGACTGCGAGAGAAACTGCTGCGGATTGTCGAATGAGACCTTGCGAATGACTGCCTCCAATTGACCACGCCTGCGCATTTCTTCCCGGCACTTGGGTACTGCGAGCGGATCGCTGACTCCCCAGTCCGCGGCGGAATTGATCCACAAGCGCTCGGTGCCGTGCATCTCGAAGATGTCCGTTGCTCGCTGTGGGGTGCACTTCGTATCGGGGTAGAGCGTCATCCCAGCCCAGAACCCGCGGTCAAGTACGAGCCGCACGGTGTGCTCTTCGACATGGTCGATCAGCACTCGACCAGGATCGACACCATGATCCTGGATCGCATCCATGATGATGCGCGTGCCCTTGAGCTTGTCTTCGAGGTGTGGCGTGTGCACCAGGATGAGCAAGTTGCGACTCTTCGCAAGCGCAATGTGTTCGTTGAGCACAATGAGTTCGTTGCGCGAGTTCTTGTTGAGTCCAATCTCGCCGATGCCAAGCACGCTTGGTCGGTCGAGAAACTTCGGAATTTCCGCGAGCACTTCACGCGCGAGCCCGATGTCCTCGCTCTCCTTTGGATTGATACACAGCCACGTGTGGTGACGGATGCCGAACTGCGCAGCACGCTTTGGTTCGGTGTCGGTCAGTTGCCCGAAATAGTCGACGAATCCTTGCGCACACGATCGGTCGTAGCCAGCCCAGAATGCCGGCTCGGTGATCGCAACACAACCGGCCAGTGCCATGCGCTGGTAGTCGTCGGTCGTGCGCGAAACCATGTGAATGTGCGGATCGATGTACATGCAATTCTCAGCGTGGGGGCGCGATATGCGGCAGTGGAACAGCACCGATCGCACCTTTCATCCCAGCTTTTTCGATTGGTTCGATTGTGTGGTCGCTCCATAATTCCAGCGCTCGCCGCGTTCGCTCGGGTTTCCCGTCGCGGAGCAATTCGAGCGCGGCGCACAACGCACGGATTCGAACATCGATTGTCGTCGCGGAACCTGCGACTCCCTCGGACTTTGCGGCACGGTCGAATCGATCTAGAAACGCAGCGATATCGAGCAG
Organism: Singulisphaera sp. GP187; assembly: GCA_945868805.1. Taxonomy (GTDB): domain Bacteria; phylum Planctomycetota; class Phycisphaerae; order Phycisphaerales; family SM1A02; genus F1-60-MAGs104. Next base: position 7,737 of record CAMBMO010000024.1, read on the forward strand.
CTTCGCGCGGTGCTCCAGAAAATACTGGTCCGCAATCTGACTTGCCTTCGGCGGGACGGGGGTCGGAGTCGACATGAACTTGATGCTACGGCGCGAGGGCTCGGACGGACGCAGCCACGATCTTGTGATCCATCTGGTGCAGTTCGACTGAATCGCCGATCGATCGCAGCATCGTGATATTGAATCGCCCGCCGAGATGCTCTCGAAACTCCTCGAGTCCGCGCACAAGTTGATCAGTCTGCGCGAGGAGCGGGTGCCATGTGGGAAGTCCCAACGCACGCAGGCAGGCGATGACCCGGTCCGTGTCCCTTCGTGCAAGGATCTTCGTCCCGACTGCGTACTCACAGTCGAGGGCGATACCGATCGAAACCGCATCTCCGTGAGAGATCTCGTATCCACTCATCGATTCCAATTTGTGCGCTGCCCAATGACCGAAGTCGAGCGGTCGCGCTTCTTGAAGTTCAAATGGGTCGCCTCCTGTTGCGATGTGATCCAGATGAAGTCGGGCACTTCGAATGATGATCGGCATCGAAACAGCGAGATCGCGCTGGACAATCTGCTTCGAATCCGACTCAATCTGATCGAAGAGCGCGGGATCCTTCAGGCATGCAATCTTGACCGCCTCGCTGAAACCACAAAGGAACTGACCATCACTGAGAGTCGTCAGAAATCTCTCGTCCGCGACAACGGCCCATGGAACCGAAAATGTCCCCACAAAGTTCTTCTTGCCAAACTTGTTGAGGCCGTTTTTTACGCCCATCGCGGCGTCATCCATCGCCAGTGTCGTCGTTGGCATGCGAATGAGTCGTACGCCTCTGTGCGCGAGTGCGGCGCCAAATCCAACTGCATCAAGGACGGCGCCACCACCGATAGCCAGCACAAAGCTCTTGCGGTCGATCCCGCACCGATCGGTCGCCGCAAGCACTTGCTCACACACATCGATTGAGTTCTTGGCATCCTCGCCACCTGCGACGACTTCGACCAACTTCAGATCAGGAACGACCTCGCCCAAGCGAGACCGCGCGCCCAGATAATTCGCAAGTTGATCGCCCAGATCTGGGTGCAACGCATGAACACCCGAGTCGACGAAGGCAATCATGCGACGATTCGGTTCTCCATCGCAAATCGCGGCGAACGCGGAATTGTCAGGATGAAATGCATCGCGCGTGAAGCGCACCCGATGTTGGAGAGAGACATGAAATTTCGGGTCGAGTTGCATGGGTCTCGTCGATGCGGACGAATCGCAAGGATAGAGCCGATTGCAAAAAAAACACCACGGCGGAGGGCGTTCCGCCGTGGCTTGGTACCCGCGAATACGCTTCGCAGGAGTCCCCGCAGTTCATGCGGGGAACAAGAGTTCGTCTAGGGAGTCGGCTGCAACACAGCGAGTCGCTTTGTGCGGTCCCTTTCGAAAATGATCCGGGTGGTCGTTGCGGAGTTGGATTTGGCGATCGCAGTTCGGAAACCGTCAATGGTTTCGACGACGAATCCGTCGACTTCGCGAATGACATCGCCGCGTTTGAGTCCAGCAAGGAGTGCAGGGCTCCCATCACGCACCCGTTCGATTCGCAGCCCCCCGCCCGTAGCGCCGAGTGCAGTCGTGGAGTCAGGGTCGAGCACTCGAATTTCGAGCCCGAGCGAATCCTCGATCGTCGGCGCGACGGGTTGGGGAACTGATGTGCTATTGGTCGACTCGCCGCCTCGGACTAATTTGGAATCAGGCGATGGTCGCTCGCCGAGTGTGGCGTGGGTCGTGATTGTCTTTCCGTCGCGAATGACACCAAGCGCGACGGGCTCTTCAGGAGTGCAGTTTGCGATTGTGCGCATGAAGTGAGCGCGCGTTGGTGTCGCCTCGCCGTCGATGGCGACGATGATGTCGCCGACTTCAATGCCAGCGCGGGCAGCAGGGGTTCCAGGAACCACACCTGCGACAAGAACACCGTCGGTTGAATCGTGCCCGACACTCTTCGCGAGATCGCGGTCAAGTTCCCTTGTTGAGACTCCAAGCCAACCTCGTCGAACTTCTCTCCCTTGAGCGATTGACTCCGCGACTTTCTGCACGACATGGCTCGGGATTGCGAATCCAACGCCAGAGCTTCCGCCGGTCTGCGACGCGATTCCACTGTTGATTCCAACCACCTTTCCATCGAGGTCGATGAGCGGACCACCGGAGTTTCCAGGATTGATCGCCGCGTCAGTCTGGATGTACTCCTCGAATGTCGAAAGCCCGAGTCCATCGCGACTCTTCGCGCTCACGATTCCAGCCGTCACGGAGTGTTCGAATCCGAACGGGCTTCCAATGGCGAGCACCCAGTCCCCAGTTTCGATTTCGCGGGAGTTTCCAAATGACGCCGCCTGCAGTTTCGTCGCCGCAATCCGGACGACCGCCAGGTCAGTTTCTCTGTCGGTTCCGACGATGGTCCCCTGAAATTTTCTCCCATCGAAGAGGCGAACCGTCACTTCGTCGCCACCCGAGACCACATGATTGTTCGTAATAATTAATCCATCTTCGGAGAGGATGACGCCGGTTCCCTCGCCGCGCACTTCACCTCGTTGGCGACCCCGGCCTTCACTTCGGTGTTCGGTTGCGAATGGCGGTCGATCGATGGTTGTGATTGCGACGACACTCGGACCAACTCGTTTCGCCACCTCGCGAAACGCTCTGGAAAGACTTCGGGCGTAGTGCAAATCGTCTGCGACATTGCCCTCTTGGGGATCGCCTCCGGATGCGGCGCCAGTCAGGGCACTCGCAATCGCCAATGCAATGATTCGAGCTCGCCAAGGCGAGTGTCGAACTTGCGAAGCTAGAGATACAAGTGATTGGTTCCCAATTCCATCGCCCATAAAACCCATCCTTTCGCTCGGCGTTGCTACGCACGAGCGGATTTAGTGGTTCAGAGAATCTTGACGATGGGATGCGCAATTCGGTGCAGGCAGATGCTTGCGGCAACTGCAGCATTGAGCGAGTCGACTGAATCCGCAATCGGAATTCGCACTCGGTGCGTGACGACTGCCATGACGGCAGGCGAAATGCCGTCGTGCTCGTTCCCGACGACCAACATCGTCGGGGGAGTCTCAATCCCTTGGCTTCGCTCAATCTGCGCATCAAATGTTGCGATGTCTTGCGCGTCGCGGGCGCAGTCCGCCGCGAGGACTCGAAGGATTGGTCTCGTCGTGCGCAGGTGCATGATCGTGTGCGCGAGATCATCGCACCACGCATAAGGAATCGTTAGTGCATGCCCCATCGAAACGCGTAGCGACTTTCGATAGAGCGGGTCGTGCGAGTTGCGCGAGAGCAGGACGCCGCCGACGCCAAAGGCAGCGGCACCGCGAAAGAGTGCTCCGACATTGTCCATGTTGCTCACGCTGTCGAGAGCGAGGAGCATTTTCGCGGTTGGGAATGGATGGTCGAAAGGCGATCGTTCATCGAGCGCCGATCGAAGCCCGATCGCAAGGACACCGCGGTGCAGATCGAATCCGGCGGTTTGTTCGAGGACAGCATCTTCGACTCTGAACAGGGGGGTTTGCGGTGATGCGCTCTGTGCGATCGCATGCGCGACGCGCTCTGCCATTCGCTGCGATGAAACAACGCTCTTGGTGATTCCAGCGATTGCGAGCATCCCGATGACGATGGGAATCGTCTCGCCAACGAAGAGCCCTTCGCTTCGCCGCGCACCGGACAAATCGCGCTCGCGCAGAAAGCGATAGTCGTCGAGGCGAGGATCGTGGAAGTCTGTCAGCGGCTTGTCGATCCCGCGCTCACTCACTGAATTGGACGGGGGTTTCGAGCAGAACACTTGATCGATCATAGGTCGAGCTCAGTTGGTTCTGAATCGAGAAGCTGTTGTGCAGTCGGTTGAGTAGACTTTGAACATGGTGGCGGCTGGTGCCGCTGACTGTTGATCAGGTGCAGCGACACAACAATTGGGGAAACACTTTCATGTCTGACTTTCATATTCGACATCCAGATGGATCGATGTACGGTCCATATACCGTGGCGGAACTTCGGAAATACGCGAAGGACGGGAGGATTACGGCGGCTACGGAAATTTGCAGGGTCGGGACCACAAAGTGGGTGAAAGCGAACCAAGTTCGAGGGCTCGGCGAGTTCGAACCGTCAGGCATACCTGCCTCTGGCGATGCTGGTGTCCCAGTTGAACCAGCGAAGGGAACACCAGAACCGATCGTTGCAGAGACCGCCTTCGCCGATAAGGAATTGCACGAGCCGGATCTTCCCCGAAAGCGTGCGCCTTCAACTTCCCCGGACAAGCAACTGCCGATCGGTGTCGTCGATCGGCTCCTTCGCGCAGCGTTTCAGTGGGCGAGATCCGTCTCGGTGGCAGTGATAGCACTCTGTGCGGTCGCAAGCATTTGTGCTGTGGCTCTTGGCGTCTACGCGATCATGCCGCAAACACCGAACTTTAGCAATTCATGTCCGACGCCAACGATGGGCGAATTTTCTGCTGCTTGGGCTGTCGATTCCGAGAATCAGCGGAACAATCGTCCTGAGTCAGAGGCTGGCGACGAAACGTCGCTCGGATCGATCGATCCATGCGAGGCACATCGGGCGCGGGTGGTCTCGGTTGTCAAGAAACTAAAACTCGACGAGCAAGCCGTGTACGTCATTTGCCAAAAGGTGGTCGCCCTTCCCGAGGGGTGTCGCGAGCCATTCGTGAGTGGGTTTGTCGATTTCTCTTCGTCCTTCGCGGCGGCAGCCCCGACGAACGAGTCATGCACGGCAGCCGATGCGGCCAATTGGTACATCAAGACATTCGAGTCCGGAGTGCTGAAAGCCCAATTCGAAGCCAATCAGCGAGAATTAGCGGCGGCGAAGCGTCGCGAATTGCTCCAGCCCGCACTCAGTACGGTCGGTTTCGCGTTCGTCGGGTTGCTCAGTTTTCTTCTGCTCCCCCTCTTGATTCAGATCGAGCGAAACACCCGTCTCCAGCCCGCGCTCACTCACTGAATTGGACGGGGGTTTCGAGCAGACGAATCACTTCGCTCATGAAGCGAACAGCTTGCGCACCGTCCACGACTCGGTGGTCACAGGAGATTGAAAGTGGTAGGACAAGCCCCGCGTAGAACTTTCCGTCCTTTACCAGCACTCGTTCGCGTGCACGACCGACTGCGAGGATCGCGACCTCTGGATAGTTGATGATCGGTGTTGCGAACATCCCACCATAGGAACCGACATTTGAAATCGTAAACGTTCCGCCGAGAGACTCCTCTCGACTGATCGAGCGATCCTTGCACTTGCCCGCGAGTGTGCGAACGGCTGTGCCGAGCTCAACCGCCGACTTGCGATCCGCATCGCGAATGACGGGGACCATGAGTCCAGAATCGGTGTCGACAGCGATGCCGAGATTGATCACGCCCTTGATCAGAATCTCGCTGTTCGCGTCATCGACATTGGCATTGAGTGCTGGGAAGGCGCGTAGTGCCTTGCAGACCGCAAGCATCACGAATGGCAACATCGACAATTTTTCGCCGACGACCTTTGAATACTCGCGCCGTTTGAGATCGAGTTGCGTCACATCGGCTTCGTCGACCGCGGTGAAGTGCACGGCGGTTTGAACGGATCGTGTGAGTGCCTCGGCAATCTTTCGACGAACGCCGCGGAAGGGGATGCGCTGCGAAACACCGTCTTTGTCGACAGGTGGAAGGACAATTGGATCCGGAACCGCACGCGCGCTCGTAGCTCCGCCCGCGAATCCTCCAACATCGCTCGCCGTCACGCGACCTCCGCGTCCAGTGCCGTCCACACGATTGATATCCACGGAAAGCTCTCGTGCGATTCGTCTCACCGCTGGAGTCGCGAGTGATTTGCCCTGCGGGGTTTTCACCGCACGGTGCTCTTCCTCGCGGCGAGCGAATCGATTGCCGACACTCAGCGTGCCTTGCATGCTTCCGACGACGGTCCCTTGATCCTCTGTCGGGTTCTTGGCTGGTGAAGGCACACCAGCGGCGACTTGTGCCGAAACACATGCCGGAGCATTCTCGCGCGACGGTGCGATCGCAGCGGGCGCGGATTTCGTCGCGTTCGTCGGGCCATATCGAACCAGCACGGCCGCGACTTTGATGATGTCGCCTTCCTTGCCACAGAGTTCAGAGATCGTTCCAGCCCATGGACTCGGCACTTCGACAAGCGCTTTGTCCGTTTGCATTTCCGCCATCGCCTGAGATTCCTTCACGGCATCGCCTGGCTTCACAAGCCATCGGATGAGTTCGGCCTCCACCAATCCCTCGCCGAGATCGGGAAGCAGGAAGTGGCTCTTATCCGCGGGTTGTTTGAGTCCAGCCATAGGTGTTCAGGATAATAGGTGCTCAGGATAAGTGAGTGCGAAGCGTAAATCAGAACGCGAAGAGGTCCTCGATCGCTCCGGTGATGCGGCTGGCGTCAGGCATGTAGTTGAGTTCTAACTTGTAGTAGGGCATGATCGTGTCAAAGCCCGTGACGCGCTGCACCGGGGCTTCGAGATACAAGAAGCATCGCTCCATGATTTGTGCGGCAACTTCGGCACCCATTCCACCGGTCCGTGGCGCTTCGTGCACAACGACGCATCGGCCGGTCTTCTTGACGCTCGTCTCGATTGCTTCAAGGTCCATCGGAAAGATTGTGCGCAGATCGATCAGTTCGATCGAACGCGAAGACTTCTCGATGCTCTGCATGCACTGCAAGACACTCGCACCCCAACTGACAACGGTGAGTTCGGTGCCTTCGCAGACGACTCGCGCCTTTCCGATCGGAATGGTGTATTCATCTTCTGGAACTTCCTCGCGGAAGGCTCGGTAAACGCGCTTGGGTTCGAAAAAGATCACGGGATCCGGATCGCGAATCGCGCTGATCAGCAAACCCTTTGCGTCATACGGCGAGCTTGGCATGACAACCTTGATGCCAGGCTGATGCGAGTAGATCGCTTCGGGCGAGTCGCTGTGAAGTTCAGGGGCGTGAATTCCGCCGCCGACAGGAACACGAATCGTCAATGGCACGGTGAACGCGCCACGTGTGCGCGTACGCATGCGTGCTGCGTGACTGCAGATCTGGTCATACGCGGGACCGAGAAACCCATCGAATTGAATCTCTGGGATCGGTCGCAGGCCAGCCATCGCGAGACCGATGGAAGTCCCAATGATTCCGCTCTCGGCGAGTGGCGTGTCGACGACCCGTCGCGCACCGAAGCGCGCGTGCAGTCCTTCCGTCACTCGAAAGACGCCACCATTGACACCGACATCTTCACCGAGAATCAGGACGCGTTCGTCCTTCTCCATTTCCTGGATGAGCGCGAGGTTGATTGCTTGAACAAGATTGAGATTCGCCATGATTAGTGTCCTCCCGCCCCAGGAGAAGCGGCAGTGGAAGTCACCGTCGCTTCCGAAGCGAGCGAATGGGTCTGCATCGAATCGCGTTGCTGTGCGAGATCGGCTGGCAGTTCAGCGAAGGTGTAATTGAATGCGTCGGTGATGGGCGGAGCGGCGATTTCCTCGGCGCGCGTGACGGCTGCGTTCACTTCGATTTCGATGCGCTTCATCATGACCTCTTCCTTCGATGAATCCCAGCACTTTTGTCGTTCGAGGAACTTTCTCGTGCGCAAGAGCGGATCACGCAGTTTCCAGACATCGACTTCCGCTTGGTCGCGGTAACGGCGCGCGTCGTCCGCGGTGGTGTGGTCACCAAGTCGGTAAGTGACCATCTCGATGAATGTCGGACGCGACTCGGTTCGCGCTCGGTGTGCCGCCGCCTTGACGGCGTAGACACATGCGAAGATGTCGTTGCCATCGACTTGAATGCACGGCATTCCATACGCAATCCCGCGCTGCGCAACGGTTGGTGCGCTGCACTGGATCTTGCCGGGAACGCTGATCGCCCAGAAATTGTTTTGGCAGCAAAAGACGACCGGAAGGTCGAGATTCGCGGCGAAATTCGCGGCTTCATGGAAGTCGCCCTCGCTTGTCGCGCCATCGCCGAAGAATGTGCACGCGATCTGCTTTTCGCCGCGGTACTTCGAAGCCCAGGCCAATCCCGCTGCGTGCAACATCTGCGTACCAATCGGAACCGCGATTGGAGTCGCGAAGTGCGGCCGAGGCATCGCGTTACCGCGCTCGTCACCCATCCAGTGGAGGAGGATCGACTCCATCGGAACGCCGCGCCAGAAGAGACCGCAATTCTCGCGGTAGCAGGTGACCATCCAGTCATCCTTGTTCAGGACATACGCGGCGCCGAGGCTTGTCGCCTCCTGCCCCATGTTCTGCGGATAGGTGCCCATTCGTCCCGATCGCTGCAGCTTGAACGCAACTTCGTCCAGATAGCGGCACGACGACATCGCCTCGTACAACTTGACGAGGTCCGCATCGGGTATCAACCCGGCGCCGAGTTTTTCGTCGTAGTTTCCATGCTCGTCGAGGATCGAGACTCGCTCGATTTCCAACTTCAAAATGCTCTTGATGGGCATGGAAAAAGTGTAGCGCAGGAGGGCGAAATTCAACGAGCCGCGACGAGACCGTCCGCGCGTAGATCGCTCGCTCCCATCCAACCCGGGTTCATGCGAACAATCGCCTGTCCGCGACCGAATGAGACAGTTCTTGCATCTGCGATCGTGATTTCGTGCCCACGTTGTCGCAATTGCGCAATCGTCGCGTCCGAGAATCCTGGCTCCAATTGCACTGTCTTTCCCTTCATCCACTGCCACCGCGGAGCATCGAGTGCCGCCTGCGGATTCTGCGCGAAGTCGACCATTCGTGTCACAACTTGCACATGACCTTGCGGCTGCATGAATCCTCCCATGACGCCGAATGCCATCGCGGGTTGTTCGCCTTGTGCTGTCGACTTTGTCAGGAATCCAGGAATGATCGTGTGATAGGGGAGCTTCGATGGTCCGACGCAATTGGGATGACCGACTTCAAGATTGAAGCACGCTCCGCGATTCTGCATCGCAATGCCAGTGCCCGGGATGACGACTCCTGATCCGAACCCCGTGTAGTTGCTCTGGATGAAAGAGACCATCATCCCATTGGAATCAGCGACGCAGAAGTACACGGTTCCTCCAGATCGAGGGATCCCCGCGCTGAAGTCCTGAGCCTTCGCGAGATCAATCCGCCGCGAAAGTTCGTCGAGTCGCGCCGGCGCAAGAATTTCTGTGGTCGAGATTCGCATGTGCGCGGGATCGCAAACATGCGCATGCGCATCCGCAAATCCCAGCTTGATCGCTTCGATGGCGATGTGAAGAACGTCGGGACAATCAGGCGAAAGATTGGAGAAATCGCGCCGCTCGAGGATGCCAAGCGCCACGAGTGCTGCGAGACCCTGCCCATTCGGAGCGATCTCGTGCAGACGGTAGCCCCTGTATCCGACTGAAATCGTCGGGGAAAAATCGGTCAAATGTGAGGCGAGATCTGCGGCGCGGAGGAGTCCACCACCGGCTCGCGACGCAGCGTCGATCGCCCTAGCGAGTTCCCCCTCGTACATCGCGCGCCCACCGCTCTGCGCGATCGATTCGAGAGTGCGCGCATGATCGGGGAGTTTCATCAGCGTTCCCGCGGGTGGTGCTTCGCCGTAAACAAGAAATGTCGCGCGCCACGCATCGGTGTTCGCACGTTTGGAGTACGCAGTGGCTGCTCGCGCCCACAATTGCGCGGTGAGTGGAGCCACCTGAAATCCGCCGCGTGCGTATTCAATCGCCGGAGCAAGCACTCGTTCAAACGGTAACTTTCCGAATCGCTTGTTCATGTCCGCCCACAACGCGACTTGCCCTGGCACGGTGACCGGAAGCCACCCATCAAGCGGAAACCGTTTTGCATCGCCAAGCTTCTCGGGTGTCAACAAGGCGGGGGAGCGACCGCTTCCGTTGAGTCCGTGAAGTGCAGTGCCATCCCACAGAATTGCGAACGCATCTCCACCGATTCCGTTTGTCGTCGGCTCGACAACGGTGAGCACTGCTGCGCAGGCAATCGCGGCATCGGCGGCTGAGCCCCCGGCCCGCAACATGTCCAGCCCCGCTTGAGCCGCGATGGGCTGACTTGCGGCAACCATTTCTTTACCAAAGACAAGTTGTCGTTGCGATGGATATGGCAGATCGCCGCTCGAGGGAATCGAAGCTTGTAATTCGCCAGAATTCATCTTGGAAAGAGTATGTCGCGCGCGCTTGCCAGATCTCGCTGCCAGATCGTCAGGACTTCGGGTCGTCGTCCAGCTCGACAGCCACGCCCGCTGGCGAGGATTCATCATTGAACTGCACGACAACCTTGATCGGTCGGCCCAAGACACCCGCGAGAAGCCCTTCGAAAAAACTCTGCGCCTTCTGTCGTGCTTCAATGCGCACTTCGGCGAGTGCGGGCTTGGACGAAGCGGACTCGATCACACTTCGCCGAATGAGCCGCTTCGCTTCATCGATATCGCCACCACTTGGAATCAGATGCTCGACCCAGTCATTGTCGATGTAGACGCGAATCTTGCTCGGATCTGATTGAACTTCGACAACCTTGTCATTCACAACGGGCGGCGGAACGATCAGAAGTACCGCATCGTCCCCGAGTACGACGGCGGTCCAAGGTTGATCTGCCGGAAGGATGTACTGCGCACGATTCTCCGGCACCGCGAGCATCACATGCACAGATCCGACGGGAATCGTGTAGCCGAATGATTCAATGGTTCTTTCGCGGTCGACTTGTACGGTCGTGTCGATGGTTCTCCATCCGACCAACAATCCGCCTTGCGGGCGAAGTTCACCGAGAGCGTTGGTGAGCGTCGTAGAGACAGTCGTCTGAAACGGACTCAAGCGCAAGATCCAACCGCCGAGCATGCCGATTGGGTCGCATCCACGAAGCCAGACGATTGTGACGGTCGTCGCGATGACGAGGATCGTCAGCCCGCAACACCCTTTGGTTCCGCAGCACCCAGACCGTCGATTTGTGCGTGCGTGCGATGAAGTTGACCCAGAAGTGTCGCTCATGATGTTCAGGATTCTACGTGTCGCGATCCGCATCCGTGGTCACGCTTCGGCATCTTTACTCACTTGCCGAGTTGGCAAAAATTCGTGATGAGGGCGAGATCGAAGTTCGGTGGATCGCCATTGCGAAGAACTAGCGTCCTCTGGAAACCGGTGCATTGAACGAAAAATCCGTGAAGTCGCTCTCGGACCTCAGGCGCAAATTAGGTGCAGACACAAACTCGTGGAGAACCACCGTACCGTAGGAATCAGCCAGTCGGAGCCAGATGTGCGCACTGTGCCTTGCGAGCAGCATCGATTCGACGCTTCGCATAAGCAATGGCAGCATCCGAGACGCTGTTTGTGTGAGCGGATTCGCGCATGACAGCGAGAGTCGTCTCTTCAATTGCGGTGACCTTTTGATCGATGGTTGCCTCGCTCATTCCCAAGTGCAATCCACCAAGTCGGATGAGTCCGCCGGCGTTGGCGATGAAGTCGGGCGAATAGAGAATTCCTCGCTTCTTCAAAAAAGCACCGTCGGTCTGCGGATTCATGAGCTGATTGTTCGCGGTTCCACAGACGATGTCGCAGTGCAATCGCTCGACAGTCGCGTGATCGAGTACCCCACCCATGGCACACGGCGCCAGGATGTCGAGCTTTTCAGTGAAGAGATTGCGATCGTTTCCCAGCGCGACGCATCCGAGTTCTTCGACAGCGCGCTTCATCGTTGGCACATGCACATCGGTCACCATGACGGCGGCGCCAGCGGATCGAAGTAGCTTCGCCAACTTGTATCCCGTTGCGCCACACCCCTGCACTCCGACCGAGAGGTTTGAGAAATCGACCTTGCGTCCGAGGTGGCGCAGACACGCTTTCATCGAATTGAAGCATCCAAGCGCGGTCCATGGACTCGGGTCGCCACCGTGAGAGACGGCTTCGCCACCCATGATGTGACGGCACTCCTGCGCCATCCAGTCGCAGAATTGCGGACTCACACCGACGTCTTCGGCCGCGATGTACGAGCCACCGTGGCTCTCGACGAATCGACCCATCGCTCGACCTTGTGCTTCGGTTGGTTGCTCGCCTTGCTTGTTCAGAAGAATGACACTCTTGCCACCTCCAAGCGCCAGATCAGCCGCCGCCGCCTTGTAGGTCATTCCCTCGGAGAGTCGCAAAACATCAAAGATCGCGTCATTCTCGTTTCCGTAGTAGAAGCGCCGAGTTCCACCAAGCGCATGCCCGAGGACGGTCGAGTGGATCGCGATGATCGCGCGCAATCCCGTGGCGGGATCGTTCGTGAAAGAGATGCGTTCGTGACCGTGCTGGACCATGCTTTCGAGAATGTGCATTCAATGCTCCAATGAAGTAGATGAGAGAACGAGCGGTGAAACAGAACGCAGAAGGCTATCCGAGGGAGTCGTCGCAACCAAACCTATGGGAAACTCGCGGATTCGCACCACGTCGGTCACGGTGATCAGATCAACTTGCTGCCCGAAAACGCCGATCCGCTTCCAAAGTGCGGAATGCCTTGCTGCGGAGCGCCGTGATCCGCCATGGGCAGACCAGTCCCGCGCGCGGCGATCACCGGCGTGCGTTCCGGAATCGAATACTCAGCGTTGCTGAGTCCGTCTGCTTGTGCCAGGACGGACTCGGCGCAACCGCGCATCGTCGCATCGATGTTCCAGCGAAGACCTCGCACTTCCTCGTCGATGCTGGCGTTCGCGATCGCGCAGAGTGTCTCGACGACGAGAAGTTCGTGCGCAAGCTGAGCGCCCTCGATTCCGCGTCCCGCTGGCTGGGAACGGATTCGCGAATCCAACTTGCTGAGCGTGCATGAAACCGCGTGGATCCACATGGCGCACTTCGAAAGTCGCGCCTGAATGAACTGATTCGCGATGAGACCTTCCTCGTGTTCCTTGAACATCATCTTGACGTTGTACGAGTGGTCGCGGATCCGGAACATGAGTTCCTGGGCGTGCTTCTGCAGTTTGGGATGGATCTTCGAAAAGCGCGGAACGGGTCGTCGCATGCCAAGGAAGAGTTCACCACCGATGCGCGCCGCGGCGCCGAGCTTCTTGAACGGCTTTGCCTTGATGGAAAGCATCCATTCGCCGAGTTGCTTTGATCCGTACGCGAAGACGAAGGAATGCATCACCTCGTTCGCGCCTTCCACGATCGTGTTGATACGAGAATCGCGCCATATTCGCTCGATATTGTTCTCGGTCATGTACGACTCACCACCAAGAATCTGCATCGCATCGTCGACGGTACGGAATCCGTACTCGCTGCAGAAGATCTTGCACATCGCAGTCTCGAGCATGATGTCTTCATCTCCGCGATCTAAGAACGCTGTCGTCATGTAGAGCATCGCGTCCATCGCGTAGATGTACGCCGCATCGCGGGCGAGTCGCTCCTTGACCAGATCGAATTCACCGAGCGGTCGATCGAATTGATACCGATACTTCGCCCATTTCGTCGCTTGCTCGAAGGCGTACTTCGCCCCACCGAGCATCCCAGCTGAGAGTGTGCAACGTCCGTAGTTCAGGCACGTCAATGCAACATTCAATCCGCGCCCTTCCTTCCAAAGGAGGTTCTCGCGAGGAACTTTGACATCCTTGAGGCGAATCCGTGCCTGCCATGTGCCGCGGATTCCGCACTTCGCGCGGTTGCGACTGAAGATGTCGACACCTTCCATGTCAGGGGTGCAGATGAGAGCCGTTACGGACTCTTTCGTCTTGCCTGTCTTAGGGTCCGTGACCATCTGTTTGCACATCACGGTGAAGAGACCACTGAGCGCAGCGGATGTTGCCCACTTCTTCTCGCCATTGAGGATGTAGTGCGAACCATCGGCGCTGACTTCGCAGTGTGTTTCCTGTCCGCCCGCGTCGCAGCCGACATTGGGCTCACTCAGACAAAATGCGCTCAGCGTGTCCTTTGCGAGACGGGGAAGAAACCGCGTCTTTTGCTCGGGAGTTCCGAAAAGCATCAGCGCCTTGCAGCCGATCGACTGATGTGCAGAGACCATGACTGCAGTCGATCCACAGCTACGGCCGATCCGTTCGAGGACGCGGTTGTAACTGGTGATGCCGAAGCCACCACCGCCAAAGTCCGCTGAAATCGTCATGCCCAGCACGCCGAGGTTGAAGAGTTTTGTCACAACCCATTCAGGAATGTGTTGCTCCTGATCGATCTGATGGGTCGGGTGCTCGGACTTCAAGTATTCATCGAGTCGAGCCAGGAGTTCCTCGCATCGTCGTGCTTCGTCTGCGTTACTCGACGGGTATGGGAAGAGCAGATCCTCTCTAAAATTTCCCCAGAATGTGTTCTTGATCGCGCCCATCGTCGACGGATCTGGCCCCAACATCTCCTGCGCAGCCTCGATCTGCTTCCGATCGTTGGCGGAGATGTTCTTAAGACTGTCGGCGAGATTGGTTGTGGTCATGTGGACTCCAATGGGGCTACGAAAATGGACTCAAACAATAGTCCATAGAGCGATTCGAGAGTAGTCCAATTCAACGTGCCGGATTGAGGAATTGCGCCAGTTTCTCTCTCGCGACTGGCGTACTTCGTAGTGACACGAGGTGCGAACGCTCCGCGACAAGCGCGGCTTTCCAGCCACTTCGGACGCCAACCTCGACGCAGTCGATGACCGCAGCTGCAGCATCGGTCGGTGCAATCGCCGTCCGCGAAGCGGTGAGCGCATCGAGAATCGTGGAACCATTCTCCGCGTTGATTGCATTCGGTTGCGAACGTGGCGAAGTTCGTGGATGAGCGAGAAGCCAGTCGAGAGCAACTTGCATCGCATCCTCGCCTGCGGCAACCGAAACATCGAAGAGTCCGGCAGGGAGTGCCGAGACCGAATTCGTCAAGCCAGTTGCCGTTTGCGAAATCGCGGTCGCGGGATCGATTCGGCTCGGGAGCATTTGCGTCCCACCCCACCCAGGGCAGATTCCAAGACCGCACTCAGGAAGTCCAATACGCCACGGCTTGTCGGTCGGGCCTGGGAGGACGCCGACGATTCCGTCGCAGTGCATCGCTACCTCCAGACCACCTCCGAGCGCGGCCTTGTGGACAAGCGCGACCGTTGCGCATGGCGCAGTGAAGAACCGCGCGAATGCGTCTGAGCCTCGTTGGAGATATTGGTGCAGCGCAGCATCGTCAAGAACGTCGATCTCAGCGAGGTCCGCCCCCGCGACGAAGACACGCTCGCTCGCCGATCGAAGCACGATTCCATTGGGTCGTTGCGCAATGACGGCGTCGAGTGTCGTGGCGATTTCAGCAATCAACCACGAGTCGAGCACGACCACGCCACCACGTGGCTTCGATGGATTCGCCGTCAGCGAAACGATCGCAACACCGGCCGTTGTATGTTCGATTGGAAGCATCGCTACTTTCCCTTGGTGGAATCACTGGACTGCAAACTTTCGAAATATCGAGCAAGGTGTGCCTGTGCTTCCGGACCCGCAATCACTTTCGCAGAAAGTTCCGCAGCCTCACGCGCGACGCGCGCATCGTTCGAACCATCGAGTTCGTTCAGCATCTGCTTCGTGCATGCGAGCGCATTCCGCCCGCCTTTCAGGAGTCGAGCGACGAGATCCGTGACGGTCGAATCCAGCGCTGCGACATCCACACAGTGCGTCACGAGCCCACGGGTGAACCCCTCGCTGCCATTCATCGTTGCACCTGCAAGTAGCATCGCTCGTGCGGGGCCCGCGCCAATCTTTTTGACGAGCCATGGCGCGACGATTGCGGGGCAGACTCCAAGGTCGACTTCCGGATAGCCCAGCTTCGACTCGGGATGCGTAACGGCGAAGTCGCAGACAACGACGAGACCGCATCCGCCACCGATGGCGGCGCCCTGCACTCGGGCAATCGTCGGCACTGGAAGTTGCCGGAGTGCGAGAAGAGTCGTCGCAAGCTCGCCCAGCATGACGCCCATCTGAACCGGATCGTGGAGGACCGCTCGAAGATCCATCCCCGCACAGAAGGATTTCCCTTCGCCGGCAATGATGACAGCGCGCGCCTCGTTCGGAGCAGACTCGATGCGCTTGGCGACCTGTTTGATCGCTAAGGCGAATTCCCGAATCAGCAAGTGGTCGAGGGCATTGCGAGCATCGGGGCGATTCAGCGTGATCGTCGCACAGCTCTGGTCGATCGAAAGTCGAACGAGTTCGCTCATACGGGAAGAGTACGCAAAGCCCCACTCAATACAGCGCAGCGCCGCATTCTGGGCAGCGAATACTCCACATGTTGCCCTCGACAGGGTGTGAGCACTTCGGGCAGAGTCCTCGCGAGCGCCGCGACTTGCCGACAAGTTTCACTCGCTGACCCTCAAGCGTGCTGGCGATCCAGAACGCGCCAATCAGCACGGCACCGGCCACATAGAGCACTGGCCAGCACACGAGCGCATTGAAGATAAACGCCCACCAGTGAATCGATGGAGGCGATGGAGTGATTGAGAGGAGGGGAAGAATGATCTCTCGTTCGCGCCGATTCTTGATTCGAATTTCGCTCTCTGGATTCGGATCGATATCGAATGCCGCGATCATGGCTGCACGTTCGGCCGAGTCGTCGCCGATCGAATCGCCGATACGACGAAGGTCGATCCGCGTTGAAACAGTGCTTTCTTGTGAAGCACTCGGCCATCCCCACGCGGTGGTTTCTGCGATAACTTCGAAATTCGCATAGGGCCGGGAGTGCGCCCATCCCTCAATTCCGAACGGCTGGTCCATCGATTCGCCAGCGATTCGCCCTGCATCGTCATAGAACAATCGTCCACCGAGCTTTGCGACTTCGGTGTGCCGGACGACCATCCAATTCAGAAGGATCGAAGCGCAGAATCCCAATCCGAGCGCCCACACCAGATTAAGTGCCATAAGGCGCGTCCAGAGAGTTCGCGGACGATTTGCGGAGTGATAGTCGATCTCGCGGAGCATCCGACGAACTGATCGCAGTGGGTTCAAGTCGAGCCCTTCCGATCATTTCGACTCTTCCAGAACTCGTTGAGCAACGAAGTCGCCTCGGGTTCACGGGTGAGCGCGATCGTCGCGTTAGTCGCGTCGAATGCGCGACGGCCGAGCGCGCCGTCGGGAGCCGTTCCGTCCACTTCGTTCAACCATTGCTTCGTCGCTCGAAGCGCAGTCGGTCCCTTCTTGATGAGACTCTCAGTGATGTCGCTTTCGAGCTGATGAAGTGATTGCTCGTCGGTGGCGATAAAATGAACGAGCCCAAGCTCTCGCGCCCGGCGTGCGTTGACGATCTCTCCCGACATTGTGAGCGCACGTGCGCCTCCTAGTCCGGAAGTTGCCATCAGGGTCGGCAAGCTCACCGCGGGTGAGATCCCGATTCGGTGCACTGGATATCCGAATGTCGCGGACTCGCTCGCGCAGACGATGTCACACGCCGCAACCAATGCGCAGCCACCCGCGAGCGCAGGCCCGTGCACTCGCGCGACAACGACCGCGGGAAGAGTGCGCAGCGAAGTCGCGAGTTTTCCGAGGCGATCCACGAATGACGCAAGGAGCGATGGGTCACAGACGCACTGATTCAGGTCGAACCCCGCGCAGAATGCATTGCCATGCGAACGCAGGACGACGACGATCGTCTCGCCCCTCTGTGCACACTTTCGCGCAGTCTCGACAGCACGCTCGAGCGCATCGAACATCTCCAAGCTCAAGGCATTCTTCGTTGGAGGGTTGTTCAAAGTGATTGTGAATACCCCTCGATGGGAATGTGTCGGTACGAGGTGATCGTCGCAAGGGGGCATCGGGGTATTGTCGCCTGTCGGAATCGGATCGGGAGGGTAATGTCACGCTGAATCCCATGACGGCACTCGCCCAACAGATCTGGATCGTGCGGCACTCGGACACGCAGTGGAGTCTGAACGGTCGTCACACGGGCCGAACGGATGTGCCGTTGACGTCTGGGGGGGTCGCGAAGGCCGAGCAACTTGCACCACGGTTGGCGAAGGAGAAGTTCGATCTCGTCCTTTCAAGTCCGGTCTCGCGCGCATTGGAGACGGCGCGTCATGCTGGCTTCGGCGCCCGCGTTGAACCCGACCCAGATCTTCTCGAGTGGGATTACGGCGAGTACGAGGGGTTGACTTCTGTGCAGATCGAATCGAATCACCCGGATTGGGATCTCTGGCGGGATGGTTGCCCCGGTGGCGAGACGATCGACCACGTCGCGGAACGCGCGCGATGTGTCATCGGACGATGTCTCGCGACACCTGGAAACACGCTCCTCTTTTCGCACGGACACTTTTCACGCATGATTGCAGCGATGTGGCTCGAACTTCCTCCTGCGCGCGGGAGAAGCTTCGGGCTCAAGGCTGGATCGATCAGCGTGCTTGGATTCGAACATTCCAATCGTGTGATTTGGCAGTGGGATCGAGTCGACGCTTTCGAGGGACACTGATGAGCCCCAGCAAGCGCGATCCAGCGGATTCCCATGACAGGAGTGACAGGAGTGACAGGCAGGCCAAGCATGCCCAACATGTTGAGTATGTCGAGCACGACGAGCTCGTCAGCGATCCACGAACCGAGACTCCTGAAGACGCGCGCGTCGATGACTTGATCGAGAGTGACGCGTCGCCGGAAGTGATCGCCGACGCCGTCGAACAGCAGGATGCCGCAGATGCCGCGACCACGCTCGAAACGCTCCCGCAGGAGGACGCCTCGGATGTCGTCAGCGAAATGGAAGTCGATGCGGCTGCCGATGCACTCAGTCACATGGCAGTACCGCTCGCCGTCAGTGTCATCGAAGACCTCATCGACGACGATCCGGCGTATGCGGGTCGAGTCCTGAGCGAGATGGCTCCCGATGACGCGACCGATCTGTTGCAGGCGCTTCCAAAGAACGACCGCGATCGGCTGCTCTCGATGATGGCTGCTGGGACGGCGCTGCGACTTCGCGAATTGATGGTGTATCCGCGCGAGAGTGCGGGTGGAATGATGACGACTCAGTATTTGTCGGTGCGCGAGCACGAGACCGTCGCTGAAGCGATCGAGCATATTCGCCGGGGCGATCCAATCGAGCACGCTCAGCAAGCGTTCGTGACGGATCGCAAAGGTCGGCTGAAGGGAGTCATCGGACTTCGAAAATTGCTCGTCTCTCGCGGATCAGAACTCATTGGCGATGTCTGCGAGCGACGAGTCGATGCCGTGAGTCCGGAAATAGACCGCGAATTGCTCGCGCATGAATTCGAAAGGTATGACTATCTCGAACTTCCAATCGTGGACAGCGACCAACGCTTGCTTGGCATCGTGACCGTTGACGATGTGATTGACATCATTCGGGCTGAGGGCACCGAGGATGCGCAGCGGATGGTGGGAGCGGGTAAGGAGGAGGGCGTTTATTCGACAGTTCGGCAGAAATTGCGAGGTCGATTCCCCTGGTTGATCGTCAACTTGTTCACGAGTGCCGTCGCGGCAGTGGTGGTCATGCAGTTCGAAGGAGTGATCGTCGAGATCGCACTCCTCGCCGCGCTCATGCCGATCATCGCCAATCAATCTGGAAACGCCGGGCAGCAATCGCTGGCGGTGACCCTGCGCGGAATCGTGCTCGACCAGATTCGGCCGCGGCGCGCGTGGATCCACATTCGTCGCGAGATGACCGTCGGGCTTCTCAACGGACTCATTTGTGGCGTGTTCGTCGGTGGCGCTGTTTCGATCGCGCATGTCGCTCTTGGTCATTCCTGGCATCTCGGAGTCGTGATTGCCATCAGCATGGTCGCGACATTGACCATTGGATGCGCGACAGGTAGCGCGATGCCCATCATTATGAAACGACTCGGATTCGACCCAGCAACAGCCTCGACCATCTTTCTGACCATGGTGACAGATGCGATGAGTTTTTTCATCTTTCTCGGACTCGCCAGCCTCTTCTCGAAGTGGATCCACTGACAGGAAATTTATGCAACCAGCTGCAGACAACGTCGTTCATCCACGCAACTCTCTCCGGCGGCGGCTCGTCGTACGGATCGGCGTGCCGCTCCTTGCGACATTCCTGGTGATGAGCGTGGTGCAGTTCAGGATCGACCGTGATTTTCTCGTCGAGTCACTTCGGCAAGAGATGCGCGCCGACGTGCAAATCGAGTGCCTCAGGCTCGAATCAAGTTTTCTCGCGATCGAACACGCCGTCGACCTCCAGGCGTCAATTCTCCAGGCGGGATCCCCTCAGTTCCTGCCACTGGGCGATCCTGCGACGGGGGTCAAGATCGACACACTCCTCTGGACGATCTTGAAGTCGAACGAATTTGCCTTTGGCGCAGCATTCGCATTCGACCCGGGCACTGCGGGACTCAGCGCAATGGGCTTCGCACCCTATGTCTGTCGCGACCGCGATACCGCCGGCTTTCGAAGCGTCGATCTTGCGCCGGATGCGAAATACAACTACTCCAAGGCGGACTGGTTCATTGATGCGGGCGAAGCGCCGAGAGGAACTTGGAGCGAACCATATTTTGACGAAGGTGGAGGCGACGAGTCCATGACGACCTATTCGATGCGGTTTCCCGCGACGAATGGACTGCCCGCAGGAGTCGCAACGACCGATGTCGCACTCCGGAAAATTTCCCAATCGCTTCAGGTTTACACGAAAAATTCCAGCTACGACTTCGCGCTCGTTTCAGCGGGAGGAAAGTTCATCTCCTCGACGAACTCTGCCGCATGGATGAAGAGTGCGGGCGATTTCGAAGCAGGATCATTTGATCGCGAGCTGCTGGACGGTGTCGCGCAGTTCAGGAAGTCGCGCGAGGAATTCACGCGCATCGGAAGCTCTTCGCAGTGGACTTTCAGCGGTACCCGGCTGGTCTTTGCCGAAGTGCCTTCGAGCGATTGGGTGTTGGTCGGTTCATTTTCCGAGCGCTCACTCGTTCCTGGGATTGTGCACGCCTTGCTCCTCGGACCGGGGCTCTCATTGCTTGCGGCGGTGATCGCAATCGGAGTGCTCTGGCGATCCGCCGATCGAGCTGTCGCCCCCTTGAAGGGAGTTGTCGCCGCAATCGGCCGACTCTCGAAGGGCGATCTCTCGGCGCGCGCACCGTCGGGCGGACGGTTGGATGAAATTGGAATGTTGTCGCGCTCGTTCAATCGGATGGGCGACGAGTTGCAAGGTGCAATCGCGCAGCGCGAGGAGGCAGAGGCGAAACGATTGGCCGTTGAGGCACAGATCGAAGCGGCGCGGGATATTCAACGACTGCTTCTACCGCGAGGAGACTCCGAACTTGAGAGCCAAGATGAACGCGCGACGAGTGAGTTTGAAGGCACATCAATCGTGGCATTCAGTGTGCCGTCGAACGAGATCGCGGGCGACTTCTTCGACTGGTTCGCTCGTCCTGATGGGACATTCGCGCTCGTGATCGCGGATGTTTGTGGACACGGATTGCCAGCGGCGATGATGATGGCCGTGTGCAGGACGCTCGTGCGCCGCGCGGCGATCGAAGAGGGAGATCCGAGTAGCGCGCTCGCGCGTGTCAACGAGGACCTGATCGCGCAAGCTCCGCAGACCAAGTTCACGACCGGGATATTGCTCTATGTTGACCCGCGTTCGGGCAAGATTCGCTACGCCAATGCCGGTCATCCCCCCGCGATCCTCGTGAGACGCGATGGATCGACTTCGCAAGTGATGGAGTCGACCGGGACTGTGCTCGGGTTGGAGCCAGCGGTTCAGTGGACGACCCAGGAGTTGCATCTTTCATCGGGCGATGACCTCGTGTTGATTTCCGATGGTGTGACCGAGGCGGCTCCACTCGGTGAGCGTTCGGGTGGATTGTTCGGTCCAGAACGAGCCGAGGCGGCCGTCGCAGCTGCATGCTCGGGCCGTCGACGCGACGCGCAAGTGATCGTTGAAGGACTGCTCGGCGCGGTTCGAGAGTGGTCGAAGAACAACCAAGATGACGACTTGACGATCATGACACTTAGTCGCACATGAGGATTGGACGGCTCTCTCTCGAGTTTCGTGAGTCGCATTGGGTACAGTGGACGCCGTCGAAAGGAAACGCGTATGAATGCAGTCCCGCCACCAAACTCTCCCTTGCCTGTCATGCCGTTGACACGACCGAAGCCAAAGGCTCGCGGCTTTCTCAATCCGGGCAAAGTTCGCGCCTTCGCGTTCTATGTCATTTCGCTGTGCATTCTCGTCAGCGTCGGCGCAAGCATTCTTGCAATCTGGGATTTTTCGAAGAACGATGCGCTCTGGCGAACGATTGCAACTTGCGTCGTCGTCGCGGGTGGGTGTGGCGTGTTCGCGATCATCAACATGAGTTTCGGCATTCAGCAAGACACGACCGGGTAATGCAGATTTATGTGCGACAAGCTGGGGCGTTGACTGATCCGAACGGATTTGGGTCGGAGGGTCCGTACGGCGTCGATCAGATCAACGAGAAGATTCGAAGTGGCGAGATGGTTGGACGAGGCGCCTTCGCGTGGTACGAAGGTTGTGCCTGTTGGATCGCGCTCGACCGCATTCCTGGAGTCTTCATGGCACACCACCCGCCAGCGTTTTCCGTCGGTCCGCCACCTGCGCCGAGCGATGCGACTGGTGGTTTGATTCCATACAAGAATCCGATGGCACTGACTGGGTACTACATCGCCGTCTTCAGTCTGATCCCCGGAATCGGAATCCCGCTTGGAATTGTCGCGGTCGTGCTCGGCATCGTTGGACTGCGTCGAAGAAAGCTGATGCCGACGATTCGCGGTGCCGGTCACGCTTGGGTCGCAATCGTGCTGGGGTCTTTGTCGGTGGTGGGGCAATTCGTCATCATCGCTGTCTTGCTGCGGGGGTAACTCACGCCATGAGAGGGATGGCGTCTCGACCAAGTGGGTGTCGTGTTTGCGGAGATGACGCCGTCGATCACTTCGCTTCGATCGATGGACTGGAGTATTGGCGTTGCCGTGCGTGCGAAGCGACTTTACTCGCTGACGCGCATTTACCAACGATCGAGCAAGAACGCGCTCGGTACGAACAGCATCGAAATGATCCTGGTGATCCTGCCTATCGGGAGTTCGTGGGGCAGGTCGTGCCTCATCTTCTTGCGCGCATCGCACCAAGATCGGTCGGTTTGGATTATGGATGCGGACCGGGACCCGCGCTCGCGTCGATGCTTGTTGAAGCGGGGCACGAGATGCATCTCTTCGATCCGATCTTCGCGCCGGATGAGGGCGCGGGCGTGCTCTCGCGTACCTACGACTTTGTCACCTGCACAGAGACGGTCGAGCACTTTCACAATCCGCGCGCGGAGTTTCGGAAACTGCACGCGCTGCTTTGCCCTGGCGGTTGGCTGGCGATCATGACAAACTTTCAGAGAGACGATTCACAGTTCGCGCAGTGGCACTACCGGCGCGATCCGACGCATGTCACGTTCTATCGTGAGACGACGTTTCGGATCATCGCCGCTGAGAGCGGCTGGCAGTGCGAGATTCCAGCGCGAAACATTGTGATGATGCAGGGTCGCTAAAGAACTCAGCTCACGCATACGCGCTCATCCCGTCGCAGGTGCAGACGAGATTGCGATCACCGTATGGATTATCAACCCGTCCCACTGCGGGCCAGAATTTGTAATCCTTCAGCCAAGGCGCGGGGTAGGCGGCTTGCTCGCGCGAATATTTGTGCGGCCAGTTGTCCGCGCTCACGCATGCTGCAGTATGCGGAGCATGCTTGAGCGGATTGTCGGCGCGATCCATAGTGCCCGCTTCGATTGCACGAATCTCGGTGCGAATGGCGATCAGCGCATCGCAGAAGCGATCGAGCTCGGCGCGTGATTCGCTCTCGGTTGGCTCGATCATCAGTGTTCCGGGTTCTGGCCAGCTCATCGTCGGCGCATGGAATCCATAATCCATCAGTCGCTTGGCGACATCGTCAATCTTCACGCCTGCGGACTTCTCAAATCCTCTGCAATCGATGATGAACTCGTGCGCACATCGCCCATCCTTGTTGACATAGAGCACGTCATAGTGGCTCGACAGTCGCTTCGCCATGTAGTTCGCGTTGAGAATCGCGACCTCGGTGGCACGGCGCAGACCATTTGCGCCCATCATCGCGATATACATCCACGAAATGAGCAGGATCGACGCACTGCCGTATGGAGCAGCTGAAATCGGACCAATCGCGTGACGACCCGCGCTCTCGGGTCGCAGGACGGGATGTCCAGGGAGGAAGTCCTTCAAGTGCGCCGCAACTCCGATGGGGCCCATGCCGGGTCCGCCACCACCGTGGGGGATGCAGAAAGTCTTGTGCAGATTCAAGTGGCAGACATCCGCGCCGATGTGCCCCGGGCTCGTCAACCCGACTTGCGCATTCATATTCGCGCCATCCATATAGACCTGACCGCCGTGCGCATGAACGATTGCGCACGCCTGCGTGATCGTCTCTTCGAAGACTCCGTGCGTCGATGGATAGGTGATCATGCACGCTGCGAGATTTGCGGCGTGCGTTGTAGCCTTTGCTTCGAGATCGGCGAGGTCGATGTTGCCAGCATCATCACAGGCGACTGCGACGACCTTCATGCCTGCGACGACGGCACTGGCGGGATTCGTCCCGTGCGCCGAGACCGGAATGAGACAGACATCGCGATGGGCTTCGCCACGGTGTTCGTGAAATGCGCGAATGACCAAGAGCCCCGCGAACTCGCCTTGCGATCCAGCGTTGGGTTGCAAACTCATGCCGGCGAAGCCAGTGAGTTCGCAGAGCCAGGTTTCCAGCGTGCGAAAGACTTCTGCATATCCCTGCCACTGATTGCGTGGTGCAAAGGGGTGCATCTGCCCGAACTCGGGCCATGTCACTGGGATCATCTCGCTTGTCGCATTCAACTTCATCGTGCAGGATCCGAGCGTGATCATCGAGTGCACGAGGCTGAGGTCTTTCGACGCGAGTCGATTGATGTATCGAAGCATCTCGTGCTCACCGTGATGCGAGTTGAAGACTTCGTTTTGCAAGATGGGCGTCGAGCGCGCGAGAGCAGGCGCAATGCAGCCAGTGGTCGAGGATGCCGTCGCAGCGACCGACGCCGCAGTGATCGAGGCGGGTGCGCCAAATACTTTGAGCAGCGCGTCAATGTCCTCGACCGCCGTCGCTTCGTCGAGCGTGATTCCCAGAGTGCCGTCGCCGTATGCGCGCAGGTTCATGCCGCGCGTTGCTGCGGTGGCGAAGATGTCGCCAGCAATAGGCATGCCGGCTGAAGAGCCGGGACTCAACCTCACCCGCAGCGTGTCGAAGAACGCTCCACTCCCGCAGTCGTGACCGCACTTGGCGAGTCCGCGAGCGAGTGTCAGCGTGAGCAGGTGCACGCGCTCTGCGATCTTGCGCAGTCCATCTGGACCGTGATAGACGCCGTACATGCCGGCCATCACCGCGAGCAGAACTTGCGCGGTACAGATATTGCTCGTCGCACGGTCGCGTTTGATGTGTTGCTCGCGCGTTTGGATCGCCATGCGAAGTGCGCGGTTTCCGTGCACATCGCGCGAAACTCCGATGATGCGCCCAGGCAATTTGCGTGCATGCGTCTGGCTCGTGGCGATAAACGCAGCGTGTGGACCGCCGAATCCCATGGGAACGCCGAATCGTTGAGTGCAGCCGACTGCGATGTCCGCTCCCCATGATGCTGGCGACGCGAGCAAGACCAGCGCAAGCGGATCGCACGCTACGACGGTCATTGCTCCAGCTGCGCGCGTTGCAGCCGCAAGCGACTTGTAGCACTCGATGCGTCCATCGGTCGTTGGGTACTGCACCAGGACGCCGCAATAGCTCGCATCGGGCGTGAACTTGGCCGGATTGCCGACGACGACAGAAATACCAAGCCACTTCGCTCGGGTTTCGACGACCGCGATTGTTTGTGGATGGCAATCTTCAGCGACGAAGAACTTGCGACGCGTTTCGCCAGCGATCGCGCGCGACATATTCATCGCCTCTGCGGCGGCAGTACCTTCGTCGAGAAGCGATGCTCCGCAAAGAGGCAAGCCAGTCAAGTCCGCGATCATCGTTTGAAAATTGAGGAGCGCTTCAAGGCGCCCCTGCGCAACTTCTGCTTGGTATGGCGTGTACGCCGTGTACCACGCTGGATTCTCCAAGATATTCCGCTGGATCACACCCGGGACAATCGTGTCGACATAGCCCATGCCGATGAACGAGCGGTTGACGGTGTTCTTCTTCGCGAGGATCTTCAGCGCTGCGAGCGTCTCCGCCTCGCCACGTTGGGGATAGCGGTGCGTGTTCGTCGGATCGTCGATCACCATTGGCGTGGCGAGTCGAATCGACGGCGGGATAGTCGATGTCATCAACTCGTCAAGCGATCCGACGCCGAGCGTTGCAAGCATCGACGCGATATCCGTCTCGTCGAGCCCGACGTGGCGGCGGACAAATGTGTCGGTCGGGTCGAGAGGGCGGTTTGAGGTCGATGACGAGATGTTGGTACGCGAAGATTCGAGCATGGACATTGGTTTGATGAGTATAGGAAGGGGGCGAGTTGGATTTGATGGGCGGATAAGTCGTG
>CAMBMO010000025.1 GCA_945868805.1 Singulisphaera sp. GP187
ATCTCAAGCGTGTTGAGCGGATCTGGCGATGCGCGGGATTGAAAGTTCCTAAGAAACAGCCGCAGCGAGGTCGATTGTGTTTGAATGATGCAAGCTGCGTGCGACTTCGACCAGAGCGCAAAGAGAGCGAAGATCATGATTGAGAAATAGCGTCGCCATATGGTCTGAAGTACGGGGGAAGGTCAGGGGCGTGGCAATTCCGGTTGCAAACCGAAGCTCTCCTCACAAGAGTCGCATGATGTCTGAAGATTTCGCTCGACTTCAACCCGTCCAAGCAGAGAGCAAGGCGGTCAGGTCGGGCCCGCTCACTGTCCCGTCGTGATCGAGATCCGCCAATGCGTTGGACGATCCCCAGGCAGAGAGGATCGTGGTCAGGTCAATGCCATCGACCCGTCCATCTCCATTGACGTCCGCTCGGAGCACGCCTTCGCACGAGTCGAGTTCGAAGTTCGCGTTCGAGTCGAGGGGAGAAGTGCCAATCTGCGCGAATGCATCTGCACCAATGGTGTCGTTCCTGTAGATCCGGTAGGTCCGGAGGTAGTAGCCGTCGTCGAGTCGAAACCCGTGAAGCGCCGCGCTTGCACCTGAAGCAAGCGCGAAGACAACACCTGGATTCTGCCGCGCTGTCAGCAGCGACTGCGGATCGTTGAGCGCGACAGACGAAGTCGGATTTGGTCCAAAATCAAATCTGCCAAGACTCGCTCCGACTGTGGAGAACGCGCGAATCGAATCGGTCGCTCGATCACTCACAAGAACCCGTCCGTCAGTGGCGACGAGAACGTCGCTCGCATCACTGCCAGCATCGAGCGACGCGAATGGAAGTGGAGTCGCCCCTTCGCTCGCGCTCCGCACGATCGACCCGTCCGAGTTCACGACGAGAAACGCAGACCCTTGCCGTGCAAACGACCGCGGCGAACTGCCACTGGGCAACTGCACGACCGTTCCCAAGGGTGCTCCATCGCTCAAGCGCCAGCGCGTGATGCGTCTGCCGACACCATCGAGCGCATCGCATGCGGCAAGCGCTCCACTCGTTCCAGGAACCATTCGGATTCGCAGTGCAATCGGAAAACCCCCATCGCCAGCGGTGATGACTGAAAACTGCGCAGTGGCGCGGTTGAATTTCAAGAGCGCAGGCTGTCCAGCGATGGTGGCTGCGACCAGGATCGATCCATCAGGTGCTGTCTCGACAGCGGAGATGGATTGGACTCTGGCGACTACGGGGTCGACGACTCTCCGTCGGACACCGCTTCGTCCATCAAGCTCGATCAGCAGTGGCGGAGAAAACTGCACGCTCCAAACTCCGAGCGCACCATCGAGATCTGCAGGATCCGCAACTCCGTTCGCATCACAATCCTCGCACGAGTCGATGCGACCATCCCGGTCGAGATCGAGAGCCACAGTCAAGATGAGATTGACACCATCGGCGATCCCGTCGCCATTGCAATCCGACTGGCACGAATCCCGAATGAAGTTGCCGTCGGCGTCGGTACTCGGGTCGGTGGCAATGTCGGCGAGATCAGGAATGCCATTGGCATCGCAGTCGATATCGCATCCATCCGGGCGCCCGTTGAGGTCGGCATCGGGTTCGCCAAGTCCGATCTCGAATGGGTCGAGTAGGCCGTCCCCATCGCAATCCTGGCAGTGATCTGGAATCGTGTCTAAATTGCTGTCGGCAAAATCACCACTTGCGATGTCGAGAGCATCGTCGATCCCATTGCCATTGCAATCACTCGCAAGGCATGGCGCATTTGCGATCGCCCATCCGACAACTGCCTCTCCAGTACCTCGATGAAAGCGCAGGTCGATGTTGGATGTTGCGCCAGAGACGATATGGCAGTAGCTCATGATCGTTCCGCGTTGCACACCGCCATTGGCGCAGGTGTCGATCCCATAGTCGTGCGTATGTCGAGTGCCGATGTTGTGCCCGATCTCGTGGCTCGAAACGATAATGTCCCAATTGCCCGGATTCGTGGCGGTCGCATCCGCGAACGACCCGATCATGTATCCAGAGACCGAGTAGCCGTGACTCGTGCACGCGGCATTGAGCCAGGCGACGCCACCGTATGGAAGATTCCGCCTTCCCGTCAACAACTGTGCGAGGTCGCGGCTGATCGCCTCTTGATTCGCAACCCATTCGTTGCGAAATGGACCGAGCGGATCGGGTTCGTTGTAGAGGTCGTTAGGAGTGTCAAATGTTCGGACAAAGACAAGTTTGAGTCGGGTGTTGCAATCGCGTTCCAAGATGTAGCTATTTGCCCCATACAGCGCGAAAATGTATTCGATCGCCGCCATCGGGCTTGCGAAGACCGAAACGAATTCATAGTCAGCGTCGACGGCAAGCTCCACGATTCGTGGGAGAGTCGCGAGATTCGCTCCGGGGATCGAACCTCCCGCGAGAGATCCCTCATCGTCACTCGAAGTGACCCCACAGATGTTTTCGATTGGTGGGGCGGAGGGGCGACCTTCGGGTTCTAAGTGCCATGGTCCTGGTCTGAGACCCGTTCGCAATCGATGCGCATCCGCCGAATCGTCACCAACGAGCACGAGTCGTTCTCCGTTCGATTCAATCCATCCGATTCCCCCAGTCGACCCGAACGCGAAAAATCCATTCCATCGTCCGTCAGTCGAAGTCGCCTTCCACAGTTTGACCAGCGACGAATCGATTTGCTCGGTCGACTCTCGCCCGTCCACGACATGTGCAACGACGACGGTCGGAGAGATGACTGACATCTCGTGCAGTCGGAGCGAGACTGATCCATTGGGGAATGCAGGCAGTGTGAGAATCTGGTCGCGGTCGATGGACTGCAAGGACTGCGCGAGAAAGTACGAGGTCAATATGGCGATCATCGGGGATGCGATCCTACGCCTATACGATGCCACGGATCGCTAGACTTGCCAGTCGATGCGCTCGAAAAAATGGCTTGTTCTTCGTCAGTTGGGGGCGTTTGGGTCGTTGTTGGGCGCGACTCTCGTGTCGATTGCAATTGCAGAATCTGATGATCCGCCCGCTGCAACCCAGCGTAAGCCGTTCAACCAACCTATCAAGGGAACTGCTCGATCGATCGACATGATCCCAGTCGAAACCGTCCTTGGCGGTGGCGCCATTTGGATGAGCAAGACCGAAATCCCTTGGGAAGTCCTGGACATCTGTGTCTACGGCTTTGATAAGAAGGAGGGCAAGAGCGATCCACCAGCTGCCGATGCGGTGACTCGCCCAACGAAGCCGTACATCGCGACGGACCGAGGATTCGGACACGCAGGATGGCCAGCGAATTCGGTCAGCTTTTCGAATGCGAAGGCGTTTTGCGAATGGCTCTCGGTCAAATCAGGCAAGCACTACCGCTTGCCGACCGTGGCGGAGTGGAAGCACGTTTGTACGTTGGCGAAGATCGACCCTGCAAATCCTGGTGATTATGCATGGTTTGACGAGAACAGCGATGGGACGACTCACAAAGTTGGATCGAAGAAGGCAGATGCCCAAGGGATTCACGACTTGTTTGGCAATCTCGCCGAGTGGTGCGTCGCTCCCGACCAGACTGGTGCGGTCCTCGGCGGTTCATACCGCGAAGCGAAAGATGAAATCGGATGTGCAGCGATCGAAATGGACACGCCGAATTGGAACCTGAGCGATCCGCAACTCCCTCGAAGTGTTTGGTGGCTCGCGGATGCGGGTTGGATTGGCTTTCGCGTTGTCTGCGATGAGCCAGTGCCTGGGTCGGTTTTACCGACGGCTCCACCAACAATACCACTTGCACCAAGATCAGCCGGAGCACCATGAGGTAATCTGATTTCATCATGCCGATGCGTTCGGCTGAGTGTGATGAATCTGTTTCTCGATCAATCACTGGAGAAAGACCGATGCAAGACACCGAAGAATCTCGTCGAATGTTCATAAAGGCAGCAGCAATGGCGGGGGTCGGAGTCGCCCTTTCGCCCTTTCCAGTTTGGGGAAGCACGCCTGCAAATGATCAAATCAAAGTCGGACTTGTGGGTTGCGGCGGGCGCGGGAGTGGCGCCGCGGCACAGGCGCTCGCGGCAGACAAGGGTGTCGTGATCTGGGCGATGGCGGATGCGTTTCGCGATCGACTCGATTCAAGTTTGGGCAATCTGTTGAAGGACGAGAAGAACAAAGACCGAGTCTTGGTTCCGTCCGATCGCCAATTCGTTGGGCTCGACGCGATCGATCAACTTCTGCCACTTGTGGATGTCGTTCTGCTCTGTTCAACGCCGTCATTCCGGCCACGCCAACTCGCGAAGGCGGTCGCGGCCGGCAAGCACATCTTCTGCGAGAAGCCCGTGTGCGTCGATTCGGTTGGATATCGATCCGTTCAAGAGAGCGTTCGCGGTGCTCGCGAGAAGGGGCTCTCGTTGGTGAGCGGATTCTGTTGGAGGAGCGCAGGTCCTGAGCGCGCCATCTACGGCGAGATTCTTGGTGGCAGATTGGGAGAAGTCGTCGGCATCAGCGCGACCTATCTCACAGGCCCCCTCGGAACGAAGGCACGCCAATCGGGTTGGTCAGACTTTGACTTCCAACTTCGCAATTGGCAGCATTTCGCTTGGCTCTCGGGCGACCATCTCGTCGAGCAAGCGGTGCATTCAGTCGACAAGATCAATTGGGCGATGGGTGGACGACACCCGACAAAGTGCACGGGTATCGGCAGTCGATACTGTCGCGAGGATGTTCCCGAGCGCGGCGATATATACGACAATTTCTCAGTGATCTATGAATACGAAAATGGTCCTCGTTGCGTCTTGACGACGCGACAGCAGGCGAATTGTTACAACAACAATGATGACTGGATCAACGGTACGAAGGGTTACGCGTGGGTGAATGGATGGGGGCCGACTCACTGGATCAAGGACTATTCGGGAAAGACCATCTGGTCCTATCCGAAGGATGGCTCGACGCCCGACATGTATCAAGTCGAACACGACACACTTTTCAAATCGATTCGAGATCGTCGTCCGGTGAATGAAGGTGAGTTCATGGCGGATTCCTGCTTGATGGCGATCATGGGGCGGATGTCCGCCTACTCCGGTCAACAGGTGACATGGGATGAAGCAGCGACTTCTGGCGAAGACCTGACACCTTCGTCGTTGAGCGATCCGATGCCAGTTCAGAAGGCACCAAAGCCAGGAGCGATGTCATGAAGCAGATCAACCGACGAGATTTCGTAAAGGCGAGTGCGATGACCACACTTGCTGTTGCGGCGGGAGCGTCTTTCATTTCGAGCAATTCGAGCGCGGCTCTTCGAGTCGCCTCAAGAGGCAAGCGCGATATCCGAGTTGGGATCATCGGTTGCGGTGGACGAGGAACCGGCGCGGGTGGCAACGCGCTCGAAGCGTCGCCCGATGCTCGAATCGTGGCATATGGCGATCTCTTCCCAGAACGTATCGCATCGGCTCAGAAAGGTCTCGCATCATTCGGCGAGCGATCGAAAGTCGACCCTGCGCAGTGCTTCACCGGGTTTGACGCGTACCAAGGAGTGATTTCAGTTCCCTGCGACTATGTGATTCTCGCAACTCCTCCCGGATTTCGGCCCACGCACTTTTCTGCCGCCATCGCGGCTGGTCGAAACGCCTTCGTAGAAAAACCCGTTGCGGTTGATCCGACTGGAATCAGGACGATGCTCGCGGCGGCATCTGAAGTCGACGCAAAGAACTTGCGTGTCGTCGCTGGAACTCAACGCAGGCACGAGTGGTGTTACCTCGAGGCGATGCAGCGAATCAGGGACGGAGCAATCGGGCGAGTCGTTGCGGCGCGCGTCTTCTGGAACATGGGAAGTCTTTGGAACGTGAAGCCCGACCCTTCGCGAAGCGACGTGGAGAATCAAGTTCGGAACTGGCTGTACCACACGTGGCTCTCGGGCGACCACATCGTCGAACAGCATGTCCACAACATCGATATTGCAAACTGGGCGATGGGCATTGGTGCCGGTGGCACAGAGTCAAGCGGTCGTCGACTCGCTGCGTCGCATCCGAACCGATGCATCGCGGTCGGCGGAAGGCAAGCTCGTGTCGATACGCGAGAATTCGGACATGTTTTCGATCACTTTGCGGTCGACTTCGAATACGCGGCGGCCGAAGCAGACACCACGCCGAGATTCGCACTCAGCATGGCACGACAGCAGGACGGGACGTCGGGTCGCGTCGAAGAGATCATCTATGGCACGACTGGATTGGCGCGGTTGTCATCGGGGTCGGCCGAGATCACAGGAGAGCGACCGTGGGTCTTCAAGGGTCCCAACAACAATCCGTATGTTCAGGAGCACATCGACTTGCAGAAGGCGATCATCGATGGAACTCCGCTCAACGAGACGGCGCAAGTCGCACAGAGCACGATGAGCGCAATCATGGGTCGGATGGCGGCTTACTCGGGATCTGAAATCACCTGGGATGACGCGGTTGCGGATCCGATGAATTTGATGCCGCCGTCGCTTCAGTTTGGACCGTTTCCACAGGCTTCGGTGGCGATCCCAGGACAGACGAGTCAACCACACTAGCCGTCGCGCAAAGCGCATCCCACCCAGGGGTGACGGCGATGATCTGCTTCGCGTTCTGATCTTCGAACGACTCGACGACACGTGCTTCGAAATCGCCGAGCTCGTGCCGGCTGTCGCGCAATTCGGCGAGCAATTCCGGTCCACCAACGCACAAGGCAGTCGCGAGTCCATCTGCGATCGCCCCGTCGGAGCAGATCACCGTCGCGGTGAGTCGCCTTGTCACTGCTCGACCCGTCCTTGGATCAATGATGTGCGAATGTCGTTTTCCAGCGACGTCGAGATGCTGGAATTCGTCGCCACTGGTCGAAATGCACACGTTGCGGAGACTCAGTAGGCAACAGGGTGCACCCTCGATACCCGAGGCAACTTCGATTGCCCAGCCAGCCGAATTCACGGGTGACCCGCCACACGCGATGTCGCCGGCGATCGCGCACATCGCGCCACTCGCGCCGAGAGAACGAAGCACGTCGAGCGCCGCCTGAGCAGCGAGTCCCTTCCCGATGGCGCCGAAATCGAGTCGGATGCCGGGCCGGAGGTACTTCACCCCATCGCCACTCGCATCGAGTACGACATTGCGCCAGCCGCCCGACGTGTGAGCAGTCGTGAGTGCGTCATCACTGGGAAGTGTGCCAGATGTTCTCGCGTTCCTCCAAAGTCTGGTGGATGATCCGATCGTCGCATCGAAACGCCCGCCCGTTGAACGTGAGATTCGGAGCGATTTATCGAGTGCGTTGGCGAGGTCGTGGCTTAATGGGAAGACCGTGTCCGCGACGTCGGGCAGTCGACCGATTTCGCTCGTCACTCGGTAGTCGCTCAGGACATCGTCGAGCGCGTGCACCCTCTCGAAGGCGGCTTTCGCAATGGACTTCGCCTCTGCCTCCGATAGCGCATCCAGTTCGATCCGTATCTCGCATCCCATCGCAACTTCGCGGAAGGAAAACCGTCGGAATTCCGCGCCGTCTTCATCGCTTCCCATGCAAATCCCCGCAGTCGCGACGGCCCAGCATGCGATCAACGTGATCAAAGTCGGTGCTCGTCGAGACGGCGAATGGTTTGGTTGCGTTTTCAATCGAGCTGTGGATTGGCGTCGCGAAACCTTCGGATCGAATCGAGTTTCATGAAGAAAATCTCGACGAGTTCTGGGTCGAAGTGGCGACCCGACTCGGACTGAATCAACTGCAATACTTGTTCTTCCGACCATGCCGGTTTGTAGCAGCGGTGGGTGCTTAATGCGTCGAAGACATCGGCGAGTCCAACGATTCGTGCGAAGAGTGGGATCTCCTCGCCACGACGACCGCGCAACACGCCATCTTCCAACACTCCTGGATAACCGCTCCCATCCCATTTCTCGTGATGCAGGAGCGCGACCTCGCGAGCTGCCTCGTCAAAATCGGATGGATCGTGCGAGAAGTACTCCCCGCCGATTCGCGTGTGGCGCTTGACCTCTTCGAATTCGGCCGGGTCGAGTCGTCCAGGTTTGTTGAGGAGCGTTTCCGAAATGCCGATTTTTCCAACATCGTGCAGTTTCGCCGCCGTTCGCAATCGGTCGCGTTGCCGTTCGAATGCGGATCCCTCGAGCCCACGACGACGAGCCCACTCTTCGAAGATGACCGACGAGTACGCAGCGACGCACTCGATGTGGCGTCTCGTTTCTGCGGGATCGCGAATCTCGGCCATTCGAATCATCCGCAGGATCGTGTTCTCGACCAGATTCGCGCGTTCGATTGCGACGGTCGCGACGCTTGCGAAGTGTTCGAGGAGCTGGATGTCTTGCTCTGGAAAGCCAGCGAGAAGGCTTCCATCTCGCGACATTGGATTGATGAGTTCGATCACTCCAAGAATCTTTCCGCTCTGGTTCTTCAGTGGCATTGCGATCAAGGTCTGGGTGCGGTATCCAAGAAGTTGATCGAACGATGAATCGAATCGATAGGGGGATTCGACAGGAATTCGATAGCAGTCGGGGATGTGCAGTGCCTGCCCGGTAAGGCACACCCAACCGGCGAGACTTCGATCGGTGATTGGAACACGAAAGCTCGAGACATGTGGCGTTTCGCCCGTGAGTGTTCGATTTGCGATCGGTTCGTTTTGAAAGAACGCGAATCGGAGCGCGTCCCCTTCGCGCAGGAAAATCGTTCCCGCTTGCGAGTGGAGCAAGTGGCGCGCCTCCGAGAGGATTCGTTCCATCAGGAGATGGAAGTCGTGAATCTGGTTGAGCTCGATGCCGATCTGCATCAATCCGCTGACCCGCATTCTCCATTGCTGGTCGACTGGATTTTCATCGCGCTCGGCGAGAATGCGACGACTCTCTTCAAGTGCCCGGTTGGCGCTCCGAAGTTCGCTTTGGAGCGACTCGTACGCCGTTGCAAATCGATTGCGCCGCAGCAATCCCAGATATCCAGTTGAATGCGTCCGAATGCGCGCGATCAATTCGGTCGTGCTGACGGGATGCACGACGAAGTCTGCGACGCCTTGGGCGAAAGATGCATCACGGATCGACTCGGTCAGGGAGGACGTGAGCATGATGATCGGGACTGCGCCCACTTCAGGGCTACGCTTGAAACTCCCAAGTACTTCGATCCCATCGACCCCAACATCACGCATGTCGAGCAGGATGACGGTTGGACAGACGCGAATTGCCTCGTCGACAGCGTCGTGAACGCGGTGACAAATCGTCACTCGGATCCCTCCCGCGCCAGTGATTGAAAGACTCAACGGATTTGTGGGAGAGAATGATCCACCAACAAGCAGCAGTTCGTGACCAAAGCCATCGGCTTGTTCGAGCGAGAGTCGAGCCTCGGATGGTTTCGATGCCATGCGGAGGGCCTATGTTCGTCGGGGGTTGCGTGCGTTCGCCCTCGAATCACGACGCAATGGATCGACACCGTGCGTTGGAGGCGAATCTGGAAGTGGTGCGCGGGGTTGAGTCGTCGCATGGGACGCCATGGACTCGCTGCTTCCTGCTGACGGCGGCTCGACTTTCGCGAAGATGATCCGACCTCCCCCGGTTTGGATGACATTGCTCACAGTGGCCGTTGCACGGTTGCCGACTTTGTCCGCACCTCCATCGATCACAACCATCGTCCCATCGGGAAGGTGTCCAATTCCTTGCCCTTCCTGTTCGCCGAGTCGTGTGATGTCGACCGTGACGGATTCGCCCAGAAAAAGCGGGGGCCGCAGTGCTGCAGCAATCTCGTGCAAGTTGATGGTCGCGACTCCGCTGATGTTGGCAACTCGTTGCAAGCCCGTGTCGCCAGTGGCGATTCGCATGTGCTCGCGCATCGCGAGGTCGATGAGCATCCGATCGACTCCACGTCCACCTAAGTCGACTGGTTCGATTCGGAGGTCGACCTTCGGATTTCGTTGCATCTGTGCGACGAGATCGAGTCCGCGTCTCCCACGCGCCCGTTTGTGTCGATCATTACTGTCGCAGAGCATCTGCAGTTCTTCGAGGACGAATTTCGGCACGATCAGTGGCGCATCCAGGATGTGTCCATCGGCGAGCGCTTCGATTCGTCCGTCGATCAATGTGGAACTGTCCAACAGGATTGGAGCGACTCCTCCCGCCTGCTTACTGAATTCGACATACGGGATGATCAGGCGGAAATCGTCCTTGGTTGTCAGCACGATCGACACCGAGAGATAGCAAAGGGTGATGCCGATGATCACCTTCGTCAAGCTGAGATACAGCTGAGCGGGACCCGCCGAAATGTCCCAGGCACGCGCGATCATGTCGATCAGCGCACCAAGCGCGACGGCTGCGATCAAACCCAAACAGATTCCGAGATAGATG
The DNA here is from genome assembly GCA_945868805.1 of Singulisphaera sp. GP187. Taxonomy (GTDB): domain Bacteria; phylum Planctomycetota; class Phycisphaerae; order Phycisphaerales; family SM1A02; genus F1-60-MAGs104. The sequence goes on from CAMBMO010000025.1 coordinate 10,294, forward strand.
CCAGCGACCGACGTCAGTCGCTTGTTCGGAGTGAGCAAGTCGAGCATCAGAACCACGGCCCCGACTCCGAATGCGGCAATGACCAATCCGATGACCGTTGGCGACCCGAATTCTTCGAGGTTGCGCGAACTTGCGACCGTCACGGTTGGAACGACCACGAGCATCGCGACAAAGATCAACCGAACTGCGAGGAGGAGAAATCGACTTCCGCGAATATCCTGCGTGTTCCCCGAGACTTTGCGAGGACTCCCCACGCTTGAGGCAGGAAACTTGGCCGATCCTTCGGGATGGTCTTGCACGAGGACGAGTGTAGTCAGGAGTGCTAGGATCATCGTCGGTAACGAGGAGGACGGCCGGGTCCGATGGGCGGACGGCTCGTGAACCTGGTCAGGGCTTGACGGCAGCAGCCATAAGCGTCGTCGCCCGTGCCGTTGGTCGCCTGGTCGTCCTCCCCGTTCCCATTTTCTTGAAGCCCAATCGACCTGCATTTCACTTATGACGAGTAAACCAAACACACGAAAGCGTGCGAAGGACGCAACGCTCGATTCTGATTCGCCAGCGTTGCCCGTTGAGGCAACTGAATCGAGCGTCGAACTCTTTGGAGCCGACGCGACCCCGGCTCCGTACCAAGTCTTCGCTCGTCGATACCGCTCTCGATCGTTCGACGAGGTTGTTGGTCAGGACGCGATCGCCCGAACCCTCCGGAACGCGATTGCCCTCGGACGAACCGCGCACGCGTATCTCTTTTGCGGAACGCGCGGTGTCGGAAAGACCTCGATGGCACGCATCTTCGCCCGAGCGCTCAACGCGGTCGATTCGCTCTCGCAGTGCGACGCCATTGGCGATTCGATCATGCGAGGTCAGGACTTGGATGTCGTCGAAATCGACGGCGCGAGCAACCGAGGCGTCGACGACGCGCGCGATCTCATCGCGGGCGCGGGGATGACTCCTGCACGAAGTCCCTACAAGATCTACATCATCGACGAAGTCCACATGCTGACTCAGCCCGCGTTCAATGCGCTGCTGAAGACGATGGAGGAACCGCCGCCCCATGTGAAGTTCATCTTGTGCACTACGGAGCCTCACAAGGTTCCAGCGACAATCCAGAGTCGGTGCCAACGATTCGACTTCCGGTCGATTCCAACACTGGCGATCGCGGGGCACTTGCGCAGTGTCTTGGCGAGCGAGAAGTTGACGGCCGACGATGCCGTCGTGCTTCAGGTTGCCCGGTTGGCGAATGGATCGATGCGCGATGGACTCAGCCTGCTTGATCGATTGGTGTCGGCAGCGAGCGGACATGTCTCGGTCGCATTGGCGCGGGATGTACTCGGGCTGCCCGACGAGGAATTGCTCGAGTCGATCCTCGCCGCGATCGCCGACGGCGATGCTGGTCGAGGACTCACCGTCGCGGCCTCGCTCCTCGAGCAGGGCATGTCGTGCGACCACGCGATCGACACCATTGCAGGTCGATTGCGCGACGCGCTCCTTCTGCTCGTCTGCGGCACCGAGAGCGAGTTGGTCGAGCTTCCTGCCGAAGTTCGTGCGAAGATGGCGGCACACGCCGCGAAGTTCGACGCTCCCGCGCTAGTTCATCTGATCGCGCTCTGCGACGCATCGGTTCGCAATCTGCGAGGGTCTGCGGTTCCTCGCGCACTCTTCGATGCGGTGATCGCCCGGCTGTGCATGTCTGAGCACTTCGTCAGTGCGGCCACGTTGCTTGCGGGCGATGGATCGTCGCAAGGATCCAAAAAAAAAATAATTGACGGTTCTCGCGCTCTCCCGGTTGGGCAGGACACGACGAAGTCCCATTCCACCTTCTCTTCACAGCAGCGCGCTCCAATGAAGTCGCTCGCCGACGAGCCCGGCAGAATTGTGCCAGTTGCTTCCGTTGCGCAACCCACCACAGCGGTCACTCAGCCAACGCGAGTCGATCCTCCCCGACAAATCGATTCCGAGGATCCTGCGAATGCGACACTCAAGAGCCCGTCCGTTCGACCCGATCAAGAGAGCGATGCCATCCGCCGCCACGCGCTTGTCCGTGAGGCCGCAGAGATCTTCGACGCTGCGGTCAGCCGAGTAACGCCTCGAGCGGCGACGCGGGCCGATTCAGTTGAGTCGTCGAAAAATCCCTCGAAAGGGCAGCTCTGACATGGCGAGGCAGAGTGATGGACGCGGTCCGTATCCCGAGAGCGTCAATCGACTGGTCCAGGCTTTCTCGGTTCTGCCCGGAATCGGTCGTCGGACGGCCGAACGGCTGGCGTTTTGGGTATTGAAGGCGTCGAGCGAGGACGCACTCGTCTTGGCGGAAGCGATCGCGGCGGTGAAGCGAACGGTGCGCCATTGTCCTATCTGCTGGAATCCAGCGGATCAATCGCCGTGTCACATCTGTTGCGATGCGAAACGGGACGCATCGATCGTCATGGTCGTCGAGCAACCGAAGGACTTGATCAATCTCGAGCAGACGGGCATGTTTCGTGGTGTCTATCACGTGCTGATGGGACGGCTTGACCCACTCGATGGAGTCGGACCCGAGAGCATTACGGCGAGTGACCTGCTCGCCCGAGCGGTCGATTCTCGTCGCAACGCACGCGAAGTTGAGATTCAAGAAATTGTCTTGGCGCTCAACCCAGATCTCGAGGGTGATTCGACTGGTCTTTACCTCGCCGAAATTCTGGCGAAGACCTCGATCAAGGTCACGCGCCTCGCACGCGGGCTACCATCCGGATCGCAGATTGAATTCGCAAATCGCGCGGCACTCTCGGACGCAATTCTCTTACGACAACGCCTCTAGATCTTTGTTGATCGCTTCGGGCGGGCGCGGTTCGAATCGGAGTACGATTGTCGTGTGAAGTTCGAACTCTCCCAGAAAGCTCAGGTGCGACTCGGTCAACAGATGAAGTTGGCGCCTCGGGTGCTTCAGTCGATGGAGATTCTGCAGTTGCCGCTGGCGGCGATGGCGCAGCGGATCGAGAGCGAACTCGAATCGAATGTTGCCCTCGAGCAGGTCGAACCAGGTGAGATGAAGGATGGATCGAACGACTTGGACAGGGGGGATTCGCCTGTGGTCGGAGAGGTCGCGAATCCTGCGCCCCTCGGGACGGATCGATTCGTCCGTGCGCAAGAACTGCACGAGCGTATTGGAGACGATGAATCCGCCGAGAATTGGAGAGAAGTTGCGCGGCGAGAAGGCGAATTCGATCCCCGCGCGGCCGCGCTCGAAAACGCTCCATCGGGCGGTCTAAGTCTTGAGGAAATCCTTCTTGATCAATGGGCGCTCTACGAAGGATCGCCTTCGGTGATGAACGCGGGTCGCGCATTGATCGCAAACATCGGCGAGAACGGATTCCTCGTGCAAACGATCGAGCAGATCGCAGGGGAATGCACGGTGAATGGAGCAGGATTCATCGACGAAGCTTTGCTCCTCGAAGCGCTCCCTCGACTTCAATTGCACCTTGAACCGCCTGGACTCGCGGCTCGCACTCTCACAGAATCACTCATCCTTCAACTGGATGCCACCGAGCGCAATGAACCCGGAAATCCAGATGACACCCGATTGGCCGATGCGCGACTGCTCGTGAGCGAGGACCTCCACGCGCTCGAGAAGAATCGACTTTCAGCGATCAGGCAGCGCCACGGATGGTCGAGTGAGCGACTCGACTGTGCGCGAGAGTGCCTTCGTCACTGCGACCCTGCGCCTGGACGGAGTTTGAGAGTCGAGAGCGCCCCGATTGTTCGTCCGGATGTGATCGTCGAGTACGACGCGGTCAACGATTCGTATTCAGCGAGACTGGCAAATGGAATCCTTCCAAATCTCCGTGTGAGCGAGGAGTATCTGCGCCTTTGCAAGGCGAAAGGAACCGACGAAGCGGCGAAGCTCATGCTCACCGATGGAATTCGCAGGGCGAGGTGGTTCATTGATGCCATCGAGCAACGCGGTGCGACGCTCCTGCGAGTCGTCAACGAAGTGATCGCAAGACAACGTGATTGGCTCGACTCTGGGGGTGGCGCTCTCAGACCGTTGCCGATGCGCGAGGTTGCCAGGGAGTTGAAGGTCAACGTCAGCACGGTCAGCAGAACCGTGGCGGGGAAATGGATCGCAACTCCCCGGGGTGCTTATGAATTGCGCCGCCTCTTTGCAGGTGGCACGGAAACCGATTCCGGGAGCGACATGTCATGGGTCGCGGTCAAGGCAATCGTCGGCGAGATCATCGCGGGCGAGGACAAGACGACTCCGCTCTGCGACCAGGCAATTTCACAAGCGCTCAAGCAACGCGGTATTCGGCTCGCCCGCCGAACCGTGATGAAGTATCGGGAGCAACTCGGAATTCCCGCGGCGCGAATTCGTCGGATGGGTGAAACTGCCTGATGCGCTGTCGGGGATGCGACTACGAACTCTGGAACATGAAACCGGGCACATGCCCAGAGTGCGGTCGACCTTGGACATTCGACGACTTCCGCTTCTTCCCACGAATGGCGCAGTTTCTCTGCCCTCACTGCGAACATGCGTATGCGGGTACCGATGAACGTGGATTGCCGGTGCCACGCGCATTTATCTGCGCGGGATGTCAGAATCCGATCGATCTGGCTCAAATGCGTGCGCTTCCTGTCCCCGGGAGCGACGGAAATCTCGCGATGGGCGACGAGCATGCGTGGAGCGAACGGGCGCGACTCGGTCGGTGGCGGGCGTTTTGGCGCATGGTCGGTCAGTCAATGTTCAGTCCAAGTCGGACAGGGTCAAGTCTTCCGCACGAACCACGATTCTGGAGCGCGGTGCTTTTCTCGATTCTCTGCGCATCGCTGGGCATCGTCATCTGTGCATTTCCTTTTGTGATTCTCATTGGGTTTGGATCAGGACAGCTCTCATCGGGATGGCAGTACGCGCTCGAACTCGTCGCGTCCTTCGGAGCATTCGCGCTCGGAGTCGCTCTTGCCGGTCAATTGGGATTCTTGCTCTGGGGCGCAGTTACTCATGCGATCCTGTGCCTCACTGGAGAAGTCCGAAGACCGCTGCGGCACACTCTCTGCGCAACTCTTTATTGCTCAGGGGCATTCGCCATCAGCGCTGTTCCATGTTGCGGCATCTATGTCTGCGTCATCAGCGTCGTGTGGATGGCGGTCTCGATGATCAGCGCGATCGCCGTCCTGCAGAAAAGCTCGATCGCTCGTACAGCGTTGGCGGTGCTCGTTCCACCCGCCGTCGCCATCTTGCTGCTCGCCGCTTCCATTGTTTGGGCTGTGTCAAGCGCGAAGCCGTTCATTCCAGCGGTGTTCAAGCCAGTGCCTATCGTTGCGCCAGCGCAAGATGCGAGCCCCGCCACTTCGACGGACGACGAAACCCCAGCTCAGGAAAACGAGCGATCGCAAGCAGGCAATCGACCGTCTCCGGATACTCGCGAAAGTCCCTAGACGCGAGCGCGTTTCGCGCCGGCGTGCCACGCATGATGTCGCCGCGATGGGTTGTCCACGCTTGATCGCTCGGACGAAACATGTGCGCGTAACCAGAGTTTTCCAGCGTCCCCCTAAACCCGAAGTCGCTCCCACCCGGTGGACCTGAATCGCCATAAAAAGAGCAACCCACGCACGACGAGTTCGCCGCAGAGCCCAATCCAGATTCCGAGGAGTCCCAAATCCATCCAAACTCCCAGAGCCCATGCGAGAGGCAGACGAATGAAATAGCTGCTGATGACCGTGATGATCAGGCAAGCAGTCGTGTCGCCGACTCCCCGAAGTCCATTGCGGATCACCATTGTGAGCGCGAAAAATACTTGAATGATTCCGCATGTCACCAGAAGTGGCGGAACTTCTCGAAGGTGGATCTCCTGTCGACTGATCACCCGCGTCAGTGGATCGCCTGCGAAGATGAAGGCGAGTCCGAAGAGTCCCATGATGACACATCCAACGACGGTGCACGAAGCGATGGCACGCCGTGCTTGAGGGATGTTTCCCGCGCCGATGTATTGCCCCGCGAGTGCGCCCGCCGCGATTCCCATCGCGAATCCCGGAAGAAATGAGAAGGACTCCCACTGAACGGCGATCATGTGCGCGCCGATCAGTCCGCCATCCTGTTGTCCTTCCATGAAGTGCTTGTGCGCGATCATTCCGATGAAGATCATCACGAAGAGATTGACAGCCCAGAGCGCGATTCCTTCGGCGAAATTCGGAATCCCGATGCGTGCGATGCGCCATGTCGTTGCCCAGGTCGGTTTCAAGTGATGTCGCTTTGGGTGAAAGTCCCGCGCGCCTCGGTGCAGTGCTCGAACTGTCAGAATTGCGCCAATGACATAGGAGATCGAGGTGCCTGATGCAATTCCGATCACACCCCACTCCGCACCGTCAATTCCGAGGATGTTGGGAATGATGATGCCACCTGCTTCGTATTGCGCTCCCGACAAGAGCCACGAGAGCACGACATTGACGACATTCACAGCGACTGCGATCCACGCAGGCGTCCAGGTCTCACCCGCGCCGTGCAGGCACATCGATCCGACGGTCATCACTCCCGTGGCGGGCATGGCAATGGCAAGCAGTCGAACGAACTGAATGCAAAAGTCCGCCGACTGACCGTGCAGTCCCGCGATATCTGCGAGTGGAACAACTGCGAACCAAAGCGCGACCCCGACGAGAGCACCCCAAATCAAGCTCAGCGTGATCGATTGACCGCATGCCTCTTCGCTCTCATTGGCGCGACCGGCGCCCATTGCGCGCGCGATGATCGCCTGCGCGCCGACGCCAAGCCCGGCCATCGCGATCCCGATGAACCAACCAACGTACGAACCGATGCCGACACCGTCGAGCGCGGCCACGACCGTCGAATCAGGAAGACTTCCCGCGATCATCTTGTCGACGAGCCCGACGCACGCTGCGACCATTTGCTGCAGAAGGATCGGAATGGCGAGAAACCAGATCGCAGACCACATCGATTTCCCAGCAAGCTTTCCGCTTCGAATTGTTCCCTCGAACGAGACTTCCGCCTCTTCGATCGCGATCATCGCGTCCGGTGGATCGTCGGGTCCGACCGCAGAGCTTGTGTACCGGAGTTCTTTCTCGCTCAAAGCCCGCTCGGATTCGCTACTGGAGGCTCGACCGACGCTGGCTTGGCAACTGGTGGAGGTTCATACGTTTTTCGCGCGCCGGTATCCGCGATGCCCGTCGGCAGACCAGGCCATTCCCACTTCGGGATATCCCAAAAGACAACGTAATCCCAGAATGTCAGATGCCGTTGGTAGGTCGGATAGAGATAAATGTTCTGAGCGACAAATCGTTTCGAAACCGGCGCAGTCGAGTACCAACCGAGCCATCGCATACGGTCGATGCCCAGGTCGTTGCCCGTCATCATTCGCAAGCTGTCCAGCGCGGCTAAATTCACGGTCAATTCGGAATGGTCGAGTGCCGTGACCAGTGCCTGAAACGAGTCATCCTGTTGGTACTGCCCCAATCCGACTGCAAGCTCGATGCGGGTTTCTTGCGCCTCAGACTCGTCCTGCAATTTTCGCCACATCAACTCAGCGACTGCGACATTGTGCAGGCGCTGGAGCGCGATCGCAGCCGCGAGTCGGACATGGGGGAAGGTGCTTGTGAGCCTTTCAGCGATGAGCACGGCATCTTCGGGACGACCGAAACGCGAGAGCGCCGAAATTGCGGCGGCCTGCACGAGCGGATCCTTCATGTCCTTGACGTAGAACCGGTAAAGCTTGACATAGGCGTCGACTCCGCCGAACGAGGATGTCCCCAGAAGGACCACGCCACGTCGCATGTTCTCCGCATCGGTCGTATCGACCGCCCACTGCGCCGCCTCCTGTGGGGACGCAGGAGAGAGGACTTCGCCCATCGACCTGAAGTCCGATCCGATCGTGTCGCATCCACTTGCGAACGCGAACGCGAAAATTGTCAAGGTGGCAAAAAAATATGCTCGTCGAATCAAGGCGCAGATGGAATCGACCAAGGCGGGCATGGTTGATCGATCAGCTTCCGGGAGTCGGCTTCCCGCAATCGAACGAGACCGGAACCAGACAGATGAATGTCAGATCTGAATCGCCATCGTTGACGAATTGGTGCAACTTGTTCGGATCGATCATCAAGGTGTCGCCGGCACGGCACGCATGAAACTCTCCGTCAAATTCGACGCGCGCGCTTCCACCGGTGATGATGACTTCGTGTTCGTAGTTGTGCTGGTGGCGCGGTGTGTGTCCGCCCGGCGAAACGGTGTAGTGACGCATCGCAAAGTTCGGCGCACCGTCCTTTCGTCCGATGAGCATTCTCATCGATACGCCTTTGATATCTGGCATGTCTGGAGTGAAGGGCTCGATCTCCTCGATACGTCGCTTCAGCATGTTGGAGAGATTAGCAGGAGGGCGGATGACGGCTTGGAGACGAGAGCGCCCAATCCGACTATGTTCCCGCCGTGGCGAAACTTCGCATCAAAGGAATTCCCCTCGGCGCATGGCAGACCAACGCTTGGCTCATTTGGGTCGAGGGAGGATCGTCCAAGCCAGGCTGGATCATCGATCCGGGAGACAATCCGACCGCACTGCTTGAAGTGGTGGGTGCACACGACATCCAAATCGATGCTGTGCTCTTCACCCACGCTCATCTTGATCACATCATGGGACTTGAGGCGGTTATGTCTTTCGTCGGCAAACGCCAAGCAGGCGAAGTGCCGATCTACGCGCATCCTCTGGAGCATGCGTGGTTCGGAGACCCGCAACTGAACTTGTCGGCGTTCGCCGAGGTGCCACCAGTCTCGGTTCGGGCGCCGACTCGCACCCTCGAAGAAGGCGACGAACTTTCGCTCGGTCCGACTCGCTGGAAAGTGATTCACACACCAGGCCATAGTCCAGGATCCGTCAGTTTCGTCTGCGACGAAGCGAAAGTCGTTATCGCGGGCGACACGCTCTTCGCAGGATCGGTTGGACGATCAGACTTCCCCACAAGCGATCCGCAAGCGCTCGACCATTCCCTTCGTCAGAAGCTCATGAAACTGTCAGACGAGTTCGTCGTGCATCCCGGACATGGTCCGTCAACGACCATCGGGCGCGAGAGGATCAGCAACCCTTTCGTGCAGTAAGACTTCATCGCACCAAGCGCTCATCCGAAGGCGCAGGACATCAAGCGGCAGGGGACCCGAACCGAGCAGGTGATCGTGAAACGCTCTCAGGTCAAAGCGCGACCCAATCCGAGCCTCGCATTCCGATCGGATCCGACGAATTTCGATTTCGCCGATCTTGTATCCACATGCCTGTCCGGGCCACCCGATGTATCGATCGATTTCGCGTTCAATGTTGAGGCGTGAGAGCGCGGTGTTGCGTTGCATGAACCCGATCGCGTCCGCACGACTCATTCCGAATGCGTGCATGCCAGTGTCGACGACCAGTCGACACGCGCGCCACATCTCGTACAGCAACCGCCCGAAATCGTCGTACGGATTCTCGTAAAGACCCATCGGGGTTCCGAGTCTCTCTGCATAGAGCGCCCACCCTTCGACGAACGCGGTCGCGTCGACATCGCGTCGAAACTCGCGCAGACCTTCCATCTCGTTGGCGAGAGAGATTTGCAAGTGGTGACCAGGCACTGCTTCGTGAAGCGACAACGGGACCATTTCATATGTCGGACGCTGGTCGAGTGCAAAGGTGTTCGCATAGAACCATCCCGGAAGACCAGACTTCATGCTTCCGAATTGGTAATAGGCGGTCGTTTGTGAAGGAGCCATGAATCGAGGAATTTCACGGACGCCGTAGGGGAGGCGTGGCAGTACGCCGAAATACTCTGGCAGTTTCGAGTCAATTCTCTTGCAGATCTCTCGGTATCCGGCGATGAGCGACTGCGGAGTCGTGTGATAGAAGCGCGGGTCGGTTCTCAGATAGGCGACAAATGCGCTCAGGCGATCATCGCTGGACAGCGTCGCACGTGCCGGATCCGACGCTGACCAGTCTGTTCGCGCAATCACCACCAGCATTTCGTCGCGGATGCGCGCGACTTCGGTCAGACCCACGCGGTGAATCTCTTGCGCCGTGAGGTCAGTCGTCGTAAAGCGCTTCAATTCGAATGCATAAAACTCGGCGCCGAGATACTGATCCTTTGCACTGATCGATGGACGACCGCTGGGGATGTAACTCGCTTTCAACCAGACAAGCATCTCGCCAAGCGCGAGCAGCGCATCCAGTTTGGCCTCACGTGCCTGCGCGCGCAGAGTCGCTTGCTCTGGCGCAGGTATGGAATCGGGCATTTGCGCGAGCGGAACCTCGATCTCGTCGAGATTGCCACGGAGCACCGCGTCAAATTGCGCGGTCACGCCTTCGAGTACGACCGCTGGAGGAACGATCCCGTCAGCGAGCGCGAGAACCATCATCGCCTGTGTATCCCGAACCGCAGGGGCGAGTCGAGTCATTCGCTTCACATAGTTGCGCCAATCGTCAGCCTGGCGAAACGGTACGCCTTCGGCGAATTGCGGAATGTCTTGCTGAGGTCCTCCGCGCTGACCGACTGGCATCATCCACCGCTTGAACTGAAATGAATCAAAGTCGTTCTGAAGGTCTCTTCGCAGGAGGTCATGGTCCAGTTGATTTGCGGGTGCGAGCCGGCCTCGATCAATCGCGTGGAGCACTTCGAGGAAACCACCAATTTCATTGTGGCGGTTCAGAGCCCCCCGCATTCCCGGCTCGGTGATCCGGTCCTGCGCTGTGGGGCGACCTCGAGTGATCGCTGACTCGGGGAAGCTGAAGTCCCGCCACGCCTGGTACTCGACTGCGAGTTTGTCGAAATCGCCGTCTTGAGGCGCCAATGCGGGATTCTGCGACCAGGCTTGGGATTCGAACAGGAAGCACGCGACGCCAATGGTCAAGATTGTGCCGAAAAAATTCATGGATCTCGCGGTCGAATGCAACATCGGATTTGTTCGCTCTCGCATGGAAACCCACAATACATGACGTGGGCGTAGTGAGGGATCGTGATGCGTCGCAAGTCGCGGCTTCAGCTTCCATTGGTTTTTCTCGCCTTCCTTTCAACGACCACGCTCCACTCGTGTCATCCCGATGACGAACAAGGGAATCGTGCGCCGATCGATGCCACACTGATTGCGACGCCAGAATCAACGGCAAAGTTGACGGTCAAGCTGGAGATTTCGGCATCCGTTGGATCAAGTAGCGACACGGATGTGCAAACCGTCTCTGTGAGCGGTCCCGCGACCATTCGATTGAGTCGTGCGTCGAAGGGCGACGGATCCGCCGAACTCCTCCTCTTCGATATCGCACTCGGTCGTGCCGCATACAGTTTCGATTTCTTTTGTCTGCCGTTCTTTGGCTGCAAGCATCTGGATCTCTCACTCGAAAATTTTCACATGGCCCTCACGCGACGAGTGAGCTCGGTTGTGGGGAGTGACGGGCCGACGGTCTTCGAGGGCGGTGAGTACTTCGTCTCTGCGGACTACACGCTTGCGGGTTTCACCACTGGCAAGAGTGCTTCGGTTGCCACGACAACGGGGCATTTCGCTGGGCAGTTCGGCGGGGACGATCGAAAGGCATCGCTTACGGATTGCACTCTTTCTCCGCAGGTGATTCGGTTTTCATCCGACTCCCTTCCGAGTGGTGTCAACTCAGTCACGATGACAATCCTCTCCGATCTCGAAAACGTCCGATTTGAGGGGCCATGGAAGGCTGTGCCGATCGGACCCGACCTCAATCACGACAGCGTGGTAAACGAGATGGACCTCGCATTTGTGCTCGCATCTTGGGGATCGACTGCTGGCGATGTCAACGGTGATTGTGTGACTGATGCGCTCGACCTCGCTCTGATTCTTGAAGCGTGGGGAGAGTGAGTCACACGAAACCCGACTCGATTGAGCGGGCTATACTCGCACGCACGACGAGCAAAACCCAGTGAGTAGCCAGATTCCAATTCCGACAGAACAAGGCTATTCACCACCGTCAGTGCGCCAATTCGCTGTTTTTCTGGACAACAAGGTCGGCAAGCTGCTCGAACTCCTCAAATTGTTCGAGGACGATGAAATGGTCAATGTGGCCGCTCTGAGCGTGATGGATTCGAGCGACCATGCAGTGGTACGCATGATCTTTTCAAACGCCGATGCCGCTCGACACATCCTGCGCAAGAACAGCTACACGTTCAGCGAGCTCGATCTCATCGTCGTCCAGATCGGCCATGGTCAGTCCTTGACAAAGCTGTGCCTGCATCTGCTCGGCGCCGAGCTCAACATTCGTTTCGTCTATCCCGTGCTGATGCGAGCTGCGAGTGATCCATGTGTTGCGCTCGCGGTGGACGATTGCTATCTCGCTGGTCAGATTCTTCTTCGAAAGCGATTCACGCTCCTCGGCGAAGATGACCTGACTTGATCTTTCCCCTTCAATTAATTCAATCGCTTCAAACCAGCGTCGGATTTGCGAGCAGTCGTCACTGCGTCGATTCGAGCTTGCGTGGATTCTTGCCCTCGCCATCGTACATATAGGTGCAATCGGGTTGCTCCACCGAGCACTCCTTGTGGTGTCCGTCGCAGAACGGGAAATTTTTCGAAAGTCCGCATGCGCAGACGAAGATCGCCTTCTCTTGAGGCTCGATCTTGATTGGTTTCATCGCTTCAAATTTGACGAGTCTTGCCATAGACAAAGTCTAGTCGCAACTCAGGCTTCGATCGTGGCCGAGGTCTTCGAAGTTTCCCAGAGTCGGACCCGTTTCAGTTCCACTGGGCAATCCGAGAGCGCGCCCTTCAGCAAGTCGAAACAGACTGCGGCGATGTGTTCGACAGACGGGTTGAGGGAGTGAAATTCTGGGCAATCAATATTGAGGTTCATGTGGTCGAAGCGTTCGATGACCGCGCGATCGACGATTCCTTCGAGGTCCGCCATGCCAAATGCGGATCCCACCGGTATCGCGACCCCCACTTCGATGCGGTAGTTGTGCCCATGTCCGTTGAGCTTATTGCACTTGCCAAAGAACTCTGCATTTTCTGCAGGTGTCCGAGAAGGGTCGTTGAGCCGGTGCGATGCGGCGAACTCAAAAATTGACGAGAAAGTGGTCTGTTGTGGCATCTTTCGGCTCCATGTCAGTTGGTGGTAAGGAGATAGGCTCCATTTCAAACTTTCAATCGGTTTCTCGATTTTTTTAGATACCAGTTCCACCATTTCGACGAGCAGAGTCGCTGGCGCAGGATTCAAGCCATCGGGCGTCGAAAAAAGCGCATTCTGCAAGAGAGGAATGACCGAGTCGCGAACTGATCGATCCAATTGTGCAAGCGTTGCGAGATATCCAGTTTGCAATTCGGGGGTCCCCCTCACAGCGACCTCAATTTCGAACCATGCCCCTATCCCATTGGTCGATGGGAAGCCAGCAAAAGAATTTCGAGAGAGGTCGGCATGTGATACGGCAGGTGAGATCGCAGATGCGACTGCATCGGCAGGGCGACAAACGAAGATTCGCACGGCTCTGGAAAGGGTCGTTGGAACGGGTGCGTGTTTCATGAGATTCGGGAAATCATTCTGATGATAGGTTGAGTTGACTTTTGTCGGTGGATTACTACTATTCGGACATCAACAAGCCCCCGGAAGGGCTCGGCGTGAGGCTTGCCTCCGCCGGGCCTTTTTTTATTTTTGCCGTGCGCGTCAGCGCAGTGAGTTTCGGCGCAACCCATTGGTGATCGAGTCGGCGAGTTGATTGCGCGAGCTCTCGGCATTCTCACCTAACCTGAACAGCATCTTTACGGAGTAATCGACAGGTGATTCGAGCTTCACAATTATCAATGTTCGTCGCGCTCGTCACGCTTGTGATCATCGGGCAATCATGCGCTTCTCCCCAACCGCTCGTTGACGGCGCGCATGCCAAAGCGGCACCGCCGCCAAGGGCGAGCGAGCCGAAACTCGTTCGAATTGGATCGGACATCGTCGTGAATCTTGCGAATTCGGAGGTCGTCATTGGCGCTCAGGTCGCAGCACGCATCGGTTGGCTTGAACAACTCGTCTGCAAGGCCGGCACTCGCGAACACGAGTCACTTCTTGCCGTCGAGGCGAAACCAAAGCTGATTCACGCGGCGCTCCTCGCGGCTGGGATCACGCACGGATCGCCGGGTGAGTGGATCGAACTCGCGCCCGATTCGAGTGGCAAGGCGATTCTCCAACTCCGCCCTCCAACGGGCAGCCCAGTCGAGATTCTCGTGCGGTGGAAGAGTGGTGACGATGAGCACGAGAGCAAGTTGTGTGATTGGGTGAGGAGAGTTCCAGACGATTCGACTGCCAACGCTCTCGTGCCGTTCCCGTGCAATCGGTTCGTCTTCGCAGGATCGCGTGTTCGTCCCAATCCGCCATCGCTTGGTCCTGGTGAGCACTATGTCGCCGATTACACGGGATCGATCGTTGGACTCGTGACATTTGGTGACGAAGTCATCGCATTTGAAGAAGTGATCCCAGATCGCGTGGACATCGCAGCACCCCTTTGGGAGGCGTGGACAGATCGGATTCCGCCAGAAGGAACGCCTGTCGATTTGGTGATTCGCCCTCGGCGGTGATCGGATCGTTAGGATGGCAGTGTGACAACCCGATTCGCGGCTGAACTCGTAGGAATTTGCAGGCGATACAACCACCCCGATGGTTCGTTTATGGTCGACGCGCTTCGTGGCGTCGATTTGGCGATCCCGATGGGGCAATATCTGGCGATCATGGGGGCGTCTGGCTCTGGAAAGAGCACATTGATGAACATATTGGGCTGTCTCGATCGACCAACCGCCGGCGAGTACCGCCTCGACGGTATCGATGTCTCGACTCTCGACGATGAGCGACTCTCGCAGGTGCGCGGACGAAGGATCGGTTTCGTTTTTCAGGCGTTCAATCTGATTTCCGAACTTACCGTTCAGGAAAATGTCGAAGTCCCGCTCTTCTATCAAGGCTTGACTCGCAGCGAAAGACATGCACGTGCGCACGAGAAGATCGAATTGGTCGGACTTGGCGACCGTGTCCATCACCGACCTTCGGAACTCTCAGGCGGGCAACAACAACGAACTGCAATTGCACGTGCACTCGTCTCGAACCCGGCGATCTTGATGGCAGACGAACCGACGGGCAATCTGGATTCATCGACGGGCGAGTCGATCTTGACTGTGATCGATCAACTTCACGCGGATGGATTGACCGTCGTGCTCGTCACGCACGATGATCGAGTCGCCGAGCGAAGCGAGCGCATCATTCGACTCAGCGACGGACTTCTCGTCTCAGATGTTCCAGGTGGTCGTGCGAAGGCGGTTGCGGATTTATGAAAGAGCCGACGAACCCCAGAATCATGGGGATCGATCCAGGGCTCGTTCGAACCGGGTACGCACTGATCGAACTTGACGCGCGAGGGGCGACGCGAGTTATCGAGGCTGGGATTCTGAAACTTTCTCCCAAGCGATCGGTCGCAGATCGCTTGCGCGATCTCGATGAAGATCTTCGTGCTCTGATTACCGAACTTCGTCCCGATCGGGTCGTGGTTGAGCAAATCTTCGCGCATTCCAAGCATGTTCGAACTGCGATCATCATGGCCCATGCGCGTGGCGTGATCCTGTTGGCAGCAGCTCGCGCGGACTTGCCGATCATGGAGCTCTCCCCAGCGACGATCAAGAGCGCAGTTGCGGGGAACGGGCAAGCGACCAAGCGCCAGATGCAACTCGCAGTCACAGCGCAGTGCGGACTCGCCAAGCCGCCGTCTCCGGCCGATGTCGCCGATGCGATTGCGATCGCCTTGGCAGATGCACGCCGAATCTGGCGCGCCCCGGCGCGCCTGGGCGCGGTCGTTACGCAGTTCGGTCGGGCGGTTCCTTAGCAAAGGGAATGACTTCGCCCTCGCCTGCACTCGGCGGAGCGTCGGGAATTCTGGGCTGCTTCGGTGCTCGATGCTCGGGAGTTCGAATCCGCGGAGTTTGATCCCCGGGCGATCCTGGTTCGGTCGGTCGTCGCGATTCGTGAAGCGCGTCGGCGGCGAGGTCGAGCAGCGAGAATGCCATGATCACACTGGTGATACCGATCAAACAACCAAGCACCAAGAAAAACACATTGATTGTCGCGACCCATTCGGGTGGCTGGGTTGGTCCGGCGAACGCGACCGTGATGAGGAACGGCAGGAAGAGGATTGGCGCGGCGAAGAGTGCGATCGGCGCCAATCGAAAGTGGCTCGGGAGTGGATCTGGCGAAAACTTCCGGATAGTCGCCATCCCGAGTGCCACCGCGGAGTAGTTGTTGACGCAGACAAGTCCCATCCACGCGATTCTCAGGATGCACAGGATGAGCAGGATCGCCATCGGATTCGTCCTAGTCGAAGTGACAATTGTCAGGATTCCTCCGCACACTGCGACCGCTAATTCCGCAATCGCGAATCTGCTCCAAGAGGCGAGCATGGGCTCCTGGGCGAACATCGAGAGGTATTTCGTCTGGACAAGCCGCCAGTGCGCCACGCTGCGAAGTCCGCTCGCGATAGCCAACGCGACCCAAGCCAACTGACCAATCACAGGAACAGCGACGCAACCGAGCCAGAGGAGGAGCGACCAGCAGACACCCTTTCGGACCTGGATCAACGCCTCGATGACCGAGTTCGTCGGATCGCTTTCGCTGGAGGAAAGCCCAAGCGACCGGCGTTGCTGGACCCGCGTCCCGCACTCGGGGCAGACGCCTCCAGTCGTCGCGCGGAGGTCGTACCCGCAATTTGAGCAGGGCAACTTGGCGCGAATGGGTGGCGGTAGAGTCATGTCTGCGTTGCGACCCTGTCGCGGGTTCAATCTAGTCAAATCGTTGATAGTTCGACTTGAACTTTCGCGAGTGAATGCGACTATAACAGTTGGATCAACGGTTGGATGATGGCTCGGTGGCCCTTTCACAGGAAGGCAGAAATGCAGACATTGAAGTGGATCACGACTGGAACATTCGCACTGAGTTTGTCTGTCTTAGGCATCGCATTCGAGACGGCAGCAAGTCCGACTCATCAGGGAGAAGCGACAACATCCGCCCCGACCGCGCTCTCTGAGTGGAGCGCGCAAGTCTGGAATGCGGCGAAGGCGGACGATTTTGCGCAAGTCGATTCTCTGCTTGAATCCGTGCCACCGGGTGAAAGTGATGCGCTCATCGCGATTAATCGGTCGATCCAACAACGCGCCCAGCATCGAATCGAAAACGAAGCGACCCGGCTCATCGATCTCGCCAAGCGCCAAGCCGATTTCGCGACGGCGATGGCAGCGAGTGAAATCAACTTGGCGATGGTCCATGCGATCAACATGAAGTACCTCATGTCGCCGAACGATTGGCGAACGTGGCTCGATTCGGCGCAGGGTCAAGCTCTCGATGAGGCCGCGAACGCCGCGACCGATCGCGCAAATAAGGATGGCGATCTGCTTCTCGCCCAAGAAGTCCTCTTCCGCCAGAAGGCATTGCATGATGGCGCTGACACGGATGATTACAAGCGGTTGGATTCAGCGTTCGACGAATTGAATCGCCGGGTCACATTGATCGTTGAATTCGCGCCGCGCGAGTTTTACCGTTTGCGAAAGATGCAGCTGAAGCGCTTGGAAGCGACTGCGAAAGCAGAGGGGAAGGACATTCCCGAAGCGGACGCCGAGGAACCTGAGTACAACGAACTCTTCGCAGATGACTGGAAGGAGCGAATCAGGGGCATCACACCGAAACTCGTCCTCATGGGTCTGCGACAAGCCGCGAGTGAGCATGTGACCAATGCCGGGTGGAAGCCTCTGATGGAGGGAGGACTCGGATCGGTCGGACTGCTCCTCGACACGCCACAGTTGGTGGAAAATTTTCCGGCGCTCGCGGATCCTGCGAAGGTGCAGGCACTTCGTGCCCAGATCGAATCAAGCATGAAGCAAGTCGACTTGACCACGAAGATTCTTGGTCCCGCCGATTATCAAGTCGTCATGAACGAGGTACTTGCCGTCAACGAACAAGCGGGAATTTTTCCGACGGAAGTGATTCTGCGCGAATTTGGAGAGGGTGCGACAAGTCAACTTTCGAAGGAGTACGAGGACGACTACTCGGAAATCATTTGGCCCGACAATCTTCGGCGGTTCCAGCAGAGCATTCAGGGCAACTTCGTTGGAGTCGGAATTCTGCTCCGTCACAATGAAAAGCGAGAACTCTTAATAGTCAATCCGCTTGAAGGATCTCCCGCTTCGCGTGCAGGAATCCGCCCTGGCGACAGAATCGTCGCTGTGGACGAACAGCCGACGATTGGTTGGACGACCAATCGCGCGGTGGAAAACATTACGGGCAAGGTGGGGACGACAGTCAAGCTGACGGTCAAGCGCAACGATGTCGCCGAACCGCTCGACTTTCCGCTCAAGCGCGCGAGTATCAAGATGCGATCGGTCAATGGTTGGTGGAAGTCCGAGTTGGATGCGCGTGGCAATCCCAAGTGGGATTGGTGGGTCGATCAAGTCGTCGGTATTGGCTATGTTCGATTGACATCATTCAACGAGGATTCGTTCGACGATTTTATGGACGCGATTCGCCAAATGAAAAAAGAGCGCAAGTTGAACGGGCTTGTGCTGGACCTGCGGGGAAATCCAGGCGGGCTTCTGAAGTCGGCTGTCGCATTCGTCAATCTTTTCGTTCCGACCGGTTCTGTGGTCTCGGTGCAGGACCGGGACGGGAAGATGGTCAACAACTTCGTCGCGGAAAGGCACCGGTCTTCGCTTGAGGGGCTTCCACTTGTCGTCCTCGTCAATGGCAACAGTGCCAGTGCGAGCGAAATCGTCGCGGGAAGTCTGCAAGCGCACGGCGTCGCGGTCGTTCTTGGTGAACGGAGCTTCGGCAAGGGGAGCGTCCAAACTGTGATGCCGCTCCAAGATGGACCCAATGAAGCGGCTGTGAAGGTGACCGTCCAGTACTACGTGCTTCCACCGATCGAGGGCGCCGAAAAAGGACGCCTTGTTCATCGACGAGCATCGAGCGAGGATTGGGGTGTTAATCCCGACATGGTGGTCAAGAACACTCCTCCGCAAGCAGAGAAATCGGGTGAGATGCGGGTCACTCTCGATCGACTCGACGAGGCTTCAGTTGGTCAAATCGGCGTTGATCTTCGACCGCTGGTGGGCGACCTCATCGCCACCGGAATCGACCCGCAGTTAGAGACCGCGGTGATGATCCTCGAGGCAAGACTTGCGGGCGATTTGGAAACACGGCACCTTGCACAAGTGCAAGAAAAGCGCGATGCTTTGAAGCCTGCGCCACAGTGAGAGACTGTGGCAGAACAGCGTGACAACTATCGAGTTTGAGAGCGTTTGCTCCAAGGCGTTTTTCACCCTATAACTAGGGGCTTGGAACACTCGCCGTCGACAACGAAAACGATTGGTCAATCGCCGAGCGAACAGCAACGGCCACAAGTTCCGATTGCGACTGCGACGGAGTGGTTGCGCGAGATGATGCTCATCCGCGAATTCGAACTTCGATGCATGCAGGCGTACCAAGACAAGAAAATCGGCGGATTTTGCCATGTGTACATCGGCCAAGAAGCGGTGGCGGTCGGCACGATCGCAGCGACCGAAGCAAAAGACCCGATCGTGACTGCGTACCGCGATCACGGGCACGCGCTCGCACGAGGGATGGACCCCAAGCACTGCATGGCGGAGATGTTCGGACGCATTGGCGGGTGTGCCAAGGGCAAGGGCGGATCGATGCACATGTTCGACCGTGCGAACAATCTCTTTGGCGGACACGGCATCGTCGGCGCGCAGATTCCACTCGGTGTCGGACTCGCCTTCGCGACGAAGTATGAAGATGAAGTCATCAACGGTGGCAAATCAAATCGTGTGACACTAGCGTTCCTTGGCGATGGCGCAATGAATCAAGGATCGGTCCACGAGGCGATGAATCTCGCCGGTCTCTTCGACTTGCCCGTGATCATCATCTGCGAGAACAACGGCTATTCGATGGGCACGTCGATCAGCCGTGGCACCACGATGGGGCACAAGATTGTCTCCAAAGCTGCTGGGTACGGCATGGAAGGTGTCGAGGTTGACGGAATGGACGTCGTCGAAACATATGGCGCGATGAAGCAACTCGTCGACCGAGTTCGCGAGACCTCTCGCCCGATCTTTGTCGACATGAAGTGCTATCGATTCAAGGGACACTCGATGTCCGATCCGCGCAAGTATCGAACGCGTGAAGAAGAAGAACACTACGAACAAGGCGATCCGATTCTGGTGCTGAAGACCCAACTCGAATCGCGCGGATTCACCGACGATCAGTTCAAGGGAATTCAGCGCGATGTGCGTGCGGAAGTGCGTGGCGCAGTCGAATGGGCCGAGGCATCACCCATTCCCCCGACGAGCGATCTCTACCGCGATGTCTATCGAGAAAAATGGGGCCCTTACACCGGGTCGAGCGATCCTGAAATGCTCGGTGGCGCAGAGAAGCCGTGCGATTCTCCGGCCATTGACCCAAAGGCGGACTTGCTATGAGTACAGCCGCAGGTCAGGGAACAGCCGCAGGTCAGGGAACAGCCGCAGGTCGCGAAATCGAATTCCGAGACGCGGTGCGCGAGGCGATGTGCGAAGAGATGCGCAGGGACAAGCGCGTGATGCTCATCGGTGAAGAAGTCGCGCAGTACAACGGCGCGTACAAGGTCAGCAAGGGAATGCTGGAAGAGTTTGGCGCCCGTCGCGTGATAGACACACCTATCAGCGAGTCGGGATTCGCAGGCATGGCGATCGGCGCCGCGATGATGGGACTTCGACCGATCGTCGAATTCATGTCATGGTCATTTAGTCTGGTCGCTGCAGATCCGATTCTCAACAATGCGCCGAAGATGCTCTACATGTCGGGTGGTCAATTCGGTTGTCCGATTGTCTTCCGAGGCAATGACGGAGCGGGCGGCCAGTTGGGTTCGACGCACTCGTGGAGCATCGAGGGGCTCTTCTCGAATGTTCCCGGAATGAAGATGGTCATCCCGTCCAACCCATACGACGCAAAGGGTCTGATGAAGACCGCCATTCGCGATGACGATCCAGTCTTTTTTCTCGAGAGCGAGCGCGTGCTCTCGATGAAGGGCGAAGTGCCCGAGGGTGAGTACCTGATTCCGTTCGGGCAAGCGCGCATCGCACGCGCGGGGAGCGATTGCACAATTGTCGCATTCGGCAGAATGGTTCACCTCGCGCTCGACGCGGCGGCGGAACTCGAAAAGCAGGGGATTTTCTGCGAGATCTTGGACATGCGAACGATTCGACCGCTTGATGCTGGG
Organism: Singulisphaera sp. GP187; assembly: GCA_945868805.1. Classification (GTDB taxonomy): domain Bacteria; phylum Planctomycetota; class Phycisphaerae; order Phycisphaerales; family SM1A02; genus F1-60-MAGs104. The sequence continues at coordinate 31,501 of CAMBMO010000025.1, forward strand.
GCGATCGTGCGAAGTGTCAAACGCACGGGGGCGTGCGTCGTCGTCGATCAGTCGTGGAGCTTTGGCTCACCGGGTTCGGAAGTCGCCGCACTCGTGCACCGCGAGTGCTTTGATGACCTCGACAATTATGTGCACCGTGTGCATTCCGCCGATGTTCCTGCGCCCTATGCGCAGCAACTCGAACAGCAGTACCTTCCCAACGCGCGAAGGATCTGCGAAGCGGTGCGTTCGTGCCTCTATCGCGCTTGAGGACTCTCGACGATGCCCGTTCAACTGACGATGCCCAGACTCTCCGACACGATGGAAGCGGGGACGATCGTCCGTTGGAACGTGAAGGAAGGCGACAAGGTTTCATCGGGCGATGTCGTGGCGGATGTCGAGACCGACAAGGCGACGATGGAGATGCCGGTTTATGACGACGGCGTGATTAGTCGGATCATGGTTGAAGCAGGGCGGCAAGTTCCAGTTGGAACACCGATTGCAATCATTACGGTCGATGGGGACGAGGCGGTTGCGACGGTGGTCGCAGCGGTTGCATCGGTGGAGGCGGCGATCGGAGCGATCGGGGCTATTGGATCATCGCCAACCCCTGTGGTCACTGCGCCGACGGTTACGGCTGAACCACTTCCCAGCGACGATGGTCGCGCGCGCATCTCGCCACTTGCC
>CAMBMO010000026.1 GCA_945868805.1 Singulisphaera sp. GP187
GGGCGAATCACCGAGCGAATCACCGAGCGTAAGTTTCAAGCAACTTGTCGATTCGCGACACAGCCTCAAGGGCGCGCGACCGGGCAATCCGACCGCTCGCGATCGCATCCGCAATCGCACCAATTGCCTCTTGTTGTCGATCGAGTCTGTGACAGACCAAGAGACAGTCGACTCCAGCAGTGATCGCACGGACGGACGCTTCGCCGATTCCCATGCGATCGGCGATCGCGCCCATCTCCATGTCATCGCTGAAGACGACGCCTTTGAATCCGATCTCGTTTCGAAGGACGCCTTCGATGACATCGCGACTCATCGTTGCCGGAACGCCTGGATCGATCGCGTCGAAGACGACATGTGCAGTCATAATCGACGCGACACCAGCGCGCACGGCGGCGAAGAACGGCGGCAATTCAATGGCGCGCAGTCGATCGATCGAGTGGGCGAGTCGCGGGAGATCGAGATGACTATCGACATCCGTGTCGCCATGGCCGGGGAAGTGCTTCGCACATGCGGCGACGCCTTCAGACTGCATCGCCCCGATAAACGCGCTCGAGCACGCCGAGACAACCGCAGGGTCGTCACTAAACGAACGAGTACCGATCACGGGATTTGCAGGATTACTATCGACATCGACGACGGGGGCGAAATCGAGGTCAAAGTTTGCGGCACGAAGTTCGCGAGCAAAGATCGCGCCAATCCGCGCCGCCTCGGCCAAACCGTGTGAGGCCCGCCCGACTTCGCGCATCGGTGGAACAACCGTCATTCCGTCCGAGAGCCGAACGACACGCCCACCTTCGTGATCGATGGAAGCGAAGATATTCGGATTGCCAAGCGCTCTCGCTTCCTGCTTGATCGCTTGCACGAGCGCACCAGCGCCCTCTCGCGTCGTCGCGTTCCGCGCGAACAGAATCACTCCGCTCACTCCCTCGCGCAACATTTCGCGAAGCGAGTCATCGACGACCGATCTGCCAAATCCCACACAGAGGAGTCGGGCAGCGAGCCTTCGATCGGATTCGGTCGGCATGGGCGAAAGGTAGCGTCGATCGCACAGACACACTGCCCTGATTTGCTGTAGAGATATCGACATGGCGTTGGCCGATATGACCCGAGCGATTCGCGAGCGCAACTACGCAATCTTTGCGGGTGGCTTCGCGTGTTCTGGGTTCGGTTTGCAAATGCTGACGACGGTGATCCTGTGGGACCTCTGGCTTCAGACACACGACGCGCTCGTTCTCGGGATGGCCGGACTCGCACGCGCACTTCCGGTAGTTGCGCTCGCCCTTGTCGCAGGGCACACCGCCGATCGACATAGTCGGCGATTGATCCTCGCGACCACGCAATTCGCGTTTGTCGCGACCGCGCTGGCATTCGCGTGGGCGAGTTTCGCTGGGGCATCGGTCTGGACTTGGTACGGATTGCTCATGATTTCTGGGTGCGTCAGAAGCTTCAACGGACCAAGTCGTAATTCGCTCGTTCCGCTCTTGGTCAAACCGGAGAACTTCGAAAACGCGATCACATGGAACAGCGGCATCTTCCAGGCGTGCGCGGTGCTCGGACCGATCGCCGCCGGCGTTTTGCTCGGCCTTGGGATTCAGAGCTTCGTTGTCATCGTGATCTGCGCGGCATTCATCCTCGCGTCGGGGTTCTTGGTCCTGCAGATACGTCCACGTGAGGAGGCTCGATCAGTGGGCGCGATGACCATTCGTTCGATGCTCGCCGGGATGAGCCACATCTATAAAGAACGCACGATTCTCGCGACCATCACGCTCGATCTGTTTGGCGTTCTGCTTGGAGGCGCGACTGCACTCCTGCCCATTTATGCCGACGAGATTCTCGGCGGTGGACCGGTCCTTCTCGGATGGCTCAAGGCCGCGCCGTACATCGGTGCATTCTTGATGGCGGTTTGGCTCGCCGCACGACCGCGCATGAAACATGCGGGGCCGGCGCTCCTTCTCTCGGTCGCCACATTCGGCGCGTCGATCGTCGTCTTCGGAGTTTCGCACTGGATCTGGCTCAGCCTGCTGATGCTTTTCGTTTCTGGTGCGGTCGACAATGTCAGTGTGATCATCCGACATACGCTCGTGCAGGCACGCACGCCAAACCATTTGCGGGGTCGGGTCAGCGCTGTCAATTCGCTCTTCATCGAATGCAGCAACGAATTGGGTGCGTTCGAGAGCGGGCTCGTCGCGAAAATCTTCGGACCAATACTCAGCGTCGTCAGTGGAGGGATTGGGACGCTGGCGGTCGTTGGCGCAATCGCATGGGTCTTCCCAGAGATCCGCAAGCTCGGTCAGATCGTTCCAGATGACACACTGGCTCGCGAAGGATCGACTCCAAGCTCTCCGCCTCTGGTCGAGCCCAACTGAGGTGAATACTCGCCCTGCGGCGAGTACCGATCACTGATTCAAGTTTGGGGGTCGAGCCACCTTTCGGGTGCTCGGACTTCATCCTGCTTTCGATGCACAACACGCGCGGAGGCGCTCGAGCTCTAACTTGGTGTTGGTGAGATCGTTACGAAGTCGATCGACCTCGGATGTATCCATCGCGAGACGATGTGATTCTCCGCCACTATTTGCCATCGCATGGAAGATAGACGCGGGAATCGCCAAGATCCGATCTGGGTCACGATCGATGATCGCATTCAACAGCACGATGTTTGTGATGTCGGTTCCACTCGCACTGTCGGTCACCTGGATCTGTCGACCGTTTCGAACGATCGTATAGAGCTCCTCGCCCGTGATGAAAGCGCTCCGTGTGGTGTCATAGAGGCGTCGGTTTGGGTACTTTCGGATTCGAACGGTTGAGTTGGGCATTGGGTGACTCGGATGGATTGAACGTGCGGGTGAACAAAACGGTGCCTGAAGGACCGATATCAATCCATCCATTCGGATGAATGGCTTGAAGCGTTCAACCATTCATAAATATTCCGCATATTGCTCATTTTGCCTTTGCGGAAGGTGAGATGCCCAGCCGTGAAGCGGGATTGACCCCCGCTAGATCGGAAATGTGGCACCTTTGAGCACATTTCGAATCTAGCAGGGACTAAAGATGGTTAGACGCCGTATGCGTCGATGGCTTTCTTGCCGTAGACGGTCGCGGGGCCGCCATTCATCAGCGTGCAAACATCGAGTGTTTCATGAAGTTCCTGGAGTGTTGCACCCGCCGCCTTCGCCGCCTTCACATGATGCTGAATGCACATTTCGCAGAGGCGCGAGACGCCGCAGGCAACTGCGATGAGTTCCTTGGTCTTGGTGTCGAGAGCGTTTGGTGCCAGGCTTGCATGATGGACTTGTTTGAATGCTGCTGCTGTTTCTGGGGTCATTGGCGGTCCTTGAAGTTTCGGTGTTTGTTGATGGCGAGAAATCGCAAGCGTACCGAATTCACCTTGCGACTTGCGGTCCGCCGAGGATGATCGCGGAAGGGATCATCGCCTGTGCGACCTTGATCGCGTCGGATTGGCTGATCGCTGTCACGATAATTTCGCGCGGTGTTCGAACTTGATCGCCTGGAAGTTTGTATTTCACGACCCATTGTTGTTCTGATGACATACGGAGTTCCTTTGGGTGAAGTGTGACCGAACGATCAAAGGAGCGCTTGCGGATCCACCAGATGCCGCCAGCAAGCGCGGCGATGAATGCAATTGTGTATCCCACGCGCCAGACCATCGCGTTTTCGACGGGCTCGAAGCTTGCGAGGAAGCCGAATGCGCAGAACGCGGCGACTGCGAAGTGGGCGAGAGCGAATATGACCTGCAGAATGCGTTTCATCGAGTGCTTTCGGGAGCAATCGTAGGTTGTGGCTTCACGTTGACGATTCACTGCAAACTGCCTACAATTCCCGACCTGTCTGCGGGGTAGAGCAGCCTGGTAGCTCGTCGGGCTCATAACCCGGAGGTCGTTGGTTCAAATCCAGCCCCCGCTATTTTAGTACTCGCCCTGCGGCGAGTAAAGCAGACAAGTTGAGTACTCGCCCTGCGGCGAGTAAAGCAGACAAGTTGAGTACTCGCCCTGCGGCGAGTAAAAAGTTGAGTACTCGCCCTGCGGCGAGTACAGAGAGCAGAAGACGCAAACGCCCTGACCGATTGGCCTATAGGGTGTTTGCGGTTTTGGGGACCCAGCCTAAGAAGTTCGAGCGACGCGAAACCCGACGTGTACACGATCCCATTGTTGACACAAGTTTGTGTGTAAATCACGCAGCCTCCAAGAGGAAACTGCGTCGGTGCTGCGCGGGCGTCTTGTAGCCAAGACGCCCGATGATCTAGTGATTGTTGGATCGATGCGCAAAGTCTTGAATCGCAACTCATCTTGAACTGCATGCGAGATGAATTGACTTCCGTGATCGTGCCGCAGTGCGACGCCTGCTGCGACGTCGCGATCAAATGATCCGCGCGTCGCACGAATCGCTTGCCGAAGCGTGTCGATCGCTTCGTGACGCGTGCCGCGCCGTGCTGCATGCGCACCGAGACATTCACCCGTGCAATGATCGATCACGCCGAAGACTGTCGCGCTGCCTTGATCTGTCATGCACGCAGTGCCGTCGATTGCCCACATCTCGTCTGGTTGTTGCGTGGCGATTGTTCCGTCGTGCGTGCGAGGTCCTGGCGATGCTCTGCGCCGAGTCGGAGCGAGCAGATTGTTTTCTCGCCATGATCCAGCCTGCGCGGAGAATGCGCCGAGGTGCGCAGCACAATCTTGATCTCTTCGAACAACTGTGCATTGGCTAAGTATGTCGTGGGTCCGCGCTTCTTCTTCGGCGTTGCCCCGTGCAACGCGAGCACCTTGTGTCGATGAATCGTCGATCGCGAGATATTCCACACGGTGCAGACGCGCTTGATGCCGAAAGGTTTCAAAGCGGAGGGTGACATCGTTGCAGACTGACCTGATCCTGGCTATGGCCTGCGCTGTGGAAAACGCAGGCCGTCTTCCAGTTGATTGATTTTCTTCTCGAGCAATTCGATGCATCATCGTTTGATCGCCAATCTTGGTCTTGAGATCTCGAATGAAATCATCGCGCTGCTCAGGATCGCGCACTTGCATTGCACGTTGTCCGCCGGCAAGACAATCATCCCGCCACTGGTTCTTTGCTTGGGGCGAGCTTCGCTGGCGAGACGGTGAGTTCTCGACCGAGCGCATCGAGGGTCTCCCCGCGCAGGATTCGCAGGACGACATCTCTCTTGCGACCGCTCGACCAGCCCCCCCTTATCGACGAGGATGGCACCCGCCGCTCCGATCGGGCTTCGCCCTCCCTGCGCTGCGAGTGCATTTACCGACAAAAAGTAGGCGACTTCATGTCAGACATAATCTTCAAATCTCCCAAATCGGTGTGTCAACAAATGGTGCACCCAAGCAAGACTCCCTTACGATACGCCTCGCCATCCACGTCGCTCGCTCCAACATTCTTGCTTCGGCACTCATCGCGCTCGCGATGCTCACTTCGAACACGCACGCAGAGGTACGCGAGTATCACCTGACCATCGCTGAAGGTTCGGTGATCATCGATGGCACCGCGCGCAAGGCATTGACGATCAACGGGACGGTGCCGGGGCCAGTACTTCGATTCACCATCGGCGATGAGGCCGTGATTCATGTGCACAACACGATGCGCGAGAGCACGTCGCTGCATTGGCATGGACTGCTCCTTCCCAATGATCAGGATGGCGTGCCGATGCTTACGACACCGCCCATCGATGGTGGCACGACATTCACCTATCGGTTTCCGATCAAGCAGACGGGGACATACTGGTACCACTCGCACAGCGGACTTCAAGAGCAACAAGGGATTTATGGCGCCTTCATCATCGACGAGGCGCCAATGCCGGGTGTCACACCGATGCGCGACGAGGTGCTCCTACTCTCCGACTGGACCGACGAAAGTCCCGACGAAGTGATGCGTGCACTGATGACCGGAAATGACTGGTATTCGATTCGCAAGAAGAATTTCCCGTCGATTGTCGACGCGATCCAGAATGGCGGGTTTGAGGAGTATGTGCATCGTGCGTGGTCCCGCATGGTTCCGATGGACATTTCCGATGTCGCATACGACGCATTCCTCGTGAATGGGCAGTCGCGCATTTCGATTTCGGGCGCGCCCAACGAACTTGTGCGTCTACGCATCATCAATGGATCTGCGGGGACGTATTTCTTTGTGCAATATGCACAGGAGCAATTGGAAATCATCTCGGCGGATGGAATGCCGGTCGAGCCCTTCCAGACTCCACGTGTGTTAGTGGCGATCGCAGAAACATACGACGCAATCGTCACGATTCCAGCAGATGGCTCAGCTGAGTTTCGCGCGACGGCGCAGGATGGATCCGGACATTCGTCGGCGTACTTCGGCGCCGGGAAGGAGATCCTCGCACCCGACGTGCCACGTGTAAGTCTGTATGGAATGGATGGCATGCTTACGAGCGGAATGGAGTCGTCTGGTGCGATGAAGCTTCGTCACGACGTGCCTCGCCCAGCGCCCCCCTATCGATTTCTCGTCTCGCCGACTGATACCAATTTCCCAGACGATGCGCCGCGTCGCGATGTCACACTGCGACTGACCGGCGACATGGAGAGATACATCTGGTCGATCAACGACCTCACTGTGACGCAGGAGAGCACCATCCATGTGCAGAAGGGAGAAGTCCTGCGCATGACCATCGTCAACGACACGATGATGCATCATCCGATGCACTTGCATGGACACTTTTTTCGTGTCGTGGGCGATCAAGGAGATCGCTCACCGCTCAAGCACACCGTCGATGTTCCGCCGATGGGACGTCGACTGATCGAGTTCGAGGCTAACGAGCCGGGCGACTGGCACTTTCACTGCCATCTGCTCTATCACATGGAGCGCGGAATGTCCCGTGTCGTCACATACGCGCCAGCGGGACATGTGCCCAAACTCGAGATGGACATGGAAGATTCGCCCGCGCTGATGGTCGATGCGATGTTGTTAAGCAACATGACGATGGGCGAGGCGATGGTCATGACGGAGCGCGAGAATTTCGGCGTCGCATGGGATCTCGGGTACGAGTCGGGATCGGACTACGAAGTCGACACCTACTGGAGTCACTACTTCAATCCCAACTTCTCGACGGTCGTCGGCGTGCGGGCGACCAACCAACTCAAGCAGACCGTGTCTGGATTTTTCGGTGTCGAGTATCGACTTCCGATGATGATCGAAGCGTTCGTCGAAATCGGCACGGAGGGGAACGGACGCTTCGGAGCGGCGCGAGACTTCGCGATCACAGATCGGCTGACATTTATTTCCGAGTGCTATTACGACACGACCGCGAAATGGGACTGGCTGGTCGGCTTGAATTACAGGATTTCGAAGGAATTCTCGATCACGGCGGTGTATGACAACGAGCATGGCGCCGGAGCGGGCATATCGCTGCGTTACTAGAGTTAGCTACTAGACTGGACTCACTATGAAAAGAACTTCTCTGTTTGCAGCGTGCTTCATCGCAGTTTCGCTCGCGTCGCTCGGGTGTGAAGCCACCAAACAAGCCGCCAACTCTGGCGGTGACAACAAGGCGTATCCACTAGATGTCTGCATCGTGACGGACAACAAGCTTGGTTCGATGGGCGATCCCATTTACATGAACTACAAGGGACAAGAAGTTGCGTTCTGCTGCAAGCCTTGCATCAAGGAATTCGAAGACAACCCGCAGCAGTATCTCGCGAAGTTGCCGGTGAAGAGTCCTTCGAGTCCGTGAACACCAAGAACTTCAAGCGCATCATCGGCGGACAGTTTGACGCGACGATTGCGATGCTTGAAGAGTGTGTCCGCAACTGTCCACCGAAGCATTGGCGCGGGATCATCGGCAAGTATCCATTCTGGCAGGTGGCGTATCACACGCTCTACTGCACCGACCTCTACACCGCGCGTTCCGACGAAAGTTGGAAGCCGCATGCCAAGTTCCATCCGACGGGGCGAGCCGAAATCGAAGGGGAGTACCCAAGTCGCATGTTCATGAAGCGCGAGATCTTGGCGTATCTCAAGTACTGCTCGAAGAAGGTGCGCACTTCGCTCAAGCGCGAGACTGAATCGACTCTGGATGGACCGGCTGGTTTTCCTTGGCTCAAGAAGATGACCCGCGCCGAACTGCTGATTTACAACCTGCGCCATGTTGCGCATCACTCCGGACAGCTTGGTGCATTTCTGCGGCGCAAGCGGGTGAAGACGAAGTGGGCGAAATCGGGCGGCAAGTGAGCAGTCGCAGGAATCCCGCGCAGATCACTTGCCCGACGGCACGACGAACGAATTCGCGCGAATCTCGGATCTCTGCGCAGCATCGATCGCTGGGCTGCTGTCGATTGCCCAGGCCACCATCTGCGCCGCAATCACACGAAACTCTGGCACCGCAAAGTCGCTAGGTTCTCCGAGCGTCATCACGGCGATCCGCTGAGGCGGGATTTTCACGAGAGTTGGCTTGTTGGTCTCGCTCGGGAAGTTGGGGCGCGTCATGTAGTCGCGCGATGGTTCACGAATCCAGAGCACTGGCTGCCGCACTGGCGTTACCAGTTTTGCGTCGCTTGAGTCAAGTGGATCATCCGCGACCGTTTCCCCCCAGAGAAGTACTCGGCAATCCGCAGCGAGCGGTGCGACAACGAAGAGCGAGCCTGGAACCAGGAGACCACCAACGGGAATCTCGACACCACTGAGAATGGGATGCTTCGCGGCCTCGGCATCCGGTGGCATGATGCGCGTGTGCGTAGAGGCGCCGGCGTCGCTCTTGAACTCGGCACCGAGCACCTTGGGACCGAAGTCGTTGAATCTTTCGGCGTATGGATGAATAACGGGAAACCCAAACGTCTGGAGCGATCGCCGAAATGCAATGATCGGCAATCCGCGCTGGAGTGCATCGCGAAAATGATCAGGTGTATTGCGCTCTGGTTGCTCGCCGTATGCGCATAGAACGGTGCCATCTGTGCGCGACAGTTTCGAGTCATTGGTGACAAATGACTTCGCGCCAGCCCGTGGCGGGAGGTTTGGCTCTCCCATGCGGTTGCCGTCCGTTGCATAATGAACGACTGTTGTCGTACCGCATGCTTTCTGCACGATCGATGCGAGCAGCGGCATCGTGAGATCGCTTCCGTGTACTTCGTCGGCAGAAACGAACGAGATCGATTGCTCCACGACCTGCCATCCGTTGGGGGGAACGCTATTGAGAATCTTCGAAGATCCGCTCGCGAAGATTCGGGCTCGATCTCCCCTTACGGGCAGTCCGTTGGGACCGGCGAAAGGTCCGCGGTCGCCAGTCGATCCGGTCACTCCTGGTGCGAGGATGTGGCGACCCGAGACGACCGCGACCTCATCGCCGGGGGCGATCCCATCTCCTGCCATCACTCGTTCCACGCGCACTCGGTACCACAGGTGCACCGAATCACCCGGCGCCTGCTTCTCCTCGACCGAAAGCACGGTGACCAAAAGTTGAAAGGGCGCGCAGTGCAGTCCTGCCATGCATACGCCTGGTCGCTCGCGCGGCGAAGCGATGGCGGCGACGGAATAAACGAGGGTTGCGACAAACGCGATGCCGATCGTCCCGAAACTGCCCATCGTTCCAGTGTATCGGTGTGCATGCTAAAACACTCTCCCATGCCCGCAACCGCAAGGCCCATCTCTTTGCGTCTCATCCTCAATCGTATTTCGCGCGACGACGTGAAGTCCGATTCGCGCCGAACTGGTGAACGAACCTTCTGTGACTGGCACCAACCTTGACCCTTATTGTCACAGAGTTCGATGTGGTCATCAAGGTCAAGCCTGAGCAGGAGTGGATCGTCCTCTTTGAAACGACAGCCCGCGCTTTTCTGCGGGCGCGCGACTTTCCACCGCGTCTGGTCGACGATACTGCCGCGAGCTTGTGCGAGGCGATGGAGCAGTTTCTCGCCGTGTACGACTCGAAAAGACGCTCGACATCGATCGAGATGGGCCTCGCGTGTCGCGATGGCACTGCGCAGATTCATCTGATGTATGACGCGTCGATCCCGCTCAATCCGCACATGCAGCCGAACTACGAGGTTCCATCGCTCGACGATGACTCGGAAGTATCGCTCGAAGGTCTCTGGCTCAAGTTGATCAAGCGAAAGATGGACCGTGTGATTTTCCGGGTGAATGGCAACCGAGCTTCGATGATCATGTTGAAATATCTTCGGGATGATGCGCTCGCCCGCGAGATGTGGTTCATGGCATTGACACCCGCACTACGGAGTACGGTGCACATCGAGCAGATGCAGCCGGGGGCGGCCGATGATCAGAGTTCCGGAGGCGCAATCCTCATCGACACGCGGGGCGAGTCGGTCATTCGCCTCTCGAAAACGGATGAATTTCTCGTGCGAGGAATGGACGGTAAAAGAACTTTGCGCGATATTTATCTCGCAGGTGCGGACGACGGGATGTTCATTGCCCCACAACAAGTTAAGCGCCTCTACGAACATCTTGAAGCGAGCGGGATGCTGGAGGGCGTGAAGGCGAGTGGCGAACGTAGCCGGCGAAAACTGAATCTCTCGTTCAGCATTCCCCGACCAGATCAAACCGTGACCTGGATTCACCGACACACGCGATTCCTGTTCAACCCGATCGCTGTCATCGTGTTCCTCTTGATCGGACTGTCCGGGCTGATTCCACTCGCGGACAACCGAACAGCGATCGTCGAACTCTTCGTCACCTTGGAAGAGCACCTGTCACTGCGAATCCTGATCAGTTTCTACTTCATCATGCTCTTCCACATCATGATCCACGAGTTCGCGCACGGCGTGACTTGCAAGCACTTTGGTGGGCGCGTCCGGAAGCTCGGCATCATGTGGTATCTGGCGATGTTCATATTTTTCTGCGACACATCGTCATCGTGGACCTTCCCAAAGAAATCCCAGCGGATTTGGGTTTCACTGGCTGGCCCGCTCGTCTCGATCGCGTTCTTTGGAGTTGTGGCGTGGATCCTGGGACTCAGCGTTGCCGCATCGAGTTCGTGGGCCGCGCTTTGGCTCTTGCTGACGCTGTTCAATGCTGCGGGACTCGCGATGAATTTCAACCCACTGATCAAGATGGATGCCTACTACGTGATGATGGATTGGCTGGAAATCCCTAACTTGCAGCAGCGGGCCTTTGGCTATCTCAAGTCACTCGTGCTTGGGCTTTGCGGGGGGCTCTGGGGGGGCATCCGGAAGAAATCGCGACAAGAATCCGCCGCGCAAAGTTCCGGCCGAGAGAAACGGATTTTCATCGGCTACGGCGTCGCGAGCCTTGTCATGTCGCTGTTGTTCATCGTGCTCCCCTTCTGGAGAATGTCCTGGCTCTGGATGGCGAACCGGCATTTCAGTCTCTTCGGAGTCATGACATTCATTGCGATCGCACTCATCATCGGCACCATGCTGGTGAAATTCCAGCGGGCGATGTACGCCGCACGCCGTCAAGAACACAAGATCTCGTGATGCGCTTCCGAAGCACGCCACCGTCAATCGCAGGTGATGCCTGAGAACGCAGCAACTCGTGTGCCGAGTTCTTCCATCCCTCGATCGGATGGAACGCACGGCAACACAATGTGTGTCAGCGTCGGGGAGTTTTCAACGATCTTGATTGTCGCACCCGCGCGCAAACTCAGTCCCTCGGCGGTGAGGACCGCTGTTGGATTGGCGATCAGTCGTGCCTTAAAATCGTCGTCGGCCCATGCCTTCGCGATGACACGTGCGAGTTGGTTCTGTTGACTGGATTGCTGCTCATTCATCGTGCGGGTTCCTGTGGGTGAGGTGGTCAGGCAAAGATACTCCAACCGACCCAATCTTCCACTGCAAGAGTGCGACTTAGACAAAAAGCCCGACTGGATTCAGCTGCGCCTCGGTCATCGGGCTCGCAATCCAACCCGCACTGACCGGCACGTTATAGAGCCGCCCGGGTGCGAACCGAGGCCAAAAGTGGCGCAATTCAGGCACAATGACCTTGACTACAGGCATCATGACATCGGGACGGGTTTGGTCGAGCACAAGCACATCCATGCCGCGCGACTCGACCCGCCGACGACACTCGGCGATCTCTTCGAACAAGTCGGTCGCTTGTCGATGTGGAAAGTCGGTTCGTGTGCGCAGCGGCACCGACACATCGGGGACGAGGTATGGGTGACTCGCACGCGTCGCGGTCGCGAGCCAGTGTGCCAATTCAGGTTCGTCATTCGGATCACCCTTGGACTTGTCGAGCACGTGTGCCATGCACAGGATCTGGTTGAGTTCCGCGAGAGAACGCTGAAGTGCGATGCGCGCATCGAGGTGGCAACCGAGCCCGAGCAAGATTCGCTCTTGATTCCCGCCGCGAAGTGCGGAGAGCGCGACGAATGTCGGGATTTCTAAGTCGCTCGTGATGTCGAGTGCCCAGATGTCTCGCCCTTGCGAGTCGTACTCGGCGCGGAGTTCTTGAAACCACGGTTGAGCAAAACTGGAAATGTCCACGCCAGGTCTCGACAATCGGCTGTACCACCAGATCGCGGCCGCATCGCGCTCGACGAGTTCGAAGAATCCTTGGAGGACCGCCTCTTCGAGCGTGTTGCCGGATGCATTTCCGTTGGAACATCCGAAGCAGAGGAACTTGTCGCAGTTCGCACCCGCCTTCGCCTTGAAGTAGACGAGTTGTGTCGGTAGATACTTGTGGCGTTGGTGAGTCAGCGACCAGACGGGCGTCCAGTCGACCGAAGTCTCGTCGTCGAATGGCTCCGGGATGCGGTGGAATCTCGATTTTTGATCGGTCCACTCCGCCCGCCTCGCGTACTGCGCGTCACTGAATCCCATCACAGTATTCGGGTGAATGACATCGTCGCCCCACAGCGTTCGCATCTCGCGCATGCTTCCTGGAATTCGGATCTCGCCCCCGTGCACCTCGCCACTGTAGCGCTCGATCGCCTCGCAGAGCGCACTCGTACGGGACTGAACATCGGTAGCCCCCTTCCCCACACTCGAGTTCCGAACCCCGCGCTTCAAATCGTGCAAGCGATCGATACCAACCACAGCATTGTGTCCAGCGGTATAGACATGCGCGACTCCATCGGGACTCGAGACGCACCGAAGCGAGTGGACCACTCCAGTGATGGGACTGACGAGATGTTCGTAGCGTTTGAGTGTTGCTTCGGGTGTCGATGTGCGATGCCCGCCATCCTGCGCGAATGTAATTGTTTGTGAGGCGAGTTTTACCGCGGTTGCCTCGCGCGCCGAATCCGTCCCGCACACTGAGCATCGGGGATTGATGATGAGGCCGTGGGTGCGAGACTCCCAAGTGCGCGTGTCGATTGACAACACCTTGCCCTGTAGCGCCGACGGCACACCCGCGAGAACTTTCGCAACCTCCGTCACGGCCAGATTGCAGGCAGCGCGGTGACTCGACGACAGATGTGGGGTTGTCCGCTCTCGTGTTCCAGTGTGTGTCGCTGCGAAGCGCTGGAGCAGGCGGTGACGGGACAACTTGTGGCGAAGGCACTCGAGACATCCCGATTCGTCTGGCGCGAACACTGGACCGATCCAGACTTCCAGTCCTTCTGCGCGTAGTGGCATCCACCGGCGATTCGTTGCCCGTGCCGCAGTCGACACCTCCACCAACGCTTCGTTGAGGTAGTCGTCGGTCACTGCGATATCGATGGCACTCTCGCTGGCGATGCTGGTTTGAGCGATCTTCAATTCGTCCAGCGCGTCAATGAGTGGCTGGGTCTGCACACCGCCAATCGAGAGAACACGCGCTCGTGCCATACCGAGCGACCGTTCGGCATCCGCCGCGTCAAGACCGAGGCTCTGCCAGCAAGCAATCCGACTTTGGTCTAGGTGGCCAGTGACCCGAACACTCTCTGCGATGTGACCGCATCTTTCAAGCTCCCCGAGCGCGAAGTAGATGCGTGTCAGCTCAAACTCGCCAGCAAGTGCGTCGGCGATCTCATCCCCACTGCGCAGTCCATCGATCAGGGGAATCAGCTTTTCGTAGAGGACGCCGTAGAGTGCGTGTGCGCCATCCTCGAAATGCAACAACACTCCCTCGCCCGGCAGGACGATCGGTTGAAGGTGCTCCTTGACCGCCGGGATCTTGATCATCGGTGTGGGTCGGGTATTGCTCTGCCGCGATCAATGCGAAAGCAGAAGCACTTCTGCAACGCACAGAATGAAATACGGCACAAGTACTGCAGCACCCGCGTAATCCTTGGCGATTCGCTGGCCAAAGAAGAGAAGCAGGATGTCGATCGCGGCGAGTTGCGCGCCGAAGAGTGCGAGAGATTTCGCGCCTGTCATCGCGATTTGCGCAGCGCCGACGAGCGCGAGGGCGCCGGCGAGTACCTCCGCAACTGTGATCGCGATCAGCATCAACTTCACCTGACTGCGAAGGGGTGATTTGGAAAAATGTGACTTCAGCCACGAAAGATTGCCCGAGAAATCGACGACCTTGTCGATACCGGACTGCAAGAAGAGCACCGCGAGAAACAACGAGGTGACGAACTGCGCGAAAGTCAGCGGATTCAGCAGGTTTTCAATCATCGGTGTGGCGAGTGTATCGACGCACTTCGGGCTTGATATTGTCGATAAGGCGCGTGTAGGTAAAAACGGCGCCCGTATAGAGCACTGTTTTTCCCTACAGGGGTGCAGACGCGCGGAGCCATCATCAGAAAAAGGGCGCCGAACGGCGAAGCGCCATTTCTCATGGTTAGCGTGGGACTTCGATTCATGTCTACAACGCAGGCGAGGTTGGGTTCTCCAGCACTGACCCGACTTTGCTCGGCCCAGTCGGGAGTTGTATCTCGTGAGCAGCTGCGCGAGCATGGAATCTCCAATCGTGTCACTCGGAGGATGATTCAACTGGGGGCGTGGTCAACGCGGCTCGGCAGTGTTCAGATGCTTCATGCGAACGGCAGGGTGCCAATTTGCGCAGACTGGTTGGATGCCTCGGCACTGCGCCTGCGGTTCGGGGCCCAGACCGTGATGACTGGGCGCCTCGCACTGCGACTCGCGGGATTCGATGCACCAGTACTTGCGCAGGAGAGTTTGACCATCCTCATCCACCGCGGTTCTGGTCGCAAGGGCGAACTGTTAGCGGATGACGGTCGGACAATTGTGTTGCTGCAGAGTTGGGGGCGTGGCATGCGTCCTCCAGGAAAGACGATCCTTCGACACGGCTTCGTGTTGCGTAGCCCAGTTGATTCCATGCTCGATGCGCTCGTGATAGAAGCCACCGGCTCTGAATCCGGATCGCGGGTGGTGTCGTGGAAGGAGCGTTCTCGCACGGCATCCGAGTTGCTGGACTGGGCCCTCCAGCGTCGGCTTGTCACAGCACAGTCTTTCGCGGAGGCAATCGAGCTGCGCGCGAAGGAGCAGAGACTCGGCACTCCACTCCTTCGCCGACTCAAAGTGGCGACTCAGACGAATGCCCACTCCGAGGCGGAGCGCCGCCTTCACCAGATCTTGCATCGCATGCGCCTACGCGGCTGGGTAGCAAATCACCTTTGGCGCTGTAGCAACGGTGACAAACTGGAGTTGGATGTCGCATGGCCGAGTGCGCGGCTCTGCGTGGAAGTAGATGGGAAGGCGTATCACTCTTCGGCGTCAGCCTTCGAGCGGGATCGCGTGCGGCAAAACCTGCTGATGCTCGATGGATGGTTGGTGCTGCGGTTCACCTGGGCGCAAATCACCAGAGAGCCCACGACCGTCACACGCACGATTCGCGCGGCTCTGCGAGCAGATCGGGCGTGTAGGTAACAACGATGCTCCATTCGAGCACTGATTTTACCTACAGCGCGAGGCGGATGGGCTTCTCCCTCACGAGTACCGCCATGACCAACGGCACAACGACAATCGTAAAGATCGTCGAGACGAGCAGACCACCACCCATCACTGCGCCGAGACCTCGATAGAGTTCGCTCCCCGCACCTGGAGCGAAGATGAGTGGCAGAAGTCCCGCAACGCTCGTCAGTGCGCTCATGAGAATCGGACGCACGCGTGTGCGCACGCTCTCCGCGATCGCCGCGCGAAGCGGAAGCTTGCCCCCCGCCGTCACGGTCGGGGCACCTGGAAGTCCGACGAATGATGCGTCGGATGGAGTCTCGTCCGCAGTTCCCCGCTGAAAATTCAATGTCTGGTGAACGAGCAAGATCGCGTTGTTAACCACGATGCCGATCAGGATCACGAATCCGAGCATCGTGAGCACATCGAGCGACTGAATCGGCAGTGTTGGACTCGTCTTGCTGATCATGTACACCGCGTAGAGCGCAGCGAATCCGCCGACCGACGCGAGTGGCACGCTAAACATGATCACGAACGGCAACGTGAAACTCTGGAAGAGCACCGCCATCACCAGATAGCAGACCAGCAGTGCGAGGAAAAGTGTGCTCGTCAGAAAGCCGACCGCAGTCCCGTCGCCGACGAGTTCGGCTCGCACGGCCGCAAGCGCGCTCGCAGTCCCTGCGACTTCGCTGATCACGCCCGCGGGCATCGAGCCGTCGCTCCGGGCGGATTCGAGTTCGGCGTTGATGAGTACGACCGCATCCTCGAGTGCCATCATCGGCGGTGGAGTGATTTGAAGTCGCACCGATCGCTGACGATCGACATGATTAATCTGCGTCGGCGCGCTCCCTCTCTCGATTTGAGCGAGCTGACCGAGCGATGCGAGATGCCCGCTCGGTAGCGCAATGGGCACATCCGCGATCAGGTCGACGTCGAACGATGTACGCGATTCCGCCGCGACCGCCGCAGCACGGTCGATGACGACGAGGTCGATCGTGTCACCGCCGGCCTTGTACTCATCGATCAGCGCGCCGTCGCCCGCAGCTTCGACCGAGAGGTTGAGGTCGGATGGCGAAAGCCCCGCATCGGAAAGCCGGCGCTGATCGGGCTTGATGCGCACTTCCATTCCCGGAGTCGCGAAATTCGAGGGGTCTGGCTGAACACTCCTCTGCCCAAACTTTCCCATGAACCGTCCCATCATCGCGCCCGCTGCGTCTTTCACCCGTTCAAGATCGTCGCCGCGAAGATCGACAGCGACTGCCGTCCCAGATGATCCGCTTGTGCGAAAAAGCGGAACCTGAAACGCGAATGCCATCGTGCCGGGAAGGACCTCGGAACGAGTCGCATGTCCAAGGAGGTGTTCGTTGAAACTCGCACGCGCGTTTTCGGTGGCGATCCCGCCGTGGAACATCACACCGCTGAATCCCACGACGAAATAGTTTTCGAGGGGAGCGGGTTGCACCGTCGGTCCATACTTGAATTGCATCCAAGGCGAGACTGGCACAGTGGGGAGCGCGCTCTCGGCGGCCGCGCGCTCGGGCGTTCCGAGTGGCGGAAGCTTGCGCTCCCAGTATGGTTCGACCGTCTTCTCGACACGCTGCGCAATCTCTTCCTGCATCGCACTCGAAGTACCGGGAGGCGGCAGAATCAAACCGAAAACGAGATTGCGATTCCCCTTGGGCAAGTAGTCCGATGGTGGCATCAGAAAGTAGCTACCGATGGCTGACGCTGTCATCATCGCCAGAACGAATCCCACACTCGCCATGCGGCGGCGCGACACACTGAAGACCCATCGTGCGATACCAGTCGCAAAGCGTTCGCCAAAGTTCGGGTAAGTCGCAGTCGCGGCCGACTTCGGCTTCGGCGCCTTCAACAAGTAAGCGCAGGCGCACGGGGTGACCGTGATCGAGACGACCATCGAAAGGAGATTCGAGATGAGGATCGCCAGCGAAATGTCGCGAAAGAGTTGTCCGACCTCGTCCCCGATCATGAATATCGGAATGAAGACCACGCAGGTCGCGAGGGTTGATCCAAGGATCGCGCCTGCGACTTCTTGCGTGCCCGCGAGCGCGGCCCTGCGAGCGTCCTTTCCCATCTCCATGTGTCGCACGATATTTTCAAGAACCACGATCGAGTTGTCGATCAACGTTCCGATGGCGAAAGCAAGCCCAGCGAGGCTGACGACATTGATCGTGCGTCCGAGCGCGAGCATGACCACAACCGTCGCCACGACCGCCAGTGGCACATTGGTTGCGACGATGACGATGCTCCGCCACGAACGAAGAAAGATGACAAGTGTCAGGACTGCGAGCAACCCACCCTGCCAGATGTTGTCGAGTACGAGGTTGAGCGCATCATCTATATAGACCGTCTGATCGAAGACCAATCGAACCGTCAGCGGTTCGGAGAGCCCCATCTCGCGCGACTTCGTATCGAGGACGCCGCCCTTGACGCCGATCTCCGCGAGCGCGACTTTGACACCTTCCATCACTTCGATGACATTTGTGCCGACTTCCTTCTGCACATTGATTGCGAGTACCGAAATTCCTTGCGACCGAACAAAGCTGGTGTTCTCCTTCCACGTCTCGACGACCTCGGCGACGTCACTGACGAGGATTGGTCCCGATGCGCCTTGCGCGATCGCGACGTTTGCGACATCCGCCGGCGACTCGAATTGACCAACCGCGCGCAAGACGATGTCGCGTTTCGACTCGGTGAGTGAACCAGCGGGCGCATTGTGATTCGCTGCGCGCACAGCTGTCACGAACTGAGACATCGTCACGCCACGTGCGGCGAGCGCATCTGGATTGATGCGCACTTGCAATACTTTTTCGCGCCCACCAAGCACGTTGATCTCAGCGACTCCTGTCACACGTTCAAGTTGCGGCTTCACCCGATCGACGGCGAAGTCCTGCAATGTTCGGATATCCAGAGGCGCCCCGTTGGCAGCGGTCGCTTCTCCGGCGGAAAGAACGATCCACGCGATGTAGTCCTTGTTCTCTGGATCGCTCGCTTCGACGACGGGTTGATCGACCCCGAACGGATAGTCGGTGACCTGACGCAGTCGGTCGCTGACTTCGCGAAGGGCATCGTCCTTGTCAGTACCGGGATTGAATTCGAGGCGAACGCTCGCGCTTCCCTGCGACGAACTGCTCGTCATCGATCGAACGCTCGCGACACCCTGCAGTTTCTCTTCTTGTTTCTCGACGATCGATTGCTCGATCTCTTCAGGTGAAGCGCCCATCCACCTCGTCGAGACACTGATGATCGTGTCGTCGACATCGGGAGTGAGCTGCACCGGGACAGATCTCACCGCGATGAGTGCAGCAAGAAGCACAAGCGTCACCGCGACGATGATCGACACAGGCTGCCGAATCGAACCTTCGACAATCTTCACTGAGGAGATTCCTTCGGCGCCGTCGACGAAGACGGCATCGCTCCCGCGGCGGACTCTCCCATGGGAGCGACTGGCGACATCGGCATCAAGCGCTCATTGCCTTCGATCACAACGAGTGCGCCAACCGCGAGAGAACTTGCTTCGATCGCGACACGGTCGCCGACGGGGAACGCTGGGGCGACTGGAATCGGTTGAGCGATTCCCTTGTCGACCAAGAAGACGAAGGGAGATGCCCCCTGATAGATGAGCGCGTCTTTGGGAATCACCTTCCACATGCGCGCAGGACCTTGAGGCACGAATGCAGTGAGCGCGAGTCCTGCCGCGAGCCGCGCATCAGCGTTGGGCACCTCGAGGACTGCGTGGAAAGTTCGAGAACGAAGATCGATGCTCGGAATCACGCGCAGCGATGATCCTGCGATGCGCTGCCCCGCGCCTGCGGTGACTTCGATGACAGTCGGAGTCGTCGAATCCTGGCTCAGCCGAGCGACTTCCAGTTGCGTCGCTTCGTAGAGTTCCTGTGGAACGTCGAACCATGCTTCGAGTACTTGGGTCTCTGCAAGATCGACGATTGGATCGCCCTCTCCGACCCACGCTCCTACTTCGGTGTACTTCTTGGTGACGACCCCTCCGAATGGTGCACGGATCTCGAGATCTTCGCCGCGTCGCGCGAGCAACTCGCCCGCACCCGCGATCACTTCAAGTGCTGATGTCGCCTGTGTGAGTTGCGACTGCGCGACTTCGACCGCGCTCTCGGCATCGAGCAACTCGCGCGGATTCGCTCCGCCCCCGTCAGATGCTTGACGCAATAACTCGAATTGCCGCTTCGCCAATCCGAGCGATGCCGACCGTTCCGCGACCATCGCCTTCCCCGATTTCTCATTTCCTGCATTGACTGCAATTTCGATCTTGAGACGCATGTCGTCAATCCGTGCGAGGATGGCACCGCGCTCGACGATCTTCCCCTCGCGCACAAGCACCTCGCGGATGATCCCGGGTTCTTCGGACGCGATCACTGCGAAGCGCGCGGGGCGAAGTTCGCCAAAGACTTTCTTTCGCGGTGCAAGCGACTCTTCCACGACGGCTGCCACTCGCACCGGCGTTGGTGGTGGACCGTGAGGCGCACCATGAGATGCGCCGTCCTGCGCACGTGTGGCGGTGGCGGCGGTCATTGTCAGTACGAAGGCAAGCAATTGAATCGGTGACATGTAGTGCATGGGGTGCACAAGATAGTCCGATTGAGCGCTGGCGCGATGTGCATCTGTACCCTGCCCTCATGTTGTCGAAGTGCATCTTTGCAATTGCGCTGATCGCTGTCGGTGGCCCTTGGTCGCGCGCGGACATCGCACTTGTCGCCGGGATCGCGCTTGCACTGTCGGGTGTGAGCGTGTGGACGAAGGAATGCAAGTTCACTTCGAAGTGGCTCATCCAGGCGTGCGTGGTGATGCTCGGGTTTCGCCTTGATCTTGGCGTGCTTGCGCAGTCGGCAGTCGGCGGACTTTCGCTGGCGGTAGCGACAATCGCCGGCGCCATCGTCGTTGGGTTGTTGCTGGGGAAACTGTTTCGTACCGGGCGCGAGATCTCAACTCTCGTCACGTCAGGCACCGCGATCTGTGGCGGCTCGGCGATCCTCGCGATCGGTTCAGCGATCGGCGCGACGACATCCAATATGGCGGTCGCGACTGGCGCGATCTTCATGCTCAACGCGATCGGACTCTGGACACTTCCTGCGATCGGGCATGCGATTGGTATGAGCGACGTGCAATTCGGTCAGTGGGCGGGAGTCGCACTGCACGACATCGCATCCGTCGGCGGAGCAGCGAAGGGTTACCACGCGGCGGATGCACCGGAGACATCGCTCGCATTCGATACCGCCAACATCGTCAAGTTGACGCGCGTCATTTGGATCACGCCGATCGCCATTCTCGCCGGCAGATTCATGTGCGAGGGTGCGGCCACAGGCAAGCGCGCACCCTTCCCTTGGTTCATCGTCTGCTTCCTTATCGCAAGCGGCGTGCGAACGCTTGTGCCAGATCTCAAGCTCTACGGGTCGCACATCGCGCAGGTCTCCGGAGTCGGATTTCAAGTCGCGCTCTTCTTAATCGGCATGGGGCTCTCGCGCAGCGCGCTCAAGAGCGTCGGCTGGCGCGCAATCGTGCAAGCGACAGTGTTGTGGGTGTTGCTCGCAAGCGCGTCGCTTGTCGCGATTCGGTGGATGGTGGAGTGAGGGGAACCGCATGCCTGCACAGACTTCCGACCTTCAACCACTCGCACCCACCGCAACCATTGAATTGTCAGCAGAGGCTGCAACGTCACCGCTGCGCTTCGTTTCGCTTGACGACTCTGGAAGAACGCTTTGCGTGCACTATTCCTCCGATCCACGCTGGCTGCCGTGGGTGTCGGACCACCGAGTTGAATTCGCACTCGTCATCGGAGTGATTGCTCTCGTCGCGTGCCTTTGGTGGACGCGGCGAACGATTCGCCGACCTCGTCACGCTGGCCGCGGCTTCTGCCGCAACTGCCACTATGACCTCACCGCTGTGAATGGATGTGCGATCGCGGACAGATGCGCCGAATGCGGTCGCGCAGCGCGTCGTACCCTCGCTGGTCGACGTCTTCGACCTTGGCACTTCGCGATACCCGTGGGGTTTGCGATCATTGCGATCGCGTGCAACAACGCGTGCTGGAATGGTCTCGGCGGCGGCATGAGTAATGGTGCGACCACGACTTGGCCGATTGCGTCACTCGAGAATCAGTTTCCGACCTGGCCGATCTGGCGGCTCCGCGACCTCACAATGTGGCGAGAGGCCCGACTCGCGATCTACTCACTCGACGAAGATGGCCGCCCGGTTGGAGCCTTTTCGATCGTCCCGCTTGGCCAGTTTCACGCCATCGCAGACGTGCGCATGACCTCTGACGCATCACGGTTTGTTCGCCTTGAGTTCTGCAAGCAGAGCGGATGGCAGCATGTCGCGATCGTTCACGACCGCGCGAGTCACTCCACGCGTCGAGTCACATTCGCCAAGAACAGCGATGGGTTTTTCCAACTTGGACCGATTGCGCCAGATGGAAAGTCCGTACTGGTGATCCAGACGTTGCTCCCAACCCAAGGGACAGGTGGCGAAAATACGCATCTCCACTCGCTCGATCTTGATACTGGTCTGCTTCGTCAGATTGCTGCGGCGAATATTCCCTCTGTGGGAGCCGGAGGAGCGCAAGTTGGATACTCAACGCCTCGCATGTCCGCTGCGCTCGGGTCCACGCCGGAATTGCCCTGGGTCATCGTCGCATACGACTACAACCGATCGCCTTGGAATGCCGCGACACAATCAGTATCGTCGGAATCCATCGTGGCCATTGGAAGTTCCAGCGGTGAGCATCGTGTAACGATTGCAGGGGACTGGTCCGGTCGGGGACAGGATCGGTCTGTACAGATCACTCCTGCAGAGATGATCATCGTCGATGGTGTCACCGAGATCGATCCAAGAACCGACATCGTTTCACATATCAACGCGCACCACATCGACGCATTCCCCTCGGATCGTCCAAGCATTGCGCAACTCATGTCCAGCGCGGGGTATTGCACCCCAACTTCAAATCCACCCATAGCGCTCCTTGATGTGCAGCCACACTCATTCGGGCTGGGAGTGCGGTGCCCGTTCAATCAGAAACGGGGCGCGTACCGCGCCGAGTCTGGCATCTGCGCGATCGAGTTCGGCGGTGCGCAGTATGGCGCCGTCACCGACGCGCCAGTCTCGATCATGATTTGGCGCGTGCCGAAGTAGTGGGTGGACTGCACCGAAGTCCCGCCTGCTGTAAAACACGCTCCTATGTCACCAGTCGCAAAGCCCAAGTCTTCTCTCCCCATCCTCGATTTCGTCTCGCGCAACTACATGAATTTCAATTCGCGCGCGATGCGCGATGCGCTCTTCGCGTACTGGGATCATGTGCGCGGCGGTGGAAAAATGTACTGGGCCGTCGCAGGTGCGATGTCGTCAGCACAACTTGGAATCACACTCGCCCCCGCTATTCGCGCTGGACTGGTGCATGGACTCTCGGTGACTGGCGCCAATTTGGAAGAGTCGATCTTTCGGCTCGTCGCGCACGACAGTTACAAAGATTTCCCCGAGTATCGCTACTTCACTAAGCGCGACGACACGAAGATTCTCAAGCAGCGCATGCGCCGTGTGACCGACACGAGCATTCCTGAAGACGAAGCCTTTCGTGCGGTCGAGAAGATTCTCGTCCCGATGTGGAAGCGTGCCACCGCGAGCGGCGATCGGCGCTTCTGGCACGAGTACTTTTATGAACTCGTGCTTGCGATCAACCCAAAGCACTATGAAGGAAACCCCGACGAATGTTGGCTGCTCGCAGCAGCGAAGGCAAAGTTGCCCATCGTGGTCCCAGGCCACGAAGATTCGACCTTCGGCAACATCTTCGCGAGTCATGTGAAATTCGAGGAGTGCAGTGCCAACATCGTGAAGTCCGGCATCGAGTACATGGCGAATCTCTACGACGAGTACAAAATCCTTTCGAAGGGCAAGGGCGTCGGGTTCTTTCAAATCGGCGGAGGGATCGCAGGCGACTTCCCGATCTGCGTCGTGCCATCGATCAAGTACGACTTGCAGCAGAAGGCGGCGCCGTGGGCGTACTTCTGTCAGATCTCGGATTCGACAACTTCCTATGGGTCGTATTCAGGCGCGACACCCAATGAGAAAATCACGTGGGACAAGCTCACCGAGAAGACGCCCATGTTCGTGATCGAGTCCGACGCGACGATCATCGCGCCACTCATGCTCTCGGCACTACTTGAGTGCAAGGCGAACCCGAAGGGCGCGGACGCGATCATCAAGGCATCGCGCGCGAAGACGAAGCGTGCGCTGGCCAAGCTTGACGCCAAGGCGATGTGAGGGTCGCCGTGCGCCTCACCCCGTCCAGCTCGCCAGCATGATGCTCATGTCCGCGGCGTCGGTGATGCCATCGCCATTGATGTCGGTCGGACACGAACTGCCGCATACGCCCCAGCCACTCAAGAGCATCGCGAGATCTTGTCCATTGACCGAGCCGTCGTAATTTAGGTCAGCGGGATCCGCGGATTCCCACGCGATGAACGCGTCGAACGCACCCCCCTGCGTCTTCCAGATGAGTTTTCCAGTCGCGACATATTCGTCTCGAATGCGTGCGAGGATCACGCGGATGATCGCTTCGTCCGCAGTATCGAGCGATGCAGTCGGAAAGTGCACGAGCACCTTCGCGAATCTCGCTGGATCGCGCACCGCGATCGCCTCGTCGAGTGCCGCAAAGAAAAGTCCGACATCCGCACCGTTGAAGAGTGGATTCTGCCCGATCGGCTCCCCTGCCGCCTCCTCGGCGAAGCCATCGATGCGACCGAGCCCACCGCCGATCAAGACATACGACGCTCCATCATCAAATTCCCAGTCGAGGGCATTTGACATGCGAATCGGATGCACGCGATCGGCCAGTTCAAGTGGACACTCGTCGTGAAAGACGGTCGAGCGGATGTACTCGTTCGTCCAGCCGGCGGGGCGAACCGACATCGGCATGCTCAGAAACCCAAGCGCCACGGCTTCCGATCGAAACGCGAACCCCGCGATTTGCGCCGCGAGAATCCAATCGCTCTCGCCCATTCCACCCGAGCAATGGCGATTATTCGAAGGACCAACGAGCGCGTCGATCTTCGTCTTGTTCGCTGTGAAGAGAAGCGCGTAAGACGCCGGCGGTTGCGATGGCTCGTTCATCCCGAAGTCGCAGTGCGTGCCAACTCCATGCCCGCGCGCGACAGCTTCAGCGAGCAGGTTCGTTCCATATGTCGCGCATGCGTTGGCGAAAGATTTCTCTGACTCGATTGTCATCTTCGCTCCGTACTCCTCGAAGAGCGTCATTCCAAATCGCAGTTTCGTGAGATGATTGTTGAACGCGAGCACGGTTGGATATGAGAACGCCCCCTCCATATGCGTAAAGGTCGTCATGACCATCGGCGCGTCAGCACGGGCGAAGGGGCAGATCGCGCCCAGCGCCAACACACATCGAAGAGCCATTGATTCAGCATGCTTCATAGATTGCCTGTCGATACAGTATGCCTCGGCATTTGATTTGGGCACATTTCAGCCCATGATTTTCCCCGCGATTCGCTGCGCCGGAACGGCAATGTCGAGACTTTGGGCGCCATCATCGAGCTCGATACTCGCGGGCTGGTCGATCTTCATCGACTGCGCATCGACTGACAGATCGGCGCTCACCGACAGCGACTCCGCACTCGGGACAGCGATGCGCACCAGAGAGCGGATATCCGCACGCGGAGCACTGCCCACGCGATCGCCGTCGGCGCACACGGATTCCGGCGAGCCATAAGAATGGCAGCAACGGCACAGACCAGACCACTGTGTCAACAATCATGCCAACCCACTGAACTTGCATCTGCGCGATGTCGAATAACTCAATTGGCATCGCGACGGAAGTCTCACGACGAAAGTTCGCGAGTGGCCAACCAACCTCGAAGCAAGTTCCTCCATCGGCAGTGCCGTCCATCTCGCCCGTGGTGTCCAGGAAATCCCAGCGCACTGCCATGCATCCCCACGTTTCGATGCCACGACCGAGAAACGCATTCGACGGACTACTCGGCACAGGACAGGGAAGGCCGGTTCGATCGACGAATTGATCACGAGAGAAAAGCGCGATAGCGATGGGATCGTTCTCGTACGCGATGAACTGTGGGTACGCGATTCCGATGCGGTAGATGAGCAGTGCTGATATCGCGATTGCGACGATCCACCCAAATGCGCCAAACATGACGAGGCGCGAGCAGATTCGTGACATCGACCCACTCCGCCCCCTCCACCAACTCAAACCTCCAGCGATCACGATCCCGAATGTGAGTGCATTGAAAATCGCTCCATTCCAAAGGACTTGAAATGGGGTACGAATCACTGGCATATCAGACTCGACCCTTCGCTCCTCCGAATCCCACCATGCGAATCTCGCGCCGCGGCGATTCGCCAAGGAGGGTTCATCGCTGGCAAACATCAACTGCGGCCAGCCAGCGCCGACGAGGAATCTGCGTTCCACCAGGACCGCCTTGCCCTTCGAACTTGACTGCGACTCTGGACTGTGGTGGCCATGGTCGTCCTCTTCCAACGCGAGCAGCATCGTCCCCACCCCTTCGGCGCTTATGATGCGGGTCCACTTTGGCACAGCGGCGATCGCATTGACCTCGGGCCATCGAACTTGCACCTCACCGACGAATGTCTGACGGAGCGATTTCGAAGTCCCTGGTGCAAACTCGAAAATCACCCAGGCGATCACCACGGCACTGACAAACCCGACTACTCCGCACATCACCCAAGGGAGAATCATCCGAAGACCGCGCGCCATGTGTCTTCGAGAGTACTTGCGCAGTGAGATCGTCACGGCGAAGGAACATTGGACGCGCGAATCGCAGCCAGCATGTCCGCAAGAATCCGCGGATCTTTGTTCGCACCAATATGCCCGAATTCGAATCTCGGTGTAGCGACCCACCGCAGTTCGTGCCCTTCGGGTGCACAGCGATCCATCCCGACGATCGAGTCATTGGTGCGGCCATAACAAACAAGTTCGTATGTCGCGGTCGCGAGGGCATGATCGAGGCACGCCAGAAACTTCGATCCTTGACGCATATCGAGCGTGAGCACGCTGGACGCACCAATCTCGGCCATGACCGCACCCAAGTGCGGCGAGCTGAGCGTGAAGAGCGTGTGAATACGGAGCGGTGGATCATTGGTCGCGGCTCGCCGTCCACACTCTTCGATCTGAGATGCATCCATCGCAGAGAAGCGCGCGACGAGTCCACCCATCGAATTCGCGATGACGTCGACTTCACGGTCCTTCCACGGTGCCATAGCACGAAGCGTTCGGTTGCGACACTGCGTGAACGAAGTGCAATCTCCAAACGAAACCGCGACGATCTCGGCGCTCGGTGATGTGCCCGCGCGAACCGCCTTCTCCAACGAAGCCGCCGCGAATCCCGGATCCATATATCCGCCCAAGATCAGAATCGGATGGGACGGAGTGATTGGCGTTGCTTCCATCAATTTGAGCGTCGCCTGCGCCTGAGCGTGTGTCGGAAAGGCTGGATTGGGCGGGGTCGTCGTGCAAGCACTGACGAGCCAGATGGTGATCGCGAAGGCGATCATCGAAGAGACGAATCGAATCGTCACGAAATCGCGCACATATCCACCTTGAATTTCAATTGTCCGGCCAATCGCTCGCATGCCGATGCGACAACGCGTCGAGATTGTGCCGTCAATCGACCTGGCTCGAGCCACACCCGACTGACCTTCAAAACGCTCTCTTCGCGCTTGCTGGCAAGATCAACTCTCGCGACCAGTTTCTCGCCCACAAGCACGGGCATCGTGTAGTAGCCGTACTTGCGTTTCGGTGCTGGCACGAAAGCTTCGAATCGATAGTCAAACCCGAACAGATCAAGCGCACGTGCGCGATCACGGATGATGGGATCGAATGGAGAAAGGAGGCGAGGAGTGCTGTCAGCAGAAAAACTTTTCGCGCGCTCGTGCCAGTCGAGGCACGCGATGCCTGCGAGAGTGCGATTGCTGGCGCGCCCAAGCATGACAGGAGCGACCGTGCCACGACGAGTCGCATCCTCGCACCATTTCCGCGCTTCCGCGAGCGTGACTGCATTCATGAAGTGTGCGATTTCGCGTGCGGTCGCCGTGCCGAGTCGCGCAATTGCTTCGGCACACGCCCAGTCCACGAGTTTCGCTCGTGGTGGCTTCGCTGGCCGCGCACCATGCACGCGCTCTGTGATTTCGTACACCTTGTCGAATCCCCTTCGCGAATGAACCGCGATTTCGCCCGTTCGCCAGAGGTACTCCAGCGCCGCCTTTTGTGGCGACCAATCCCACCATCCTTGCCCTAACCGAGGTGGCTTTGGGAAGTCTCGGGTCGTCGATGGACCGCGTTCGGTAATCGCCTTTCGAACCTGTGCGATCACGGACTTCGCGCGAGGACCAAGTCGCTCTCGCATCCATGCCTGAGAATTCATTCGCGCATGCGCCGATTCGAAGCGATGCGTCCACCAAGGCATCCAGTCAGCGCGAATGAAACTCGCATCGTGAGTCCAGTGCTCAAAGACCGTTCGCTTCGTCTCGGTGTGATGCGCGAGCATCTCCGGCGAATACCCGTCGAGTCGCGAGTGAAGAATCAAGTGGTGAGCACGTTCCACCGAATGGATGCTGTCGATTTGTACGAATCCAAGTGCCTTCACAGTTCGAAGCACTTCGGCTCGTGATGCTCTGGCTGGTGGACGGCCGAGGAGAGCTCCATCGAGCAGAAGTCGACCTGCATCTGCCGCACTCACGGTGTCATTTCGCACGCCCATAAGGTAGGTGAATCATCGGTCCGACTGTGCAAGTGCAACTACCCTTCGTCGCGTGAGCAACAACGAAGTGCAGCATCACATCCCTGATCCGCCGGAGCAGTTCATGCTCGACGGACCTCGACCACGCTTCGAGGAGCTTTGTCGCGTTGTCCGAATCGCCACCGAATTCGTGCGTGGATTTCGGGCACTTCACTTCGCGGGTCCATGTGTCACTGTCTTCGGCAGCGCGCGCTTCGACGAGAACCACAAGTGGTATCAACTCGCTCGGCGCGTCGGTGCTGAGCTTGGGCGATCCGGATTCACGATCATGACGGGCGGTGGTCCTGGGATCATGGAAGCGGCCAATCGCGGAGCACGTGACGCGCATGCGCCATCAATCGGTTGCAACATCGTGCTTCCTCATGAACAAACGGAGAACGCATACTGCGATACCCAAGTCCGATTTCGCTACTTCTTCATCCGCAAGGTCATGCTGGTCAAGTACTCCTACGGTTTCGTCGTCATGCCAGGCGGGTTCGGCACACTCGACGAGTTCTTCGAAGCTCTGACACTTGTTCAAACCAAGACGATCGATGACTTTCCAATTGTCCTGATGGGGCGCGAGTACTGGGACGAACTCTTCGACTTCATTGATCAGAGGCTCGTTCGAGATGGGACCATTTCTCCACGGGACACCTCGCTCTACCGAATCACCGACGATCCCGCTGAAGCCGCCGCGTTCATCGCCGAGACAGCCCATCGTCGGTTCGGATTGAGATACGGCGAAAAGGTCAAGCGACGCTGGTGGCTGTTCGAGTAGATCTGCGCCGCGTCACGATGACACCCGCGATGAAAGTTGCGAGACAGAAGCCCAGATATGCCATCAAAGGCGGAACCCCGCCCCAATTCGCCTTCGACGGGGCGTACGAATCGATGTTCGCGTGGATCGCGAAGTACCCAATGCAGTACACCGCAGGAATCACGCCAAGCATCGCGAGGGCGAGCCCGCGCGCATACAAGCCGACCAAGATCAGGACAACGCCCGTCTCGAGATTTGAGATTCCGAATGCGCCAAGCAGTCGTAGTTGATCGCTCGCGGTGCTCGTCGAGAGGTCGATCACCGCGATGTTCGTCGCGGAGTATTTCAACATGACCGTGTGCATGAATCCGCGGAGCAAGTCGTAGCTTCCGAGCAGGACCGCAACGAAAGAAACGAATACGGGAATGCGGGTGGCGTGATTGATCGGATCACTATATGCGTACCCCAGCTGCTCCCGATCATGACCCGCCAATGAACCGATCGTAAATTCCGCGTGCGAAAGTTTCGTCGATCGATCCGCCGATGATCGCGCGTCCGTCGGGAAAGATTGTGAGCTCGACAGCATTGCCTGCGGGCGATTGCACGCCGCGGAGAGTTCCCACGAGCAATCCTCCGCGCATGCCGAACGATCCGTGGGGTGCGAGCATGATCGCCACTTTCGCAAGATCGATCCTGCGTACTGTGCCTTCGATCCCTCGAGGCGCGACCTGCACCGCTCCGCGACCGCAAAGCACCGTTGCTTGGTCCTCGTGGCGACCACTCAGGTATTCAAAGTCGCGCTTGGCACAGCAGGAGCACGTCGCAACCTTCGCGCCGGCCAGCGAGACTCGGTTTTCGCGATTGCCCCATGTTTCAATCGACCAAAGCGAACGATCGATGGCATCGTTGGCGCCGACGATCCACTTGATCGCCTGCAATGCCTGATGGGCACTCACCGCAACGACCGCGCTCATCAGGACGCCTGCTGTGTCGCAAGTCTCGCCGGTTTGTAAGTGCGCCGGCTCGGAAAAGATGCACCGAAGGCATGCTTCGCCAGGGAGAATCGGCATCGACATGCCACGCGTCGCGACAGCGCCTCCATATAGATATGGCTTGCCGAGCGAAACCGCTGCATCGTTGAGCAGAAACCGTGTATGCAGATTGTCAAGACCATCGAGAATGATGTCGGCATCACTTGCGTACGAGATCACGTTGTCCGGCCCGACATGCTCGACCCACCCACGACACTCAACTTGCGAATTGATTTCGCAGATGCGACGCTTCGCTGCCTCTGCTTTGGGAATCCCCTCAACCGCATCGCGTTCAGTGAAAAGTGATTGCCTCTGAAGGTTCGTGACTTCGACGATGTCGCGGTCGACGATGGTGAGACGTCCGATTCCGGCGCGTGCGAGAATGTCCGCTACTGCGCAACCGAGCGCACCGCACCCGACAACGAGCGCATGGGCGTCGCGCATCCGTTGCTGACCCGCACGACCGATGCCGGCGATCAGTTCTTGCCGGTGGTACCGCGACTGGGATTGCGCCGTCATCATCACTCGCACGGTACTCGCCCATCACTCGCTCGCGCATACGATGACCGCATGAATCT
>CAMBMO010000027.1 GCA_945868805.1 Singulisphaera sp. GP187
AACTGCATGATCTGACCAGCCTCGATCGAGAGGCGGTCGTACTCGATCACCGCGCCATTGCTCGCGCGAACGATCAGACGGTTTCCATCTTGCGAGAAGGTCACGCGGCCACGAGCCACATGGCGACCCTCCGCGCCTGCTCCTGCAAGCACCGATGTCGTCAAGAGACATGCGAAGACGAACGCAGTCGCCGTCAGCGATTCTCGGATCCAAGATGGCTTGGGAGAAGGTTGCAGAGCGCAGTCGGAGGAGTTGCGGGACTGATTCACGGAATTATTGTTGGAGTTCTTCATTTCGTATTTCCTTGGAATAAGAATCAATAAACAATCGAGGCCGAGAACCAGAACTGATTGCTGCCACTCTGAACATCAAGCTGATCGATTGTCGTGAGCGCAAAGCCCCAGTCGACGCCGATCGAAATATTTTCGAGGATCGTGAGATCAAGTCCGACTCCCGCACTGCACATCGGAGTATTCACTTCGAATGAGTACGAGTTGCTGTTGGTGACCGTGCCTCCGTCGAAGAATCCACTCAGGACGAGATCCCAATCGGGACTCGCTCCATTGGAACTATCTGGAGCCCATCGGAATGGACGGTTGACGAATGGAGCATTGCCACCACTCGGCGCGGTCGCCGCGAACATTCTTGGAAGATGCATTCGATACTCAATCGTTCCAACGAAGGCGCTGTCACCAGCGTCGATCGACTGCGCATATCCACGGACCGTATAGAGGCCTCCCATCGTGTACTGCGAGAGTGGAGTCAGTCGATAATCGAATGCGTACTGACCGCGGAACGAACCGAACAGCTCGTGAATCAACGGCTTGTTCAGACCGGTCGATCCCCAAGACTTATCGAGGTATGGGTCGAGATAGAACGACCCGTAGACCGATCCATTGATCGTCGTCCAGTTGGGTGATGTATCCGCACGACCGAGGTCATTGAGCGATGTCTGACTTGCATTGGTGGTCGTGTACATCGCACCAAGGCTCCCCTGAAATGCCCACGTATCACCGATCGCAAGCGCATCAACTGCACCCGATCCGGTAAAGAATGTCGCATCGCCATTCGAAGCCAGAAGGACATTCTCGGTCTGCGAATTCCACACTCGCGCAGACGCATCGAAATCAAGGAAGAAATTGCCCTTCTGATACATGGTCCAGATCAAGTCACCTTGGACTCCCCAGTTGCTTCCGTTGAAGTCTTCGTTTGCAAGTCCGACATCGGAAGAGTTGTACTGCCCCCACTGCCCCGTGACTCGCCATCGCAGGTCCTTCATCGTGCCGACGCGAGCGTCGTAGTAGCCGTTGACCGAACAAGTCTCGGAGAACGACGAGGTCTGGTACTCGACAGCAAGGATGTCGTCATTGTTGGACAACTGCGTTGCCAAGATGCCGATGCGCTCCTGCCAAAGATTCGTCTCGTTCGTGCCGGTATTCGATATCGATGCATAGACATCAAAGACATTCTTCTCTTGCACGTAGTAATCAAGCACCACTTGAGCAGAAGATGGCTCACTCGAAACTGCCGCACTCACCGTCCTACCAGGGAAGCGGCTGAGCGAGTAAAGATAGTCTTCGAGTACTTGCTTCTCTAAGAGGCTTCCAGGCCTGATCGGAGATTCGTCCGCGACAGTCGCCTGCTTGGGGTCATTGACGGCTTGTGCCACTTGATCAGCGCGGACACCACTTCCAACCGTTCGAACGCTGCCGACTTGCGCGGCAACGATTTTGACCTTATTGATCCCTTGCGCGGTCGTGGCTGGTTCAATCAGGCATGCGACTCCACCGATACCAGCTTGGTTGGCAGTGGCGACCAGTGCATTCTGAATCGTGACGCGGGCGGAGTCTGTCAGCGACCCATTGGCTTTGGAAAGTTCAGACAGAGTCAACGTGACTTTCGTTGAACCTGCGCTCTCGCTGCCCGAGTAAGAGGTGGCTGGTCCTGTCCCAGATCGATAGAGCGTGACTGGCGTTTGGATCAGCGTGTCGGGGCTGGGCATCTTTGGATGACCCGCGGGCTGCATCTCAAAGCTGAAGAGCGTCGACTGCGAAAATCGGGCTTCGCTCGCCCAAGTCGTTGCAACTGCCTTTTGGTCCGCTGGCTTTGCGGTCGCGGCGGGCGCTGGTTGGATCGCCGTCGATGGCTTTCGTGGATCCGGAATCACCGGGATCGCGCCCGGCGAGTATGTCTGCGCGACAGCGGTCGAGCAGATCCATACGGCACTGAGGCACAGATTTACTGAAAAAAACCGCTGGAATACGAAAGTACGAGGTGCGAGAACGCTTTTATTCGGTTGCATAGTTGAAGTACCTCCGGCGAGTTAGTTCGGATCGACACAGGCGGGCACGCTATTCCTGCCCACTCGAAGTGTCAAGTTGCGAATATCGTTAGAATTTGCATGAAAACCTTTATGAGTCCGATAATATATAACGAACTCGAAGATTGTCCCGGCAGTGCGATACATTCCCGTCCCGCATGCGAAAGCCAAAGACAGCAGAGAAAATGGCGGTTCTCGTTGCCGCGCTCGGGTACTTCGTCGATGTTTACGACCTCATACTTTTCAATGTGGTTCGGTGGGACAGCCTTCACGACCTCGGCTTGACCGTTGAAGAGGCTACGACCACCGGAGTTTGGCTACTCAATGTGCAGTTGATCGGAATGCTGGTGGGCGGAGTCCTGTGGGGAGTTCTTGGCGACCTGCGTGGCAGAATGAGCGTCCTCTTCGGGTCGATCATTCTTTACTCGTTGGCGAATTTCCTCAACGCTGGAGTTGGGGCGACGAGTGGACCACTTGCATTCATGGGAGAGTGGGACGCCGTCACCACCTATGGAATCCTGCGTTTCATCGCAGGTGTCGGACTTGCTGGAGAACTCGGCGCTGGGGTGACATTGGTCGCGGAGATTTCCTCCCGGAGCCGACGCGGACTTGCAGTGACGATCATCGGCGCCGTCGGGGTCGTTGGCGCTGTCTTCGCGGGAGTCGTGCATGGATTCGTTGGATGGCGTTTTGCGTACATGATCGGCGGGGGCATGGGGCTCGCGCTACTGGCACTGCGATTCGCCGTCTTCGAAAGCGGGCTCTTCCAGGCGCTCGAAAAAAGTGGCGCAACACTCTCGCGCGGCATCATTCCAATTCTGCGCTCACGAAAGCTATCGCTCCTGATGCTTCGAATCGTCCTCGTCGGAATGCCGATTTGGTTCACACTGGCGGTCATCGTCGCACTCGCGCCGAAGATCGCTGCGGAGATGGGACTCTCGCCCGTGCCCAAGCCTGGCCATCTGGTTGCACTCTTTTACTCTGGCGCGATCTTCGGGGACATCGCGAGCGGGTTGCTCTCGCAGAGATTGCGATCTCGAAAGGTCGCGATCGGAGTCTTTATGGCGGGGACGGCGATCGCTTGCGCGCTGGTGCTGACACTCGGACCACGAAGTTCCCATTGGTACGCCGGCACGACCGTCTTGATGGGATTCTTCAGCGCGTACTGGATCGTGACGATTACAACGACGAGTGAACTCTTCGGTACGAATGTTCGCGCAACAGCGACGACGATGGTGCCCAACCTGATTCGAGTGAGCGCAGTCCCGGTCACGATGCTCTTCACCCTGCTTGCCGAATCGACTGGAGCCGTCGGCGCAACTTGGATCACTGGCGCAATTTGCTTCGCGCTCGCATCGATGGCGCTCTGGAAGCTTCCCGAATCATTCTCGCGCGACCTCGCGTTTACGGATCCTTGACAGCGCCGACTCGTTGCGCGATCAACTCGTCGATACGCTCGATGCGCCGGCGATGTTGTGGGCGATCTGGCTCGATCATCGACAATGCGACGATGTGCGTTCGTGCGGCGGCGAGATCCCCCGCCTCGAGAGCGCATGACGCGGCAAGTTCGCGTGTCGGCGCGTCGTAAGGTTGAATGCGCGTGGCGCGCTCTGCCGCAATCAGCGCCGCAGTCGGATCCTTGAGTTTTCGTCCAAGCGCAGCGACTTCGAGTGCGTATGTCGCATCCGTGTCCGCTCGTGCATCAAGAAAGAGCAAGTGGTCGCGCGCTTCGCTCAATTGCCCGCGAGAGAGTGTGCGCACTGCCAATCGCTGATGGGGCCACGGATCGAGAGGACGACTCGTGGAATATCGCTCGACCAATTGCGTGGTCGCGTCGTCCATCCCACTGGCATTCGCATCGCCATCGGATCGCGAAACGGCGCGACGGGCGGCGATTTCAAGAACATCGGGATGTTCCGGATACTGCGTGAGGAGCGCGGCAATCACTTCGTCAGCGAGAGGCGCGTCTTCGGATGCGGGGCCAGTATCTTTCTTCGCCTGCTCGAGCAGTGAATCGATCGGCGGTTCTGGTGCGAGCCCCCACGAAACGACTTGTCGCGTCGCCCACGCGGTGAAGTCGGTCATGAACTGTTCGCGCGAAATTCCCAGCACCGCCGGAAACGCCTTCGCTTCGGATTCGCCGCGTGCATATCGATCGAGCAACTGCACGATGACTCCCTTGCCATAGGACTCGCGCATGAACTGAACCATCCAGTGCCCTTGCGCATAGGCGAGCGCGCGATCCGCAGGGCGCTTGGGACGCACAAACGCCCACTTGATTCCATCGAGGTCGAACAGTTCGCCCTTGGCAAGCACATTCGCCAATTGCTGATAGGTGTTCCAGTCGCGCGCCTTGTGTTCCATGTCGACCGCGGCCGCTTCGGTGAACCAGTGCGGAATGCGATTGCTTGTTCGATCAAGCGTGACCGTGTGCACAAATTCGTGTCGGATCGTGTCAAGCCAATCGAATTTCCCCAACGACTTGCTCGCTTCGCCATCTCGAGGCGGTTCAAGCGCGATGACCGGACCGGTGCTTGCCGCAACCGTATGAATCTGTGGCATCCCCGTGATACGAACCGCAAAGTGCTCATGATCGGGCGTAAGTTCGATCGTCGTGATCTCACTCGGTTCATGTCCATAGTGATCACACACTTCGCGGTACATCATTTCCAAGTGCGCGGGCATGCTTGATGCGAGGATTTCGTCAATCCCTGGTTTGCAACGCACGCGAAAGTGCTCGCTCTTGTAGACCTTCCACCCCGCCATCTCCTCGAGGAGTTTCTTGCTGAACTTGACGCGCTTGTCGTATGGATCGAGACGCGCGGCGTCGACGAGTGCAGCGAGTGCTTGATCGTCGTGACCCGCCTGCATTTCAAGCAATCCGAGTTCGTTGCGAGGGACGCTCCAATTGGGTTCGCGCCGTGCCGCTTCTGCAAGCAGATCGGTCGCGTCGGCGTACTGCCGAGCAAGCGCGAGAAACCGCCCCACCTGCCAGTATGCGCGACCACTTTGGGGTGCGATCGCATCGGCCTTCGCGAGTGTCGCGCGCATGGCATCGAAGTCGTACTTCAGCGCGTACGCAGATGCTTCAAGCGCGATCCCGGCGGGAAGGAATGGCTCGTCACGCCGAACTTGCTGAAGCACCGCAAGCGCTTCGTCCGCGTCGAAACGGCAGCACGCGGACTCCGCGCGTAACACCGCGGCGACCGCACATGTCGCAGTTGCATCGACTGTCGCCGCACTCTCGACGATGCGCTGGGCGGCGCTTTCTGCGCCATCGAAATCAAATCCCATGAGCGCGACTTGTCCAAGCAGGTGCCACGCTTCGGACGCACGGGGATTCAGCGAGAGCGCTTCCCGAAGCGATGCGACCGCCTCTTCGACATTGTGCTTCTCGATGAGAAACCTCGCTTCGACGACTCGCCCGCGCCAGTCCAATCGGTCGTTGTCACGTGCATCGGCAAGCGTATTGATGATCGCTTCGCACGCGGCGGTATCCGCAGCGCGCACACGTGCCAGGACCGACATCGCCTCGGCGACCACGACCAGTTCGGCTGGTGTGATCGCCTTGCCATCGACGAGATCGCGCACTGACTCGGCACTTGCGACAGCGGCTTCATCAAGTCTGCCGAGTCCCTCGAAAGACGCGGCTCGAAGCGACGAAGCGAACGCTCCAGGCAGATCAGTCAAAACCTGAATCGCCTCACTGAATCGGCCTTGTTTCACCAGCGCTTCAGCGCCGAGGATCGCTGGCACTCCAGGTGGCAATACTGCACTCGTCGTCACTGCGTTTGGGATTCCCGAATCGATCGCAGCACGAGCGCGCCGCGCGGGTTGCTGAAGGTCCTCGGCAGTCCATGCTCCATGGCGCACACGCGCATCGGCGCGATCTTCTGCGCTTCGCCATGCAGCATTGATTGACGCTTCGGCCGCAGGCGAGAGTTGCACAGACTTCGGGACTGGTGAACCCTGACGACCATCAGCTGGGAGACTCAGCGCGAAGATCGCCGAGATTGCGACGAAAATCGCGCGACAGCGCGGGGATGCGGTGCGTGGGTCGCTCATGAGTTCTTGTGAGCGTATCTCGATCAGTTGAGCGGACGGTTGTCGATTTTCCAACCTTCCGTCGACGGCGGGGCGAGAAGCGCGAGTGCCGTTTCGTCGAGTCCAAGGTTCAGTCGACCATCCCGAAGCAAGACTCGCGTTCGATTGCCATTAATCGCTTCGACTTCGACTCCGCGTGGCATGAACGATGCCCCCTCGAGAATGATCGTCATCGCCGCCGTATCCCGTGCCATCGCGGTGCCCGCTCTCGGTACGAGTCGCAGGCTCGTCAATGTGGTGGTGGAATCTTTGGCGGTCGTCAGCGAACGAAAGAATGGAGCGTCGGGCACGATCGTCATCGCCACAGTGAATTCGCGCAGGACATCTCGCTTGGGTTGACCGAGCGGAACTGGGAACGGCCCTTCTCCAAC
Source organism: Singulisphaera sp. GP187 (assembly GCA_945868805.1). Taxonomy (GTDB): domain Bacteria; phylum Planctomycetota; class Phycisphaerae; order Phycisphaerales; family SM1A02; genus F1-60-MAGs104. The sequence goes on from CAMBMO010000027.1 coordinate 6,796, forward strand.
GCGAAGCGGATCGAATGGTTCGCCTTCACGAGCGAGTTGCCGACGGATCGCCTGCTTTCTAGCTGGATCAAGTTCCCACAACCATCCACGATCGAAGACGAACCGACGGGAATCGGTCGATCCTCGCCCGTCGCTGTCGATGAACTCGTCGAAGGCGATTCCAATCTGACGATCAGCGCCGGATGGTCCCCGAACAACAACACGACCTCTGCGCACTTCGCGCTCGTCGGTGAGGGCTTCGAACTTCTCCATCGTCGCGCTGGCGGTGTAATCCTTCATGGTCGCTCCCTGGATTTCCATTGCGTCGAGGATCTTGTCGACTTCGCTCGCAGTCGTCGCAGGAGTTGCCACTGGTGGCGCCTGAGTTGCGCCCTGACAACCAAACCACGCACACAAAGAGAGAAGGATGAATGGATTCATGCGGAGCTCATGCGATAGGAACATGCTCGACGATTTCGAGTCCGAAACCGTGAAGACCTGGCATCGCTTTCGAGTGGTCGCTCAGTACGCGAAGCTTTCGTGCACCAAGATCGCGCAGGATTTGCCCGCCGATACCAAACTCTCGTTGATCCATCGGATGGGCACGCGCACCCACGCCGCTCGGGCGAGTGAGATCCGGAGCATTCACATCGTCGACCCCGCCTCGTCGGACTTGATGGATCAGTTCGGTCAAGTCGCCGCCTTCACCTTCGGTCCTGAGATAGACGAGAGCGCCCTTCCCGGCAGTACGGATCGCCCGCAAAGACGCACGAACTGTCTCTTGACCGGATCGATGACCGCCGCCGCGCGCGGTGGCGAAGATGTCGCCCAGAATGTCGCGCCGGTGCATCCGGACGAGCACCGGTTCGTCGTGGGCGACTGGTTTCCCATCGCGATCGAGTGCGCCGATTCCTCCGAGGCAGAGTGCCAGGTGCGCTTGCGGATCGAGTGAGCTGTGCCACGCGAAAAGCGTGAAGGGACCCTCCGGAGTCTCGATTGTGATTCCTGCGACTGGTTCAATGCGCTTGACCAGCGTCTCGCCACGCAATCGATGCTCGATGATCTGCTCGACCGAACAGATTTTGAGTGCGTGCCTCTGGCAGAGCACGTTCAGGTCATCCATTCGCGCCATCTCGCCATCGTCGCGCACGACTTCGATGATGCATGCGGCGGGAATCAATCCTGCCAGCCGGCACAGATCGACTGATCCCTCGGTCTGCCCAGTGCGCACCAGTACTCCGCCATCGCGAGCGCGGAGAGGATTGATATGCCCCGGCCGCACAAAATCATCGGGGCGACTCTGCTCATCGGCGATCAGTCGAATCGTCGCTGCTCGATCGCGCGAACTGATGCCTGTTCCCACGCCATGTCGCGGGTGACCATCCACCGAGACTGTGAACGCGGTCCCGCGAAGACTCGAATTCGATCCAGCCTGCGGATGGAGCGCGAGTCGATCGCAAATCGCACCATCGAGCGAGACGCACAGATACCCGCCAGCGGCACGACTGAGGAAGTTCACGGTCTCGGAAGTTATCGATTGCGCGGCGCAGACGAGATCCCCTTCGTTTTCCCTCTGTTCATCATCGACGAGGACGATGACACGCCCTGCGCGAAGTTCGTCGAGTATCTCGGGGATCGAAGCAAATGTGGTCATGGGCGCTTCACTTTATCCTTCCCGCATGTCGAGCGTGCGCATCCCGTCCAAGTCGGTTCCGATCCAACCTTCCCTCGATCTCGTGGCACGGCGTCATGAAATCTGGCTCCTGGAGCTGACCAGCATTCCCACGGCAGCGGGACACGAAGAGCGCGTCATGGCGTGGATCGATGGATGGCTTGCACCACGCCGTTCTCGATTGGATATTCGTCGTGACGACGCGGGGAACTACCTCATCCAGCGCAAGGATCGATCCCGCAAGTTGCCTCCCATTCTCGTCACGGCACATTTGGATCATCCGGCATTCGTCGTCGTCGTGCCACCTGCTTCGAAGGGATCTGCGAACGCCCGCCGAGAAGTGACCTTGGACTTCCGCGGCGGAGTGCACGACCCATACTTCGTCGGAGCTCGCATCGAAGTCATCGATTATTCCGGACGACGCTCGCGGGCAAGAATCCTATCGCTCGAGTTACCGCCGACCGCCAAACGTGCGTCGACGCGCGGCCACTTCAAGCGTGTTGTCGCTCGACTGGACGACTCTTCGCAAGTTCAGTCGATCGCCACTGGAGACATCGGTCGATGGATCCTCCCCGCACCGCGAATTGCAAATCGAACGATCGCGCAGGGCACGACGGATCGACCGTCGCAAGAAGTGCGGGTCATCGAGACGCACGCCTGTGATGATCTCGCTGCGGTCGCAGCTGCGTGCGCTGCGTTCGATCGACTGCTCGCGAAAAAATCCGCCGCGAACGTCGGACTGCTCTTGACCGTCGCGGAAGAAGTTGGCTTCATCGGCGCGATCCATGCGGCGCGAAGCAAATTCATTCCCAGCAAGTCTCGCTTGATTTGCTTAGAGAATTCGCGGAGCTTTCCCCACGACTCGCCGATCGGCGCTGGGGCAATCCTCCGCGTCGGCGACCGCATGAGCGTCTTCAGCCCCTCGCTGACGAACGAGCTCTCGGCATTGTTCGCCGCGCACGCGAAGCGGTCCACTGGAAAGACGCCCTTCCGCTGGCAGCGAAAACTTATGGCTGGAGGCGCGTGCGAAGCAACAGCCTTCGCGGCATATGGATTCGAGTCGACGTGCCTGTGCCTTCCACTTGGCAACTACCACAACATGTCCGACATCGATGGAGTACTCGCGGGCAGATGCCCCGCAAAGATCGACTGTGAATTTGTCGCGCTCAGCGACTATCACGGACTCATCGAGATGATCGAAGTTGCGGTCACTGGAATTGCGAAGTCGAGCGGAGATGGCTCTTCATCGCGCGCTCCGATCAAGACCGTGATGGAGGCTCTCTATAAGCGGTCTGTTGCGGTACTTGGCGGATAAGTCCCTACGATCGACTCCCCAATGTCGTCTCTCTGCGAAAGCAATTCATCGAGTCACGGAAACGGCGACCTCGTCGAGCAACTCGCCAGCGGGTTCAAGATCGCGCTTCAAGGCGCGTTCGGTGAGGCGGGCACGGCAACCGACCCGTCGATCAAGGTCGCTGCGAATCCAAAGTTTGGCGATTTTCAAGCGAACTTCGCGATGGGGCTGGCGAAGACGCTCGCGTCGTCGCACGGGAATCACCCCAAAGAGATCGCGCAGTTGGTCATCGATCATGCGCCTCAGTCCCTGCGCGATCTCTGTGAACCCTTCGAAATCGCGGGGCCTGGCTTTGTCAATATCCGGCTGCGACCGACAACGATCGCGAACGCGCTGACCGCGATGGACAATTCAACGCTCGGTGTGCCGAATGCGAAGGGCCTGCGCACGGTTGCGGTTGATCTGTGTGGAGTGAATGTCGCCAAGCAGATGCATGTCGGGCATCTTCGCGCAACAATCATCGGGGACACGATCGCGAGACTTTATGAACGGCTCGGTTGGAAGGTCTACCGCCAGAACCATCTGGGTGACTGGGGACTTCCGATCGCGATGACCCTCGCCGCGCTTCGACGGGCGAAGATCGAAATCGCGCGCGTCACCCTCGACGATCTGAACACTGCGTACCGAAACGCCCAGGCACAAGGACGCGACGACGAACCAGGACTCGCCGCCGCACGTGCCACGCAAGTCGGGCCGCACCGAATCGCCGAACTCGAAGCCCAACACGAGGGTGCCGCCGTCGCGCTTGCGGATGCGCACGACACCCTTCGTCGATTGCAGTCGGGCGATACGTCGGTCGTCGCCGATTGGCAGAAGTTGATCGATGTCACGATGTGCGAGGTCTACGAAACCGCCGCCACGCTGGGAGTCGATCTCAAACCCGATCACAATCGTGGCGAGAGTTTCTTTCGGGATCGCCTCGCTCCGACCGTCGATGCATTCGTTCAGGCCAAACTCGCAGAGCGCGACGCGGGTGCGCTCGTTGTTCGATTCGCAGATCGCGAGCGACCGTTGCTGATCCAGAAATCCGACGGCACTTCGCTCTACGCGACGACCGATCTCGCAGCTGTTCGCTATCGCATCCAGGATCTCGGGGCGGAACGAGTCGTCTACTGCGTCGACGCCAGACAGCGCGACCACTTTCGCGATGTCTTCGATGCTGTCCGACTCATCGGATGGACAAAGCTTCCCAGTGGATCAGACGCGCATCTCGTGCATGTCCCCTTTGGCGCGGTGCTCGGACCTGACAAGCGACCGCTCAAGACGCGCAGCGGAGAGAACTTCACGCTCAAGGCGTTGCTCGACGAAGCTGTCGCTCGCGGGCGACGCGAAGTACGGGCTCGGTCGGCGATTCCTGAATCCCCAACGGCGGGAATGTCCAGCGATGAACTCGACGCGATCGGTCAGGCAGTTGGTATCGCCGCGATCAAGTACGCCGATCTTTCCAGCGATGTCGCACGCGACTATGTCTTTGACCTTGATCGGATGGTTTCGTTTGAAGGCGACACTGGGCCCTACGCGCAGTACGCACACGCACGCATCGCAGGAATCCTTGCAAAGGCTTCCGGCCGAGATGCCGACTGTCCGATCGCTCTCGTCAACGCCGAAGAACGCGCGCTCGCCCTTGCGTTGTTGCGCTATTCGAACGCGGTCGAGGATGCGGCAAAACAGCTTGCGCCCAATCGGTTGGCGGCGTTCATCCACGAACTCGCAAACACATTCAATGCGTTCTATCAAGCGTGCCCAGTTCTCCGCGGCGTCGACGACGCGACGCGCGCATCTCGACTGCGCATGTGCGACATCACGCGCCGCGTGCTCGCCGATGCACTCTCGATCATGGGGATCGTCGCTCCCAATCGGATGTAAGCAATGCCATCAACACATCGAAATCTCCGACTGTTCGATCATCCGCTGATCCATCACAAACTCGCGTCGATTCGAGATCGAACCACGAACCCCAGCGATTTTCGCAGGCTCCTTTCCGAAATCGCGGCGTTGATGATGTACGAGGTCTGCCGAGAATTCACGACGGTCATCGCCCATGTCGAGACTCCACTCGAGCGAACAGCCGTGCGTCGCTTGGGAGCGCCGATCACGATCGTTCCTGTCCTTCGAGCTGGACTGGGGATGACCCGCGGAGTGCTTGATCTTCTGCCTGAAGCGCGTGTCGGGCACATCGGCATTCGACGCGACGAATCAACCGCACTCCCAGTCGGGTACTACACAAAGCTTCCCGCGGATATCTCGGCGGGACCTGCCATTCTTGTCGACCCGATGCTGGCAACTGGCGGATCGTGCGCCCATGCGCTGAAGCTTCTTCGCGAGGCTGGATGTCAGGATCTTCGTGTCGTCTGCCTCGTCGCGGCACCCGAAGGCGTCGCACGACTTGAAAGCGATCACCCGCAAGTACCCATCTACGCCGCCGCGCTCGATCGGGAACTCGACGCAAACAAGTACATCCGCCCTGGACTCGGAGATGCAGGCGATCGGTGCTTCGGGACTGGCTGAGTGTGATTGGTTGCGAAGCGAGGGAGCGCGATCAGGCGTCCTTGATCCAAGGAAGATCTGCAACGCCACGCGCAAGATTGGCGCGTCGCGCCATCGCAAAGAACAAGTCGCTCAATCGATTGAGAAACTGAATCGGAGCGTGCCCGATCGAATTGTCTTCGTTCAGCGCGACCAGCAATCGTTCGGCTCTGCGACAGACCGTCCGTGCGACATGCAAGTTGGCTGCGAGAGCCGTTCCGCCTGGAAGTACGAACGCTCGAATCGGTTCGTTCCCTCCATCGATTTCATCGATAAAGTGTTCCGCTTCGATGACATGTCGTTGTCCAATGCGCGCGACTCGCTCCTGCGTGGTCGACCCGGATGGAGTCGCGAGGTCCGCACCCAAGTCGAAGAGTCGAGACTGAAGTTGGGTCAACATTCCGAAGATGAGCGACTCTCCCTCATTGGACTTGTCGCACACCGCAGAGCAGACCCCCAGCCACGAATTCAATTCATCAACGGTGCCATACGCCTCGATACGCGGGTGGTTCTTCATCACGCGACCACCACCGTAGAGCCCGGTTGTTCCATCGTCACCAGTCTTTGTATAGAGCTTCACTGAGATCCATTCTCCCTCAAAACAAAATCTGGCGCGACTGCACGAATTCCCGCGCTGTCCGCGACCGTGACCGCGAATCCTGGACGCAGGGCTCCTGCGCTCCACCGACCATCGCGGCTCAATGCGATCACCGCGATCTGCTGATCCACGAGCGGCTGGAATCTTCGTTCTATTCGCTCGAGAACTTCGCGCACCGCCTCTGCCGGAGTCGACCCTCTGCGCATGCACTCCACCGCGAGGAACGATCCGCTCACACCCATCACCAATTCTCCATTGCCGGTCGCGACCGCTCCACCAGCCTCTGGATCTACATAAAGTCCATGACCAGGAATCGGAGAGTCGCCGACGCGACCAGCGAGCTTGAAAGGCAGACCGCTCGTCGAACATGCTCCAGCCATGACGCCGTGCGTGTCGATCGCAAGCGCGCCGATTGTGTCATGCGGAACGTGCCGTTCGCCGATGAGCGAGCTGAGCGACGGAGTGAGTGCTCCTGAATCCACTCCTTGATCTTTCGGATGCAATGCCGACTCGCCGGCGCGCCATCGTTCCCACGCACAGCACGCTTGGGGCGACAACAGGCACTCGCGAGGCATTCCCATCGCGTCGGCAAACGAATCAGCTCCATCTCCCGCAAGCATGACATGAGGCGTCCGTTCCATCACGAGCCTTGCGAGATCCGTCACTCGAAGATGGTGTCCGACTGCGCAGACAGAACCGCATCGTTCGGGTGCCAACATGACGCACGCGTCGAGACTCATCCTCCCGGTGGCATCTGGCAAGCCTCCGAATCCGACCGAATCGACCGTCGGGTCCGCCTCCGCCTCTCGGGCAACTGTGCAGACTGCCTCGAGTGCCGAGCCACCCGATTCGAGCGCCGCCCAACCATTATGGGCACCTTGGATGGCGAAACTCCATGTAGCGAGCACGATTGGAGCGGGTGACTGTGGCATATATAGGAGGGGCACTTGGACCGACGAGCGACACACGGGACCGGTTTTTTCACAATTTCCCCAAATCTCAGGATACACCTAACCAATGAGGGCGTAGTCTTATTGGACGACCTTGGGTTTGTGCGCCCGCGTTTCGTTTTGTCGGTCACGGGAATCCAGAGTCGCGTTCGTCGTGTCAAAAAACGTGTTAGAAAAACAGTTTCAATCATGAAGATGTTGGTCAGTTGACCACCCCGAAGGACCCCTTGCCCATGAACCCATTGAATGCTTTGTCTCGTTCGACTTTCTTGTCGCGTCGAGCTTTCACAATCATCGAATTGCTCGTCGTTGTTGCGATCATTTCGTTGCTGATTGCGATCCTCCTCCCTGCCATCGGTAAGGCAAAGGACGGCGCGCTCATCACCCAATCAACTGCCAACCAGAAGAATCTGGCTGTCGCTGGATTCGCCTACGCGGCGGACTACTCCGATCGCCACTTCACCGCGATCCCAGACGATGCTGGTGCGGTCGCTGGAAATTGCGCTGCATATGTCGCGCAGATCGCATGTCCGGCTCAGCAATTGCTCGGTTTCGACACCAATGGTGGCCTTTGGGGCTACTGGGTCAACGGCGCGCTCTGCCCACAGGCAGTTGGACAGTGCGGAAACTGGCCAGTTCTCCTTCCATTCACCTATGTGCCACCTGGTAGCGGTGGAACCGGCAATGCGACGAACCCTTATTACGGATCGTTCGGCGCATATGAAATGACCAACACGAAGGCTTTCAACGCCTATGTGAATGGTCGTTACTACGACAAGACCTACTTCGCACCGAAAGATCGTTACGGCGTTCAAGGTTGCGACTACGGAATGCAGAACGAGGCGGAATACACGCCAAATCCGGTCAACAATCAGAGCGTGATGTTCCCGACTTACATGTGGAGTCCTGCCAACATGGTTCCACCAAGTTGCCTCTCTGCGAACGCGATTACCAGCACGATGCCAGACTGCACGAATGCGGGCAAGCCAGCCTTGCTCGGACCGGGCGGATACCGCGCTCCTCTGATGGGTATGGCGAACTTTCCAGATCAGAAAACGTTCATGATGGAAAAACTCTGGTTGCAGAATCGACAGGGTCCTGAATTGAACGGCAACTTCGCAACGCCTCGTTGCTGGCTCTTCAACGAGGGATACAACTCGTCGCCAGTCTGCGTCTTCCTTGACGGTCATACGCAACAGTGCGGAATGAATCAAGCGATCATCGACGACAAGCGAGTTCAAGTTCAGAATGCAGCGACCCCAACTTGCGCAAATGGCAAGGGTCTCTGGCACAAGGGAACGCCATGCGGATTGAAGGGTTGGTTCACGACCGGAGCGGGTTACGATCCATTGATCGAACTCACCCCGACGAGTTTCCACATTCTCACCACAGGTGGAATCATTGGTCGCGACATCCTGAAGTCAGGGAACTAGTTTCGCCCACAGCCAGTTTCGCCCACAGCCAGTTTCGTTCAAGCTCTCAAGCAATTTCAAACCGCGTCGCGACGAGCGACGCGGTTTTTCTTTGCCTAGATCTCGCAGGAGCTCGAAGTCGCAGGATTTAGAACTCGCAGGACTTTGGCGTTCGAGCGAATGGGATCGTGTCTCGAATATTCGCCATGCCTGTCGCGTAGACAATCGTGCGCTCGAAACCGAGTCCGAATCCAGCATGCGGGACGGTGCCGTACTTGCGCAGGTCGCGGTACCACCAGTACGCGTCACGATCGAGTTTCATCTCGTCGATTCGCTTATCAAGCATGTCGAGTCGCTCTTCGCGCTGACTGCCACCGACGATCTCGCCGATCCCCGGCGCAAGAATGTCCATCGCGGCGACGGTCTTCGCGTCGTCGTTCATACGCATATAAAACGCCTTGATGTCCTTGGGATAGTTCATCAGGATCACGGGCCGACCGACGAGCGTTTCGGTCAAATAGCGTTCGTGCTCGCTCTGAAGATCCGTCCCCCACGAGACCGGATACTCGAACTTGTGCCCCTTGGCGATCGCGGCTTCAAGCTGTTTGATCCCATCGGTGTAATCCATTCGTTCGAAGGGCGCGCTGATCAGGCTCTCCAGACGCGCGACGCACCCCTTATCGATGCGATCGACGAAGAACTTCATGTCGTCGGCGCGCTCGTTGAGAAGTGCGGTGAACATGTACTTCAGAAGGTCCTCCGCGAGTTGCGCATCTTCGATCAAACTCGCGAACGCGATCTCGGGTTCGATCATCCAGAATTCCGAGAGATGCCGACTAGTATTGGAATTCTCTGCACGAAAGGTCGGCCCAAATGTGTACACCTTGCTGAGTGCCGTGCACCAGGTTTCGACATTCAGCTGCCCCGAGACGGTCAAGTGCGCCTCCCGGCCAAAGAAATCCTGCGCGAAGTCGACCTTTCCTTCTGGAGTCTTTGGGATGTTCGCGAAATCCAGCGTTGAAACTCGAAACATCTGCCCCGCGCCTTCGCAGTCGCTTCCGGTAACGATGGGCGTGTGGATCCAGCAGAATCCGCGCTCGCTGAAGAATCGATGCACAGCCATCGCTAAGCAGTGACGCACGCGGCCAATAGCGCCGAAGGTGTTTGTCCTCGGACGAAGGTGCGCGACCTCGCGCAAGTACTCGAACGAGTGGGGCTTCGGTTGAATTGGATACGAGTCAGGATCTTCCACCCATCCGACGACCTCGACCCGGGTCGCTTGCATCTCGACCGTCTGTCCCTTGCCTTGGCTCGCGACGATTTCCCCTTCGGCGATCACGGCGCAGCTCGCGGTCAACTTCTGGATCTCGCTCGCGTAATTGGCGAGCGAACTCGCGACCACCACTTGTGCGGAATCAAAGCATGAGCCATCGCTGAGCTGAATGAACGAAACTCCAGCTTTCGAATCACGCCGAGTCCGCACCCAGCCTTTGAGTCGGACGGATTTCCCGATGCAATTTGCGGAGTCGCGGAAGAGCTGCGCTACAGAGAGATCGATCATTCCCCAAAGTTAGTGGCGGATGGCAATCGGTGGATTACCGCCAAAGTGGCAGATTTCGGAGAGTTTCGCCCCCTCGAACCCCACTTTGGGATTGAGTAGCAGGGCGATCCCGACAGGGTCTGGCATGCGTTTTGCTCTGTCAGCGGGCTATGACTCTTGGATTGCGACGCGAAGCAGAAAGCGGCCCCGAATACTCGGGTGGCGGTTCTGCACCAATCCACGGTCAGCGGCTCAATTTGTTGCTCGCCTATGGTGGTTGGCGGGACGATTCATTCGCCGATCAGCTACCACCTCTTCTCCAACCGATGGGAGTCCATTGCATTCGAAGTCGGACCGCTCGGGAGGCAAGCGAGATCATCGCTCGAAGTCGAGTCCATATCGCGGTGATCGACTTGTCGACCCCAGCTGACGATTCCCTGATCGCCAAGGAGCAGGGCGAGTCGCTCGGATCGCGCGTTCTTCAGTTGTTGCGTGCGATGAATCCGATGCCGCCGATGGTCGTCGTGCGACAACCGCAAGTTTCGGCGCGCGAATCTGCGCGCGGGCTTACGGAAGCGCTGCGCGAGGGCGCATTCTCAGTTCTCGAAAGACCCGTACCACTCGAGTCGATGCTTGAAACGCTCCGCCGAGTCATCCAACGACACTACGCCGGGCATTGGCCCGCGAACTAGTTCCAAATCACTGTATCAATCCCCAGTTTTCAAAGCCAGTTTTCAAAACCAGTTTTTCAAGAAAGGCAACGCAAACATGAAAGTAAGACCACTCGGAGACAAAGTCATCGTCAAGCGCGACGAAGCACAGACCAAGACGAGCTCGGGGATTTTTCTCCCTGAAGGCGCGAAGGACAAGCCAAAGCAGGGCAAGATCATTGCGCTTGGCTCTGGAATCCTGAACAAAGACACCGGCAAGTACATGCCTTTCACGGTGAAGAAGGGTGACACGGTCATCTTCACGACATACTCGGGGACAGAAATCAAGGTTGACGGCGAGACCTACATCATCATGACAGAGGAAGACATCCTCGGCGTCATCGAGTGATTCGCGCAATGTCCAGATCAAGCATCCAGATCAAGCATCCAAATCATTCAATCACATCCAAACTTTACGGAGTACACAATGACAGCAAAGCAAATTAGTTACGACAACGATGCGCGCGAGCGCATTCTTCGCGGCGTGCAAAAACTCGCCAAGGCAGTGAAGGTCACGCTCGGCCCATCAGGTCGCGTCGTGATCCTTGAGAAATCATTCGGCGCCCCAACCGTCACCAAGGACGGCGTCACGGTTGCGAAGGAAGTCGAGCTCGAGGACGCATACGAGAACATGGGCGCACAGATGGTCAAGGAAGTCGCGAGCAAGTCCAGCAAGGATGCAGGCGACGGAACCACCACAGCCACGATCTACGCGGAAGCGATTTTCGCAGAAGGCTTGAAGAACATCACCGCCGGTGCCAACGCGAACATGGTTCGCCGTGGAATCGACGCGGCCGTTCGCGAAGTTGTTGCCGAGCTTCAACGGCTATCAAAGCCAGTCAAGAACTCGAAGGAAATCTCGCAGGTCGGAACATGCTCGGCTAACCACGACACCCAGATCGGCAACATCATCGCTGAGGCGATGGACAAGGTCGGCAAGGATGGAGTGATCACGGTCGAGGAAGGAAAGAGTCTCGAAACCGAGGTCGAGTTGCTCGAAGGAATGCAGTTCGACAAGGGCTATCTGAGCCCCCACTTCGTGACGAATCCGGCAGCGATGGAGTGCTTCCTCGAAGATGCAGCGGTGCTGATCCACGAGAAGAAGATTTCCTCCGCAAAGGAATTGCTCCCGATCCTCGGAAAGGTCGCTGAAGCAGGTCGTGCGCTTCTGATCGTCGCTGAAGACATCGATGGCGAAGCGCTTGCGATGCTCGTGGTCAACAAGTTGCGTGGCGTGCTGAAGGTGTGCGCAGTGAAGGCTCCTGGATTCGGTGATCGTCGCAAGGCGATGCTCGAAGACATCGGAGTGCTCACTGGATGCCAACCCGTGATGGAAGAACTCGGACGCAAGCTCGAGGATGTCACCATCGCCGAGCTTGGTCGCGCCAAGAAGATCACCATCGACAAGGACAACTGCACGATCGTCGAAGGTGGCGGCAAGACCAAGGACATCCAAGGTCGTATCGAGCAGCTCAAGAGCCAGATCGATCTTGCGAGTAGCGATTACGACAAGGAGAAGTTGCAGGAGCGCCTGGCGAAACTCGCCGGGGGCGTCGCGCAGATCAATGTCGGCGCCGCAACTGAAGTCGAGATGAAGGAGAAGAAGGCGCGCGTCGAAGATGCGCTCCATGCCTGTCGTGCTGCAGTTGAGGAAGGCATCCTTCCTGGCGGTGGCGTGGCGGTTCTGCGCACGCGCAAGGCGCTCGACAAGATGAAGAAGACTCTCATCGGCGACGAGCAAGTCGGAGTCGAAATCGTCCAGCGCGCACTCTCCGCCCCGATCAAGCAGATCGCGGCGAATTGCGGACTCGATGGATCGATCGTCGCGCAGAAGGTCGAAGAGTCTTCGGATACCGCATTCGGTTTCAACGCTTCGACGGGTGTCTATCAGGACCTCGTGAAGGCTGGAGTCATCGTCCCAACCAAGGTTGAGCGCGTTGCACTTCAGAATGCCGCGAGCATCGCAGGACTTCTGTTGACGACTGATTGTGCAATCACCGACATCAAAGAGAAGAAGTCGAAGCCATCTGCTGGCGGCGACGAAGATATGGATTATTGATCAACGCAATCTGATCGAGTTGCGGGAGCGTCTTCCCGTGCAAGCCGGTCATGACTCGACCTCAGTTTCGACCAAGGCCCTGCCCCAAATCCTTCAGAGGATGGGCGGGGCCTTTTCCTTTCCAACCTTGATATGCGCGAACACGTCACCCCCTAACAGGAGCTACTGCGACTGAAAGCGAGGAATCATCGGCGGAATCACCCCGGGAAGAAGTCGATCGCGAAAGTGAATCCAGTCTCGGCGAAGTGCATCGGCCGCGCCATCCGGAGGCTGAACATATCCATGGCTCTGCCCCGCATCCTGGAGTTCCTGCATCGCCTGCGCGGCCGCTGGATTGTGAAACGCATGCGACTCCGTCGAGCCGTCGACATAGCTATATGTGACCGCGTTAGGCTCCCACATCGCAGGAGTGTCGATCCACCCTCCCCACCCCGACGCGGTCGCCCATGAACCTGGATTCGGCGTACCCGCCGGCGGAGTCGATCCTCCCGGTGGACGAGGGTCGATCACCCATCCATGAGTGTTGTAGCCATTGGGTCCACCATCCTGTTCGACAATCGACATCAACGTGTGTGATGGCGCCTTGATCCGCGAGAGATGCGTCGTCACCCATTCGCGCGGCGTCACGCCTTGAGCGCAATACCAATCCACCCACGCCTTCCCGTAATTGGACACATCATTGGGAACAGTCACACCGACGAAGCAGTTGAGCGAGTAACTGCGAAGTCGACCCGTCGGATCGAGAGGCGATCGATAGACGGGGACCGATCCCACATAGGAAAAGAGTCGCCCCATCTTAAGCGCGCCTTCGTTCTCCTTGCCACCACTCATCATCGGACTTCGATCGGAGTCGAGCCCTGGATAGGACGCAGTCCAGGAGTGGTACGCCTCGTTGGTCATCCGCCCATTGTTGAGCGAGATTGGAAATTCGCCGCACGCGCTCGAAATCGTGAACGGTCCAGAGACCCCTCGAAACGATGTGCATGGACTCGCGAATGCCCCGCCGTTGTCACTGGCATAGCTCGTTTGAGCAAGCGAAATTTGGCGTTGATTCGAAAGGCACGCCGAAGTGCGCGCCATCGTTCTCACCTTGCGAAATCCAACAAGGACGAGTGCCACCAAGAGTGCAATGATCGCAACCACCACGAGGAGTTCGGTGACAGTGAAGCCGTGATGCTTGTGCTTGAGTCTCAACACTGGTGACTGCAGGACCTGGTTACTGAGATTGATACCGAGGAACAATAGGAGGGATCACCCCAGGGAGCAGTCGATCTCGAAAATGAATCCAATCGCGCCGCCAAGGACCGGACGCGATGTTGTCCGCGGGCTGTGGGTAGTAAGGACCGTATCCCGCTCCAGGCGGCCCTTGAATCGCGGTGACGAGATTCTTGTTGACCATCGCATAAGACTCGGTCGAGCCATCGCAGTAGCTGTAGGTGATCGCATCGGTCTGCCAAAACGCCGGCGAATCGATCCACCCGAGCCACCCCGCAGAGCTCCCCCACGCACCAGGGTTCACAGCGCCCGGTGGCGCAGGGGTGCCAGCAGGTGGACGAGGATCGATCATCCAACTCTGCTCGTTGTATGTCAGTCCATTCGTCGGATCATCCTCGACGATCGACATGAGCGTCTGCGAAGGGAATCGGACGCGGTTGGTGTGAGTTGTCACAAGCTCGGATGCTCTCACGCCTTGACTGCAGAACCATGTCTGCCACGAGAGCCCGAAGTTGGAATTGTCGCCCGCGGTCGTCGTGCCGACGAATCCGCTGAGCGAGTAACTGCGAATTCGCTTCGTCGTATCGAAAGGCGATCGATAGACCTGTGTCGATCCGATGTACGGGTACAGCTTTCCGCCCGAAATCGCCTTCGCGAGGACATTCGGAGAGTTGACATTGAACTCGTACTCGATTCCACCGACAAGCCCCGCACCATAGGACGCGGTCCATGTGTGGTAGCTCGCATTGTTCGCGTTGGCATTATTGATCAAGAGCCTGTCATCGCACGGACTGTTGAATGTCATCGTCATGGACATCGTCGGAATCGATGTGCGCGGACTCGCATATGCGCCTCCGTTGTCGGTCGCATAGTTTGACTGCGCGAGCGAGATCTGCCTCTGGTTCGACAGGCACGAGGTTGTGCGAGCCATCACTCGTGCCTTGTGAAACGAAACGAGGACGAGTGCGAGCAAGAGGGCGATGATTCCAACGACCACGAGCAACTCAGTCACTGTAAAACCGCCGCGGCGTGACGGTTGCGTCATCACTGGGCCTGGAACCTCGGAACCATCGGAGGAATCACTCCCGGGAGCAGACGATCTCGATAATGCGTCCAGTCGTGCCGCCATGAGCCAGACGAGATGTTGTCCGGTGGTTGCGGATAGTTGTGGCCGTAGCCAGACCCGGGCGGTCCTTCAATGAGCGCGACGAGCTTGGGGTTTCTCAGCGAGTACGACTCGGTCGATCCATCGACATTGCTCGACGTAATGCTCGATGGTTCCCAGAAGGCAGGCCAGTCAATCCAGCCCTGCCAACCAGACGAGTTGCCCCACGTCGCGGGATCCAATGTCCCGGCCGGAACGAGTGATCCCGCCGGTGGTCGCGGATCGATCACCCATCCTTCGTTGTTGAAATTAAACCCGTCGCTGTCATCTTCGACGATCGACAAGAGTGTCTGAGATGGATGCTTGATGTGCTTGACATGCGTGGTGACCCACTCGCGTGGCGTGATCCCCTGATTGCAGAACCAACCCTGCCAAGAAGATCCGTAACCCGACGCATCGGTCGGAACCGTGACTCCGACGAACGCGTTGAGCGAGTAACTGCGAAGTCTCCCCGTTGGATCGAGCGGCGACCGATAGACGGGGACCGAACCGATATACGAGAACAGTCTTCCACCCGAGAGTGCCTTCGCGTTGGGATCGGTGCTGTTGACTCTGTACTCCCTCTCCGTTGCGCCGACAACACTCGCCCCAAACGATGAGGTCCACGAGTGATAGGTGTCGCTACTCGTGCTTCCATTGTTGATCACGAATGTCGATGACCCGCATGGATTCGTCAGCGTGAACAACGCTGATCCCCCAATGAAAGAAGTCCGAGGGCTCGCGAACGCCCCACCATTATCGGTGGCGTAACTGGACTGTGCGAGGGCGATCTGACGTTGGTTCGACTGACATCCAGCACTGCGTGCCATCAACCGCGCCTTGCGGAATCCGACAAGAATCATTGCCAGAAGTAACGCGATGATTCCGACGACAACCAGCAGTTCCATCAGAGTGAACCCGCGACTGCGTGATGTGTTTCGCATCACTGTTCTTGATATCGAGGAATCATCGGCGGGATCACACCCGGAAAGAGCCGATCGCGAAAATGCGTCCAGTCTCGACGCCATGGTCCAAATTGAATATTGTCGGCTGGTTGTGGGTATCGATGCCCGACCCCCGCGCCCGGAGGACCCTGGATCGCGGAAATGAGTGCCTTGTTTGCGAGCGAGTACGACTCGGTCGATCCGTCGACATAGCTGTATGTAATGTTGGTCGGTTCCCAGAAGGCAGGCCAGTCAATCCAGCCTTCCCAACCCGCGGAATTCGCCCAAGCCCCTGGATTCGGCGTTCCTGCAGGAGCGATCGAACCGAGCGGTGGACGCGGATCGATAATCCAGCCCTGATTGTTGAAGTTGAATCCGTCGCTGTCATCCTCGGCGAGCGACAAAATCGTCTGGGATGGAAACTTGTGATGAGCGACGTGGGTCGAAATCCATTCGCGTGGCGTGACACCTTGAGAACAGAACCATGTGTGAAACTTGTTCGCCCACTCGTTCGAATCTTCTGGGACCGTTCCACCAACGAAACTGTTCAGCGAATAGCTGCGAAATCGAGTCGTTGGGTCGAGGTGTGACTTGTAGACCTGAACGCCGCCGACATAGGGGAAGAGCCGACCTTTCGTGAGTGCCTCTTCCTTCTCCCTTGTGCCGATCATGTTCGTGCCATATGAGGCGGTCCAAGAATGGTAGGAGTCGGGATTCGTATTCCCCTTGTTGATCAGGATTGGAAATGTCCCGCACGAGTTCGTGATTGTGTAGTTGAAGTTGCCGTCGGGAGAGGTTCGGTTACTGGCGTATGCACCACCGTTGTCGGTCGCGTAGCTCGCTTGAGCAAGCGAGATTTGGCGTTGATTCGAGAGGCACGACGCACTTCTCGCCATCAATCGTGCCTTGCGGAATCCCACCAATACCAGCGCCAAGAGCAACGAGATGATCCCGACAACGACCAGCAGTTCCATCAGGGTAAAAGCACGTGGCCGATTACCACGATTACGGCTCGAATGGGAGTCGGAGTACGGCATCTGGTTGAATCGTATACGCAATGACACGCTGGATCGCTCAGTTTCCATACGCCGTGGCGTGGTCTGCGATGGCGAAGAACCGACATGCCGATCCCGAAAATGCGACGACGGGAGGGTATTCTCGGCGCATGCGAAACACCACTGCCACACTGGCGACTTCGATCGCGTCCATCATCCTTGCTGGTTCGGCGACAGTTGCCTGGTCTGCAACTTTCCCGCAGGCTGCGCCCCCAGTCACCACCCCTCCTGCGACCGCCCCTACCACGCCGGCAACCACGCCGGCAACCACGCCGGCTACCACGCCGGCAACCACGCCGGCAACCACGCCGGCGCCCGCGACTACTCCGACCGTAAAAGAGGACAAGCCGAGCGGGAAAGTCGCTCCACTTCCTCCGCCACCGAAGACCCCCACGAAGAAGACGCCTGCCGCCAAGAAGGCAGCTGAAGAGGCGAAGCCTCCTGCCGAAACACCAGCAACCGTTCCAGCGCCAGTTGCAGGTCCGCGTGAAGACCTACCTCCCGAAATGCAGAAGTTCGTGAAATTGGCTGCAAGTCCCAAGTTCAAGGAATTCACCAAGCTCGCGGCGGAGCGCCAGGTGCTTTACAAGAAGTCGTCGGCTTTGCGGATGGCGATGCGTGCAACGGAGCCGACCGAAGCTCAAGTCGCGGATCTCGCGAAAGTGAATGCCGACATCGGCAAGATGGGAGATCGAATGGACACCTTCGGTTCGGCGAAGACCTGGACACAAGAGGATTACATGACGATGGACTTCATCGTCAGCGAACAGATGCGACTGAATCCGCTCGAGTGATCGCGCTTCGCAACGACACATATGCCTATCTCTTGCAATATTGATCCCCGAGGACGAACCACTCGTATCGTCGCGGGAGCGTTGTTGGAAGGCCCCGGGTGGTTGCTCTTGGTGCTCCGGTTTGTGGATCTGCTTTCAGGAGACTGGCCGTGGTTCGTCGGTGGGGCTGCGGTGCTCGGCGGAACGATCCTGATGCTCGAAGGCGCGTTCGGTTGGTGCGTTGTACGCGCTGCTGGGTTGAAGACGCCGATTTGAATCGTCTGTGGTTGCCCTACTCTGCGACTTGCGGAATTTCTTCGCGAAGCACACGATGAGTTGCAACCACAACCATGAACGATCGCAGTCGTCGAGCAGAAGTCCATTCTGCGATCCCGACTTACTCTCCGCGATTGCGTGCGGCGCGCTTTTGCTCGCTGGCGTTGTTGCACCTCGAATCGGCGCGAGCGACCTGACTGCGCATTCTTTCCTGTGGGCTTCGTGTGCAGCCGGCGGTTGGCATGTGACGATCAGATCCATGTCGCAGTTGCTCCGACTTCAACTCGATGTTGATTTGCTCATGCTTGTCGCAGCAGTCGGAGCCGGAATCATCAATCAGTGGGCCGAGTCTGCGATCCTGCTCTTTCTATTTTCGCTCGGTCACGGGCTGGAGGGACTCGCAACGGATCGAGCTCGCAATGCGATTCGCGCGCTCGGGACGCTTGCGCCAAAGGTCGCGCGCGTCGTGCGTGGTGGAATCGAGCAGGAGCTTTCGGTCGATGCGCTCGCTATCGGGGACTTGGTTCGCGTCTTGCCAGGCGAACGGATCGCCGTCGACGGCGAGGTACGCGAGGGCGAATCTGCGGTCGATCAGAGTCCGATCACGGGCGAAAGCGTTCCAGTTCACAAGGTGATTGGATCGTCCGTCTACGCAGGAACGGTCAACGGCGACGGATTGATACTGGTAACGACGACCCGACTTGCGAGTCAGACGACGATGGCACGAATGGTGAAGCTCGTCGAAGAAAGTCAGGCGAACAAGGGTCGCACTCAGCGCATGACCGAAAAATTCACGCGCATATACACGCCGATCGTCCTGGCCAGCGTCCCGACACTGATCATCGTGCTGATGAATTTCTTTGGGATGACATTCGCAGAAAGCTTTCTCCGCGCGATGGCGGTTCTCGTTGGCGCATCCCCATGCGCGCTGGTGATCTCGACGCCGAGTGCGGTCTTGGCGGGAATCGCGCAAGCCGCGCGCAGTGGCGTGCTCATTAAGGGCGGGATGCATCTCGAATCACTCGGCACAGTGCGAGTCGTCGCCTTCGACAAGACTGGGACCGTGACTCAGGGAAGACCTGAGGTGACAGATCTTGTCGCATCCGATGGATTCAATGAGCAAGATGTCCTAGCGATTGCAAGCGCGCTCGATCGACATTCATCCCATCCACTGGCGATGGCGGTGACGAGGCGCGCAGTGCAAGATGGCATCGATGCGGTCGCGATCGAATCGATACGCGCACTTCCCGGGCGCGGAGTCGAAGGGATGGTCGGAAACGAACGCGCGTTGATCGCCGGACCGCGTGCGTTCGGACGCGATGGCGCACCCGAAATTCCCGGTGCGATGCGCGAACGGGTGGCACACTTGGAGGGGATCTCGAAGACAGTCTCGGTGGTCTCGCTTGGCAACCGTGTCGTGGGCGCGATCGCGATGTCCGACCAACTTCGTCCAGATGTCGCCCGCATCTTCGCGCGACTGAAGCAACTTGGTATCGCGCGACTCGTCATGCTCACGGGTGACAATGCACGAGTGGCAAGCACGATCGCTCGTCCGCTGGGAATCGACGAAGTGAAGGCCGAACTGCTCCCCGAGGACAAGATTGCCGAAGTGCGCGCGCTTATGGCAAAGTGGGGTTCGGTCGCGATGGTTGGCGACGGAGTCAACGATGCCCCCGCGCTCGCGACCGCAACGGTGGGTATCGCCATGGGCGCGACTGGAACGGATGTCGCACTCGAAGCGGCGGATGTCGCATTGATGGCGGATGACTTGTCGAAACTTCCATTCGCCGTCGGGCTCAGTCGACGCGCGCGCAGAACCATCAAACAGAATGTTGTGATCTCGCTGGGCGTCGTCGGAATGCTTGTGCCGTTCGCGACACTTGGCATCGTTCCGCTGAGCTGGGCGGTTGTTCTGCACGAAGGAAGTACCGTAGTCGTCGCATTCAATGCCCTCAGGCTCCTGCGATATCGAGATACCAAATGAAAATGAAAATGAAAACTCAACTTGTCGTCGCGCTGTTTGCGACTTTGTGCGCGGGCATGCTTTCGATTGCGAGCGACACAACCGAATCGCCAGCTGGGCTCACCACGATCCGGGGCGCGATCACAGCGGAGAGCATTCGAGCGGATGTCGCTGAACTTTCGAGCGATGAGATGGGAGGACGATTCTTTCGAAGCCCATTCGCCGAGAAAGCTGCGAAGTGGATCCAGACAAAATTCGAGGCGATCGGACTCGCGCCAGGTGCGACAAGCGATTCATTTCGACAAGCAATCGATAAGAACGTTGAGAGCGGACCAAACATGATCGGGGTCCTCCCGGGCACTGGGGATGGCTTCATCATCATCAGTTCTCACTACGACCATTTGCGACCAAAGCGCAGTGGAACGGACAAGATCTACAACGGAGCAGATGACAACGCGTCCGGAGTCGCGGGAACCTTGGCTGTCGCGCGCGCGATGAAGGCTTGCGAGACGGCAGGCGGTGGTGCAGGATGCACAATCCTCTTCATCGCATTCAACGGCGAAGAGGCTGGACTGCTCGGATCATCTGCTTATGTGA
Organism: Singulisphaera sp. GP187; assembly: GCA_945868805.1. Taxonomy (GTDB): domain Bacteria; phylum Planctomycetota; class Phycisphaerae; order Phycisphaerales; family SM1A02; genus F1-60-MAGs104. Next base: position 27,563 of record CAMBMO010000027.1, read on the forward strand.
AAGCGCCGACTGTTCCCCTCGGGCAGATCAGGGGCGTCTTCAACATGGACATGATCAGTCGAGGACCGCCCCGCGAGATCTTCATCGATGGAGGCAAGGTTGGCGAACTCGTCATGGCGCAGTTGAAGAAGGCAAACGAGTCAATCGGGTTGAAACTTCGCATTGACGAGCATCCAGATTGGCTCGATCGAAGCGACCAAGGACCATTCCTGCGCAAGGGTGTTCCTGCGGTGCTCTTTTCGGTGGAGGATCACGAGGACTATCACCGTGTGAGCGACCAGGTCGAGAAAATCGACGCGGGCCTCGCGGCGGAGGTTGCACAGTTGGTCGCACTTGCGGCGATCAACATGTCGCGCGAACCGTTCACGGCACGTCCTGAGGCGGCCAAGCCTGTTGAGCCGAAGAAGACGGTTGAGCCTGCCCACGAATGAGATACCCCAGCAGGTGAAAAACCTTCCCAAATCGAGCAGGTTTTTCACCTGCTCGTAGGTTCTGCTAACTCGCGTCGGTCGGTGGAGATCGCGTCTCGTCACGCACTTCTTCGCGGGGTACGACGCGTCCATGCGGATCCCGTTCGAGCCGATCCTCGCTTGATCGACCCTCGCGTGCGAGTCGATCTCGAAGCGCTGGATCCGTGACATGCTCGAGCCTCATCGCGGTGGCGTGGACATGGTCCTTCGCCAGTGCGAGTCGCTGCATGAGATAAATCTCCCAAAGGCGGTGCGAGCGAACGAGACGCGATCCTTCCTCGCGACCGAGCGTTGTCAATCGAACAAGACCCGAGGCACGCTCGACGCGTCCATCGCGAACAAGTCCAGAGACCGCCAAGCGCGCAAGCAAGACGTGTACCTCCGCACCTTGCACGAGCAGTGAGCGCAGTTGAGAATCACCAACCGTCCGACCATCCTCTTCCAATCTCCACATAAGCCCGATCGCGTCCTCGCGGGCGATTCGTACTGTCAATCGCCAGCGATGCGCAAGACGCACGACGACTCCGCGCCGAGGCGAGACGATCAAACAGATTGCGAAGATCCCTCCGAGGACGGCGGCGATCGATCCCGCGCTTGAAGCATCGCGCGCTCCTTCGATGAGCACTGGTCCGATCGAGGTCGCGACCCAATGACCAACGATCGCACCGATCGAACCCACCACAATGAATCCGATGACGACGCCAACCAATCGCTCGCTCCACAAGCGCGCAGCGGCGGCTGGGATGATCATCATCGCGACAATCAGAATGCTGCCGACTGACTCGAACGCGGCGACGCATGTGGCGGCCGCCATCCCGAGAATGATTGACTCCATCACTCGTGGACGACAACCGAGGGTCTGCGCGAGCGCGGGATCGAATGCGCTCAGCACGAGTTCCTTCCAGAAGAGGATCGCCACGACTCCATTGACGAGTGCGATCGCGCTGAGCACGATCATCGCTCGGGGGATGTCGATCCCCCAGATCTGCACTGAATCGAGTGGCGCAAGTTCGACAGCGCCGTAGAGCACGCACGAAGGATCGAGATCAACTCGGTCCGCGGCACGAACGATCAGAATCAATCCCAACGCAAACATCGTCGTGAAAACGATTCCGAGCGAAGCTCCTGCGTCGATACGACCGAATCGCGCAAGCGCTCCTGACCCGAGTGCGACGAGCAGACCTGCGCCAGCGGCTCCCAGAAACATCCAGAGTGGATCGCGAGTCCCGGAGATGAGGAATGCGATGGCGATCCCGGGAAGAACCGCGTGCGAGACCGCATCCGCGAGCATCGCCGTCCGTCGAACAACCAGAAATGAACCCGGGACGGCGCACGCGCATGCCGAGGCGATGCTGATGGCGATGATCCAACCATCGATGTCCCAAGTCCAGTTCGACATCCCAGTCGAAATCGCGAACTGCGAGCTCATCGACGTGATCTCCCTGCGATATCGAGCGCGCCATGCAGCGCGGCGAGTGCACGATCGTCGGCCCGTGCGCGCAAGAGTCGCGCGAAGTAGCCACGTTGTGGCGCGAGGAAGAGCGCGAGAATGAAGAGTCCAGCCCCGACCAAGACGATGCATGGACCTGTCGGGAGTTTCGTTGCGAGCGAGCTAGCGATTGTCCCGCCAATTCCACTCACCCCGCCGAAGAGTGCGGCCAGGCCGATCATCACGCCGAAGCGGTCGGTGCAGAGTCGTGCGGTCGAGGCGGGAAGAACGAGAAGTGCGAGAACCAAAATCAGTCCGACTGCCTGCAGACCTGCGACGACGACCGCCGTCACGATCAAGAGGACGATCGCATCGAGAACTCGTGCGGGTCGACCGATCGCCCGAGCGAATGCCTCATCGAAACAGAGCATGCGCAGTTCTTTCGTCAGTGAGACCACGAGCAAGACGCACACTCCCGCGACGATCGATGCGGCCTGAAGGTCTGCGGTCACCATCGATGCCGCATGCCCCATCACGAATGTCGAGAGCCCCGCTTGATGACCTCCTGGTGCGGCTTGAATGAGCGTCAAGAGCGCCGTACCGATTCCGAAGAACGAGCCGAGCACGATCGCCATCGCTGTGTCTTCACTTGTGCGTGCCGCACGACGAACAAAGATCACCGACGCCACTCCGAGGAGCGCTCCAATTGCGGCGCCGAGCATCAACGCCCATGGCTCCTTGCCTGTTCCGCCGAGCCAAACAGAAACGATGTAGGCACCTGCGATCCCCGGAAGTGTCGCGTGCCCGAGCGCATCACCCATCAACGCGCGACGACGAAGAAGCAGAAGGGACCCTGCCATTCCCGCCGCCGCTCCCAACAAAGCGGTCGCCCCCGCGACGACTTGTGTGTTGTGATCGATTTCAATCACG
>CAMBMO010000028.1 GCA_945868805.1 Singulisphaera sp. GP187
GTTCACGGCTTCGGTCCTCCAGAGGGTATTACCCCTCCTTCAACCTGCCCATGGGTAGATCAACCGGTTTCGCGCCTACCCCATGCGACTTGACGCCCTTGTCAGACTCGGTTTCCCTTCGGCTACGCGATGGTATCGCTTAGCCTTGCCGCATAGAGTAACTCGCCAGCTCATTATGCAAAAGGCACGCCACAACCCCATATTTACATAGAGGGCCGTGACCGCTGTGTAAGCACACGGTTTCAGGTGCTTTTAACACCCCTTATCGGGGTTCTTTTCACCGTTCAGTCGCCTTACTGGTTCACTATCGGTCGTCGAGGAGTACTCAGGCTTGGAGGGTGGTCCCCCCATGTTCAGGCAAGATTTCACGAGTCTCACCTTACTCTAGGCCATTAGGCAGTTACGTGAATACAGGACTATCACCTTCTATGGTGTGTCTTTCCAGACATTTCATCACGCTTCTACTTAGATCCGCGTTCGCTCGGCGCTACTTGCGGAGTCGCAATTGCTTTCCTTTCCTACAGCTACTGAGATGTTTCAGTTCGCTGCGTTCGCTCCTACACCCTATACATTCAGGTGCAGGTAACCCTTGCGGGTTGGGTTGTCCCATTCGGAGATCCCAGGATCGAAGCTTGGTTACCAGCTCCCCTGGGCTTATCGCAGGTTCCTACGTCCTTCATCGCCTCTCGACGCCAAGGCATCCACCGTGTGCCCTTCCGAGCTTGGCCACGCCTACCGGATTCCGGTTTGCACCGAAACGGGAGACGAGACCAGCCCTCAGGCTGCTCATTTCAAACTTTGAAACAAAACTTAAACACTCGAGATGATTCTTGACTCAATATCATTCACTTGCTTGCTGAAATCGCTTGATTTCCCGCTGGTTTCCCAGTGGAAAACAATCGCTTCAGCATGCGACATCTGATCCTCACTTGTCAAAGAACGGGCCTAAACCCGCTGCACAGTCAACGACTGCGCAGAACAGCAAGAATAGCGAGACGCGCATTCTTGTCAAGTTGATCACGCCATAACGGACGATTTGGGCGAGAAGGAATCGTCACTATGTGGTCCTATAACCGCATACTTCGAGATTGGCTCGGTGGCAAGCACGCGTTCGCGGTTGGATTGCAAGGTCGATTGCGCTCAAGGTTTATAGCCCAAAGCAAAATGCATGGAAGATCCAGCACCACACTTGAAAAATCAGATTGATTGAATGGGCAAGCCGACTAAGTCTTTGGATTCTTCGGGAGATCTGGTTTGGGTGCGGGCATCGCGACGGCCTGCTTCAGGTCCCTGTACTTCTGCGAATCGATATCTCCCGCGACAGTCCGAGTTTCTCGATGAATTGCTCCCGATTCGTCGCGCCGACCGAAGAGTGCAACGACTCCGCCATTCTTGTCGGTTCCTTCATCGTCAAAAATATCAACGAGATACCAAGGCGTTGAAAAATCAGTCTGATCATCTCTCTGGACAGAGGACTTCCCGACGATGTCGCCAGGAACGACATCTTCTGCTGTTGAACGCAATTCTCCATCCGAGAATCGAAAGAGTTCAATCGACAATCTCCGGCCACCGATACCTTCGCGAGCCGTCCCACGTGTCATGAAGAATGTCGTCGGAAGTGGAATCTCGATTTCTTCGCCCCAATCCGAAGAGAGAGAGCTTACCGCGAGAGATTTCGACAAATTCTCTTGGTCTGGAACGAGCAAAATCTTGCGTGTGAAGAATGGGTTGTAGACCTTCATCGTCGCTCGATAGCGATAGGTGGCGCCAGCGCGAACTCCAAAGTCGTGAGTCCATGCGACGATTTCCGGCAGAGTCTTCAGGTTTTTCGACGCGAGATCGTTTGCGCTGGAATCACCCTTTGGTGCGGCCGGATACTTCGCCAGATATGCATCATTGAGTTTTCGAAGTTCCTTCCCCTTCTGATCCACACGCCTCGTCAGTCGAATACGCAGATCCTTCGCCCCCTCGTCAGCTCCTGTCACGACATCTCGCTTGTTCAATCCGCCACCACCTCCACCCATTCCACCGCCGAATCCGCCACCACCACCTGGAAGTCCGCCCCCTCCTGCACCGGTGCCTCCGGACTTACCGCCCTCACCCGGTGGAGGTGCAAGCGGACCACCCGCGGCCTTCAGTTGCTCTTCAAGTTTGGCGAGTTCCGCCGCGACCGATTTGCACTTTCGTTCGGCGCTTCGCCGTGCCTGTTCCGCCGCGGCAAGGAGCGGATCGATCGGCGCTGAGTCGAGAGCGGGAGCTTGGAAATTGTTCTTTTTCATCGGAAACAACTGGGGCTGGAGCACATCCAACTGCATGTCGAAGTCCGCGAGATTCGCAAAGACTGTGTCGCGAGTCGACGCGTTCGATGAGGGCGATTCGACTGCGGGCCGCCAACTCTCTTGCCCAGGAACCGAACCTACGACAGTCGGAGCTTGCCAATTTCCACCGGAATCTTTCTGCTGTCGCTCGAAGACGAGATCCACGATGAAGAGCGTGTCCTTAAACCACGGTCGAGGGAGCGCCTCGCGAGCTGGTCGCTGAGTTCGATCTTCTTTCGATAGCTCAGCCCGCATCGAAGCGAGGTCGACGACGACCCACGGAGTTGCCCACGTCACATCTGCAGTTGCGGGGGAAACAAAGGGCGTGAAGAACTCACGATTTGCACTGAGAGTTTCGTCGCCGATTGCGGCCATGTCGAATGCATCAGTCGATACAACCACCGCTTCCATTCGAGGGGGAGGAAACTTCGGGTCATAGAACCACTGGCTGTTCGAGACCGATCCGCCCGTCAATAGTTTCCCGAAAGATGGCTCGGTCGCAACCAATGCATTAGCTGGCGCAACGGCGCGGACTCGTTCGGCCTCGAAGATTGCAGCAGCCGAAACTTGCTTCGCTTCAGGGATATCCAACGGCGATGCGCCCGATGGATCGAGCTTGCGCGAGAGATCGCCTTCCTTTCGCTCCAACTTCTCTTGGAGCGCCGGAAGAGCGACGCGTTCGGATCCGACTTTCACTTGAATCTGGACGAACACAATCTGCCAGACTGCGACTGCGACGAGAAACAAACCCACGATCCCAACGAGCATTTTTTCGCAGTGAAGTTCGACAATATTTGGTCTCTTGGACGACATCGTTACTCCTGTGACCCATTTGGATCGATGCTTGCATCTTCGCTCGGCGCGAGGGTGCTCTGAACCTGACCGGTTGTTCCAAAGCGCGCACGGACGACGTCGGGCATCAGGGGACCGGTCCACTGGCGAAGCCAGACTGATTCGAGCGTGAGCGCAACCATGGAGACCGGTTTCTCTCCATAGAAGTAACCGGCTCGAATCGCTTCAAATGGATCGATCGGCGAGATTCGCGCGTCGGTAATCACCATGAAATTCTGCCGCGCGAACGCATCGGTTGCAAGCGGGATCTTCGCGGTTTCGACGACGAGAGTGACTTTCGTTCGATACACGTCGTACATCTGATTGCTCGCCCACCCACGAAACGAGAGTGCGTAGTTCGCGAGGGAAATCACCGCGTTGGAGTTGATCGGGGCGCCCCCCGCTCCGGTCCCACTGGATGCGCCCTCCAACATCGTCTCGCCGGCGGGCTGTTCCTCGCTCTCAGTCGGAGCGGCAGTTGCACCAGCGCCAACCTGACCGAGGAACTTGAGGCTGACAATACGCTTGATCGGTGCGGTCTCAATCGGCGCAGACTCATTGAGACTCATACACGCATGAACGATGTCCTCGGCGATCCAGAATCTCCATTGAAGTTCCCAGAGCTTCTCCAAATTGGGATCCGAGAGCGCCGACTTCGGCGCCCCAAGGTCAGATTCGTCGAAGTAGAGGCCGGAATTGACCGCGATGTTTCGGTATGCGGAAAGTCTCCGACCGGAAAGGTCTGCGACAAGCTTTGACTGTTGTTCGGCGGTGAGCGGGTCGCCGATGTTTTGATTCAACTCAGTCTGCACGAATCTCAGCTTCGACCGCTGCAATTCGACGAGCACGTCTTCCTCGGCCGGCGGCAGCGCCCCGCGACCACTTGTGACGAGCTCTGCATACAGCGCCTTCAATTTGTCGTGCATATCCAAGTGAATCTGTCGAAGCTTGGAATCGCCCTGCACGAGTCGAAGGGACAAGACTGGGCGGTGGATGTTCTTGTTGTGTGCAAGCGCCGATGTGACAACCGCATCGCCGGTCGACTCCCCCCTCGACATTCGCGCCTTCACCGAATCGACCAACTTTCGGTTGACGGTGACGCTCCCTTCGATCGGATCGTTCCCAGGAATCGTGATAGAAACGCGAGTTCGCTCCAGTTTTGCCAGCTCCTCGTACTTTTTCCCGATCGCCTGTGCGGACTCTTCGTTGGCGAGATAGAAGTCCGAGCTCACGACATATCCCGCAACCACAGCCACAATCGCGATCACGGAAAGGGTCAGAACCAAGAGGTTCGCTTTGATCCAAATCGCCACATCGCGCATCACTTTGGATCGATCACTCGCTGGAGCCTCAAACGAGTCGCTCTCGGCGGGGGTTTTGCGCTTGAACAGATTCTTCATGTCAAACTTTAGGTTCATGGATTCTCTCGTGCGTTACTGGCCTTCGCCCGTAGGAGGTGGCGGTGCTGCAGCAGGCGATTTCAAAATGACGCTAAATTTTAGGATTCCCTCGAACTGCGCTTCATTCTCTTTGACGAGGATTGGCGCCTGCGGAAGTGGCGCTTCCTTCGCGAGGTCGACTGTGGGAAGCTTTTCGTCCGGCGTGACAACGATCGTCTTCACACGGCGCTTGCCGCCGGCGGCGGTGCCGCTTCCGTCGCCTGACGCCGAGTCACCTTCGCTCGCCGATGCGTCATCCGCACCCCCGATGGTGCCTCTGAATCCAGTCCCGCTGTCTTGGATCGGACCGGTACTGCGATCCTTCGTCAGCGCGCCAGAACCGCTGCTCTTTTTGGTAGCGCCCGATCCGGATCCGCTCGCGAATCCGCCCGAACTTTCACTCTCGCTCGATCCAGAATTCTGAGCCGGCATTTCTTCCGTGCGCTGTCCCCCGATGATCTTGGTCCACGATGGCATTCCCACCGACGATTCATCAATCGTGTACGGGGCATCGCTGCGTTCTTTGTGAGCCTTGAGCCAATCGAGGACTCCCTCGGTCTCATTGAGAAATCGAACGGGGTCCCTGTTTGTCAGTGTCACGCGCACCGACACCGCGATCCTGTGTTGTCCATTCTCGTCGATCGACGGAACACCAGAAAATTCCTGCAACGAAATCAGCCGTCGATCCCCAACGGGAATCTTCAGGATTTCGCTCGGATTCGTGCCTGTTTCGACAGCTGATGGTCGCGCAGCGGCGAGCGCCGCGTACGTGTCGTTCACAAGGAATGGCCAGACATTTCGATCCTTCAAGAGTTCGAGAACATTGTTGTCTGCGTTTCCACCTGCCGTCCCTTGCTGGGCTTGATTCAACTGGCTGACAAGACTCGTTCCCTGCTTGATCGTCCCATCGGCACGTGCGACGATTTCCGAAAGCCGGGCAAGTTCGATCTGATCGAGCTCAACACGGATGAACATCGCAAGCGCGCTGATGATCAAGAGTGCCGCGGCTGCGACGAACCATGGCGTCTTCGCTTTCCAGATCTTTCGGCGAATGCGCGCCATTGGGGAGAGATTGAGATCCACCTTTGCGAGACCGACCCCTTGCAACGCGAGTCCGAGCGCGGTCAGCAAGTTGATCGAATGTGCCGCGAAATCAGCTCCATCTGGGCCATTGAGGTGGACGCGCTTGAACTCTTCGAGGCGCTCAAGCGACATCTGAAGATCGCCAGCGATCTTGGTACGAAGTCCTGGAATCTTGAGGGTCGAACCCACCCCAAATGCGCGCTTGACCGCAATCTCTTCATTCGAGGCTTGATAGAACTCGCGCGACCGACCGATTTCATCGATCAGTTGCCCGGTCACACGTCGCATAGCCATCGTCCGTGCGCGCAAGATCTTCTCGTTCGGCGTTCGGTCGACCTTGATCTTTTCTGCCCTCGTGTAGTTGACATTTTGCGTTGCAAATGCGTCCGCAATCGCCGTGGTGAATTCTGATCCGCCGATCGGAAAGGTTCGGATCCAAAACTTGCCGCGGGCCACCACGATAAGATCGGACGAATTCGTGCCGATATCGAGGCAAGCGAGCGGCTCCGTTTTCTCGTCCAATTCGAGATCGTAATTAAGTGCGTTGTAGACCGCGACCGAACTCAGCGTCAGTACATCGGGTTCGATCCCGCAGTCTGCGTAAAGCGTCAGCAGTTCCTGTAGGCGCTCCTTCGTGACCGCGAAAATTCCGATGGCGCACTGGCCACTGTCGTCGGCCGGAAGAACATGGCTGTCCCACTCCACTTCCTCGATGGGGAATGGAATTTGCTGTTTTGCCTCGTATTCAATCATGCTTCGCAAAGTCTTTGCATCGACCGCCGGAATTGTCGCAAACCGCGCGAATCCAACATTTCCGGGAAGGCTCATGATGATCGGTTCTGTTGCGATCTGCTCGGCATGGGACTGCGCGAATGCGCCGAGCGTGACTCGAATCATTCCAGCCCGATCGGAGACGCTCGGGTCCGAAAGCACCTTTTGGTGTGGAATGACAGCGAAATCTGTCACTGTGACCTCATCGTCAACCATCTGAACTCGGATTGCCTTGAGCGCAAACTCTCCGACTTCAATCCCCCATGCCACTTTGCTTGATTCCATGTCGATTGACTCCTCTTGGTATCTCTCTTTGGTGTCTCTTTGGTGTCTCTTTGGTGTCTCTTTGGAGATCGCTTCTTGTCGCGGGGGTTTCGGGGATGCCGTCGGGGTTTCGGGGTGCGCGTGGGGACCGGCCCAATGACCGTTCCACGATCCTATACGCCGCCGAATGATCGTGGATGCGATACCCTTGTTCGAATGCATCCCGATTCCTCCGTACCTGATCGCGATCCCACCGATCACGCGCCTTCGACCATTCACTCAGACATCAACGCCGCCCTGAATGCAGAGATCGAGAGCGCGTTGGGAGGGATGAATGCCGAGGAAATCCTCTTTGCGACGAATACGCCTCGCCCAACAGCGAGAGTTCCAGGAGCAAATCCGATCAGACGAACGTCGGGCGGGCGACAACTCCGGACCGGAACCGTCATGGAAGTTCGCGGGAAGGAAGTCGTTGTCGAATTCAGCCCGAAGAGCCACGGGATCTGTCCGCTGATCCACTTCGAAACCCCACCGGCGGCTGGCGAACGACTGGAGTTTGTTGTCGAACGTCTTGATCCATTCGAAGGCGTTCTCATTCTCGCCAGAGAAGGGATGGTCTCAAAGGCGCAGTGGGGCGACCTGAAAGTGGGACAGATAGTCGAAGCGCGCTGTGTTGGAATGAATGTTGGCGGGCTCGATATGGAGGTCGCTCACCATCACGCTTTCATGCCGGCTGCACAGGTTGATCTTCGCCATATTGAAGACATCTCTGTTTTCCTCGGTCAGAAACTTGAGTGCGAGATCATCGAACTTCGTCGCAACAAAGAGCGCATGTTGCTGAGTCGCAGACGCGTGCTTGAAAAAGAGCGCAAAGATAAACGCGACGAGCTTCTCAAGGAACTTGAAGTTGGCATGCAACGCACTGCCACCATCGTCGCACTGCAGCCCTTTGGGGCATTTGCCGATATCGGCGGAGTCGACGGGTTGATTCCAATGGGTGAACTCACGCACGGAATGATCCAAAATGCATCGGACGCAGTCGCAGTGGGTGATGTCGTCGAAGTGAAGGTGATCCGCCTTGACCTCTCCGCAATTCCCCCCCGCATCACTCTGAGCCGTCGACAACTGATGGCTGATCCAGTGATCGAGGCGCTCAACGGACTCGAGGTGGGAGCGACCGTCTCTGGAACCGTGCAAAGGCTCATGGAATTCGGCGCATTCATCGAGATTTCGCCAGGAGTGGAAGGTCTCGTCCACATCTCCGAGATCTCGCACGACCGTGTCTTCAGCACCGATCGCGCCCTCAAGATTGGGCAGGCGGTCGAGGCGAAGATTCTCAGTTTCGATCCTCAAAGGCGAAGAATTAGCCTCTCGATCAAGGCACTTCAGGACGCTCCGATTCGACAGGAGTCGGGAGGGCGCGATGGTGGCAAAGGCGGCCGACCAGGAGCGGAAGATCGACAACCACGAGAGTCCGATCCTTCGATGCGCAAGCTGCTGCTCAAATTTGGTGGGGTCGGAAAAGATCTCAAGGGCGGATTGAGCTAGCGCACTACTTTTGGGGCGAGATGGGTTGGGCGAGATGGGTTGGGCGAGAGATCGAACCGAGTGGCGTCACGCGCGCGGGGCGTCTTCCCACAGATCGCACAAATCTTGGCCATCAGCGCTCGAACGCACCAAGAGGTACGAACGTGTCGCGCATGATGCGGCAATCGACATCGCGCATGCGCCGATCAAGAGGCACAAAATCGTTCGCCACATATCAATGAACGATGCCGTTGCCGACTGGGTCATTCCCAGAATCATCGGCTGTGGAGAATTATAGGGTTCGAGAAATCGCAACGCGCCAACCGCAGAGAGAGCGGGCTCGCCACTCGCAGAGTCGTACGCGCCTCGTGCAAATGCCCACATCGCGGTCGCACCAAAGTCCGCGGCTACTGTTCCAAGCGCGATCACCACCACGCTGAGGATCAGGTAGCAGATCAGATGGAGCGGTCTCGCGAGCATGTATGCGCCCGCCCTCTGAAGACTTTCGACTGCATCGCATCCATCGCACGCGACCGCTGGGGCAATCAGCGGCGAACCAACAAGTGCGACGAAAATCACAAGTGCCGAAAGTGCGCCGAATGCCAATGCAATCACAAAGAGCGCGCCGACGACAATGTCGAAGAGTGGCAGATTGCCGAGGAATCCGAGGATCCACGCTGGAACCCACAGGACAAATCCGAGCGCGAGCGCGAAGAGTGGCGCGATGATGAGCGTGGAGGTCCGAGGCTTGATGAACTCGCTCGCTTTCGCGATCGACCAGTGACGCGAAGAGAGATCCCCTGCGCTGACACGGCAGAGGACGCCACCGCCCCAACCGACGACCATCCACCATCCGATCGTGAAGTAGATCGTGAACCATGGCGCCGCGTTCCAGCAAGCGATGGGAACCCCTACGAACAGCGCCTTCCCAGCGACGATCGCCGACTGAACATCCGCGCGGAGGACGCTTCCGACGAGTCCGTAGAACGAGACTCGGACTGCCTCGTTCATCGCCTCGAAGGAACTCCGAGGTCGTGCCGCATCGATCATCCGCGCGAGTGTGGAGTAACGAGAAGCATCCAATGATGGAACGGTTCCCGACTGTGCCGCCGACTCAAGCATCTCACTGAGAGCCGCGAGCGAAGCGGTGCTCGCGGCGGATCGATCCTCTGGTCGAAGATCCGGAATCACGATCGAGCGCACGGAGTCTTGCGAATCCACCAGTGTTTTTTCTTTGAGTGGACCAGCGAAGAGTCCTTCGGGGGCAAATGTCGGTGGCGAGAATCCATCCCAGAGTCTCCCCATTGCGACGACGGCAAGGAGAAGAACGAATGCCAATCCAATACGCGAGGGTCGAAGACCGGCGTGGACGGCACCAAAGATCGTCAAGAATGGGAGTGCGTGGTACCAGTCGATAGAGCCGACTCTGCTCGCCTGTCGATGCGGGGAGGGACTTGAAGGACTCTCGTTCATGCAACGGTGCGAAGTCTAGCCGTGAAGATCGATCGAGCAACCAACACCTGCGATGGCATCGGTAGCATCCAAGGTCGAATGACCGACGAACTGAATCCGGTGCTCGACCACCTTCGCAATGACTCCGCGGGCGCGCTCGATCGACTCTTCGATTTCCTTCGCATCCCCAGCGTCAGCGCAGATCCCGCGTACAAGGCGGGTGTCGCTCGCGCCGCCGATTGGGTGTGTGATCAGCTGAGGTCGGCCGGCCTCAACGCGGCAGTTCGGCCAACCGCTGGGCACCCAATGGTGGTCGCCAAGCACGAGGGTCCGCCGGGATACGACGGACCGCGACTTCTGTATTACGGACATTACGACGTTCAACCAGCGGACCCCATCGACCTCTGGAAGAGCGGAGCATTCGAACCCGTGTTGATCGATGGCCCTCGTGGAAAGCGGATCGTCGCGCGCGGCGCATGCGATGACAAAGGACAAGTGATGTCCTTCATCGAAGCGTTTCGAGCTTGGATCAAGGTTCACGGAACCCTGCCCTGTGCAGTGACGATTCTGCTTGAGGGAGAAGAAGAGTCCGGGAGCGAGAGTCTCGAACCATTCCTCGAGGCAAACAAGATCGACCTGAAGGCGGACGCTTGCGTCGTTTCTGACACAGGAATGTGGGATATCGAAACTCCAGCAATCACAACGAACCTGCGCGGACTGGTCTATGTGGAAATCACGATTCACGGACCGAACAAGGATCTGCACTCGGGCCTCTACGGTGGCGCAGTCCCAAACCCGATCAATGTCCTGACCTCGATTCTCTCGTCACTTCACGACGAGAAGAGACGAATCACGCTGCCTGGGTTCTATGACGATGTCAAGGAGGTTCCGACTCGTATTCAAGAGCAACGAGCGAATCTCGGATTCGATGATGCCGAATTTCTGGGAAGCGTTGGATTGACGAACTCGTACGGCGAAGCGGATCGATCGACCGTTGAACGAACATGGAGTCGTCCTACATGCGACATCAATGGCATCTACGGCGGCTACATGGGCAAAGGCGCGAAAACTGTGATCGCGTCGCATGCGACTGCGAAAGTGTCGTTTCGCCTCGTCGCCGATCAAGACCCGCACAAGATCTTGAAGACGCTTCGCGCATTTGTGACGGCCAAACTTCCGAAGGACTGCCGTGCTGAAATCACCGAATTCGGCGTGAACCGCGCCTTTCAGGTGCCGGATGGATCCGCCTTCCTTGCGGCGGCAGAACGCGCACTCGGACGTGTGTACGGTCGCAATGCAGTTCTGATCGGATCGGGCGGGAGCATTCCCGCAGTCGGCGCGATCCAACGAATCCTTGGCGCACCCGCATTGCTGATGGGGTTTGGGCTCGACGACGACTGTGTGCATTCCCCCAATGAAAAGTTCGAGGTTGGTTGCTTCGACGGCGCCAAGAAGTCTCATGCGGCTCTCTTGGCGGAAGTCGGGCGAATGCGGCTCTAGAGTTGCATATCTTCACACGGAATTTGAGACTGAAACACTTGAAGCGTCCTGGGTTTTACGGCTTCGCTCTCGCGCTCTCGCTTGCGTTCGTCGCGGGCACAAGTGGCGCGGATGGGCCAATCACGATCACGCTCGAAACTTTCGGTGTCGGAGGTCACTTTCGAACTGGCGACATCATTGGCGCGCAGTTCGTCCTGCAAGGACAGCTCGACAAGCCGACTCCCATTGAAATCGCTTGGGAACTTCCCGACGGCAACGGTGATATCGCACAGGTCACTCGACAACTGGTCATCGATCCGGGTCTTCCAACGACCACTTGGCTCTACGCACGTATTCCTCCACAGTCCGTTCAGTCAGTGGCGATGAACGAAATTTACACGGTTCGCGTCTGGGAGTTTGAGGATGGCCGGCGAAGTCGCGAGCTCGGATCTGCGCGTGTTTCTCCCGCAGGAAGCACGAATCCAACAGTCTGCGTCGAATTGGTCGAGGACATCTTTGCCGTCGTTGGCAGTGGACGAATGGGATTGGACGCATTTGCCACACCAGGATCATTGGGTGGCGCGATCCCTTCGATGAATGTGATAACGAGAATCGCCCGCGGAATCCGACCGGAGGATCTGCCCGATCGTTGGGAGGGGCTGGCTCAATTCTCAGCGTTGATCTGGTCCGAGGGCGGTCCTCGAGCGTTGTCCGGAGATGCGGCCCGTGCGCTCCGCGAGTGGGTCGGTCGCGGTGGACTCTTCATCGTGGTCTTGCCCGAGGCCGCCGATCCATGGGGCTTGGCGAGCGAGAGCAATCACCCATTGGCTCCACTGATGCCCGACTGGAAGGTGCAGCGCATCGATGCGGTTCCGATCCGCGAGCTTCTCCCTGTCGTCAGTAAGTCGACTCAACTGCTCAATCCGACTGCGACGATGCCCGTGAATTTCTTCGTCGAGTCAGGCAAGAGTAAGGCGTTTGAACCACTGCTCTTTCTTCCAGTTCCTCGCGACGAGCGCACTGGGTTTGCGAGCCCGCGTCGAGATTCTCTCGACGGAAAGATCGTCGCCATCACTCGCTCCTTCGGACATGGGCGCGTGACAATCATTGGAATCGATGTCGACGGCCTTTCGCGACGTGCCCTGCAAACTGGGGGAATCCCGCAGGCTGACTTGTTCTGGAATCGCATTCTCGCGCGGCGTGCAGATTCGCCATCCAACGAGGAATACAAAAAACTCGCCGACTCGAAAAGACTCCTTAACTCGACGCCGGTCTATGTGGACTTGGGGCGTGGTGACTTGGTCTCGGATGTCATCGGCATGCGTGGCGAAGCGGCGGTCGGAATCTTGGGTGCGTTCTTGCTTTTCGCTGTCTATTGGGTCGTCGCGGGTCCCGGTGGATTCGGATTATTGAAGTGGATGAAGTTGGAGCGACACTCGTGGATGCTCTTCGCCACAGTGGCAGTCGTCTTCGGTTCGGGAGTGTGGATCATCGGGGGGGTCGTTTACTCGAGTCGCGTTCGAGTGCAGCACTTGACCGTCTTGGATTCCATCGTTCGTTCGTCGGACAATCAACCGACCACCGACACGGCGATGTCGAGGGCAACATCTTGGTTCAGCGCGTATCTGCCTGGGTACGGACAGACAACAGTTGCCGTCGATCCAGGAAGTACGCGACGAAACATGCTTGTTGGATGGTCCGCGCCATTGGTGGGACAGGCGGAAACCTTTCCAAATCCGGCTCGCGTTGCCGTTCCATTGGAGTCATCGGGAACTTTGACCGTCGCCGCGCGTGCTACTTCTGCGAGCTTTGAAACGCAGTGGATGGGCGCTGTCCCGAGCAGGTGGGGAAAGGCGCCATTCGCACCCGATCCCAAGCGGCAAGTGGCGCAAACTGTGATCCCCGGTGAACCGATTCGCGTTCTTCTGACTGGATTGATAGAGCACACGCTACCCGGTCCGCTCCAGGATGTTGGCATCATCCATATCACGCCGATTCGAAACCAGCCTCCCGTTCCCAATGCTGACAATTCGAGGATCAATGCTCCGTCGGATGCGCTTCCAAACATCGGACGGTTCGCGATCATGACGACATGGGATCCCAATCACCCCATCGAATTGAAAGAGGTGCTCTATCCAGGCGGTGCGCTGGGGGTGGACGAGAGGATCGGTGATCTCGCAAACGCGATTCGAGCTCGGTTCGTGGATCCATTCACGACTAGCGACCTGCGAACACAGGTGGGTCGCTTTGGCGCTGGCGCGCTTGGCGTGTCGATCGACCCCGAGCGACGCAGACTTTTCCTAGACATGCTTGGGATGTACGAAATGCTTCAGCCCCCTGCCTACTACACAAACCAATTGAAAGAAGACACCATCGTCCGGACACAGCGCATACTGGGTCGATCGATCGACATCTCGTCGTGGTTCACGACTCCGTGCGTAATCATCTGGGGGTATCTGGACACGGCGACCTGCCCGGTTCCAATTGAGATTGGCGGTGAGACAGTTCCGAGTTCAGGGATCGTCCTGGTACGAGCAATCTTTCCATTGCCACTGGACGAACGATTTGCAGCTCCAAGAAGGGACTAGAGTGGAACCATGTCGATGATCGAGACGGTCAACCTCACTCGAAAATACGGCGAATTGATCGCGCTCGACAATCTGAATCTCACGATTGACCAAGGCACTTGCTATGGATTCATCGGTCCCAATGGCGCCGGGAAGACGACGACCATCAAGATTCTGGCGACGCTGCTCAAGCCCACCTGGGGCGAAGCACGCGTAGACGGTCACGTGGTCGGCTATCAAAACCACCTGATCCGCCCGATCATCGGATATGTGCCTGATTTTCTAGGCGCATATGACGACATGCTCGTCAGCGAGTACCTGGAATTTTTTGCCGCGTGTTATGGAATCCATGGGGAGCGACGAATGCGGGTCGTCGGCGAGGTGCTTGAGTTGACTGATCTTGTTTCGAAACGCGCCTCCGACGTCAATGGACTCTCACGCGGAATGCAGCAACGGCTCAGCGTCGCGAGAGTCCTCTTGCACGACCCAAAGGTGCTGTTGATGGACGAACCGTCGAGCGGACTCGACCCGCGTGCGCGCATCGAGATGCGCGAATTGCTGAAGGAGCTTCGGCGGATGGGCAAGACGATTCTGATTTCGTCTCATATCCTTTTCGAATTGTCCGAACTTTGCACCGCCGTTGGAGTGGTCGAACAGGGGAAGTTGGTCTTCTCTGGGACTGTCTCTGAGATGCTCTCTCGTGCGGGCACGGGCGGAGTCGTCCATATCGTCGTCGACGAACGACCACAAGAGGCCGCGGCGCTCCTTAAGCAAGTTCGGGGTATTCTGAAGGTCACATTGGAGCGGGAAGACAAGGCCATTCGAATCGATGTCACGATCGACCCCAAAAGCGGGTTTGCGATCAGCGACATTCCGAGTCGATTGATTGCTCAAGGATTTCGAGTCGCTCGCTTCTCGCATGAACCGGCGAATCTTGAAACTGCATTCATGCGACTCACCAAGGGAATCGTCTCGTAGGCCATCCAATGAAAGTTCGCCAATGAAAGTGCTTTTGGCCGCAAGCCCCGATCGCCCAGCCACCGCGATCATCCTTGACGAAGTCCGGCGAATTGTCGCCAAGCACGCAGAAATCGTTGCAGAGATTCAAGCCGACAGTGCCGCGCTCTCAGGAAGCTTGCACTTCGATCGAATGGTCGCCGTTGGAGGCGATGGCACGCTCATCGCACAAGTTCGACGCATTCTTGATCGGGGCGTTCCACTCGTCGGCGTCAATTCTGGTCGACTCGGATTCCTGGCGGAGTTCGATCCCGCTTCTTTGAAAGCGCAAGCAGAGTCGATCTTCGGTCTCAATCCGCTCGTGCGCCAACGAATGGTGATGGATGTGATGGTCAAACGCAAGGATGGGACGGTGGTCTTTCATGGAGTCGCAGTCAACGATGCGGTCGTGAGCGCGGGATTCCCATTCCGAATGATCGAATTGCGACTGGAATTTTCGGGGAGCGCTGGCCCAGATGTCGCGGGCGATGGCGTCATCATCGCAAGTCCGGTCGGTTCGACGGCATACAGCGTTTCTGCGGGTGGCCCCATTGTGCATCCGGATGTTGAAGCGCTGATCGTGACCCCGATCTGCCCGCACAGTCTGGGATTCCGACCAATCGTCGTCCCGAGTCATCTTGATATAGCGGTTCGAGTGGAACGAGCGAATGATGGAACGACTCTCATGCTTGATGGACAAACAAACATTCGGCTCGCGATTGGGGACACTGTCATTGTGGGCCGGCATCAGTCGATGGCTCGACTGGTGGGGAATCCCGACGTGACCTACTGGCAACAGTTGCTTTCGAAGATGCGCTGGGCCGCCCCTCCGACCTATCGAGATCGCGGGACCTAATTGATCGAACGCCGCAACGCAACGATCGCTCGTTCGTGCGCGCTCGACAAGAGAATCATCGACGCGGTTGCGCCAGCGAGGGCGCAGAGCATGTCCCACTGCGCATCCCACCGATCCCCCTGCGAA
This sequence comes from Singulisphaera sp. GP187, assembly GCA_945868805.1. Lineage (GTDB taxonomy): Bacteria > Planctomycetota > Phycisphaerae > Phycisphaerales > SM1A02 > F1-60-MAGs104. Next base: position 15,710 of record CAMBMO010000028.1, read on the forward strand.
CCGAGATAGGAATCAGCGCCGTGGCCCAGTGAAATCGAAGCTCCCCACTCGATCAATTCGAAGCAGGCGCTAAACGCGACCGCCGAGGCAATGCAAAGGAGCGCAAGGCCTCGGCCAGGCTCGAGTGGAGTCATCCTCCTGAGGAGTTCACGGGCGAGAATCGCCGGCACGAACCCCTGCATCACATGTCCGAGTCGGTCGTAGTTGTTGCGTGCTGATCCAGTCAACTGTTGCACCCATTCCCCTAGGGGTACGAGCTCGTATGTGTAGTGCGCGCCGATGACGAGTACGAGAGCATGCACTGTCAGAAGCACGAGGAGCAATCGAGTGATCTGGTGGCGACTCGAAACCACAATCGTCAGTGGAAGTCCGACGAGCACCCATGGCATCTCCATCCACCATGTCATCCAATCTTGGGGAGACCACGCGGACCAGACAATGGAAGCCGCGACGATTCCCGCGAGTATTCCGCCGATCGGGATCGTCGATCGAACATTGGTTCCTGGTGGAAGGACACGCCGCACTGCCCGCGAATGTATCCGAGAGCGGTGCGCGGGCGTTTGAGTGCGTGACGCCCAGAGGCTCGGATTGCCGATACATTTTCACGATGATCGACATCAAGGCGTTTCGAGAAAACCCAGCACGGTTTGTTCAGGGAGCGAAAGACAAGGGAATGAATGTGGACTTCCCCCGCTTGACGGCGCTCGACGAGCAGCGACGAAACATCCTCACCGAGCTTGAGCACAAGCGAGCCGAGCAGAACCGCCTTGGAAAAGAATCGGGGCCACAGATCGGAAAATTGAAGGGGCAACTGAAGGCGATGGCGGAGCAGGATCGTGGCGCGATTCAACAGCAACTCACCGCACTCGAAGCCACACCCATTCGATTGAAAAATGAAGTCGCCGTGCTCGAACGAATGCTCTCAGATGTCGAACCAGCGTGGGCCGAATTGCTCCTCACAGTGCCACAGCCACCAGCGACAGATGTTCCAAAGGGAGCCGGGAGCGACGACAACATCGAGATTCGGCGTTGGAATCCCACCGGTTTCGATGCGGCGAAACCCTTCGCCACAAATCGAGGGTTCAAGCCTCGAACCCATCAGGAATTGGTGCGGTCGCTTCGATTGGTCGACTTCGAACGGGGTGTCAAGATGTCTGGAACCCGGCACTATGTGCTAACCGGAATGGGTATGCGCTTGCATCAGGCGGTGATCCGATACGCACTCGATTTCATGGCTGATCAGCGGGGCTTTCAGCCAATGGGCATTCCTGTGATCGTGCGCGAAGAGTGCATGATTGGCACGGGCTTCTTCCCTGCGGGGCGCGAACAGGCGTACCACCTTGAAGAATCCAAGCGCGGCAACAGCCACGATCTCTTTCTGACTGGCACGGGCGAAGTTGGTTTGATGGGACTCCATGCGGAGGAGATCCTTTCACTCGACGCATTGCCACTGAAGTATGTCACTGCATCAACCTGCTTTCGGCGTGAAGCGGGCGCCGCCGGGAAGGACACTGCGGGTTTGTATCGGATTCACCAATTCGACAAGGTGGAGCAAGTGGTTGTTTGTCGCGCCGATGATGCGGAGAGTCGGACCTGGCACAAGACGATGCTCGAGTCGGTTGAGATGATTCTTCAGTCGCTCGAACTCCCCTACCGATTGCTGCAGTGCTGCACGGGCGATCTCGGGGTGAAGAATGAGGACATGATCGATGTCGAGTGCTGGATGCCAGGACGCGGTGATTCGACAGCTGACGGAGTCCCGTCCGGTGCATACGGCGAGACTCACTCAGCGAGCAGACTTGGCGACTTTCAATGTCGACGGCTGAATCTGCGATACAAGGACGAGGGTGGACGACCAACATTCGCGTACGCCCTGAACAACACAGTCGTCGCGAGCCCGAGAATCATGATCCCCCTGCTTGAGATACACCAGAATGCCGACGGGTCGGTGACGATCCCTGCGCCTCTACGAAAGCACATGGGCGGCATCGAGCGAATCGAACCAGGCTAAAGGTTTGCTTACGGCCGACCACCCCACTCGGCCGATCCTACGGCCGACCACCCCACTCGGCCGATCCTACGGCCGACCACCTGTATTCACGATCGGATACGGACTGAGCATCGATGGTTTGTTCATCAGCCAGAATCGCGCCCAGTCGTCCTGCATCTGTCGAAAATCGACATCGCCGACGACCGACGAGTTCATGTACGCCTCGTTGACGGACAGCGCCGTTCCCGCGAGCTCTGGTGTAAGGTTGCGACCGATGACGACTGCATTGGCGCAGTACGAAATCTTGCACTCGTCGTTGACTTCGCGCCAACGATCGTTCGTCGGCTCAGTAAATCCTCCACGGGTCTTGAACGCCGAAGTCTTGCGCTCCGCGGCGATCTCCTTTCGAAAGTCGAGCAGAGCGGCTCTCGTCGGAGCATCGAGGTAGGTCAGGTGCCAGTCTCCCGGTGGAAGTTCGACCCAATCCGGGGGCAGGTCCTGGACAACCTGCGCCAGCGGCACGCTGTTCGGCTGATTCGGTGTCTGACATGCTTGAAGGCAGATCGACGCAGCTACGAACGAACCCAATCCGAGAAGAGCCGAGACAGAAGTTCGATTGTGGGTAACAGTGGTTTTCATCGGATGACTCGGATTCCTTCGGTGGGACGAACAGGCATTTCTGCGTGCATTTCTGCTTGGCTCAAGATAGTAATTCTGATCGCCAGTGGTGTCAACAATTGCGCGGACTTCGCGAGAAACCACCCGCAATCCGATCTGCGAGTCGGTCGAACGCGACCACGGAAAAGACGATGTCCTCCTCTTTCGTGTCCTCGAGCTTGTTATGGCTGATCCCGAGCAGACTTTGCACAAACATCATGACTGTCGGGATTCCCGCCCGCGACATGGACGCGGCATCGTGCAGAGGGCCCGACGGCAGGCGCATCGACGTGCCGCAGGTCTCGATGATGGATTGGTCGCAGAGCTCGATCAGCTGTGAGTCGAAGAGAATCGGCTCGATTTGCCAGAGGCGATCCCAGTGGACGGCGACATTGCCTTCGTGTGCGAATCTCTCGCTCGCATCTCGCGCAGCTTTGAGCATGGACGCGAGTGTGTCTGCGTCGAGATGTCGCTGGTCGAGCGTGATAGAGCACTCTTCAACAACGCTCGTGACGATTCCTGGCTTTGTCGAGCACGATCCAATCGTGCAGACGCCACCGAATCGATTGGCAATTTCATAAATCTCGGGACTCATGCGGGCAGCGGCGAGGAATGCGTCGCGCCGGCGATTCATCGGGGTGCTTCCTGAATGTGCGGCTTGTCCTTTAAAGGTGATCGCGTGTCGCTCGACGCCATATGTGCCGAGCACCACGCCGAGTGCAAGTCCCTTGTCAAGGAGCACGGGGCCCTGCTCGATGTGCAGTTCGATATAGGTCGCGGCGTTCTTGAGTTCAATGCTGGAATCGCCGACCTTCTCGAAGTCGATCCCGACGACGCGGAGTGCATCGGGGAGAGCGACTCCGTCCTGATCTCGGAGCGATCGGGCCTCAATTATGTCGAGCGTGCCTGCGCAGGCGGACGAACCGAAGAGGCTCTTTCCAAAGCGCGCTCCCTCTTCGTCCGCCCAGTCGACGAGGCGAACGGTGATTGGGGGTTGGCCGTTGTACTGCGCGTGAATGCGCCGCAGGATTTCGAGCCCGGCGACGAGATTGAGCGCTCCATCGAGCCATCCACCGTTTGGGACAGAATCGATGTGACCGCCGATGAGGAGTTCGCCAGGGGCTTTGGTTGTGCCGCGCAGTGTCGCCCAGAAGTTGCCTGCCGCATCGCGGTGAGTTTCGAGCGGGATTTGGGCGCACTTCGCTTCGAGCCATGCGCGCGCTTTCGACCAGACGGGGGTGAACGCGACACGCTGGGCACCGTGCGTATCGCTCGTGAGAGAGCGAAGTTCCTTCAAGTCGGCGATCACGCGATTGGGATTGAGGTGCGATGCCATGACGGATAGTGTCTCTCGTTGAGGGCGTTTCGTCGAGAGCGCGATGGGGTGAACTTGTCGATTCGGATGCGCTCTTGGACCGATACCATTCTGATCGACTTCGGTGCGTATCGAGACATTCCCCCGATGAATCTCAAACCATTACTCGACGCAGAATCGGCACGCGCCAGGATGGCGGACATCCAGTTACCGATGAAGGCGATGGAAGCGCGCGTCGAGGGGAATCGCTGCCTGTACTGCTTTGACGCTCCCTGCATCAATGCCTGCCCTACCGGAATCGATGTTCCATCGTTCATTCGCAAGATCGCTGACGGCAATGAGGTCGGCGCGGCGAGAACGATTTTGCAGGCAAACATTCTTGGAGCGTCGTGCGCGCGGGTTTGTCCAACCAAAGTGCTCTGCGAAGGAGCGTGCGTGCTGCATGACCGCGATGAGAAGCCAATCGAGATCGGAAGACTTCAGCGATTTGCAACGGACTTTGTGAATGAACGCGGGATTCGGGTGTTGCGGCCGCCGTCTGTCAAGAGTGGCAAGCGTGTCGCCGTCGTGGGATCGGGTCCTGCAGGATTGGGATGCGCCGCCGAACTGGCGCAGTTGGGATATCAGGTCACGATCTTCGAGCGCGCGGCACAGCCAGGTGGACTCAATACGTATGGCATCGCGTACTACAAAATGAAGCCACCCATCAGCCTCGCCGAAGCGGAACTTGTGAAAGATCTTGGCGTCGAGATTCGATGCGGCGTAGAAGTCGGCCGCGATGTGACCGGCGAGGAATTGCAGCGCGACTTCGATGCGGTCTTTGTCGGGATCGGTCTTGGCAGTGGAAACTGGCTTGGAATTCCAGGTGAAAACCTGCCAGAAGTTCTGGATGCGCTCGTGTTCATCGAGGCGATCCACCGAGATCCACTGCACGAAGTGCCGGTGGGTCATCAAGTCGTCGTCATCGGCGGTGGCAACACCGCGATCGATGCAGCGGTTCAAGCGGCAAAGCTTGGCGCGAGACGTGTCACGCTGGTCTATCGACGAAGCAAATCCGAAATGTCCGCGTACGAATTCGAATGTGATAAGGCGAAAGACGAAGGGGTGCACTTCGTCTTCAATGCGGTCATTGTCGGAATCGTCGAGGCGAATGGTCATGTGGTGGGCGTGCGCCTTGCGCAGAGTTCAGGCGGAAATGAGCAGACGCTTGAATGCGACATGGTGCTCAAGGCAGTCGGTCAGGAGAAGCAGGTTGAAGTAATGCGGAGGATTTTCCCGACTGTCAAGATGAGCGAGCGTGGCACCGTCGATCGAGATCCGCTCTCGGGCGCGACCAACATCGCGCACGTGTTTGTCGGCGGCGACTGTGCCAACGGAGGCCGCGAAGTCGTCAACGCTGTCGGCGAAGGCAAGAAAGCAGCGCACGGGATTCACCAGTTTCTCGCTGGAAAAACTGCGGAGCTAGCGATCCAGTCGTCGCGGCTCGGGGTTGCGGGCGCAGCCACGGGGTCTGGGTTGCACCGCCCAATTCGCTCACACGAACTCGAAGAGGAATGGAAGAAAACCCATGGCTGACCTTGCGTGCAATTTCGCTGGCATTCGATCGCCGAATCCGTTTTGGGTCGCATCGGGTCCCCCCGCCAACTCGGCGTATCAGTCGCACCGTGCATTCGAGGCGGGTTGGGGTGGACTCGTGTGGAAGACCATCGGTACGCCCATCGTGAACGTCTCGTCGAGGTACTCGGCGCTCGACATTGGTGCGAATCGCATGGTCGGATTCAACAACATCGAACTCATATCGGATCGATCGATCGATGTGAATTTCCGCGAGATCGCAGAGGTCAAGAAGCGATGGCCCCATCACGCGGTGATCGCATCGCTGATGACCGAGACTCGCGAAGAGTGGCATGATCTGGTGCGACGAAGTGTGGACGCCGGCGCGGATGGAATCGAGTTGAACTATGGATGCCCACATGGAATGTGCGAGCGGGGTATGGGTTCAGCAGTTGGGCAGCAACCCGAAGTTGCAGAGCGCATTACGAGTTGGGTGATGGAAGTCGCGAAGATTCCTGTGATCGTGAAGTTGACTCCGAACATCACCGATATCACCGCTGCGGCACGAGCGGCGAGGCGTGCGGGGGCGAACGCGATCTCGCTGATCAACACGATCAATTCGATCACGAATGTCAACCTGGATACGTTTGTGCCAGAGCCAATGGTGGCTGGCATGAGTTCGCACGGCGGGTACTGCGGACCTGCGGTGAAGCCGATTGCGCTGAATATGGTGCAGTCGTGCGCTGCGGACCCCGACGTGCGCCTGCCGATTTCGGGGATTGGCGGGATCGCCACCTGGCGCGACGCGGCGGAATTCATCGCGCTTGGATCTGGTTCGGTGCAGGTATGCACTGCGATCATGCATCACGGATTTCGCATCGTCGACGACATGATCGATGGACTGAATGCATATCTCGACGGAAAGGGAATGAAGAATGTGAATGACTTGGTTGGCAAGGCAGTCGGCAAGGTCACGACCTGGGAGAAACTCGACCTGAACTATCGCCGTGTGGCGCGGATCAATCACGACACATGTATCGGTTGCAATCTCTGTTACATCGCATGCGAGGATGGTGCGCACCAATGCATCGATCTCGTTTCCCCCGATGCCCACGGCATCGGATTGGGACCGGGGCGTGTGCCCTACAAGCCCGTACCGAAGGTGCGCGAGGATGACTGCGTCGGATGCAATCTGTGTTCGCTCGTCTGCCCCGTCGATGCGTGCATCACGATGGTGGACTTGCCCGCGACGAAATCAGCAATGAGTTGGAGCGAGTATCAGCAAAAATTGGCGCGCGGAGAGATCGAACCGATCGAGCCGCATGGGTGAGGGCGTGTACACCGAAACAGAAGTGAGAGTTTGGCGGGAAAGCCGTCGAAAAGTACCTCCCTGCGCTCAGACATGCTCGGAAGGTCCTTTCGACCGCTCACACGGTCAGCGCGACCGCTACACCCCCAGCATCGCGTTTGTGCGCAGTCGTGCGAGTGACAGCCCGCCGACGACAACGCATGTGACTGCGTGATGTTTCAGTATCCAGGGGAGTGCGACCGCTGGATCGAGCGTGCCGCTCGCGAGGGGTTTCTTCACGAAGATTGCTTTGCCGGCAGAGTGTCCAGCGCGCAGTGCTGGTTCCATCTCGGTCGCACTTGGATGAAACTCGACCATAAGTGCATCGACGCGCTGATCGCGCAGTGCTGCGTTGGCGCCATCGACACTCTTGGGCGAAAAGCCGATCGCGCCGATTTTGCCCGCGGACTTGAGTGCTTCGAGCGCGGCGATGGCGCCACCATCGCGCAGAATCGCAAGGTCTGATCCATCGGAGTGAATCCAAACGAGGTCGACGCAGGTGCTTCGAAGTCGAGCGAGACTTTCGTGCACGCTTGCGTCGATCGCGGCGCGCGAAAAGTCGTATCGCGAAACGCCGACTTCGAATTGCTCCCCCGCTTTCGTACTCAGAAACACATTGGCGCGCGTGGCGGGGTCGATGCCTTCCAGCGCGATGCCGATGCGATGTTCGCTGAGACCGTACGCGGGCGCGGTGTCGATGGCGTTGATGCCGAGCGCGATCACACTTCGCACGAGTGCGACCGAGTCTGCTTCGGTCGGTAGGTCATATGAAGTTGGATACTTCGCCCCTTGATTGCGGCCGATCTTGAATGCTCCCCAGCCGATTGCGGTCACCGACCGACCTAACCGCGGCGCGGTCCGCAGTGGCAGTGCGAGCGGCGTCATGAGATTGCGCTCCAGGTATCTGCTGTGAGTGCTTCCCATGGACGCTGGGCGAGTGGAGGCACTGACAAGTCAGGTGGCCACTGCGCCGGAGTTGACTTCCGCGGTGAGAGCGCCGCCCCAACCTGCTCTGCGATCACTGGCGCAAGCACGAGTTTCACGGGCCAAATCGTCGTGACATTGCCGACAGTCTGCGCGAATGCGCGCGCTGGTCTGCGACCATCCTTGGTCAGTGGCTCCGCACGATCGACTTCGTAACTGGCGAAGGCGCATCCACGCAGGTCGAGATCCGGAATCGCTCCGCGCAGTTCTTCGATCACATGTGCGCGAAAGTCGGTTGCGCTCATCTTTGGACCAATTTCAGCGACCTGTCCTCCGATGTGCCAGACGACTTCGCCGGATGGACTACGGTCGCTGGTGATTGTCACGCGCGTTTTCGCACCGTCGATGCAGTGACCAAATGCCATCTCAAGTGGACCGCGAATCATCGCCTGCCGGAGAGGCCTGCGTTGCATCTTGATCGGCGTTCCCGCGACCTGCGCGAGCTCTTCATTCCCCGCTCCTGCAGTCAGCATGATGTGGCGTGCGCGCACGTTGACATCGCGACTGCCGCGAATCTCGACTCGTCGGCAGTCGCCATCTTGAACGATGGCGCACACATCGCCGAGTGCGATCCGTCCTGCATGCCTCTGCGCCAACACCGCAAGGAGCGACCGTGGATCGATGACCGTTTCTGCAAGAGTGAGCACCTCACCGGCAACATGCGCAAGCCATGCTGGTCGTGCGGCCTTCGCGACAGGTTCGGGGCGCGTGCGCAACGCGACTTTCGCGCCGACCATTGCTGCCGCACTCACGAGTCCTGCTGTTCGCCACAAATAGCAGTGATCTGCGAGTCTGCGAACTTGGCGCAGGTCGCATGATTCTCCCGCGAGCATCCCGCTCCAGAGTGCCGCCGCTGCCGCCGCTTCGATGGCGTCGTCGCCAGCGATTCCGCCGAGGGAATACTTCACTCCGGCGTGGAGGATCCCCTGGCTCGAAGTGGTCTGCCCCGTTCCGATCGCAGTCGATTCGACGAGGAGTACCGACACTCCCCTGCGAGTCAGTGCGTCGAGCAGAAAAAGACCCGCGCTTCCTGCGCCGACAATGAGCGCGTCCAGTGTTGGAATTTCTTGGCTCATGACTTGATCAATCGATACCTCAATCGATTTCGAATGCTAACAACGCCGCAACGACCACTCGACTTCCATTCGAGCGACGCAATCCCTATAGACTCCCTCCGCAATGGAAAGTACCGCGACGCTTACTCCGTGCCCACTCCTCATCGACGGAGCATGGACCAATCCCAACATTGCATCGACACCAGTATTCAATCCGTCCACGGGCGAATTGATCGCGGAGTGCCCAGCGGGCGGCCAAGCAGAGGTGAACGCAGCGGTCGATGCTGCTTCGGCGGCGTTTCCAGCGTGGAGCGAGACTCCCGCAGTCGAGCGCGCGCGACTTTTCTTTCGCTTTCGCCATCTGGTCGAGCAGAATTTTGATCGACTCTGCCACGCAGTCTCGCGCGAGCATGGCAAGACACTCGTCGAAGCTCGGGGCAGTGTCTATCGCGGCTTGGAAAACATCGAGTACGCATGCGGGATTCCATCGCTTCTCATGGGCGACACGCTTGAAATCGCCAAGGGAGTCGACTGCGAGACATCGCACCAACCACTCGGCGTCTGCGTCGGAATCACGCCGTTCAACTTCCCAGTGATGGTTCCACTCTGGATGTTTCCGGTGGCGATCGCGTGCGGAAACACATACGTCTTGAAACCCAGCGAGAAAGTGCCGCTTTGCGCAGTGATGCTTGGTGAGCTGCTGATCGAGGCTGGAGTGCCGAAGGGTGTCTTCAACATCGTGCACGGAGGGCGAGAAGCCGTCGACGCACTGCTCACTCATCCAAAGGTGCGCGCGATTTCATTCGTCGGATCAACGCCGATCGCCAAGTACATCTATGAAACCGGAACGAAGCACGGCAAGCGTGTGCAAGCCAATGGTGGCGCGAAGAATTACATCGTGATCATGCCCGATGCGGATGTGCCCAAGACCGTCGAGGCACTCGCGACCGCTGCATTTGGTTGCGCGGGCGAGCGATGCATGGCTGGATCGACTGCGCTCGCCGTGGGCAAAGCCGCCGAGCGAATGCTTCCGTCGCTCGTCGAAGCTGCGAAGAATATTCGCGTTGGACCGACTGACCGCACAGCGCAACCCGACATGGGACCAGTCATCACTTCAGAGCACCGCGATCGCGTGGTCGGTCTCGTCTCGCTCGGTGAGAAAGAAGGCGCGAAGATCATCTGCGACGGACGCGGGGTCAAAGTCGCAGACGCTCCGAAGGGTTTTTATGTCGGCGCGACGATTGTCGATCAGGTTGTCGCGGAAATGACCATTGCGCGCGAAGAAGTCTTTGGCCCGGTCCTCAACGTGATGCGCATGGACGATCTCGAGAGTGCGATCGCCATTGCAAACCGATCCAACTTTGGCAATGGCGCATCGATCTTCACGAATTCTGGCGCAGCCGCTCGCGAATTCAAGCACCGCGTCAAGGCCGGCATGGTCGGGATCAATGTCGGGGTCCCCGCGACGATGGCGATGTTCCCATTCACCGGCTGGGACGAATCGTTCTACGGCGACTTGCACATTCAAGGTCGCGAGGGAGTGCAATTCTTCACACAGCAGAAAGTCACTTCGACACGCTGGTTCGGCGGCGACGCGGCGGATGTCTGGCGAAAGTAGTCACAGGAGCGACACTCGATGAGTCTTCTCATTCGCGGCGGAGAGATCGTTACGGAATCCACACGATCCGTTGGGGACATTCTGTGCGAAGGTGAAGTGATCACGAAGATCGGCGCGGGTTTGACCCCGCCAGCCGGTGCCACAGTCATCGACGCGAGTGGCAAGTATGTCTTTCCCGGCTTCATCGATCCGCATGTGCACATCTATCTGCCATTCATGGGGACATTCGCCAAGGACACATACCCCACCGCGAGTCGAGCTGCGCTTCTCGGCGGCACGACCACGTTGATCGAGATGTGCTGTCCTTCGCGTTCGGACGATCCCATCGAAGCGTTCGAATTGTGGATGTCGAAAGCGGTCGGGCAATCCGCGTGCGACTTCTCGTTTCACATGGGTGTCACGCGCTTCGACAATTCGACCGAAGCAAAGCTGACCGAAATCGTGAGCAGGGGCATCTCGTCCTTCAAGATTTTTCTTGCCTACAAGGGCGCGTTCGGAGTCGACGACATTGAACTCTACCGAACGCTCGCGCTCGCGAAGAAACTCGGCGTGATCGTGACGGCGCACTGCGAGAACGAAACGCTTGTGTCCGAACGCTGCCGTGAGTTGCTCGCCGCTGGTCGAGTCGATCCTGGTGCTCACCACGAAAGTCGACCGCCGCAAGTCGAGGCCGATGGTGTGCATCACCTGATGACGTTCGCAGAACTCACGGGTGCTGCCACTTACATCGTGCATCTGAGTTGCGCAGAGGCACTCGAATGCGCGCTCGCCGCACGAGCCCGTGGCGTAAGAGTCACCATCGAGACACTGATTCAGTATCTCGTGCTCGACAAGACTGCTGCAGAGCGACCGAACTTCGAAGGCGCAAAATTCGTGATGTCGCCGCCGCTGCGAGAGGCAAAGAATCAATCCATTCTCTGGGATGCCCTCAAGCGAGGCGATGTCGACACGGTCGCGACCGACCATGCGCCGTTTGACTGGAGGACGCAGAAGCAGATGGGTCGCGGCGATTTCACAAAGATTCCAAACGGTATTCCATCGCTCGAGGAGCGAATCAAGTTGCTCTACACGCACGGCGTCTGCGAGGGCAAGATCGACCTCTGCACGATGGTGCGAGTGGCGAGCACGAATGTCGCGAAGACCTTTGGACTGCATCCACGCAAGGGAGCGATCGAAGTGGGCTCCGACGCTGACATCGTCATCTTCGATCCAAACGCGCGCGGCGTGATTTCGTCGGCGATGCAATCGATGAATGTCGATTACAGCGCATTCGAAGATTGGAAAGTCGAAGGGGCAATCACGGATGTCACCGTGCGCGGCGCGGTCGCAGTGCGGAGTGGAGAGTTCGTCGGTGAAGTCGACCGAGGACAATTCCTCAAGCGAAAGACGGTGCTGTGAACGGATTTCGTAGAGGAGACGGCGGCGAGGACTCATCCCTCTACAGCAGTGACCTCGCACCGGTCCCACAATCAGCGCGCAGGTGGGGAATGTGGTCGATGGCGGCACTGTGGATCTCGATGGCGGCGTGCGTGCCGACATACATGCTTGCATCGTCGCTGATTGATGGGGGCATGAACTGGTGGCAGGCGATTCTGACGGTGTTTCTCGGCAATGCGATCGTTCTCATCCCAATGTTGATGAACGCGCACGCGGGCACGAAGTATGGCATCCCATTTCCAGTTTTTTGCCGAGCATCGTTTGGAACGGTCGGGGCAAACATTCCCGCGCTCATGCGCGCCGTCGTCGCGTGCGGGTGGTTCGGCATCCAGACTTGGATCGGCGGTATGGCGATCTTCAAGATTATGGCCGTCTTCTTTCCATCGCTGAATGATCCGGCTAGTCCGCTCGCGCATCACTTTCTGGGAATCTCGACTGCGCAGTTCGTCTGCTTCATGGGATTCTGGGTGATCAACATGATCGTCGTTTACCGAGGGATCGATTCGATTCGAGTTCTGCTTCAGATCAAGGCGCCGCTGTTGATCGCACTGGGCTTGATCTTGCTCGCATGGGCGTACCGAGCTGCTGGTGGATTCGGACCGATCTTGTCACAGCCATCGCAATTCGAAATCGGACAACCCAAGGCGGGGCAATTCTGGGTGTACTTTTTCCACGCACTCACTGGGATGATCGGTTTCTGGGCGACCCTTTCGCTGAACATTCCAGATTTCTCGCGTTACGCGTACACGCAGAAAGACCAGATTCTCGGGCAGGTGCTCGGATTGCCGTTGACGATGGCGCTTTACGCATTCGTCGGTGTCGCAGTGACTTCGGCGACAACGATCATCTATGGAGCCACCATCTGGGATCCCGTTGATGTCCTAACTCGGTTTACGAATCCTGCGATTCTGATTATCGCGATGTTCGCGCTTTGCCTTGCGACGCTCGCGACGAATCTCGCCGCCAACGTGGTGAGCCCTGCGAATGATTTCGCAAACCTCGCCCCCAAGTGGATTTCTTTTCGTACGGGTGGGATGATCACCGGCATCATCGGAATCCTCATCGTGCCGTGGAAGCTGATTGCGGATCCAAGTGGATACATCTTCGTCTGGCTCATCGGATACGGTGCCCG
>CAMBMO010000029.1 GCA_945868805.1 Singulisphaera sp. GP187
ACATCGGAACGGACGACAATCGTGCCCAACTCGAATGTGATGTTGGCGTCGCGGTCGTAGATGACATTGACATTGCTCACGATGAGTTCAACATCATTGATCGTGTTCGCCACGCTCGAGGCATTCTTTTGGAAGAACTCGAAGTCGCACTCGCACCCAATCTCGATCTGGGATGGCGTCGTTCCGGCGATGCCACCTTCATTCGATCCTTCAGTGCCTTGCTGCCCCGCTGCAATCGCCTGCGAGAGAGGAGATCGATACTTCGAGAATGGAAATCCGGGGCGACCGAGAGCGCAACCGCGCCCATCTGGAATCGCATCGGCGCTGGAGTATGAAACATGCTGCCCAAGCTTCGGAGCCTCTGGTCGAAAATCTGAAAGTGGTTGGACAATCCACGTCGATCCATCTTCGAGGTGAATCGTTCCGCTAAATCCGGTTGGAAGGAGCGAACCCATAACCGTTGTTCCTGGTCGGTTGGCGAGCGCTCCCTTGTAGGTTCGAATCGCAGGGGGAGCAACTTCATTGAGAGTGCCATCGCCCAAGTCCACGAGAACTTTAAAGCGGTCGCTCCGCATCGTGATCTTGTCGACCGCGACTCCCACGATTACGTCATTCATCGGGAGCGAGAATTCGAAATGTGGGAGTAGGTCAGACGGAAGTGAAGGGACGAAAACCTGAAAGCGCGAAAGCTCTTGGATCGCGAGTGCTTCGTTTGCCAGCCCTTCGTTCTCGATCCGAGGTTGCTTCTTGGATCCGTCGGCGCCAGCGTGGAGCGCCATGAGAGCGACGAGAGATAACGCGAGGGCGCCACAGATGCGTCCGATGAGAGTCTTATGCATGCCTGAAATATAGCCCGTTCATCCGAGTTTGCCATGTGAAGATGCAAAAGAAGGGGCAAAAAACCCGCTCGGCAATCGCCGAGCGGGTTGGGTTTGAAAATGGAATTGAAATCAGGGCACCCAGGCGGATAGGAGGACCGAAAGATCAGATCCGTCGGTGTATCCATCGCTGTTGCAGTCGCCACATGCGACGCCCCAGCAACCGAGCAGGACGCCCAAGTCCGCACCATCGACTACGCCGTTGCAATCGAGATCGCCTGGAACGCACGGTGGAACCACAGGAAGTGGCTTCTTGCCTTGCACCGCGATAGAAGTCTCGGGGCTTCCTGTGGTCGGCGCCTTCCAAATCCCGAGCGTCAGGATCTGCGATGCATCGGTCGGACCCGAATTCGCATCGAACTCGAATGTGTGCATCGTTGCCCAACGAATGCAGTGCGCATTCGTACTCGTGTTTGGCTCGCATGCCCATGTGATTGATCCGGCCGAGACGGTTGGGGTCCACGGCGTATTTGTGTAGTTATCGCCGGAGTGGTTGAACGGCGCGTGATATGCGGCATTCGTCACAACAACACCGGTCGCGAGTGGCACGGAGAACGAACCGCCGTTTCGATCGCTGTTGAGATTGTGAACCGCATACGCATAGTGCCAAGTTCCATTTGTGTTCTGGAACGCGCGGCTGCCGACGAGAAACCGTCCATCGCCAGCAACGTCATATTCACGAATCGCGACATCCGTGTGCACTGTTTGCCAAGCGTAGATCGCGGGAATCATCTGATATGTAGGACCGGTGAGAGTGATCGAATAGCCAGTCGACGCCGAGAAGGTCGTTCCGACATTGATCTTGCGATACGACGCGTTGTTGTTGTCGTTTTGGGAAGTTGCATCCTGAATCTGTACATACTGACCTTCGATGAAGTACTGAGCGCCCGCATTCATTGTGGAATCGAGGTCATTCCTTGGCACAGTGATTCGTTCTCGGATCGAAGATGGATAGCCCGCTGGGATCGCGGGATCCGCATAAGTACCCGAGTAAACGCCAGTCGCCGCATTGACTCCCCAGCGACTCTTGAGATCGCCCTGGCCACCGTTGAGGCCTGACGAATATGGATCCGAGCATCCGATTCCAAGTACGGTCGGACATCCGCTACCAGCAGGAATGCATGCGCCGCAGAGTGTGCCCTGAAGTGCGCAGAACCCGTGCTTGATCCAGCTCTGACCGATCTGTTTGATCACGCCATTCTTCACGCGGAAAATATTCTGTGGCATGACTGGATGGGTGGTTGCTGGATTGGGTTGCCAGAGCAATTGCTGGTTGCCGATATTGCAGCTCGTGGTGCCGACGGCGTAGGCGCAGTAGGTCACAGACTGCCACACCGCTGGTGCGTAGTGCGAAATGTCTGGGAGCGCGCCGACGATCACGTCGGGTCCAGATGCGACGCCACCCTCATCTCCGCCACCTGGAAGTGCAATTGCGTCCATCTGTCCGATGAAGACAGCGAGTCCACCAAGTCCGATCGATCCGATGATTGTTCCAGTCTTCACGTTTGCTTCTCCAGTTTGCAGTTTAAATTTCGATGGCGTTATTGAGCGAGCGATTCATTTGATTTCCTGAGCCCAAACACGCGCCATTATGGCACGCTTCAGCTCGCCGACCAGACGGCAAGTCGACGACTTCAGAATATCCCAGAAAGAGGCCGTCGGCGATGAAACTTGCAAAAAACTTAGATCGGCCAAGCTTTATTGTCGTTCGACAAGTCCACGCGGTTGCAAAAAATCGATGGTTCGCAATCCTGGGCGGGGTTTGTTCATTCGCAAAAAAAACCCACCACCCATGAATGGGTGGTGGGCTGAAATCGCTTCCTTAATTGGCAAGTCGAGTCGAGGCTCAAGCCAGGGATTCGACCATCAGGGCTAATCGTCGTTCGCTTATGCGCGTCGGCGACGAGTCACGAGACCAGCAAGTCCAAGGAGCGCAACCGCTCCAGGGGCTGGAACTCCGATCGTGAAACTTCCAAATCCGAAGAGAGCTGTCGTTGTTCCGCCTGCCTTATAACCCATGGTCATGTTGGCGGTGAACAAGCTATTGTCTCCAGCAGTTCGAGCGATTTGGAGCAACTTAACTTTCAGGGTCGCTCCGACGACATTGCTGGTTCCTGGGGTCGAGTCGTACCAACCCGCAGTCAAAGCGAGATCTGTGCCGAATGGTGGATTCTGGAAAGACGGATCAAGGGCCGTTCCCCACGCACCCAAGATGCCTTGCATCGTGACATAGGAGTCAGATGCGGCCATCCCAGAAGTGAAGATGCCTGTTCCAGCTTCGAACGTACCTGGATTGCCAAAGATATCGGTGACGCCGTCGCCATCGAGATCGACATCGCCGACCATGTAGTCATTGTGGACTGCATTCATCGAGCCAGAGCGACCAGCCGCAATTTGATTGCCAGTTGGGGTCGAGTCGGCCTTTCCAAAGTCGAAGACGTTGAGTACAACATCTGTCGAGAGAGTGAAATTGGCGAAGACGCTATAGACATCGCGTCCACCGGCGGAGGTCTGAACGACCGACCAGCCAGTAAATGTCGCACTAGCGGACGACGAGATGAGCGCAACCGCGCCGAGAACAGCAAGAGATTTCATGTTTGAGAGCCTTTCCAAAGTAGGGAAGCGATACGAGATCTACACGTCCCTTTTCCAGACTCTCCAAAATCAAATTAGCCCCAAAACCAACGCCGTCAAATTTTGTGCGTGATATTTTGACGCAATCCTGAATCTTAATCAAGATCGTGGCGATGCGGGAGGAGGCCGGTCAGCAGGAGCGGGCTGGCGGCTACGATCTCCGCGATCACAATTTTTCCAATAAAATCAAGTGAGTCTTGCTCATTATTGCAGTTGGAGGCAACGATCAGGTCCCCGGCGGTTCGGCCGACGCACTGGTAGGTGACGGATACTTTGGGAATCATTGCACAAGCTGTTTTGAGTTCTCGTCCATTTACGCTTATAGGACTAAGTTCCACGCGGAGCGGACGTGCCTCCTTCTGTGGGGTTGCCCGGATTGTGCGGACTTCATCAAAGAGAACCTCGAGCCGGCGACCAACCCACTGCTGGTGAGTAGCGAGTGAGACCTCGGTTTGAAGCGCGAGCAGCTTGTTGTTTCGATAGCGCTTCACCGATTCCGGAATATCGTCCTTGAGACGATCGAATGCGGTCGTTCCAGGGCGAGGCGAGTACTTGAAAATGAAGTTGTTTTTGAACGGAAGTCGCTTCACCAGTGCGCAAGTTTGCTGGAAATCTTCGTCCGTTTCGGTAGGAAATCCAACGATGAAATCGCCCGCGAGGCAGAGATCGGGAAGCATCGTGAACGCCCGATCGACGAACTCGACATACTCGCCCACCGTGTAACCGCGATTCATCAGCTTCAAGATTCGATCGGATCCGCTCTGCGCGGGTGCATGCAAATAGCGACAAATCCGCGGTGAATCGCGCATCACGGAGAGAATGTCGTCGCCGAAGTCTCGTGGATAGCTTGTGATAAAACGAAGGCGTTTGAGCGCAGGAATCTCGTCGTGGATGCGCGCGAGGAGATCGGCGAATGTCGTCGTCCGTTCGTTTGGGCGTGCCGAAGATGTTCGAAATGCACTAAGGCCAGGGCCGACTTGTGGTGCAGGTCGACCGTCGATGGTGACCGCACTGCCATGCTGATAGCGATAGTGATTGACGGTCTGCCCGAGAAGCGTGATTTCGATGACTCCGGCGTCAACGAGGCGCTTGCACTCATCCACGATGTGGTCCGGTGGGCGGTGAATCTCTGCGCCGCGCGTGTTGGGGACGACGCAATAGGTGCAGAATTTATTGCATCCGCGGGTGATACGAACATAGGCACTATGTCGCTTCCCACTGGTTGAGTCTGGGTCGAATGCTCTGGAGAGGTCGAGCGACTCGAGGTTGTCTTCGGCTGCTTGGAGCGTTCGGGACCGGCGACTTCGATTGCCAGCAAGTGCCGTCCGATCCGCAATCGCGAGTGGTTCGGAGAAGTTCAGGTTCTGTGCCGCGTTAGCCCGCCGAACATTATCTATCAATTGCGGAAGTCGGTCTAGTTCTCCTGGACCGCACATCAAGTCGACTTGCGGATGTCGTCGGAAGAGGTCCAGTCCGTCACGCTCTGCCATGCAACCAATGACCCCCAAGATGAGGTTCTCTCCGGCTCTTTTCCTGGCTCCGATGATGCCGATCCGGCTATAAGCCTTCTGTTCAGCTTGCTCGCGGACGGAACATGTGTTGTAGAGAATGACTGTTGCCTCTTCGGGTCGAGGGACGAACTGATAGCCCAATGCGGTCAGCTGTCCCTGAACGAGCTCGCTGTCGAGTTCGTTCATCTGGCAACCAAATGTCTCGATATAGATTGGCAGCATGACGGGGATTGAGCGTACTCAGATCGTGTCGCAAACTTTGGGGGTTTCATCGGCAGTTGCCGATAAATGCTGGATGCTCCGCGCAGGACAAGGTATCGCGCTCTGTTCGATGTGCCTCTTGGTGCTCGGAGTGGTTTTCGTCAACTCGGCGAGTCTGGATGTCAGCGGCGATAGCAAAACAACATTTGAGGCGATTATGGGGGGGAGAGCGACGATCTTTGCTGTTGCATCGGCGCTCTGCCTCTGGGTAGGTTCCAGGCTTCCCATTGAGCGGTTAGGGAGTGCTCGCGGGATCGGGAACCCGATCTGGTGGATTGTCGGAGCCATCTTCGCTGGAATCGTGCTTGTTCATGTGCCTGGGGTCGGTCGGGAAGTGAACGGCGCAAGCCGATGGATCAGTTTGGGGCCGCTGACATTTCAGCCGAGCGAGATCGCGAAGTGGGGGGTTCCGCTTGTTCTTGCTTGGTGGTGTTGCAGACGTGGCGACAAGCTGAGGAGTTTTTGGGGCGGGTTTCTTCCACCAGTCGCATTTGCCGCGCTCGTATCAGTCGGGATTGCCATCGAAGACCTTGGAACCGCGACGCTCATCATGCTGATCGCATTGATTGTGGTTGTCGCAGCAGGATGTCGTTGGTGGCACGCGACGATGCTGGCACCGATGGCAATCCTCGGATTCATCGGATTGATCATCGTCAGCCCCTACCGGGTCAACCGGATCATCGCGTACTTGGATCCATATGCGGACTCCCAAGGAATTGGCTACCACATCATTCAGTCGATGGGTGCGATATCTGGTGGTGGATTGACGGGGCGAGGGCTTGGGAACAGCGTGCAGAAGTTTGGATATTTGCCCGAGGGAACGACCGATTTCATCTACGCAATTGTCTGCGAAGAAACGGGAATGATCGGTGCGTTCTTGGTTGTAGCGCTTTACGCATTCCTCCTTTGGTGCGGGTGGATGGTGATCGGTGCAGTGCGAGAACCGACGATTGACTGCGACGGATCGACCAGTCGCGCCAAGAGCGAATCACGTCTCTCGCCATTTTGTCAACTCGTAGGACTCGGGATTTTGGCGACGATCGGATTTCAAGCGCTGATCAACATTCTCGTCGTGACGGGCCTTGCGCCAACGAAGGGAATCGCGCTTCCGCTCGTTTCGCGAGGTGGTACGGGGTGGATGCTCACATGCCTCTCGCTCGGACTGATCATGTCGATGGATCGAAGAATGGCTCGCGAAGATGCGCGGGTCAGCGGGAGCGACAAGTTGGATACAGGGGCAGTCGCGTCGGGATGATCAGCGCATTTGTTCCATTGCCCGAAGGGAGGTTTCAAACGACTCGGTCGAAAGAAATCGGAGTTGGGTCGACTGGACCAGTGATCGTCCTCGCAGGAGGTGGCACGGGAGGCCATATCTCGCCTGGACTCGCAATTGCCGAACGGATCCGCGCGATGGACTCAACTGCGCGAACAATCTTCGCGTGTTCCGCGAGAGCCATTGACGCATCGATGCTCCGCGAGGCTGGTGCTGAATTTTTTCCGATTCGCGCCGAACCATTCTCCGCCAGTCCGCGCGGGTTCTGTCACTTTCTTCTTGGGTTGATTCGAGCGCGCGCAGAAGCGAACGCGCTCATTCGAAAGAACAGACCGACTTGGGTTGTTTCGCTCGGCGGATTCGTCACTCCGCCAGTCGCGGCGGCCGCGCGACGTGCTGGGGTACCAATCCTGCTGGTGAATCTCGATGCGAAACCGGGTCGAGCGAATCGGCTCGTCGCACGTTGCGCGACCCGCACGGTCTCGGCAGTCGCGGTTACGAAGATTCCGCACTTCGCCTCTGCGATCACAGGGATGCCAATCCGCAGAATCGCAATCGCACCTGCTTCAACGGAACTCTGCCGTGCAGAGCTCGGGCTCGATCCAGCGGTTCGGGTACTCCTGATTACAGGTGCGTCGCAGGGGGCGCAGAGCTTGAACGAGCTCGCAGTGCATCTCGCTCGTTCCTCTGGGCATCGATTTCGCGAATGGCAGGTCTTGCACCTCTGTGGGGGGAATCCGCTCGGAGGGATTGCACGTTACGAGCGTGCGTGGCGCGAATCCGGCGTTCGCGCGGCGGTGATCCCATTCATGCATCGAATCGGACTCGCCTGGGGATCGGCGGAGATTGCACTGAGCCGTGCGGGCGCGAGTTCGGTCGCTGAGGCGCAAGCGAATCAAGTTCCGACGATTTTTGCGCCGTACCCATATCACGAGGATCTTCACCAACGCGAGAATGCAAGACCGCTCGTTGAGACAGGTGCAGCGCTGATGGAGTTGGACCTGATCGACCCTCACAAGAACATGTCGGGGCTCGGCGCGCGCGTGCTTGAGTTGATGGATTCCGCCGAACGCAGATACGCGATGCGCAAGGCTCTGCAATCGATGCCACCGGCCGACAGCGCGGAGCAGATCGCCGATTTCGTGCTACGGAATCGGCCATTTCGAAATCCGATCCCTGCGACATAGTCGCGCCGTACGCTGACGGCGTGCCGAACACTCGTGCGATCGTTCATGTCGATCTCGACGCGTTCTTTGCGAGCGTCGAGCAGATGGACGATCGGTCGTGCGCAGGATTGCCAGTCATCGTTGGTGGCTTGGGGAAACGGAGCGTGGTTTCAGCTGCGAGTTACGAGGCTCGTGCGTACGGATGTCGCGCTGCGATGCCGATGGAAGTCGCGTGCAGGCTTTGTCCCGACGCAATCATTCGGCCTGTCAGGATGTGGCGTTACCGAGAGATTTCGGAGTGCTTTATGGATGTGCTACGGGGGTTCTCACCGCTCGTTGAGCCACTCTCGCTCGACGAGGCTTTTGTCGATCTGACCGGTACCGAGCGTCTTTTCGGAGCGCCCCGCGAGACGGTGAGACGAATCGTCGAACGAGTGCGCGATATCACTGGGCTCGACTGCTCAGTCGGGCTTGCGCCCTGCAAGTTCGTCGCGAAGATCGCATCGGACCTTCGCAAGCCGCGAGGGACCGTCGTCGTCGACGAAGGTCTCGTGAAGGAATTTCTCGCACCACTCGAGATCGGTCGGATGTGGGGAGTGGGGCCGGTGGCGGAGGAGCGATTTCGCATGCGGGGTTACCGACACTTCTCGGATTTGCAGAATGCAACGGAAGCACATGTGCAGGAAGAACTCGGTGATGAGGGGCGACGAGCGAAGCGGTTGGCTGAGGGAATCGATCCGCGGGAAATTGAAATGACTCGCTCGCCCAAGAGCATCGGTCAGGAAGAGACGTTTGAGCGCGACATTCTGGATGTCGAGAAGTTGCGAGCGACCCTGCTCGGTCAGACCGAAGCTATTGCACTTCGATTGCGTCGGCAGGGGCTTGCCGCACGGACGATTACCGTCAAGTTGCGATTCGCGGATTTCACAACTGTCACCCGGCGCACGACGCTCGATCATGCCACCGATGTCGGGAGCGAACTTTGGGCGAATGTGCGCGCGATCTTCGATGCGTGGATCGGGAAAGAAGCACGGCCACTGCGTTTGATCGGCGTGACATTGGCTGGACTGGAAGATCATCGCGTTGTGGGCGGACTCTTTCCAGATCGAGCGATGGATCGACGACGTCGCCTCGATGGCGTCGCCGATGCGGTTCGAAATCGATTCGGGGACGACGCACTGACGAGGGCGGCCGCGAGCATGCGAGAAGGCGAGTGAAGTCGTTATCCTGTCGTCGATGATGCTTGCTGCTTCCGCGATCGACGCTTGGTTGGAATTTGTCGGGAGATTGCATCCTGCGCTCCTTCACTTTCCCATCGCGCTAGGAATCGTCGCCGCAATCGTGGAGCTGTGGTGCGCGGTGCGAAGGAATCCAGGTCCATCGTCATTCGCGCTGACCGCGGTCTGGTTTGCCGCGATCATCGCAATCGCGACGGCCACGAGTGGATGGTTCAACGCGGAATTCGAGGAGAAAGGACTGACGATCAATCTCTTCCTGCATCGGTGGATCGGCATCGCATCCGCGGGGCTCCTTCTCGTGTTGGCGATCAGCGGATCGATGATTCGATCGCGCCCCAAATCAACGCTCTCGGGCGCGTGGCGTATGACGCTCCTAGGAACCGCGGGCGCTCTGGGGTTCACAGGGCACCTCGGCGGTTCGATGGTTTATGGCGATGGATATATCACTGACGCTCTCTGGTCCGCGATTGATCAGACAGAGAAATCACAGCGCGACTCTGCCACAAGCGAGGCGCGAGCGCAACTGGGAATCGTTGAACCCCGGCAAGTGCAGCCTGATCAAGCGCAGCCTGATCAAGTGCAGCCTGATCAAGTGCAGCCTGCTGCAGTTGCGACGAAGGCCCCCGTCCCGGTTGCTGGAGCGAGTGCGGGAGTAGCCACCATTGACTTTGCGAAACAAATCGTGCCCATCCTCCAGGCGCATTGCTACGAGTGTCACGGCAACGGAAAGCACAAGGGTGGAGTGCATCTCGATGACTGGACGATGATGACGACCGAACGGAAGGGGCAGTGGGTCGTCAAACCAGGCGATATTGCTGCGAGTCTGATGATTCGAAATGTGGAACTGCCTCTTGAGAACGATGAGGCGATGCCCCCCGATGGAGATCGTGTACCCGCGAACGAGATTGCGCTCCTTCGAGAGTGGATATCTCAGGGTGCACCTGGCGGGCCGTTCGCATCGCCCGGCGCGGTTTCCGAGCGTCGCTGGTCGATTCCAGAGCGATCGTTGACTCCCGACGAAATTTCGAGAATTCATGCCGCGACAAGTGCATTGGCGCAGATCGGGGTCATCGTTGTGCCAATCGCCCAGGGGAGTTCGAATTACGAGGCCAACGCAAGCCTTGCCTCACCACGGATCTCGGATGTGCAACTGCGAATGTTCGAGCCGCTCGCGCAGTTCCTCGTGGCGCTGAATCTCGCGCAGGGTGCCATCACGGATGCTGCGGGCAGTGTGCTCGAGCAGTTTCAATCGCTTCGAACACTGCGACTCGATCACACACTCGCAGGCGATCAGGTGGCTGAGAGCCTCGCAAGAATTCCAGGAGGCTTGCTTCAACTCGAGTCGATCAACTTCGTCGCGACTCCTCTGACGGATCAGGGGTTAAGAGCTCTCGCGCGGATCAAGACACTGCGCAAGGTCTATGTTTGGTCGAGCAAGACGACTCCGGCCGGTGCGGAGCAGTTCCGGCTTGTTCGCCCAGAAGTCCAGTTGATCGATGGTCGGGAGTGACTCAAGTCGGAGGGCTCTCATTCGAGAGTGATTCCAATATTCGGCGAAGTTCTCGATGCGCACTCCCGGCTGCTCGCCCATCGACGGTCGTCGTCGGAGCTTCTTTGAGGTGGCTTTCACCAGATTCTTCCCCAGATTCTTCCCCAGATTCTTGATGCATCTCACTCGCGACTCGCTGGGACAAGAGGAGCACGCCGGGGTCCGCTCCGAATACGGTGAATGAAGCGGGATCCGAACACCAGGTCGAAATCGATTCGCACGCACGTTGCCAGCAAAGCTCGATCGCGGAGCCTGGATCGGATCGGGCGACTCCCGCACGCGCGATGTCGAGTGCGGCCCAGAATCGACCCGATCCGGTTGCGGCAAGAGACGCCGATACGAGCGCATCGGTCGCAAGCTCGGTCGCGGCGAGCGCATGTCGAGTGCGAATCGCGCTCACCGCGGAATCGGGAGCGTTCCCGAGAGCGATCGATTCGGCAAACGTTTGGAGCGCAGCAAGGTCGTGATCGCCAAGCCCGTCGCGGTGTCGGAGATCCTGAGCACGGTTCACCGTCTCGATGAGCTTCGAGAGATCTCCATCAAGTGCGAAGATCCATGCATTCGCCGCGAGCCGTGCTCGCAGCAATGCGCCGTCTAAGTCCGCATCACACTCGCTCGCATCGAATGGCGGTGGTCGTGAATGGGAATCTTGCGCACGCCGAATTCGCAGGATGGCATCTCGCCAAGCGGAATCCGAACGCACGAGCCGGTCTGTCGATCGCGTGTCTCCTTCGAACCGATCAAGAGAGAAGATTGTTGCGTGCGCTACTTCTCGTTCTTCGATCGCCATCGCAATGCGCACGGGAAGGAAAATTCGCGCTGGGATGGTTGCGGTCGCTCGTTGCGTGGCGATGAAGGAGAGAGTGAGTGTGGTTGATGGCGCAACCATTTGCACGAGAACCGCAGGGCGAGTGATCGGAAGAGTCGATCGGTCGACGCCATCAGCCGTCACAATGAATCCAGCGTGACGAATTGCAGAAGAATGACGAAGGGAAATCGTGAGTTGCCACTCTTCGTTCGAAATGCGATCCCACTGGATCGAGCGCAGAATCGATGGAGAAGCGAAGAGCTCGAATTGCGACTCGAGCGATGAAGGAGTGCTCGCTGACGAGGTGCGATGCGGATCGCTCGCCCAATGCCATGCGCGGAGCCCGTCGAAGAGGTCGTACGCATCGCCGACATGATCGAACTTTGGACGGCCGTCTGGCCATGGCATCGACCAGTCGGCGGACTCTTCAAGGACCCGCACACGCATCAGTTCATTGGTCCAGGTGAGCAGTGTGCGGTCTGGGGGAAGCGGGAAATCCGATCCTCGCATCGCAAGGTCTGGCTCGGTCCACGCGGTTCGCATCGCGGTTTCGTCCTGGCGAATCAGGCAATCCCACTTGATTGCTGGAGGCACCTCCGATCCCGCCCCGAACTGTCGCTGTGAGATGTAGGAGAACTCGAGAACCGTGTTTGCCTCGCTCAAGAATGAACAGCCGTTCGCGACCTCGGCAGGCGTTTCCTCACTCGCGCGCGTGAGCCGTGCCGCGCGACCGTACGCGTCGTCGAGAGATTTCATCCAGTGGGAGGCGGGATCACCTCGAGCGATTTCACTCAATAGGAGTGCAGGGGCGAGAGACCAGTCCACCGAAAGCTTGCGTCCCAGGATCATCGCGTGATCGGCGTTGGAAAAATCTCGCTGAAGCGACTCGGCGACTTCGGCGAACGCCCGGTGGAGCGAAGCGCGAGCGTCGACTCGCGCCTCCTCCAGATCGGGTTTGCCTTGCGCCATGCCAAGCGCGCTGAGCACAAGTACCGCGCCTGACCCCAACGGTTGAATCGACTTCACTGAACGCTCAGCGTGATCGCTGCTGCCGCCGATCCGGCCGCTGTCCCATTCTCGTCAACAGTGACCGCGACTGACGCGACGACTGTCCCAGACCAGTAGGCCATGATCGGCAGATTGGTGAGAGCGCAGTACGTTCGGTCTGGCGCGACGGTGAATGAGAGCGCACCAGTGGCAGATCCTTGTCCAGAGACTGTCCAGCTTGTTTCAGCTGAGATCAGACCGTCGATGTACGGCGATGAATATTCAACGCCGATGCCAAAATTTCCTTCGATCTTTGACGAATGGGTGAGGTGGTCGTACGCGACGGTTCCGTGAACTTCGAGATCGGACAAGTCAGCACTCGCATTTCCGCGACTCGCTGCCATTCCCGCGCCGGTGCAACACATCGATGCGCTACAACCTGCCCGTGCCGCGCACGTTCCGCTGATGCCGAGTCCACCAGTTCCAACGGCCGCGAGAAGCACCGATCTCGCGCAGGCCGGGAACTTGCCCCGCCACGATTCGATCCAGCCACCTCCATACTGGGCGAGATGAGTCTCGGTCCGACTTCCTGCATGCCAGAAACTGCTTGATCCAGCAATGTCGAGCCTCGCCGATGCCATGCGTTCATTTGCGCGCAGGTCGGACATGGTCCGCCAACCCACGAAATGCTCAGAACCGACCCAACTTCTCCGAATCGGAATCTCCGGATTCAGATAGGGGGCACGATCTTGGCGAATCCAACCTCCAGGGCCGCACTCGCACAACGGCTCGACGAAGATCCCGCCATCCGGTGGTGGCGCTTCGCAGAGCCGCTCGAGGTCTGGGCAGAATGGGATGTCGTCCGGATCATCGCGTTGGAGCGGGGTCGCGCTCGCGATTTGATGCGCGACCACCAACGATGCCACGACGAACAGAAACATACGGACGACCTGCTGATGTGCAATTTGACTCATAAATGCCTCCATTTTCCATTCGGATGGAAAGCGACGCCGCTTTCATCAACCGAACGAGAGGCACCTTATGAGTCGGCCGAGAGTGCTCGAGTGAACGATCCCGAATTTCTTAACCCTGCGGAGGTCGATACTGTCCCTGAGCGGCCGACGTTGAACTCTCGGCGGATTGCTGGGAAGCTGAAGTCGAGGCGGGGGTCGATGGCAGTGCAGCAGAATGCCCCTGACTCGCTTGGCTGTTGGCGGGCGTCTGAGCGGTCTGGTTGTTCACGTCGGAATCGATCCCCGACAATCCCTTCTTGAACTCGACGATTGTCCTGCCGACCGACTTGCCGAGTTCAGGGAGGCGACGCCCAAAGATGAGGAGTCCGAGGACAAGCAGAATCGCAAGTTCCCATCCCGTGAAGTTAAAGAAGGCGAGAACGATTGGTTGTGTTTCTGTCAGGTTGGTCATTTGGGACTCCGCTTGTTGCGACAAGGCAATCATACCCCGATTCGTCGATTCAAGGTGGTTTTTGTGGTGCCAGTCGGTACGATGCGCCTATGCAAGGACGCACCACCACTACCGCACTTTCGTCATTCGCCCTCTTCGCGATCGCTCTGGCCACCATGACCACCATGACCACCATGGTTGGATGCGAGACGCCTCCCGAACCAGTTCCGACCGCCGACTTTGCGCGTCCGCTTGCGCCAGGAGAATGCGCACTGCGAAAGCTCGAACCTGGCGAGGCGTGGCCGGATTTGGGCAGCGCATGGAACTCTCGCGATGCGTATTTGGAAGAAGCACTCGCGCTCGATCAATCGTGGTACGAGAAACCTTCAAGCAAGAGTCGATTTCCGCAGATGTTTCAGTTCCCCGAAGTGTGCACTTGGGAACAAGCCTCGTCGAGTGTCGTCGCCTTTCGACAGATTCTCAACGAGAACAAGGATCAAGAATCATTCACGAATGCGTTCAAGCAGATGTTCGATTGCTGGCAGACCAAAGGATGGAACGGCAAGGGTGGTGTGCTCTTCACCGGATATTTTGCACCTGAATTCAAGGCGAGCCTGACCAAGGTCGCGGGGTACGACTATCCGATCTACCGACGACCGAAAGAACTGGAGACAGATCCGATCTCGGGACAAGCGATGGGTCGACGCATCTCCGAGAGCGAAGTAGTGCCGTGGCCGAGTCGCGCAGAGATCAACTCGAGTGGCATGTTGAATGGACTCGAACTCGCGTGGTTCCCGTCCGCACTCGATGCGTACATCGTGCAGATCAATGGAAGCGCGAAACTTCTGCTTCCGGAAAACAAGGTGATGTACATCGGCTATGCCGGCGCGACCGACGGCGAATATGTCGGGCTCGGAACGAGTCTCATCAAGGCGGGAGCAATTTCCGCGAATGATTTGAATCTCTCCGCGATTCGACGTTTGTACGAGAAAGATCCTGCGATCGTTGAGTCCAACATCGACTTAAACAATCGGTTCGTGTTCTTTCAGCAATACGACGGGAAAACTTGGCCCGCGGGAAGTCTCGGCGTGAAGGTCACCGACAAGATTTCGCTCGCGACAGACAAGAGTGTCTATCCACCAGGTGGCGTCATGTTCGTTGATACCCTGGCCGCCAGCTATTTTGGATCGAAGAAGCCATTTCAACGATTCATGCTCGATCAGGACACTGGGGGTGCAATTCGCGCGCCTGGTCGTGCTGACATCTTTATGGGAATCGGACCATCTGCCGAGATTCTCGCGGGTGGTCAGTACTGCGAAGGAACGCTCTATTACTTCTTTCTGAAGCCAGAATATGTTTCGCAGTATCCGCTTCCGAGCAAGACGCCAGCAAAAGTTCTCGCAAAGCCACCCACCGCCTAACGAGACCTGCGATTTTCTAGGGGAGAGTGCAACGAGACCGACTGCTTGGTCGGAATCTTGCGCCCGACGAGCACGCCCTTCGCGGGCAAAACGCGTGCGGGTTCTTTCTCCCTTGAGACGGTGGAGTCTTTCAGCAGCCTGCTAGTAGTCCCGTCGCACGAAGACGGCGGTTGCAATGCTCAGAACGACGCCTTCGAAGAGAATGCTTGTGCCGAGTACCCACCAGATTGAGTGCGATCGCTGCGCCGCTCTGATGACTTCGAGGAACTCGCGTCGCGGTACTCGCTTTGGTGCAAACGCTTTTTGCGCCTCGCTCGCGGTGTCTTCGTCACGGACGGGCATTGACGCACTATCGAGCATCCAGCGATTGAGAAGGCCTAGCGTGTCTGTAGTCTTTGGGAGAAATGTCTTGATGCCATAAAACCAGAAGTGCACGCGTTCCCAGTCAGGTTGGTTTTCGATGGTGGATGCGAGGTCACTTTGCAGTTCCTCGCGCTCGTCTTCGTCGATGGTCGTATCGGTATCTGCCAATCTCTCCTCGATCTCCTTGATTTCCATTTGAATCGCCAGGCGTCCACCATTCGAAATGGTTTCGGCGACGTTGACGGTAAAGAGGACCGTCCACGCGAGCAGAGTGAGGATGAGCGATGCCACGGACGACCGAGTGAGAATTCCGACGAGCGCGCAAATACTGAAGAGCAAGCTGTAGAAGAAAGTCACGATCGGCACGGCGACGAAGAGGGACCATTCCCACGCTCCACCTCGGATGCCGATGACGAAGAAAGTCGCGCCGGTAAAGACCATGACTTGAAGTGCCGCGAAGAGCAGGCCGGTGCAGTACTTCGTCAAGAAGAGTCGTGTCCGCGAAATGGGCTTCGCGAGCAACAAGTCGACCGATCCAGGCGCGACAAGATCCGGAATGATTCCGCAAGTTGTCACCAATGCCAGAAGGGTCGCGAACACGCCGAGCCACCAGTCCACGCCGAGATTGACGAAGAGCAGTTTGTAAAAGGTTTCCGGCGAAGTCGTTGTCGTGTTGAAGAGCGGACTTTCAAAGGACCACCCAATGAATGTGATTCCTGATTCGTTGATGCCGAGGCATGCGAAGAGACCGACGACGAGCACGCTGATCACCAGCGCCAACCAGAACAACCGCCGCGCGCTGAGTTCTCGATAAGCACCGACGAAGATCGCAAGTGTCTGCATCATGTCGGGGCTCCTGGGCGATAGATCAATCCCGTCGTCGGATCGGTGACCGCACGCATGAAAAGATCCTCGAGCGACTCGCGTACGGTTTGCACTGCGAGGACAGTTCGTTGTTCGCGGCGCAGGCGATCCAGAATCGGCTGGGCGCCTGGCGCATCGAGACCGAGAAAGACGAGTCGGCAGCACTCGCCGAGAATGCCCGTAGCTGCCATCTGGCCGGGAGGCAAACTGTGCACACTGACAGAATCTGTGCACCATGGTGGAGGTGATCCCTCGATGACGATTTCGTATCTGCGACTCGACGAAGTCAACTCATCGATCGTGCCCTGTGCCACCAACCGGCCCTGCACCAAAATTGCAACCCGTGTGCAGATCGTTTCGATTTCTGAGAGCAGGTGCGAATTCAAGAGGACCGTTCTGCCCTCGTCTCGGATACCGAGCAAGAGGTCGCGAATCTCTCGACGTCCCACGGGGTCGACGCCGTCTGTGGGTTCGTCGAGCACGACCAATCGCGGGTCATTGACAAGTGCAGCGGCGAGCGCGGTTCGTTGGCGCATTCCCTTCGAGTATGAGCCGACGGTTCGGTCTTTCCAAGCTCCTAGCCCGACGCGATCGAGCAGTTCGGTCGCGCGTCGCCTCCGAGTGGCACGATCAACATTCGACATGGCACCGCTGAACTCGACGACTTGCCTTCCAGTGAGGTAATTCGGAAACCTGTGGTGCTCAGGCATGTATCCGATACGTTCAAGTGCGAAGTAATCGCCGACGGTTCGGTCGAGCACCGTTCCGTTGACCGAATCCGGTCGCACAATCGTCATCATGATCTTGACGAGCGTGCTCTTGCCCGCACCGTTGGGGCCGAGCAATCCGAAAATCTCCCCATTGCGTACTTGCAGAGATACACCTTGGAGCGCTCGAATCTTTTTGCCATATGCCTTGTGAACATCATGAAGATCGACAGCGAACTCAGACGACGGCATGTTCGATGGGTTTGCCATGCAGTGTCGGCTCACTTGTTGGGCACGACGCTCGACGCGGGCTGGCCATTCTGGGCCGCCATCGCGGCGAGATCGCGACCGCGATCGCGTGCGGCCCGTAGTGCATCCTGCACCATGGATCGAAAGCCATGAGATTCGAAGACCGCCATCGCCGCGCTGGTCGTGCCACCTTGACTTGTCACCATGCCTCGCAAGTCGGACGGAGTTCGATCACCGTGTGCGAGAAGTGTCGAGGCGCCAAGCAGAGTCTGGCGAACGAGTCGATCCGCAGTCGGTCGATCGAACCCGAGGCGTATCGCGGCTTCCACCATGGATTCAGCGAGTAGGAAGAGATAGGCGGGTCCCGATCCGCTCGTCGCTGTGACTGCATCGAACATGTGTTCGGGGACTTCGATCGTCGTACCGAGCGAGTCGAAGAGTCGCAAGACGAAATCGCGGTCGGTGCTCGAGCACTCCGGCGCGAATGTGTAAGCCGTAACAGCCAGGCCAATCTGTGCGGCGACATTGGGCATGCAACGGACGCATCGAACATTCGACCCGAACGCCTCATGGATGCGCGTGAGTGAGACGCCCGCCATCACCGAGATCACCAATGCGCGGGATCCCAGAGCCCCAAGAGTCGAACTGAGATCTGGGAAAGCCTGCGGTTTCACCGCGAGTGCGATCCAAGACGCATTCGCGATCGAAGTGGTGTCTTCCGAAGCCGTGCACCCGAGCGTGGTCGCACGCCCCCTCGCGATTGGGTCAGGATCGACCACGAGAATCGAGGAAGGCGAGACGAGTTTGGATCGAAGCGTTCCCGCGACAAGTGCAGAACCCATGCTGCCAAATCCAACGACAGCGAGAGTGTCCGACATGGGAACACCTTAGCACGATTGGTAGGATTTGACCCATGTCAAATGCGATTCCAGGATTCGTCGCCACCATGGACTTCGAGCAGCCCATTGTGGAGATCGAACGTCAGATCGCAGCGTTGGAATCGAAGGTCGGTGGCTCGGTTCCGTCGGACGAGTTGGCCACCTTGTACGCAACGCGCGAGACCGTTTTGTCGAAGACTTACTCTGGACTTTCTGCTTGGCAGACCGTTCGCGTCGCGCGCCACCCTGCACGTCCGCAAACATTGGACTATGTCGACTTGATGTGTCGGGATTTCTGTCAGTTGCACGGGGATAGGCGATTCGGGGACGACCCTGCGATCGTGACTGGATTCGCGCGCATTGGACCGTGGAAGGTGCTCCTCGTCGGTCATCAGAAGGGGAGGACGACTCCGGAGCGGATCTCTTGCAGATTTGGATGTGCGAACCCGGAGGGGTATCGAAAGGCACTTCTGAAGATGAGAATCGCCGAGAAGTTTCAGATTCCAATTGTGACACTCGTCGACACCCCGGGCGCGTACCCCGGTGTCGAGAGCGAACAGCGGGGGCAGGCTGAGGCGATCGCGGTGAATCTGCGTGAAATGAGTCGAATACGGGTCCCAATCGTCACCGTCGTGATCGGGGAAGGTGGTTCGGGTGGTGCACTTGGGATTGCGGTGGCGGACCGCGTTGCGATGCTCGAATACGCGTGGTATTCGGTGATTTCCCCCGAAGGGTGCGCGGCGATCTTGTGGAAGGAGGCGAATGAACGTACGAATCCGCTCGCCGCAAAGTCCCTCGCGCTGACGGCGAGGGAGAATCTGGCAAACGGGCTCGTCGATGCGGTCATTCAGGAACCCATTGGGGGGGCGCATCGAAATCCAAAGTCGATGGCGGCTGCGGTTCAGGCTTGGATTGTCGAGCAACTGAGCGAACTAAGTCGACTAGACGCGGACACTCTGGTTCGCCAGCGATATGAGAAGTTCCGAACGATCGGCTCGTTGCGTTCGCACCCATGATGCAGTCAAGAGTTGGGGGAGTCGCCGACCGGTCGATTGAGCTTGATTCGGATAGGACATTGACTTTTTGCTGTTTCTCGCTAAAATGCGCGGTTTCCGTCGCTGTCTGCGCGTGAAGCTGTGTCGAGGGTTCATGGTCGGTCGAGGTTTCGCGCCAACAATTCATTCACCCACTGTCGAGAGATTTTATGCCATCCAAGAAGAAATCAGCCTCGGTCTCGAAGAGTCAAAGCAAGAAGTCCGAGTTGGAATCGATGAAGCAGAAGGCTGCGCTCAAGATCAAGGCAGCGCTCAAGCAAAAGCCCGGGAAACAGATGCCCGCAATTATCGGCAAGAAACAACCGCCACCGACTGCGCCGCAATTGACGAAGTTGCCGCCGCCGAAGTTTGTCTATGTGATGCCGACGAGCATCGTCGGCGAACCGCCACCACCACCCAAGCGATCGAAGGGTGCGCCTCCGCCAGTGATTGCGAAGCCGCGCATGAAAGCGAAACCGGTGCGCCCAAACGATCGACCGAAGGAAGCGAAGAAGAAGATCGACTTCGCGAGTGCGATCACTGTCGCTGCCGCCGCCGCCGCCGCAGCGCAAGCCGCCCCACCGCAGAAGACTCCTACGGGATTTGTGATGATCAACGGCCGACGCGTCCGCGTGATATCGATGAAGGGGATCAAACTTCCGAAGAAGAAAGCGACTCCAAAGGCGGACAAGGTCGGCACCGAGGGCGAGGATGGAACGGGGAGCGTGAAACTGGGGAAGACGAAGATGTCGGATCGAGACCTCGAGCGATATCACGGGATGCTCTTGAAAATTCGCAGAGACTTGGTTGGTCGGGTCGAATTGACCGAGAAAGAAGCCCTCAAGAGCAATGACGGCAACTTGTCGACGATGCCACTCCACATGGCAGATCTCGGAACCGATACTTTCGAGCAGGACTTTGCGCTGGAGTTTGCGCAGCTCGATCGACGGCTCGTGCATGAAGTCGATGACGCGCTCGGACGAATCAAAGATCGAACATACGGGCTCTGCTTGATGAGTGGCAAGCCGATTCCAAAGGGGCGTTTGGATGCCAAGCCATGGGCGAAGTACACGATCGAGTCCGAGCGAATCGCGGAGCGGACTCGGGGTCGCGTGTGATTCGAGAGCTTCCCGCGTGGAAATCGCCACGAGCGTGGTGCATATTGCTGGCTGTCTGGATCGTTGCGCTTGCGATCGATCTTTCGACGAAGTCGGAAGCATTCTCGAGGGTTGCTGACAATCCGGTGGTCCTCGAACCGCGTGATGAAGTCGCGGATCCGTCCTACCGAATTCCTTGGCATGGTGGCGTGCGTGCGATCTCGCCCGATCTGCTGGACTTTCATCTCGTGATTAATCACGGCGCGGTGTTTGGGATCGGGCAGAATGCAAGAGGTGTCTTCATCGGATTCACCCTTGTGGCGGTCGTCGCAGGTCTTTTCATCTTCGGATGGTGGACGCGAGCACGGTCAACTTGGGCGCACATCGCAATCGGTCTCATCCTTGCGGGTGGCGTTGGCAACTTGTACGACCGAGTCGTTTACGGCGCCGTCCGCGACTTTCTTTACATGTTTCCCCGGCGAAATCTTCCTTTCAATTTGCACTGGCCGGGCGGGAGTACCGATATCTTCCCGTGGGTCTTCAATGTTGCGGACATGCTGTTGTTGGCGGGAATGGCGCTTTTGATCCTGCTCTCGCGACGCGAAGATCGGAGGCCGGAGACGGTGCCACAACAAGATTCAGGGGAGTCCAACCAAGTCGCCGGATCCCAGTCGGACGGGGAGTGAGTCGAGCGGCATTGCGTGCTCGATCGAAAATGGTGCGCTGAATGTGCGCCGAATGGATTGGCAATGCCCGCCAGTCGAGAGTGCCCGACCGAGGTCGCGTGCGAGGCTCCGAACATAGAAACCCTTGGCACAGTGAATCTCGAGCGTGAGAAGTGGCCACGCGAATTCTCGCATCGAGAGCGCGTGAACTTGCGCAGGTCGCGGGAGCGGGCTTCGAATCGGTTCAGACGCGTGATCATCAGTGGCATTCTGCGGTGAGGTAGATTGCTTCATCGCGCGCCTGGCGATGTCGTAAGAGCGTCGACCTTCAATCTTGACTGCGCTGAAAGCAGGGGGAGTCTGCATGATGGACCCTCGGAAAGACGCGAGCGCGATTTCGATCTCGGCAGGAGTGGGAGGTCGATCGACTGCCACATGCTCAGGCGCGCCCTCGCGATCGTCGGTGGCGGTGAATGCCGAGAGATCGATGACCGTCTCGTAACGCTTGTCGCCACCCATCAGCGTTGCGAGCGACTTCGTGAATCGACCAAGTGCGACGACAAGAAGCCCTGTCGCGAGTGGATCGAGCGTGCCTGCGTGACCACACCGAACGCCACCGGCGGCGCGACGAACTCGCTCGACGACGCGCATGCTTGTCGGGCCTTCGGGTTTGTCAATGAGGAGGATCCCCTCGAGCGGAGTCGTGGCGTTCTCTGGTGAGGTCATCTCGCTAGACTAGCCCGCCCTGGACAGGTGTCCGAGCGGTTGAAGGAGCAGCATTGGAAATGCTGTATACGGTTTACCGTATCGGGAGTTCGAATCTCCCCCTGTCCGTTCAGGTGTGTGGATGGTGCGAGGCGCTGGAGAGCGTGGATAGCATCGTTGGGTCAGTTCGATAGTTCAACGGGTTGTAGCGCAGCTTGGTAGCGCGTTTGACTGGGGGTCAAAAGGTCGTGGGTTCAAATCCCGCCAGCCCGACTCTTTACTCGAAAAGCGGAAGGCGCAGCGCCTTCCGTTTTCTCGTTTGAGTCGGTCTGCATTCTCTCATGCATGCCGGGCGGGAGTGTGAGGTTCGATCATTCTCCTGGGGCATGCATGAGATAATTGCGTTCTCGTCATCGGTGCTCCGTGGCGAACTTCGCTTCGCTCGTGCGCCCCGGAGCACCTCGACTCACCCGCGCGTGCTTTGGCGCCTCGGTGCTGCGCACCGAGTCGTCAAATCCTGCGTTCTCGCGCTTCGCGCTCGCCCGCGCTCACTTCGTTCGCAAGGAACTGCGTTTGAGCGCACCGAGTCGTTCAATCCTGCGTTCTCGCG
>CAMBMO010000030.1 GCA_945868805.1 Singulisphaera sp. GP187
TCCCATCGAAGCGACCTCGCTGCTGGGCGCGCCACTCGTTCGTCCCGTGCTCGAACCAGAAAAGTCAGCGCGGCTTGAGGCGGATCTTTCCGAAGCGCGAGCGCTCGCGGCGGCAGAACCAGATTCCCAGGACGCTGCGATCTGGGTCGGGCGAAGAGTCGGGTACTTGGCGCGCTATCACGATGCCATTGCGCAGTACACGAGTGCGATCGGTCACTTCGGAGAGACTGCGAAACTCCTTCGCCACCGTGGGCACCGGTACATCACCCTTCGACAAATCGATCGTGCCATCGTCGACCTGACTCAAGCGAAGTTTTTCGCTGATGCGCTCCCAGAAGAGATCGAACCGGATGGCATTCCATCGCAAGGCGGACCGCGCACCACTCTGCAGGGAAACATTGACTACCACTTAGCACTCGCGCTGTTTCTGGAGGGCGAAGTCGCGGGTGGGGGCGTTTCCCTCGACTCGGCGGCATCCGCTTGGAAGCGTGCGGTCGACCGTTGCAACAACGACGACACGTCAGTCGCCGCTCGGTACTGGCTCGCGGTCACCGAGTTTGAGCGTGGCGACGCGCCCGCTGCTCGCCGCGCTCTCGATCCAGTCGTCGCGAAGATGGACATCCTGGAAAACCGCACTTATCACCAACTCTGCCTCGCGCTCAAAGGCGAAATCCCAGCCGCATCGCTGACTGCAAGGGACGGCCCACTCGGCATCGGAGTCGACCGTGCCACGCTTGGTTTCGGCCTAGCAATGCATGCTCGCCATGTGGCGCTCGACGAGGGACTTGCGATGCGGCGGCTGGTCGAGAATTCGCAGCTGCCCGAGTGGGCGAGCTTCGGCGTGATCGCATCGGAGGCTGTGTTGAAGCGGGGCGGCAAATAATTTCCAAACCCACTTGCACTTCCTGAAACTCGTACTACACTTTTGACGGCATCAAGAGCTTCAGACAGCCTCTGTCTGGACGGCAACCGACGACCGCGAATTGCGGGACGAACGGTGCCAAGGCAGCCCCGAAGGGGGAACGATGCGGCCGCGCGAGAAATCGCGTTGACGCAAAGCGCTCGAACAACGTGTTCGGCGCACCCTTTCCGAACTGCGCGATTTGATCACTCGGCCTGCGCCATGGTCTATGACTTGTCGCGCGCCGCGTTTTCAATGCGCGCTTTCGGAGCCGAGCTCTCGTTGCCATGGAGTCACCATGGCAGAAGAATCACCGAAAAACAAGCCAGTTTTAACAAAATTCCTTCGCCCGCTCGGCATCATCGGCGTCGATCGAATCGACGCAGTGGTGCTCGCGGCAATCGCATCCGAAGTGCCGCTCTTGCTCATCGGTGCGCACGGCACCGCGAAGAGTCTGTTGCTCACGCGAATCTCCGAAGCCCTCGGACTCGAGTTTCGTCATTACAACGCGAGTCTGTTGAACTACGACGACCTCGTCGGATATCCACTGCCAGACGCGAGTGGTGGATTGAAGTTCGTTGAGACCCCGGCGTCCATATGGCCAGCCGAGGCCGTCCTCGTAGACGAGATTTCGCGTTGTCGCCCCGACATGCAGAACCGCCTCTTCCCGATTATTCATGAGAAGCGCGTACAAGGGATGCTGCTGCCGAAGTTGAGATTCCGATGGGCTGCGATGAATCCACCACCGAGCTTGTCAGAGTCCGCCGCCGATGCGGCGGAGTATTTGGGAAGCGAAGCACTCGATGTCGCGCTCGCCGATCGATTTCCATTTGTCATTGAGATGCCGACGTGGCAGGAGTTTTCCACCAATGATCGGATGGCGCTTGTCCGAAGTCCAGTCGAGGATCTCGCCCCAGAGGTTGTGCAAGCTGCCCGATCGATCGTTGAGCAAACCCGTGAGCGGATTCTTCACGTCGAGGCAGCTTTCAGCAACCTCGTCGCTGAATATTGCCACCTGATTGAACATGCACTAGCGCCGCTGAAAATCCGGCTTTCTGGCCGCCGTGGCTGGATGTTGCACAACGCGATTTGCGCAGTCCACGCCGCTCGGTGGACGCTCGGGGCACGAACCAACATCGACGAAAGCGCGTGGATAGCCCTCAAAAACGCAATTCCAGATCGTGCGTGGGGTGCCGTCATCGAAGACGTCAAGGTGCAGCTCGTTCATCGCCGAGTCTGCGAAACCCTCCACATGGAGCACGGCGATCCGCGGCGACTGCTTGTGCAGGAGACTGACCCCGTCAACCGTGCGTTGATGGCGATCGGGATCGATGCGCTTGCTGGGAATGAACTCTCCGCGCATGTCGCAGATGCGTTGGCATCGTGCGAGTTGGGTGCACGTCATCTGCTCGCAGCGACTCTCTCAGCGCAAGGCGCCATCGCACGTCTGAACCCCGCCATTGCGGAGCAGATCGCAATCCTTGTCGGAGAGCTTGAGGTTGGATGCACAGTCGCGTGGTCCATCGGACCCCACAGCGGGAAACACGACGCGTACAAGGCAATCGTCCGCGTCTGCGGCGCGGACGCGACCGCGAGCGCATCGACGGTCGCCCTAAACAATCTGTTGCTGCGCCTGCTGAACGAAGGCCAATGCAGCAGTTCGTCTTCCATCGAGCGTACTGTTGCGGCGTACCGGTCGATGGAAGTGCGACTCGAAACGCGGAGGGCTGCATGAACGAGCAGACACGAGGCGAGAGTCCCGGTGCCTTTCACATGGGCGGTCCAACGGTCACGATTCAGCAGTCGGGGACCGGCGTTCGGAAAGTCGTGAATGGATATGGTCCGCTTCTCCTTCCACCCGGTGTAGGCGTGACGGAGGCGGATCGCAAGGCTGTTGCGGCGTTTGACGCCGAAGCAGCCATTTTGAAAGTTGTCGAGTCCTTCGGATTTGCTGGCGCGACGTGTGCGAATCACCTCTGCGAGCTTCTCCAGGCAAGTGTGGAAGATCTCTCGTTGGTCGAACAGCTGCCGATGATCGTTCCACTCTCGGCCAAGCCGATGACCGAACAACTTGCGGCGGAGTGTGCAGCGTCTCTGCGCAACGCCGATATCTCGGCACTGCGGCGGCTGCTTCCAGTCATCGCACGCTGCACGAGCAAGGCATTCATCCGTTCGCAGATTCCGATCTACACGCCGGCGGTGTTGAGCCGATGCGTCGCTCTCGAAGTTCCAAATTCATGGCAACAGAAAGGTCAAAATTCATGACAACCGAAACAGAAATGCAATCCGCCATCCCGATCCATCGCGGTTTGATCGAAGCAGTCATGAACTCGCTTCCAGCGTGGCACTTTGGAGTCGATGCGCTCCTTCGGCTCGTTGGCATCGAAGAAACGACGAGTGTCGCAACTGCATGCGTCAGCTGTGGCGAGTATTCGACACTGCGAATCAATCCTGACTTCTGCGCGGCGCACGCCAACACCCCGCAGAAGATGACGATGCTCATCTTGCACGAGATGCACCACATCGTGCTCGGGCACACGCGCCTCTTCCCACGTGGGGATTCGCTCGACAATATCGTGTTCGATGCGGTGATCAACGCGATGCTTTGCCATGCTCATCCAGACCCCGCATCGACGGCGCTGTTCCGCGATTTTTACGACGAGAACAACCCGATCCTTTGTCTGCTTCGGCCGGCGTCTGGATGGAGTCCCACGGGGCTCGCGGTGACGCCGCCGGGGTTGAGGAACAAGCCAGCGTTGGCTGCGCTCCACCGCAAACTCTACAAGTCCGGTTGCACCTACCACGAACTGCGAGATGCGCTGCTACAAAGCGGGTTGGTGATCGAGATCGACCTCAAGCAGTTGTTGGGTGGACATGGTGCAGGAGACGATGATCAACAAGACTTCGAATCGCAATCCCTAGGAAGCATCGCACCCGCACTCGCCGGTGCGATTCAGTCGATCGTTGATCGATGGCCGAAGAGCGAGATGATCCCGATTGGTGCGTTCGATTCGCTCTTCAATCGATCCACTGTCAAAGTGCCGAGGACCAAGCGCGAGGAATTGCGCGCACTCATTCGCAAGGTCAGTCGAAGCGGGGCACGTGCCGATGTCAAGAAGCGAAGTCGATCGCGCCTTGCGATCAACTCGCCTATTCCGTGCCATGACCGGCGCGGTGTCGTGCTCCGCGCACTCGGAGCCCCGCCCATGCTTCATGCGCATCAAATCGATTATCGGCGCAAGGTCCCCGATGGCGAGCGAGTGCATGTCTATATGGATGTCTCCGGCAGCATGACCGAGTACATCCCGCCCCTGTACGGAGCGA
Source organism: Singulisphaera sp. GP187 (assembly GCA_945868805.1). Taxonomy (GTDB): domain Bacteria; phylum Planctomycetota; class Phycisphaerae; order Phycisphaerales; family SM1A02; genus F1-60-MAGs104. The sequence goes on from CAMBMO010000030.1 coordinate 4,226, forward strand.
TTCAAGATTGCCGGGAGTGCGTCCTGCCAATTGTCCACTTGTTTTCGACAATGGTCGCGGATGTCACGCTTCAACAACTGATTGAAGGGCACGTGATCACGACCGGAGGAAACGACATATCGTGCGTTGTCGCCCACATGAAGGCGCACCAGGTCCGCCGAGCCGTGATCGTGACAGACGGGTATGTCGGTCATGTGAATAATGCAATCGAATCGGAGTTCATGAAACGCGTCTTTGTAGGTGCGGCACTGACAGGTGCTACGACCACGCGCGACCAAATGGACAACTATGTCAACGAGTGGGCGACGATTGCAGGAGGTGCACAATGATCGGGCATGACACGAGTTGGACAGTACGTACGGCCGAGTGGGTGTTGCCTGGCCATCCCGACAAACTTGCGGATGCGATCGCAGACGCAATCGTGCAGTCGGCGTGGGAGAAAGACCCACGTTCCCTTGCTGCGATCGAGGTCGCGCTCTTTCGCAACGGTGTCTTGGTCACTGGTCGCATTGCGGGCGAAAAAACGGCTCGAATCAATGTGCCTGCGATCATTCGACGAGTGTTTCAAAGCGCGGGCTACGCGAAGTGGACTTGGGAGGCGTTAGGCGAACTTCGGGTCACCACGGATCTCGTACGGGGGAACTTTGCTCTAGGCGAATCGGAAGTCCGTCCGATGGCCGACGATCAATCGATCGTCACTGGTTACGCATGCAGTTCGCCGGGAACGAGACAACTGCCGATCGAGCACGCACTCGCTCGACACTTAGCGAGAGCGCTTCACGCGTTCTCGAAGGCGAATCCTTCGGAGTGCGGACCGGACGGAAAGGTGATCGTCTTTCTGCAGGAATCGCCCGATGCGAGAAGCTGGCGCTTGGACTCATTGTCGGTCTCCCTTCATCACAGGATCGAGTGGGGTGCTGTCGAGGCATACCGTGCGACACGCGTCGCGATGTTGGCCGCGCTTGAGTCGTTCGCGCTCGACGTGCCGGGATTCAACTTCGACGACGATTTCAAGTTGCACGTCAACGGTGCAGGAGCATTCGAAGTTGGTGGGCCGATGGGCGACAACGGATTGTCGGGCAAGAAACTCGTCGTCGATTTCTACGGTCCGCGCGTGCCAATCGGCGGCGGGGCAATGAGTGGCAAGGATTTCTGGAAGGTCGACCGTGCCGGACCACTGATCGCACGCGAACTTGCCGTGAAAGCAGTGGAGTTGCACGGTTGCCGCGAGGCAGTCGTCACACTCGGCATTTCCCCAGGCGAGAGTGAATTCCGATGTCTCCGCATCGAGGCTGAAAGTCACCGCCCGTTGGATCTGAGGCAGTTGGCGACAGGAGTCGATCTACGACTGGCAAGTCGTTCGAACTGGCTCGCGGGGCGTGATCTTGTCGAAGTCGCGCGCTGGGGGCATTGGTGAATCATGGAGCGATCCGACCCTCGAGCAATGGCCGCCAAGAAATTTAGGAACGATCTTTCTTCACGAGTTGATTGCGGTTAGATTCCATCTGAATAAGTAGTGAATGACGAGTCACTGACGAGTCACAACACAAGGAGCCCACCATGTCCGACGAACAGCTTAGAGAAGAACTGGACCGACTTCGCGCCGAGAACGATTCGCTCAAGCGGACATCTGCGAGGGGGATGTCGCTGCGAGTCAGCGAGAAGGGCGCCCTCTCGGTCTATGGACTCGGTCGCTTCCCTGTCACTCTCTACAAGGAACAGTGGACGAAACTGCTCGGAATGACGGACCAAATCCGCGCGTTCCTAAAAGAAAACGATTCACTTTTGAAGACCAAGGTCTGACGAGGGTTCGAGGCAGGCGCCGCGCTCATTGAAATTCAGCTGGTGTTTGCGAACCGAGCGGGAGGAGTGATACGATTTCCTCATGCACACATTTCGACACATTGCTTGTTTGGTCGTGCTCGCTGTTTGCTCGAATATCGCAATCGCTACTGATGACCCATCGCCACCAGCGAACCAGTCCCCGGTACCAACACCACTTGACCGATTCAAGGCACTCGAGGGAACCTGGGACGCCGACATCACCGGGGACGGTGAAACGGACACGCAAGTTTCGTATCAAGTGATCGCCGCGGGAAGTGTCGTCGCCGAGACGCTCTTTGGGGGAACGCACGAAGAAATGTTGACCATGTATCACATGGACGGACCGCGCCTGATATGTACGCACTACTGCGCCGCGGGCAATCAACCGCGATTGGAAGCGAAGTCGATCACCGACAAAGAAACTGGATTCGCGATGTTTGATGCGACCGATCTCGCCACGCCGGAGGCGATGCACATGAATTCCGTAACGTTTACATTCATCGATGTCGATCACGTCACGAGTCGTTGGTCGAGCAAGGCGAATGGGCAAGAGTCAGAACACGCGACTTTCAAGATGAGTCGCCAAAACACAGGTCAAAACACAGGTCACAACACAGGTCACAACATAGTTCAAAGCACCGACTCGAAGAACGCGGCGGGGGTCGCGCCAGAACCCGAGAAAGATGGGTTACCAACACCATCGAAGCCTTCCAATTTCGTGATCTTGATGTACGAAGATGACAACTTGTTCGCGACACTTCCCGAGGCACGCCAAGCGGAACTGATGGCGAAGTACATCGCGTGGGTGGGCGATCTGCAATCCAGGGGGATTTTCCAGTCCGGTACACCATGCGGGAGCGAGCAGGTCTTGCTGACCGCTTCCGGGAGTGCGATCACTGCGAAACCCTACGCGCCGAAAAAGGATGTTCTGACTGGCCTATTCATCATTCGGGCAACGAGTCTGGACAAGGCAGTCGAAATCGCGCAGACCTGTCCGGCGTTGACTCACGGCGAACGAATCGTTGTACGGCCAGCTTCGCACGAGTAAAGATCAACGCCCCATCCGATTGACCCCCCATTTGAAGGAATTCACATGAGCACACCCTTGAATTTTGCAAAGTTGTTCGCGTCGGTCGCACTCATAGTCGTCTTTCACTGCGCGTTGCCGGCGAACGCAGCCGATGTCGAGCCGCTTCGGAGCGCGAACCTCGAAAGCCGCTTGCTCGCAGCAGGATTTGATGATGCCCAGCGTGCCCGTGTTTTGGCAGAGTACGAGGCGTATGTTGCGCGATTCAAGCAAGTCGCCGATACGGAAATCGTCGCATGGCAATCGATCGGCGGTACTCGCCCCAAGTCAATGGAGGACGCTCAGGCACTTCAACGAAAGGGTCGCGTCGCGGCGCAAGCAATTGACGATGCGGAACGACCGCTCCTCGACGCGATTCGCTTGGTCGCTCGGCCAGACCAGGCGATCGTCGTCGGGCGATTGCTTTCTGAACTCGAAATTCGCCGTGACCTGACATTCTCGGCGACGTTGCGGGAAGGATTCTTCGTCCAAAATAATGTCGACCTTCTGAGAGCGATCGAAGGGGCTCATTTCCCGCCAGCGACCATCTTGACGATTCAACCGCAACTCGATCAGTACCTCGTGGAGCGTCAAGCGGCGGTGCGGAAGATTCGAGATGCCACGATCAATATTCCAGTACGACGATTCGAGGCGCGCGAGAAGAATCCGATGCCCGCGATGCCTCAACCCGCCGGCGACTCTCCTATGTTGAGTGACGAGTTCCGCGAATACTTCCAGGCCCAATCCGTGGTGACAGAGGCGATCACAGTTGCCGCAAACGCTGAGCGCAACTCAGCTCGGTCAAAGCTCGTCGAACTCGACGCGCGTTCGATCGAATCGATCCTGCCTGCGATCGGCGGTCGCGATCAAACCCACCTCCTGAGCCTTTGGTGGGCGGGTGCAGGGGTGATGGGGCATGGCAAGGGAGGTGGAGCAGGTGGCGCGCCAAGCGAACTTCGTCGTGCTTGGGAAGCGAAGGAAGACAAGCTGAACGAAGGCGTGGCGTCGCAGCTCGATGGCATCTGTCTCGCATGGGTAGGGCAGTGGTGGCCTTGCGCAAAGACCGCGGCGATTGCGGCGACATCGGATGGCGGAGCTTTCATGTTTCACTTTGGTCGATCCGGGGATGAAAAGTCGTCAGGCGGTTGCGCCGAACGCGTCGAAGCCGAAACCGTTCGAACGGTGGAAGCAATTCGGTTCGCGCTCGATGGGGCAGAGGTCCCAGTCGCGATCGCTCAAGCTGACGGAACTTTCCCGAACGGAAACTCCGGGCAAACGGCATTCTCGAGCGCAACCGCGGTGACGACGATGGTGGTTTCTGGCGAGAGCACGGGTGGATTCATGCTGACCCTCGGCGACATGGGTGGCGTCGAAATCAATGGCGAAATGATCGAGTTCGATGGTGACATGTTGGGAGGGATTTCGTTTGAAATCTCAGGCGACGGTCCAGATGGAATGAAAGGTCCCAGGCATCTGCCGAGACTTGTAAAATTCGAGCAGATCGAACCCGTACTCGTGGCGGCGGGAGTGGAACCGGACATGCTGACCGTTGCGAAGACGCTCATCGACGATCTGCAGTCGGAAGCCGCGACGATCGTCGAGGAAGCGGCGACGCTCGAGCCAGGTAGTCCTGGCCGTCCTGAAATGATCGACGATATGTTTGAAGTTTCCGCCGACGGCGTGGTGTCAGCCATCGATCCAGCAAAGCGCGCGAAATTGGTGCGCGATCGCAACGAACTTCGAACGCGACTGCTCGCGCTTGAAGCGGCGACCCTCAATGACATGCTGAGCACGATCGTGCCTGCGGAGGGCCTATCGACATGTGCGTGGCTGATTCCGTGGCGGCAATTGGAGTCATCGCGCTCAGCGAAACGAGGTGGGGGACCGATGGGAATGCTTGGTGGAACGAAAATCGACCCAATTCAAGCAGTGTTGGCGGCGAGATTCGATCCCGCAGATTGGACTGCGACCGCAAACGAACTTTCAAACATCTGCACCGACCTCGCATCGCGAACTCAAGCCTGCAATGTGGCGATGAATAGGTCTATAGACGCGATGCCGATGCCGACATTCGCCGATTCTGGTGACGCGATGGCGGTGACGCCAACGGAGACGGACGGGAAGCAAATGGACGAGTTCATGAAGCTTCAAAATGCGGCCGACCAACTGGCCAAAGCACTGAAGCGAGCAACCGAGGATTCGATCCTGACCATCAAGGCGCGATTGGGCACTGAGAGTGCCCAGCGACTCCAGGACACTTACGACGACCAAATGTATTCACGCGACTTGAAGGATCCGACTGATCTCTCGGCGCAGTTTAGTTGGGCGAACTCGATGGACATGCCCGAGGCAGCCCGGGCACAGGTTGTCGCAATGCGAGCGCAGTGGACCGTGGCATCGCGTGATTTCCGGAACAAGATCGTGGCGATCTGTTCGAGGTCGACAGAGGCAGATGCTCCAAATCCCGATGAAGTGCGTCGCGTGATGTCTGCTAGTCGCACAAAGAAAGTCGAGCTTGCAGCGGTAAAATTTGAACGTGACGAGCTGAACAGACGAATCTATCGAGAACTTGCGTCGATCATTGGCCCTGAGTTCGCCGTAAGACTCCAGCCGCTTCCAGGTGCTACGGCCGGAAGCGGTGTTGGACGGTCAATTAGCGGAAGTTCCTTCTCCATTCAGGGTGGTTCGCCGAATTCCACCGAAGCGCCGCCGCCGCCACCACCATCTAGTCCCTGAGGACGTCGTTCTCATTCGCCCTTTCGAGAATCAATTCGAGCAGTCTTGATTCGGGTCGACGAGATATAAGGAGCGCGAACTTGCAAAACCTGGTCGGATTTCTTGGCGTCATCGTCATTCTCGGTATCGGATACTCGCTCTCGACTCATCGCGGACGGATTCATGGTCGCACGATCGTCTCCGGATTGATCCTGCAGTTTGTGCTTGCGTTCCTCCTCCTGCGATTTCCACCAATTGTCGCAGTCTTCAATGCGTTCGCAACTGCGGTGACGAAGGTGATCTCATTCGCGGACGAGGGTTCAGTCTTTATCTTCGGCAAGTCCACTGACGCTTCCGGTCCGTGGGGATTTATTTTTGCAGTGAAAGTATTGCCGATCATCATTTTCTTCGCCGCGCTCATGGCGGTGCTCTATCACATCGGCGTGATGCAGCGTGTCGTCGCAATCCTCGCGTGGGGATTGCGCAAAACACTGCAGATCAGTGGTGCGGAAGCGCTCTCAGCATCGGCCAACATCTTTCTTGGACAGACAGAAGCGCCACTGACCGTGAAACCGTTCATCGCCAGTATGACTCGGTCGCAGATCATGACGATCATGGTCGGTGGATTTGCATCGATCGCCGGAAGTGTGATGGCTGCGTACATCGTCTTGATCGGCGGGGCGGATGAAGAGACGCGCATCATGGTCGCTCGGCACTTCATGACGGCGAGCGTGATGTCAGCACCGGCGGGAATCGTGATGGCAAAACTGATGATGCCGGAGACCGAGGTCATTCCCGACGAATCGCTCGAGCGACTCGAGTCGATGCCGAGGGTCGGAGTGAACATTTTGGACGCCGCCGCCGAGGGAACGGCCGATGGTCTTAGACTTGCGCTCAATGTGGGCGCGATGCTGGTTGCGTTCGTTGCGCTCTTGGCGATGCTGAACTATCCGCTCACTGCGCTGAGCGAGTGGGAGCCTATCGCAGCCTGGCGTGGCGAGTACTCGATTCCACTCTTCACCTTCCAGAACTTGCTCGGGTACATCTTCACTCCGCTCGCGTGGTGCCTTGGTGTTGGGTCCGACGCACACACCGTTGGCTCGCTCATGGGACAGCAAGTGATCGCGACCGAGTTTGTGGCGTACATGGATCTATCGCGAATCATCCAGGACGGGGGGATCGCTCCTCGCAGTGCCGCCATCGCGACATTCGCGCTCTGCGGATTCGCGAACCTACCGTCGATCGCAATCCAAATTGGCGGGCTGAGTGCAATGGCACCGAATCGGCGCGCCGACTTCGCTCAGATCGGATTCCGCGCGATGGTCGCGGGAGCCCTCGCATGCTGGATGACCGGCGCGGTGGCAGGCGTCTTTATTGAATAGCGCTTGGTCGCGACTCGCGTGATGCGAGAATCGAATCAAACAGTGAACCGCGAGACCTCGTCCTTGAGTTCGCCGACGGCTCCACGCAACTCGATTGTCGCCTTATTCGAATCGTCGAGCGACGCGGCGGTCCGGGTGGCGCCATCTGCAAGTCGAATCATGGCGTCACGAATCTGCTGGGCACCTTGAGATTGTGCGCGCATTCCCTCTGTCACTTGCCCGAAGCGACCCGAGATTCCTTGGACCGCAGAAATGATCTCGCCGAGCTTTCCCGAGATGGCGCCGATCTCGTGCACGCCACCGCGGACACTCTCCGCGAAAACTTTCATCTCCTTGACGCCCGCGGTGACACTCTGCTGCATCTCCTTCACCATGCGCTCGATGTCGAGGGATGCGACCGCCGTTTGATCCGCTAATCGCGAGATCTCGCGTGCGACGACCAGGAACCCAAGTCCATGATCGCCGGCTTTCTCCGCTTCAATTGCGGCGTTGATCGAGAGCAGGTTGGTCTGGTCGGCCACCTTGACCATCGTGGTGATCACCATGTTGATGTTGGATGCGCGATCGCTAATCGTTGAGAGCTTGCCACTGATCGATGCGGTGCTCGTGTCGAGCTGGCGCATCGTGGCATCCATTCCTTCAAGGTTTTTTCGACCCTCGGCCGCCTTCGCACCAGTACTCGATGCGAGCTCGTTCACCTCGCCCATCGTCTGCGCAAGTTCCTGGCTTGTACTCGTGATTTCTTTGGCCGCCGCGACCGCCTCTGTTGTCGAAGCGCCGTAATCCGCGATGACTTGCTGTTGATCATTGCTGGTTGCCTGGATCGCCGTGGCAGTTGCCGAGAGCGTCACCGACGATTGTTGGATCCGCCCGATCAACGCACGCAGGTCATTGGTCATCGTCTGAATCGCAACCAGCAGGGCGCCGGTTTCGTCATTTGAAGTGGACCCAACATCTGCGCGCAAATCTCCAGCGGCAACCATTCGTGCGACGGACACGGCGGTTCGCAGTGGATTGGAAATACTTCGAGCAACGAGGAGCGCCGTTGCCGTGACGGCGAGGGCTGTGGCGATTGAGAGTCCGATGATCGCATTACGCTGAAAGTTCAACATCGCAAACGCCTCGCTCGCATCTTGCTTGACATTCATTCCCCAACGAAAACTTGGGAGATAGCACCAAGCGGCCACAACATCGATTCCGCGATAGTCGCGAGCTGCGCCGTATCCGCGTTCACCACTCGCGGCACGTTGTGTTGCTCCAGCTACGCCGCCTCGCGGCAACTTGAGCCGAAACTCGGCGTTCTTTTCGTTCCGAAGCGGAGCAGTGATCAGGATGCCCTCGTCAATCTGTTGTCCCGTGACGATTTCCCCAGTTTCTCCAAGTCCGGTCATGTCGGAGAGCGCGCTCCACACTCGATCTGGTCCGATCCCGCCAGCGACAACTCCGATGACTCGTCCCTCTCGGAGGATTGGGCTTGTGACAAACGCGATTGGGCGCTTTGAGTTTCCATAGCGTTGAAATGGCGCGAGTTCGGATTGAAGCATCGCTCGCGATCGAGCGATGCCAGACGCAAGTTCCGTTGAGCTCAGGGCGCTGGAGGAAACGACTGCTCCGACGGGGAAGTCTGAAGTGAGGGAATAGACGATGCGACCTGCGGGATCCACCAGCAAGAATTGTTCGTACCCGATCGAGGTCGCAAGTAGATGGAGGTTGTCCGTCGTGTCGACGACCAGACTCGCGTCCGACGAGCTCAGGCTGATGATCGCTTCGCCGACGGTCGGGTCACGTGCGATGGTTGTGGCATCAACGAGTCGTTCAGTTGCGAATGTTTCCAATTCGTCCGCCTTCGATGCCGCCACCTGGACGAGATTTGCACGAACGGCCGCTTGACGCGCATCTGTCGCGATCTTGGATGTAATTGCAGTGAGGATCGCACATGGCACAAGCGAAATCAACAGGAACCAAAGGACAAGACGCCCCGCGATCGAACGGTGAATGGCGTACTTCGTCGGGGAGGGCGAGTTGGATGGAGTTTGGATCACCTTTGTGATTTCTCCTTGGCGACAGGTGCTCGTGCGGGTGCGAGCGCCGGCGCGGCACCCGCCGGTGCGGCCCACTGCCCGCCCCAGCCTCGATGGAGGGCGTCGACGAATCTCTCCCATTCTGGACGAGACCTCGAAATTGGGAAGGGGACAGGTCGCACCGCACTTCCGCTTGTCCAGACGATGTCAAACTGTCGGTCAGACCGAATGCGACCGATCGATACGGGTCGCCATGTGTGCTGTGTTTGCGGATCGACGGCGATGATCCCCTCGGGTGCATCCAAACTCTGATGTCGAATGGCATACCGCACCTGCTGGACATCGGTCGTTCCTGCCTCGCGAACAGCCTGCGCCCAAAGTTGGACGCTGTGATATGCGGTGCTGATCACATCGGATACCGGGCGCTCCGTGCCATATCGATCTTTGAATTTCTTGACGAACGCCACATTTTCTGGACGATCGATGGACTGAAAATAATTCCACGAGGCATAGTCGCCGACCATGTCGCTCGATGAGATCGTGCGGAGTTCGTCCTCGCCAAGAGCGAATGTAAGCAAGGGTGTTTCCTCCGATCGAACTCCAGCTTCACGGAGACTTCGCGCGAATGCGATCGCAGAATCTCCGACAACCGCGCTCAAGACAACGTCGGGCTTCGTCGCAAGAATCTCGCGGACGGCCGCGGCGACATCTGTACTGCCGAACGGGATGTAGCGTTCTCCGACCAATTGCGCACCGAGCCCTTCGAGTTGGTCGCTGATGATCGCATTGACACAGTGTGGCCAGATGTAATCCGATCCGACAAGAAAGAATCGACGTGCGCCGAGTTTCTCATAGCACCATTGAACGGCGGGAGTGATCTGTTGGTTCGGAGCAGCTCCGGTGTAGATGACATTCCGCGATTGCTCGAGCCCCTCGTACGCCATCGGATAGACCAAGAGGTGATCGTTGGCCTCGAAGATCGGAAGCACGCTCTTGCGGCTCGCACTCGTCCAGCACCCGAACACAACGCACACTTTGTCAACGTTGATCAGCCGCTCTGCTTGGGATGCGAATGTCGGCCAATCAGATTCGCCATCGGCGACTCTCCACTCCACCGGTCGCCCGAGAAGCCCGCCACTAGCATTGATTTCTTCCAGCGCAAGAATTTCCGCGTCAATCATCGACTTCTCACTGATCGCCATCGGCCCAGTCTGAGAATGGAGTATTCCGACGATGATCGGCGTTCGGTCTACGAGTGCACGATCGACGAGGATCCACGCGACCGCGCCAATTGCGAGCAGAGTCAAGATTACGAACGAGCGGGCGAGGAGCTTGAACGACATGCGCCTCAAATATAACAGGTGTATTCAGCGCGCGGGATCATCGCCAGAGAACTCGGCTTTCTCCTTCGAGTTCATGACTCCCCACACGAGAGTGTCATCCCATCCAGTCGCCTCGGACCATCGCTCGGACGCGAGTGTTGCTTCCTGGTGAAGTCCAAGCGTTCGAGGAACGAATTGAGAAGCGACATTGCGAGACGCGCATCGAATAGTGATTCGTCGGAGTCCCCATCCTCCGGTGCTGGCATCTTCGAATGCCCATGAAATGAGCAGTGCGACCGCTTCCGAACAGAGCCTTTGCCGTCGCCGATCCGCGCGAATCCAATAGCCGATTTCAGCTTCATTCGTCAAAAAATTCACGCGGTGTAGGCCGGTACCACCGAGAGCCACTCCACTGTGACGGTCGAAGATCCCGAGCGTGAAGTCATCTGCTTCAGGATGCGGACTCTCTCGCTTGGCGTGCATCCGAATGATCGCCGCATGGCACTCCTCGACCGTCCGATTGTCGTGCTCTGTCCACGGAAGCCATGGAAGAAATGATTGGCGGTCAACCGCAAGTGCATCAAACATCAAAGGAGCGTCGGCGGGGACCCAGTAGCGAAGGAGCACTCGGTCGCCGATTCGATCGTTGGGTCGAGGGCTTGGTGGTCTCCACTCTTGCGACGGATCCAAACTCGCGCGATTCATGCTCTAGGGGATTCTACATCTCGATCGCTTGCGCTGCGAACATTGTCGCTCTCATGTGGATGGTCCTAGGTCGAATGGCGGTTACGATGGAGGCTCGGTCCATCCATTCATCCCCGTTCTCTTCTTGAAGGCGAGTAACCCCAATGACAACGAAACACTCTTTAGCGATTCGACATCCGAGAACTCACGCGAGTGCATTGACATCGATCATTCCTTTGATTGCATTGTCCGTTTCATTCGCGTCGAACGCGCAAAAGCCAGCCGACGCGCCGGCGAGCGAGAGTGACGCGCAGAAGTCCACTCTCAAGCAACTGAAGACTGCAGAGGAGATCCGCAATGAAGAACTCGAGGCGAAACTCGCATCCGCTCGGGCGGACCTCGAACGACTCAAACTCGAAAGCGATCTCCTGGCGCAGAAGCTGGCTCAATCGCTCCAACAAGTGCTCGCAGAGAAGGCAAAGTTAGAAGCAGACCTTGCCCTCTTGATGGCGAAGGAGAACAGCGCGTCCGCGCCCGAACGGACGAAACTCGATGCACTCCAGCGATCGCAGAAGCTGCGCGAGGCGCAACTTGGCGATGAATTGTCCGGGCTCGCGACCGAGCAGGTTCGGACGAAGCAGGCTCTCGATGTCGATGCGGTGAAACTGCAGGCGGAACTTTCCTGGAGCAGGGCTGAAATCGAGCGCACTCGGACCGCCGAGGACGTGCTCGATATGAAGAGCAAGACGAAGATTGCTGGACTCAGACGCGAGCAGGAGCAACTCGCCGCCGAGAACTCCCTTGTTGCCGAGAAGCGTCGCGCAGAGCAAGCCAAGTTGGCCGATGAACAGGTCCGTTCCGCCGCCGTTGCGCAGACGTTCTCCGCTCAGATCCAAACGCGAGAGTTCGAAGAAAAGTGGCGTGATGCGGTCAACACTCCCGTTGTCTACACGGCCGAACCATTCAAGGATGGCATCCTGACCGTCAGTGATCGAAAGATCGACTTGAATGGACCGATCATTTCTGGCACGGCTGACTATGTGTGCGACCGAATCGACTACTTCAATAATCAGGATCGAACAAGGCCGATTTTTGTCGTCATTACCAACTCGCCTGGTGGAAGCGTGCAACAGGGGTACCGAATTCTGAAGGCGATCGAAACGAGCGATGCGCCCATTCATGTCGTCGTCAAGAGCTTTGCGGCGTCGATGGCAGCGACGATTGCGACTCTGGCTCCCCACAGTTACGCATTCCCGAATGCGATCATCCTTCACCACCAGATGTCCGGGAATGCAGCTGGCAACATGACCAACATGGAGCAGGAAGTTGCGACCATGCAAGAGTGGGAGAAACGGCTCGCAGAACCGATCGCGAAGAAGATGGGCGTTTCGCTTCAAAAGTTCAAGGACATGATGTATGCCGCGAAAAAGAGTGGTGACTGGGACGAATTCGCTGACAAGGCGCTTCAGTTGAAGTGGATTGATCATCTCGTCAATGAGATTCGCGAAGAGGGCGTCCGCAAGAAACCAACCGACACCAATTCTGGAGGTTGGTGGATGTCTTCGCAGAAGCGGGATGAGAATGGGGTGCCGTTTGTGTCATTGCCGGCACTCGAGCCATACGATTGCTATTTCATGATCAACCCACGTGGTTTCTACCGCGTGGATGGCCGCTGAGTGACTTGAGAAAAACTGAGGGCACAACTAAAATTCTTTTTTCGAAGGAGATTCATATGAGATTCGCTCCGTCCATCGTTGTTGTGTGCTTGCTTTCGGTTTGCGGCGCCAAACTCCACGCACAAGCGCCCACGCCTCCCGTTGCCGTACCAACAGGGGCCCCGACCGCCGATAGTTGGCCCCGCGTGTTCAATACTGCTGGATTCACGGTGACGGTCTATCCGCCGACGATGTCTTCGTGGGATAGTCGCACGCTTGCAGGAACTTGCGCATTCTCGCGGACAGCGACCGATGGATCGGCGCTGACCTACGGAACACTTTCGTTCACTGCTTCCACAGAGGTCAATCGATTGAATCGAATGGTGACGCTGACCAACTTGACGATCACTGGCATTTCTCTGCCGGATAATCCAGCCGACCAAGCGGCGATGCAGTCACAGATGCAGGCGATGGCACAGTCGAAGGAATCTGCCACCCTCAATGTCCCGCTCGATCGACTTGAAGCGGCGGTGCCAACGATGTCATCGTCACCGCATGTTTCGGCCGCTCCTCTTCAAAACGTACCGCCTGCCATCACGGTCACATCGACACCGACTGTGCTCGTTCCAATTCAGGGTATGCCCGTGTTCAAGGCGGTTCCCAACACGAAGTTGCAGCGTGTCATCAACACCCAAATGCTCCTCGTGCGCGACCAATCGAAAACCTGGTGGTTGAAGATTGCGGACGGATGGATGACCGCTTCAGCCATCGGCGGTCCTTGGAAAGTCGGCGCGACGAATGGCAACGCTGATCTCGCAACTGCGTCAAAGTGGGCGAGCACTCAGCCGACGATCAACCTGCTTACAGGGACTCCGGCCGCAAGCACGACGCCGACGGCGACAGCCTCGGTGGCGCCCGAAAATCCATCGCTCCAATCCGCCGCGCCCGCGATTCTCGTCTCGACGATTCCATCTGAAGTCATCGTGATGGAGGGCGATCCGAAATGGGAAGCACTCGGTACGAGCGGTGTTGAGTATGTGACCAATACCGGTGGCAATATCTTTCGACTCTCCAGTACGTCCGTCAATTATGTTCTGGTCTCTGGGCGTTGGTTCACGGCTTCGACGCTTGCCGGACCGTGGACATATGTTCCCGCCGCATCCGTTCCTGTCGAGTTCCGTGCGATACCGCAGGACAGCCCCAAGGAGAATGCGCTCGCTTCGGTTCCCGGCACTGCGCAAGCGCAAGAGGCGTCGATCGCAAATGCCATCCCGCAGATGGCTCGCGTTCCGAAGACGCAGGCCTTCCCTGCACCAGTGGTGATCGGTGGAAAGCCCACGATGGTCAAGATTGGCGGGACCTTACTTGAGGCAGTGAGCAATTCGTCTGTACCGATTTTTATGGTCTCCCACAATCAGAGCTACGCGCAGTGGTACGCGTTGAAAGATGGCGTCTGGTTCACGGCGACGGCACTTGCTGGTCCCTGGACTGTCGCGCAATCGGTCGCGAGCGAAATCTATGCGATCCCTCCTTCGAGCCAGTACTACTACGTCACCTTCGTGCGTGTCTATAGCACCGCGGACGATTATGTCCTTGTGGGCTACACACCGGGGTACTACGGTGCATACGAGCAAGATGGTGTCATTGTCTATGGCACCGGCTATGTCTACGACCCGTATGTTGGCGATGTCTGGATCGCCGCGCCCGCGACTTATGGATATGCCGTCAATCCTGCTTACAACCCATGGATGGGTTGGGGAATGGGGTACTGCATGGGTATGGCGATGAGCGATACGTATTACTACAACTCATATCCTTACTGGGGACCCTATTCAGCGGCATACGGCCCGCACGGTGAAGCGGTATGGGGGCCGGGTGGATGGGCTGCGACCACGGGAGATGTCTATCAACACTGGGGCGATGTCAGCACGATGACTCGATCGAGTGCTGGGTACAACGCGTGGACTGGTCGCGAATGGGGTGGTACGACTGCGACTGCGTACAACTCATCAACGGGCGCGAGGGCGGCTGGTCAACGTGGCTATGTGGAAAACGCATACACCGGACAGTGGGCCGAAGGCGCGCACGCAGCTGGCTACAACCCGACGACTGACAACTATGCGGCTGGCAAGGCCGTCGCAGTCGGCGACAATGGCGACACAAAGGCAGTCGCGGCCGCGGGAACGGTGGGCAACACTGCGACAGGTAACGAAGTGAGCGCCGCAGGTGTGAAGACCGAGAATGGCACGTGGGGGGTCGCACACGGCGACGATGGAACAGCTGTCGCGACTGGCAACAATGTCTACGCGACGAACGATGGGAATGTCTATAAGAACACCGACGGAACCTGGCAGAGTTATGACAGCGGATCTTGGAACAATGTCAATGATGCGAACACCAAGTCGCAACTCGATCAGCAACAGGCAACACGCAACGACGGCGATTGGCGGTCATCGATGTCAGGTCGCTGGCAGCAAGGCGGGAGCGGATTCGACTCAGGCCAGGGCGGTGCCAAAACAAACTCGGCCTCGAATACCAACCGCAGTAGCGGCGATGCGGTCAATTCATGGGGTGGTGGCGGTTCGAATCAGAACCGAAGCCAGGGAGGCGCAAACTCCGGACGGTTTGGTCGTTCGGGTGGTGGCGGATCGGGCGGCGGCGGTCGTCGCTGAAGCGCCCTAACCCTTCACGCTTAATGAGGACGCTGAAGAACCCCGATTTCTGCGCGCAAGTTTCGAAGTGCGAGCGATCAATCGAGAGAGACATGAAGAGTTCCTCCCGAGCCTCGGACATGCTCGGTGGCTTTGCTACGGCTTGCCGCCTGCGCAGCACCGACGCAGTTTCCTCGTGGAGGCTGCGTGATTTACACACAAACTTGTGTCAACAATCGGATCCTGTACAGCTCTGACCTGCATCAGATCGTCACGACTGCGATTTCATCGATTGAGCCGCAACGGCGTAACCGCCCTCACCTCCGTCGACGAAGTGCAGATGTTCGCCATCTCCAAGCCCATAGACGAAGCATGTCATGAGTGCGGATGGCGACTCGTGCAATCCGAACCGAATCTGTCCGTGTGATCGCAGTGATTCGAGCAAATCTCTGAGTGCCGTGACTTGCGCTGGTGTGACATCGATCACCATCCGAAGCATGTCGTCGAATTTTCGAAAGTCCGAATGAGCTCCCAAGCTCGCGCCGTACGCTTTTGGCGAGAACAACAGCGGGGGAATGCGCCACTTGAAGACCACGACCACAGCGACAATCTCGAGCATCCGAAGAATGAATGGCCATGTCGTATGGCAGACGGCGTATCGCCATTCGTCGCGCCAGAGATCGAAAACACCGCGGTAGCGCATGTTTGTGTCATGGAGTGGACTCGCGGAATGTGCGTCCCCATTGAGAATCGCCTCGATGCTCGCGATGACTCTTGCATAGACCGCATTTCGATCGCGCCCGATTGCTTTGATAAGAATCGTCGCGATCGATCCATGGAGCGACGGTATCGGTTGCCACCTGCAACTCAGCCCTTCAAGTGCGAGTGGATCAACGGGCACCGTGGCCTTGTCCAGCGGACCGTCCTGCATGTGCCGATGTTTGACCAGGGACTCTGCGCTGTCGATCGCACCACCTCGAAACAGGGCGATGACCTGCTTGCCGATGAGTCGGTACTTCGCGACTTCCAATGTGCAGTCGTTGGTCGTAAGGGTTGCGACCTGCACCGCTCCGATCCGTAGAGACAATCCAAAGTTGGCACGTGCGACGGCAGCAACTCCATCAAGAGCAGAGCGGACGATTGCGAGTTTCGTGCCGGGGACGACGAGCGTCGCTCCATCGCCACCGAAGACGAATGGAAACTGCTCGCGGCCGAGTAAATTCTGTGCGGCGACGATGCACGCAGCTCCAATGGTGTTGACATCTTTGTACCGACCTTGGGCGATCGCATCAGTCGACCCTTGGATATCAGCGATGATCACCCACCACTCCCCTGGAACACGGTGATAGTGAGAATCTCTCGTCAGTTCATTGAACTCGTCGAATGGCTCGATCGAGTGGTACCACGCGAGGTCGTTCACAAGCTATGCCATCGCAAGCGCGCCATCGACGATCGCATTGAGCGTCGCGCTCGGGCGCATTGCGGCGGCCGCGAGTTTGGGACATGGGTGGTAGTACCCGCCGATGTCGACCGGCCGTCCCTGCACTCCAATCAATTCCGAGACGATCGTCTTTTCGTTTGCACTCATCTCCGCCGCCATGGGGGCGAAATGCGCGGCGAGTTGTCTGTCTGCAGTCTGTGCCGCCATCGCCTGCGCCCAGTACATCCCGATGTAAAAGTGACTCCCCCGATTGTCGTTTTCGCCAACTTTGCGTGCGGGACCTCGATTGTGTTGCAGGTACTGCGACGTCGCGGCGTCGAGCGCGTCCGCGAGAACCTTCGCGCGCTTGTTGCCCGTGTACTGCGCAAGATGCTCGAACGACGCCGCAAGCGCGAGGAATTCTCCAAGCGAATCCCAGCGGAGTGAATTCTCGGCGTTGAATTGCTGGACATGCTTCGGGGCTGATCCTCCTGCGCCAGTTTCGAAGAGTCCGCCACCGTTCATCAATGGAACGATGGAGAGCATTTTCGCGCTCGTGCCGAGTTCGAGAATCGGGAAGAGGTCGGTGAGGTAGTCGCGAAGCACATTTCCGGTGACGGAAATGGTGTCCTGGCCAGCCTTCATTCGGGTGAGCGAGTACGCACACGCATCAGCGGGAGCCATGATTTTGAAGTCCAGCCCTTTGAGCTCACCCTTCGCTTCATGTTCCGCCAGGTACTTCTTGACCTTGATCAGCAGCTGCTCATCGTGGGCGCGCTTCTCGTCGAGCCAGAACACCGCTGGAGTATTGGAAAGGCGCGCGCGAGAGACGGCAAGCTTGACCCAGTCCTTGATTGGCGCGTCCTTCGCCTGGCAGGCGCGCCAGATGTCGCCTGCTTCGACCGTGTGTTGGATGAGAACCGTGCCGCCCGTGTCAACGATGCGCATGATGCCGTTTGACTTCACTTCGAAAGTTTTATCGTGCGAGCCATACTCTTGCGCCTGCTGTGCCATGAGTCCGACATTGGGAACGCTTCCCATGGTCTTGGGGTCGAATGCACCGTTTAACTTGCAGAAGTCGATGACCGCCTGATAGACGCTCGCATAACTGCGATCGGGGATGCATGCCTTGGTGTCCTGTGTCTTGCCGGTGGCATCCCACATCTTGCCACTTTCACGCAGCATCGCTGGCATGGATGCATCGACGATGATGTCACTTGGGACATGCAGGTTCGTGATGCCCTTGTCGCTGTCGACCATCGCGATGCCAGGACCGCGTTCGTACAAAGCCTTGAT
>CAMBMO010000031.1 GCA_945868805.1 Singulisphaera sp. GP187
ATTGCGTGGCGACCTCTCCGTGCGTTTTTGGTACGACCGCGACTTCGTCCTTCGAAATGCAGTCGAGAACTCGTCAACCGACGATCCGCCTTCAGAGGAAACATATCGAAATCTCTGGAAGCTTTTCGGGCGGACAGTTCACTGATTTCTTTGGCCTGTTTCGCGTGGCGAATCCGTCCCAAGTTCAAATCTCATCGTGGCTACCTGCATGCGGTGTTTGCCAAAACCCGTGTCAATGATTTCGTAGCGCTCGACCGAGACGCTGGGTGCGATCAGCATGAGATCGATGTGCCAAAGTGGAAACGCACGTGGATATGTGGCGCCGTATCCGATCCCAGCAGCCGTGAACGCGTCTCGCATCGTTGGGGCGAATTCTTGGACGGCCGACCCTCCCCGAGTGGTGTTGAAATCGCCAACAATGACGAGGGCTGATGGAACGCGAAGTGATTCGAGTTGGGATCGAAACTTTGCCAAGTGGGTCGATCGGGCAATCGATGGATCGGACGGGAAGTCCACCAAGAGCGCACCCCAAGATGGAATTCCATGCCACGGACCGAAGCGCACGAATGCCGCGCTTGACTTCGCATCGTCATACAGCGGCATGGCATCGACGATCGGAACGCGACTAACGACTGCGAATCGACCGACCGACACAGCGCGTGCATCTGTCATGCAACGACCGATCGCGACTTGGGGATCGAGCAATCTCCCAGGCTCGGAGATCAACAGGATGTCCGGGCCGGGATCGCCGTAGACACGCTTCAATCCATCCGAGATCCCGCCCGCGAGAATTGCGGAACTATCGCCAGGCCAACCCGCATTGATGTGCGCAATCCCGATCGAAGATCCCACGCCCGCTCGCGCCACCGGCGAGCTGCCAACGATGCGATAGTCCTGCAGGACAAACACAATTGCCTGAACGAACGCGATGCCCCAAAGGACCCACTTGTACCTGCGCCAATTCGACCGCGCCAGTGAAATTGCGCAGACAAGGGTGATCGCCAACGCCACAATTGTCGGAATCCAATAGAGATACTGGATCACAGGAAATCGATCGGTCACGACTCTCCCGATCCCCCATGCGAGCGCGACCGTCAGTGCGAGAGCTATCGACAACGACCGCACGATCGCCCACGACGATCGACGAGCTCGACTCGTCACCGTTGCTTCGCCGGCTGTCCGAGTTTGAGAGCCGCGGCATCGCGAATCGTCGAAGCGATCTCGCTGTCGCATGCGAGGGTCCCAACATTCTGATCGAGTGATTCTCCCGCAAAAACCAGCGGGTTTCCGACGAGGTCGCAGACAACGGATCCCGCTTCCTCAGCGACGACCGCGCCAGGCGCATGATCCCAGACCTTTTCTGCGCCACGTGATCCTGGCACACGCATGAAACAATCGGCGACTCCTTCGGCGACGAGCGCGTATTTGCATTGGCTATCGAGTGAGACTGAATTCCAATTCAGCCCAGTCGCAGACATGATTCCACGCATCCGCTCGGCACGCGATCCTCCCTCGATCGAATCGCAGACGCGCCACGAGGGCGAACCATTCGGCGGTCTTCGAATGCGAATCGCGCGCTCGGGAAGAAACCGCATCCCCTCATCCGGCTGGAATTTCCATGCACCTTGCCCTTTCAGTGCGCAGTAAATCGTCCCAAACTGCGCATCCGATCCCACCTCGAGCAGATCTTGACCCATCGCGAGCGTCGGGCAACTCAGGACACCAACTGTCGCTCGTTGATTCTCGATCAATGCCAAGCAGAGCGCGTAGTGCCTTGCACTCCGGAATCCTTTGGTTCCATCAATGGGGTCAACGGTCCACCAGGTCGATCCGCCTATTGTCGATTGCGTCTTGAGAAACCGAGCTGGATCGGGATGAGCCTCGCTCCCCATCGAAGTACGAACCGCATCGAGAGCACGCGCGAGAATGTCGTCGCTGCCAGGACCCGTCAAGCTCGCCTCCCCCTCTTCACCGATGACTGACCAATCCGGAGTCCGTTTGGCGAGGATGGTGCAGACTGCCATTTGGACGGCGAGGTCCCCTGCGGTCACTGGAGATCCATCGGGTTTGATGACCGGCACGCGCGCACGTGGGTCTCGAAGGGCAACCCGCAGAGCCCCTAAACCTGCCAGAATTGCCTCGACTGCAACCGCGAGGCGGATGTCACTTGGAGGAGTCGATTCCATTCTTCGAGAATAGCGATTTCCTCAGCGCCAATCTGCTGGACCCATCGATTCGAGATTGGCATAGCTTTTGCTCTTCACCTCCGCCTCTCACGAGGCAGAAACGGTAGGAATAGAAACATGTCAAAAATCATTGGAATCGATCTCGGTACGACCAACTCTGTGGTTTCGATCATGGAAGGTGGGCAACCTAAAGTCCTGATCAACTCGCAAGGCAACCGCACAACCCCATCGGTGATCGGATTCACTGAAAAGGGAGAACAACTCGTTGGCCAGCCTGCGCGGCATCAACAAATCACAAACCCGAAAAACACTGTCTTCTCGATCAAGCGCTTTATGGGGCGTCGTGGCTCCGAAGTCAAAGAGGAACAAACCAGAGTTCCGTACACAGTCACCGGAGGCCCGGATGATCTGGTTAAGGTCGACATCCGCGGAAAGATCTTCACGCCGCCAGAAATCTCGGCGATGATCCTCCGCGACTTGAAGCGGGTTGCCGAGGAGTATCTCGGCGAGAAGGTCGATCGAGCCGTGATCACAGTTCCGGCGTACTTTAACGATGCGCAGCGCCAGGCGACGAAAGATGCTGGCGAGATTGCCGGGCTCAAGGTCGAGCGAATCATCAATGAACCGACCGCTGCGGCACTCGCCTATGGTCTCGAGAAGCGCAAGAACTCCCGCATTGCGGTGTTCGATCTTGGTGGAGGAACATTCGACATCTCGATTCTCGATGTCGGAGATGGAGTCTTTGAAGTGCTCGCATCCAACGGCGACGGACACCTCGGCGGTGATGACTTCGATCAGCGATTGATCGACTTCGTTGGCGAGGAATTCCGTAAGCGCGAAGGCATCGATGTCCGTAAGGATCCGATGGCGCTTCAGCGACTCAAGGAAGCCGCCGAGAAGGCGAAAGTCGAATTGTCGACTCAGCTCGAGACTGCGGTCAATCTTCCGTTTATCACCGCGGATCAGAACGGCCCGAAACACTTACAAGTCACCGTGACCCGAGCCAAATTCGAGGAGCTCTGCGCTGATCTCTTTGATCGACTACGTGGACCTTGCCAAAAGTGCCTTGCTGACGCCAAGTTGAAGGCCAAGGATGTTCAGGATGTCGTCATGGTCGGAGGATCGATTCGGATTCCAAAGGTGCAGGAGATCGCGAAAGAGATCTTCGAAACCACCGAACTCGACCGAAGCATCAATCCCGACGAAGTCGTGGCGGTTGGTGCGGCGATTCAGGGTGGCGTGCTTCAGGGCGAGGTGAAGGATGTCTTGCTTCTCGATGTCACCCCACTCTCTCTCGGAGTTGAAACTCTCGGTGGCGTGATGACACGCCTCATCGAACGCAACACGACGATTCCGACAAGCAAGAAAGAGGTTTTCTCGACCGCGGCGGACAATCAGACATCCGTGACAATTCACGTGCTTCAGGGGGATCGCGAGTTTGCCACCGACAATCGAAGTCTCGGACGATTCGATCTCACTGGGATTCCATCGGCTCCCCGAGGCGTGCCCCAAGTCGAGGTCGAGTTTTCGATCGATGCGAACGGCATTATGAATGTCACTGCGACGGACAAGTCCAGCGGCAAGAAACAGGAGATCCGCATCACTGGCTCAAGTGGATTGAGCAAGGATGAAGTCGAGCGCATGCGAAGAGAAGCCGAGGAGAACGCAGGCGCAGACAAGAAGCGCCGCGAGCTGGTCGACGTTCGAAACCAAGCTGAGCAGGCGATCTACGCAACAAAGAAGGCGCTTGAGGAGCATGGGTCGAAGATCTCACCTGAGGGTCGAGGGACCGTCGAGAGCGCGATTTCGAATCTCGAATCAAAGGTCAAGGAAGACGATCGAGCCGCGATCGAGGCGGCACTCAAAGGCCTCAACGATGCGTCGATGGAACTCGGCAAGGCTGCTTACGAAGCGACGAAAACTGCCAAGGCAGAAGGCGCAACCGCCACCGACTCTCCAGGCGGTTCGACGAAGGGCAAAGACGATGTGATCGATGCCGAGTACGAGGTCAAGGACGGAAACTAAAAGCCTCGGCGAATGAAGCAAAAAACAAGCACCCCCGACGATGTCGGGGGTGTCTGTGATTCAGGGACACTGATTCTAAAACTTGCGAGCCGATATCGCGCCCACTCAGCGGCGTCGGCGACCGATCAAACCCGCAAGACCAAGAAGGGCGAGTGCGCCTGGCGCAGGAACTGCGTTGCCCGAGACGACCACATTATCGATGCGATTGGTTCCCGCGGCGGCAGTCGTCACGAGTGAACGAATCCGGAAGATAAGAGTTGCATTCGATCCAGCCTCGCCAGCTTGGGCCACATTTGTGAAGGCGGTGGGCTGGTTCGTCACAGCATTCCACGAAGTCGTATTGGTGCCAGCGAGCCCCGCTTGGACAACCGCGTAGCTCGCGATGAGTGTCACCCAACTGGCGCCACCATCAATGCTGCAGACGAGTTCGAAAGTCGAAGGACCAGTGCCGCTCCGAGTCTGGTCCCAAGCAATCGAGACTCCGTCGTATCCAGCTGACGAAACGCGAACTTCGTAATAGTCGCCGATCGTCCAATTATTGCTGCTCAGCGAATACGTGGACCCATTGCCCGACGGACTCGAATACGCGGTCGCAGCTACAACGTGCGAACTGGACAGGCTTGTTCCAGTCGTGGATTCTCCGTCATTCGCCGCGCCGTAGACATAGCTCACGCCAGTTGTTGCCGCCGGAACAGCAGTTGTGAAACCCCACGCTGCGATGATTGCCGCATTCGCCGTTGCAATTGGAAGTGCTGACACCACAACCGCCGTGAGCACAAATGACTTGGATAGAGTTTGCATGGAGGGATCCCTGAATCAGATGCGTCGGCCAGTTCGACTGACCGCCCAGTGACCTCTCCTACTTCACGGACAATAACACCGATTCAAGGCCGTTCCAACGAATTCTCTGTTTTTTTGCATTCAAAGTTGGTTCAGGAGGACCCCAAATGACCCGATCGGTATGATGGCGTCGCTTCAGTTGCCCGAATTGACCGTTGCTCCGGATTCCAGATGGTCTGGGATCGCAGCAGCTGACTCTGCATAGCGAGACATATGGAAGCCATAAAAGGGATTGGTGTCAGCGCAGGAATCGCGATAGGAAGGGCCTTCAGGCTCTCGGAAGTTGACCGTCGAGTGCTTTTTCGAACAGTCGAACCCGGGGAGATCGCACGCGAAATCCAGCGAATGGAATCTTCCCTCGAAGAATCCAAGCAGCAAATTATGCGTTTGCGGAACAAAATAACCCTCCGTGGCGACGCTGATGCGGCTCGAATTTTTGATTTCCACCTCGGCCTGCTCGCCGATCCGACACTCATTGAACCGATTCGCGACGATATCCAGCGGGAGCGAGTGATCGCCGAGTACGCCGTGGCGGAGAACTTTAGGAAGCTCGCCGATCAACTCCGTGAGATTGGAACAGAGATCTTTGCCCAAAAGGCGACGGATGTCATCGATCTTCAGCGCCGCGTACTGACGCAACTTGGCGGGCGTGCGACCGATCGTCTCGCAGACATCAAGGGTCCGATCGTGGTGATCGCCCATGAGCTGACTCCAAGTCAAACGGTCGAACTGCACCGCGCGCATATCGTCGGATTCGCAACCGACGGCGGTGGGTTGACTGGCCATACATCGATTCTCGCGCGTGCACTCGAACTTCCCGCCGTCGTCGGATGCACGAAAGTGACAACCGATGTCGAGGACGGCGACATGGTCATCGTTGATGGCGAAGGCGGGGTCGTCATCGTGCGTCCCGACGATGCTCTCCTTGCCCGCTATCAGCTTCTCGCGCGCGAGGGCCAGCAACGCCAGCATGCGCTCCGAAGCGTCGCAGGCCAACCATCGATCACTCGCGATGGCATGCCTATCACCCTGTTAGGAAATATTGAATTCCCCGAGGAAATTGAAGGGATTCTTGAGAATGGTGGCACGGGTGTCGGACTCTACCGCACCGAGTTTCTCTACCTCGCGAGTGACATCGCTCCAACTGAAGAGAGTCAACTTGAGAGTTATCGTCGCGCGATCGAGTTGGCGGGTGGGCGAGCACTGACGATCCGAACACTCGATCTCGGCGCAGATAAGTACACGCAGGGTCATCTCGCCGAAGCGGAACGAAATCCCTTTCTGGGGTTGCGGAGCATTCGATTCTGCCTGGCCAATCCGGAGATGTTTAAGACTCAGTTGCGGGCGTTGCTCCGAGCGAGCGCGCATGGACCGATCAAGATCATGCTGCCTCTGGTCACCCATGTGATGGAACTTCGACAGACCAAGATGATCCTGAACGACCTCGGCGAGGAGCTCGAAGAGGAAGGCATCCCCTTCGATCGGAACATTCCCATCGGCATCATGGTCGAGACTCCAGCGGCGGCGCTCATGGCCCGTGCGTTTGCCAACGAAGCTCGTTTCTTCTCGATCGGCACGAACGACCTCGTTCAATACACGCTCGCTGTCGATCGAGGCAACGAACGCGTCGCAGGGCTCTACAACGCTGCGAATCCCGCGGTGCTCATGCTGATTAAGAGCATCGTCCGCACAGCGCGCCATGTCGGAATCGACGTCAGCGTGTGCGGAGAAATCGCGGGTCAGCCCCTCTTCACCCCGTTGCTCCTTGGGATGGGAGTGCGTACACTCTCGATGTCCCCTGGACAGATCCCCGCAGTGAAGCGGGTGGTTCGGGGGCTTGAGATCGAGCACTGTGAGTCACTCGCGAGGCGGGTTGGCTCGTTCGACTCAGATCGGCAGGTACTTGCGTGCTTGCGCGACGAATTGAGGAGAATCGACCCGGAGGCACTTGCAGGCTCAGAAGGCGGCTAGTGCCAGTCACAACGAACCACTGAACACAACATGCTTGGAAGAGTATCGGTAGCCCGAAAGGGAGGATCCGCGAAGCGGATCGGCGCCAATGAATGAGAAGTACCAGAAGATGGCGCGCCTTTGAATTCGAGGACCGAAACCGAGCATGTGGACGGAACACCCGCGATGCAGTTTGAACAACTTTGGAATCAATCGACCTTGTCGGTCGACATGCGCTTGGACGAAGGTCTCTCGACCTTTGCAGGCGTGGATTCCCATGGTCGCGCGTTCCGTCTTCAATCGCCGCCAACTTGCGGCAGGATGAAAACGTGCCCGAATACAATAGCCCCAACAATAACCCGAACGATAACCCGAACGATAACCCGAACGACCCGAACACTGATGAATCACGCGAGAAATTGACCAACAGCGCAGATGCCGGGTCAGATGCGAACCCCACCGATGCGGTCGACTCGCCAGCCGTGAATCCTGAGGATTATGCGGACGAGGCGAACGAACGAGAAGCGATCCGTGAGCGCTCGGCAGACGCAGAGAGTGTTCAAGACGACGAAATCGAGACCGCGGCGTCAGTCGAGGAGTCCGACGACGAAGAGAACCCGGCAACCTCCGAGGTTGTTGATGAAGAATCTCAAGGCGACGAACCTATTCCTGGCGCAGACGGCGAAGCCGACGCCGATGCACCTTCCGCACCAACAGCGGGTCGGGTAGAACCGGCTCGGGCGAAGCGGGCGACGCGGTCTTCGAAGTCGGCTCCTCCTCGGACGGTGACGCTCGTCGTCAACGACGAACCAGGCGACGAGTGTCGCATCGCGATCTTGGCAAACCATCGGCTTGACTCGTATTTTTCCGAGCGCGAGGCGTCCGCGACAAATGTCGGGAGCATCTACAAGGGTCGGGTCATGAATGTCGAAGGAGCGATCCAGGCGGCATTCATCGACTTCGGGTCGGGGCAGAACGGCTTTCTGCACATTAGCGATCTTCACCCAAAGTACTTTCCGGGCGAAGAACGAACAGAGCAGGTCGGAAAAAAGATCGGTCGGAGCGAGCGCCCGTTGATTCAACAGGCACTTCGAAAAGGTCAGGAGATACTCGTACAGGTCATCAAGGAGGGACTTGGCTCGAAGGGGCCGACCCTGACGAGCTATCTGAGCTTGCCTGGACGACTTCTCGTGATGATGCCGGATATGGATCGCGTTGGTGTCTCGAGACGAGTCGACGACGAAGATCAACGCCGGGAGATGCGAAAGATCCTAGATTCGCTCGAACTTCCCGAGGGATTCGGGTTCATCCTTCGGACGGCTGGATTTGACAGCACAAAGACCGAATTGCAGCGAGACGCCGCATATTTGCAACGGCTTTGGGATGCCATGGAGAAGCGGAGCGTGAAGACTGGCGCTCCCTGCGAGCTTTACACCGAGAGCGATGTGCTCGTGCGGACACTGCGCGACCACACAGACTCGACCGTCGAATCAATCATCGTCGACAGCCCTGGAGCGTTTGAACGCGCCAAGATGTTCCTCGATGTCATCGCTCCAAAGACATCGGGCATGGTTGTCTATTACAACGGAAAAGCACCAGTTTTCGAAGCGTACGGAGTCGAACGACAGATCGACGAGATCCATTCGCGAACCGTCCCACTTCCGTCGGGTGGCGCGCTCGTTTTCGACCAGACAGAAGCGCTCGTCGCCATCGATGTCAACAGCGGTCGAAGTCGTAGCGCTCGGGATTCCGAGACAAACGCCTACCAGACGAATTGCGAGGCGATCGAGGAGGTCTGTCGGCAACTGCGCCTGCGAGACCTCGGTGGTCTCATCGTCGTCGATTGCATCGACATGCGACTGACGAAGCACCGGCGCGATGTTCAAGACCGGCTGACTGCGCTCTTGAAGCTCGATCGGGCGAAGAGTTCGTTTGCTCCGATCAGCGAGTTCGGCATCATCGAGATGACACGTCAGCGCATGCGACCAAGCTTGCGCAAGATGCATTACTCCGACTGCACCCACTGCAACGGAAGTGGCGAGATTCGAGTCGCGGGCGCCGTCGCTGCGGACGCGATGCGTCGCGTGGCACTCCTTTTCAGCCATGCGAAGATTGAACGTGTCGAAATCGTCTGTTCGGTGCGCGTCGCTGCAGAGCTCATCTCGAATCGTCGACGCGCGATGCACGAGTTGGAAGATCGCTCGTCGAAACGGATCGATGTTCGCATCAGCGAGGCGTTCGCCGCGGATCGGGTCGAGATGTATGCGTACGACGGCAACAACTCAGACATCGAACTCGATCGGCTTCCGGCGCTCGGCGGACCGGCGACGGGATCGCTCCATGAAGAACTGCCCGAAGAGGAAGAGGTCGAACTCACGCCAAGTGAGGCGATGGCTCGCCGTCGACGACGGAAACGACGCCCGGCGCCGGCCGACGCCACCGCGATTGCACTCGCAGGCGGATTCGAAGACTTACCCGAAGTTCTCGACAACGAGGCGCCTGTCCGGGATTCGCTCAAAGATTCTGACGAAGGGGAAGAATCGACGAGTGACGATCGTGCTGGTCGCACCGCTCGCGATGGTCGGCGTCGCGGTCGCGGGAATCGTGGCGAACAATCGAGCGACAGCTCAACCGAGCGTTCGAAGGGAACGAAGGCGATCGTTCGAACTTCAAGTAGAACCGTTTCGGGGCAGTCGCTCGCACGTACGGACGAAGCGCGAGGCGAAACAGGAAAGCGCAACGGCCGACGCAGGCGAGGGCGCGGTCGGCGCTCAATCGGATCGATCGGCGACATGGTCGCAGAGAACTCGGCGTTTGAGACGAGTCGCGTCGCCGGAGTTCTTGGCGTCAGCGTCGAGGACCTTATTGCCAAACTTCAAGCGAATTCGGACGCGGAAGTGGCGGCGCTCCTCACTGGATCGACATTCATGTTGCCACCCGAAATCATCGCACGGGCGCAGTCGCTCTATCCAGAGAGTGCAGGAAACGACTCGCACTCGCAAGAAATGAACGACCGAGATCCGGGTGAAACCAACGATCAAGAATCCACCGCGCAGAGTTCTCCTCCGGACGGCACCCACGGCGGAGGTCACGACCGAAACAACGCGGGTGGAGGGCGTTCAGGACGTGGCAGGCGTGGCGGGCGTCGTGGTGGCGCTGGTAGAGACCGCGGGGGGCGTGACGGTGGACATGATCATGGCCCGCAGGGACCAGGCGGTCAATCCCGTGGCGCTCAGGATTCATCTCGATCTTCACGGGGCGAGAGTCGCGGCGAGCCACGAGCACAACAATCACGAGCTCCTGAAGACAAGGGCCCCACTCGCGCGGCACCACTGCGCGTACGAGCTCCTGCACCGCCTGATGTTCGAAGCGACAGCCCCGCGCCATCAGCACCGAAAGTGGAGCCGAGCGCGAAGGCGGCTCCCCCCGATGCGACGCCGAAGCCGAAGCGTCGTTCGTTGTACGGAGCGGCAGTGCGCCTGCTCTCTTCGCTCGAGCGCTCGAAGGCAAAGGGTCGGCCCGAGTAAGCCGATGGCGGCACGACGATGACCCATCGCAGAAGGCTTTTCATTCTCGGTTCGACCGGATCGATCGGTCAGAACACGCTCGCCGTTGTCAAGCACTTGGCGACACACGAGGCTGCACACTTCGAGATCGTCGGACTTGCGGCGGGAATGAACGCCACGCGTCTCATTCAACAGGCGATCGAGACGGGCGCGAAGGCGATCGCGATCGCCGATGAAACCTGCGAAGTTGCAGCGCTGGGAGCACCATCCGTTCAAGTCTTCCGTGGCCGAGATGCGGCACTCAAGTTGATCGCAACCCACGCACGCCGAGGCGACTTGGTGATGGGAGCCATGGTCGGCGCAGCGGGGATCGCGCCAATTCTCGCAGCGATCGAAAGGGGCTGCGACATCGCACTCGCAAACAAAGAGACACTCGTCGCAGCCGGAACTCTCGTGATGGACGCGGCGCGTCGCCATGGTGTCGCGATCATTCCTGTCGACAGCGAACACAGTGCAATCCTGCAGTGCCTTCGGTCGGGCGAGCAACGGACAGAAGTTGAACGAATCGTTCTGACCGCGAGCGGAGGACCCTTTCGGCGTGCGACACGCGAAGCGATGGAGTCGGCAACGCTCGCGGACGCGCTGAACCATCCAACTTGGTCGATGGGGCGCAAGGTGACGATCGACAGCGCATCGATGATGAACAAGGCCCTCGAGATGGTCGAGGCGCACTGGCTCTTCGAACTTCCCGCAGAGCGAATTGACGTGATCGTTCACCCGCAATCGATCGTCCATTCCTTCGTCGAGTTCGTCGACGGAAGCGTCATCGCGCAGCTTTCCCCGCCAGACATGAAGCTTCCGATCCAACTCGCCCTGACTTGGCCAGCGCGCGCCCCCAGATCTGCGACGCCACTCGACTGGAAGAACTTGCGGGGATTGGAATTCGAACCAGTCGATCATGAGAGATTTCCAGCAATCAAGCTCGCCTGGAACGCAATTCGATCGGGAGGATCGGCTGGCGCGATCCTGAACGCTTCGAACGAGGTCGCGGTTGACGCGTTCATCTCCGGGCGCATTCGATTCGCGGAAATCTGCTCGCTCGTTGCAGGAGCGCTCGAGTCGATCGCACTGACTGAAATCACGGACCTCGATGGGGTTGTCCGCGCCGATGGGCGCGCTCGTGCGTGGGTCGAGGAAAGACTCCTTGCGATGTCGGATCCGTGAGAAATTTCAGACGCGGAATGAGCTGCTCGAGACCGCGATCGAGCCCTGAGATCCAAGCACTCGCACCGTGATTGAGACTCTCGCCTACCCTTGATCGAATGGAAACTCTCGGTACGGGCGCAAACATTTCGATGGTCCTGATTGGATTCGGACTCCTCGTCGCCGTTCACGAACTCGGGCACTTTCTTGCGGCAAAGTGGGCGGGTGTGCGCGTGGACGGGTTCGCCGTGGGAATGGGACCGGTCGTCTTGGCGTACCGAACTGGGATGGGGATTCGATTCGGATCAACCGAGCCCTCGATCAAGGCACGAACTGGAAAGCGCGCGATCCAACTTTCTGAGAGCGAACTCGCTTCACTTCAGTTGGGGGAGACCGAGTATTCCCTACGTCTGCTCCCACTCGGTGGATTCGTCCGAATGCTCGGGCAGGACGACCTCGACCCCGGAGCGGAGAGTGGCGATCCACGCTCTTACACGCGCATCGCTGTCTGGAAGCGCATGATCATTGTGTCGGCAGGCGTGACATTCAACATCATTCTGGCTATCTCGATGTTCGTCATCGCTTTTATGATTGGAGTGCGATTCGAGGCGCCCATCGTTGGCGTGGTTGCTCCATCCGATCCAGCTGCGAAGGCTGGAATTCTTCCAGGCGACCGGGTGCTTTCAATCGATGGCGTGTCGGTTTCCACATTCGCAGACCTCCAGATCGCGGCCGCGATGAGCAGACCCGACGAACCGCTCCGCATGACGATTGAGCGTCAGATCGGATCGAGCTCGGAGAGGATTCAGCTCGATGTCCTCCCAAAGCACAACACAATTGCTGGCGTGATGTCCATCGGTATCGCTCCTGCGGCGAGCACTCGACTCCTCTCCGACGCCGAAGCAATCCCATTTCTCTATGGAGCGCTTCGCCGAGCTGGCTTCTGGAATGAGACGCCCGATGGAGTGCCGAGTGATCGAAGTTGGGGGATTCGGTCAGGGATGCTCGGCGGAGCGAATGGAATGGCGCCGGATCGCTCGGTATTCGACGAGAATTTCCATGGGGCATCATTGCTCACCATCGACGGCCAGAGTGTGCGGACCTATGAAGCGCTCGATGATGCTTCGCTCGTTTCGAACGGACAATCCATCGCTACGCGCTGGTCGCTCGTCGATGGCGCAGAAGCCGATATCGCGATCAGTTGCGTTCCAGTCTGGCAAGTCCAGGAGTACACCGTCAAGCCATCCGATGCAACGATCGATTATGAACATGGATTGTTGGGACTCTCGCCACTCGTCAAGATTGGACGGGTACCTGCCAGCTCGCCATCTAGTGGCATCCTGATGGAAGACGATGTGGTGCTCCGTGTTGCCGAGATCGCTGGTCCACGACAAATGGAGTTTCGACTTGCAGTTCAAGAACACGCTGGGAAGTCTCTTCAATTGAAAGTCCTGCGAGGCGATCAAGTTGTGGAGTGCGAAGCACTCGTGGGTCGCGACGGCAAGCTCGGAGTTGAAGTGGCCAATGCGTGGGGGACACCGATCATCGCACGTCCCTTCGCAGTGACTGGGCCACAACCTGGAGTTGCGACTCCCGTTGCCACGCTCGATCTGATGCCACTCACTCGCATCGAAGCGATCGATGGCAAAGCGATCATTGACTGGAACGACCTCTTTCGCGCTCTGCGCGGAGTGCTCGCATCGAATCCCGCGACCAGTCAAGTGACACTGACCGTGACACCCCCAACACCCAACGCAATCGCTGAGATGCTTGCTGTTCCACTGGACGCTCGTGTAAGAGCTTCGCTGAGTCAACTCCGATGGCGATCCTCGTTGGGACCGGAGTGGTTTACCCCCGCCGAAGTCGTCCTCTCCGCCGAGGGAGATCCTCTTCGCGCCGTTTCGATGGGATTCCATGAAACCAAAAAGATGGTGTTGATGACATATCTCACGCTCGATCGCCTTTTTCGTGGCACAGTTGGAGTCTCGCAACTCCGTGGCCCGGTTGGCATCGTGCACATCGGGACGCGCATCGCTGATCGCGGGATGACCTATCTCGTCTTCTTCTTGGCGATGATCAGCGTGAATCTCGCAGTCATCAACTTCCTCCCAATCCCCATCGCCGACGGCGGGTTGATGGTGTTTCTGATCTACGAGAGATTGCGCGGAAGACCGCCCAGCCCGAGCTTCCAGAACGGCGCGATGCTCGCAGGACTTGTGTTGGTCGGGTTGCTTTTCGCAGTGACCTTCTACAACGACATGCTCCGCTTGATCAGTTAGCGAAAGCATGGCTCAGGACGAAATGGCGACTCCCGTCACGATTATCACTGGAGCGGGTAGCGGGATCGGTCGGTCGCTTGCGATCTTGCTCTGCGCCCGAGGGCAGAAGCTCGCGCTCGCGGGACGAACGCTTGCGAAACTCAACGAAACCGCTCGGCGGTGCGAGGGCGCCGAGATTCTCTGTCATCAAGACGACCTCAGCGATGACTCCGCTGCGCTGCGCCTCGTCACGGCGGTCATTCGAGGCTTTGGACGGATCGATACGCTCGTGAACTGCGCAGGAATCGCACCGCGCGTTCCCATCGGCGCGACGACAGAAACTCACATGCGCGAGTGTCTTGGCGTTGGTGCGCTTGGACCTGCATGCCTCATCTTGAAGTGCTGGCCACACTTCATTGCTCAAGGTGGCGGGCGGATCGTCAACGTTTCCTCGCTCGCAAGCAGCGATCCATTTTCGGGATTCTTCGCATACGCGGCGTCGAAGAGCGCGCTCGATTCACTGACCCGAAGTGCCGCGCTCGAAGGATCCGATGTCGGAGTGAAGGCATTTTCAATCAATCTCGGTTGCGTCGAAACCCCCCTCTTACGAAGCTTCGCCGATGAAAAACTTGTTCCACGGTCAAACGCTCATTCGCCCGAGGCGATCGCCGCGATCATCGCCGAATATGTTGAAGGAGTGCACGACGGCCAATCAGGCAAGTGCATTGCGATTCACAGTCCATAGGACGAATCGTCGGTGTTTACGCTAGCGCCTTCGATGGAGCGCACGATCTATCTCACGGTCACTTTCGCGCTTCGAGATGGCCTGTCGCTTGTCCGATTTCGTCTTGCCGGTGCCGACACCGACGAGCAACTTCGCGAATCCGTTCTTGAAATAGAGCTTCAGAGGAACAAGCGAGACTCCCTTCGCCTGCATCTGACCCGCGAGGTTCTCAATTTCTCGCTTCTTCGCAAGAAGTCGTCGCACTCGGATCGGTACGTGCTGTCTTGATGGCCCGGCCGGCGGGTACTCTGCGATGTGAACCCCGTGGAGGTTCAATCGGAGGGGCGCGAATTCGGCCATCACCCAACCCTCGGCGAGACTGATTTGCGACCGCCGGATTGATTTCACTTCAGTCCCGACGAGTTCGATGCCGCACTCGATGGTCTCGCCAATCACAAAATCATGAAAAGCCTTGCGATTCTCGATCGTGGGGCTGTCCGGTGATGTTTTTTCTTTCTTTCCAGCCATCGTGTCGCCAGCCGGTCGGATCAGGACG
Source organism: Singulisphaera sp. GP187 (assembly GCA_945868805.1). Lineage (GTDB taxonomy): Bacteria > Planctomycetota > Phycisphaerae > Phycisphaerales > SM1A02 > F1-60-MAGs104. The sequence goes on from CAMBMO010000031.1 coordinate 15,249, forward strand.
CGCTTGCAGAATCAGACAAACTGCCTCATTTCGTTTGCAAGAACGGACAATTGTGGCATGATTGGTGCAGAGTCAACCTCAGATTGTACGTATCGTTCATCGAATTTGTCGGCTTCAGATGCTGGCAAGTACGAGAACGACTGTTTATTGCTCAACCCGTGTGTTTCAATCGAAGCACCAATCAGAGAGGAACGCATCGATGATCACTCGAGTCACCTTCGGAATTCTCAGCGCCGTCGCGACAATTGGAACCCTGGCAGGAGTGAGTCTCGCACAGGATGCCGCGCAGGGACCTGATCTCAATCGCGCAGGAGCGTCCGAACCGAAGGTCGTCGACGTCACATCGGCAAGGCGCGATTTTTTCACCGCGAACCCCGCCGCAGATTTTTTCGAGCGTGGAGATCGAATCACCCGTGTCTATGGCCGTGCGTTTTCTCACGGCTCCGGACCCTCGCAGAGTGCAGCAGTGTTCATTCGAGATCATGCGGACGTGTGGGGTGTTCGCTCGAACGACCTCGTGCCAGTTGGTGCATTTCTCGACGCGACTCATTCCGTCGATGTTTACTGGGATGCGGCGACCGAGTCCTATCGATTCACGCTGCTGGGATATTCGCAAGTCGTCGATGGGATTCCCGTTTTTCGAAGTGTGCTCAAGTTGCTCCTTCGCAACGAACCTGGGTTTCCCCTCGTTCTCGCATCGTCTGACCTGCGCGATCTCGGAGCATTCCCCTCGACGCTTGCCGCTCGTCCAACCCTCGCGAGTTTCGACCGCATGACTTGGTCCAGTCAAGCAATTCGAGTCGCAGCGATCGCTGAACCAACGGACGCTCAGTTGGTGATCTTTGCGGGAGTCGATGACTCCCCCGCTTCGCCAACCCTTGCGGTTCGGTTTGAGGTTGTCCGCGGAATTCCAGGCGCCGGCTTCTCGAAGATGCTCTATGTGACCGAAGCCACGACGGGCAAGATTCTCTTCGAAGAAGAACAGGTCTGCAATGCGGACATCGTCGGCACAGTTCGTGCGATGGCAACGACAGGGTGGGCGGCGGATGCGTGCTCACCTGAGGTGCCGACAGGCATGCCTCACGCGGCGATTTCGGTTGGTGGGACGACGATCCATGCGGATGCCAACGGCTCGTTCACGTTTCCAAATGGAGAGGGAGATGTGCTCTCGCTCACGTCAGATCTGGCGCTCGCTGGCAAGTATTTCAAGGTCAACGATGTCTCGGGTACCCCTGCAACGATCACACTCAGCGGAACTGGCGAGGTGCCGGTCGACTTCCTCCACAACGAAGCCAACCTCACCGAAAATGACCGCGCTGAAGTCAATGCGTACATCCATGCCAATGCTGCGCGTGACTACATCATCGCTGCAAATCCGAACTTCCCGACGATTGCGGGGCAGCAACTCGCGACCGCGTTCCAGATTCATGTCAACTATGCAGCAACGTGCAATGCCTATTACGACGGACCGTCGATCAACTTTTACCTCTCCGGCGGGAATTGCAACAACACGGGCTTCGCGACCGTCGTTCATCATGAATACGGCCATCACCTGTGCGCAGCTGGCGGAAGCGGTCAAGGTGCATACGGCGAAGGAATGGGTGATGTGCTCGGCGCACTGATCAGCGAGACCTCGGCGCTCGCGGTCGGATTTCAGAATTGCGCCAACGGCATCCGAGACGCTGCCAATTCCTGCCAATTCGCGTCGTCTGGATGCTCGAGCTGTGGAAGCACGATCCACGCATGCGGCCAATTGATCTCGGGTTGCCTCTGGGATACTCGCTTAAATCTCGCGGCCGTGGAGCCTGCCAACTTTCGAACGATCATTCGCAATCTCGCCGTGAATTCGGTACTCCTGCACACTGGATCGACGATCGCAGGCGACATCACGATCGACTATCTAACTCTCGACGATGAAAACGGAGATCTCACCGATGGATCGCCCCATTACGCTCAAATCGATGGTGGTTTCGCGGCACATGGATTGCCTGGTCCGGTGATTTCACCGCTGAAATTTACAATCCCCAACGGGATTCCCGCCTACGCGGCTCCAAACACGACACTCGCTCTTTCTGTCCAAGTCACCGCTCTCGCGGGAGAACCCCAACCCAATACCGGGAAGCTCTACTGGCGAGTTGGAACCGGCGCGTATCAGTACGTCTCGATGACTCAGACTTCATCGAACATCTATTCGGCTCAGATTCCGATGGGAGCATGCGGACTATCGACAGACTTCTACTTCGAAGCACAGACGATCACAAATCAGGTCGTGACTGATCCCACGACCGCACCATCGGCATTCCACACTTCCACAAGTGGCTATGGAATTGACACGACCTTCTCCGATAGCTTCCAACTTGCCGGCGCATGGGTGGTGGGATCCGCAACGGATACCGCCACGGTCGCCGGTGTATGGACCCGAGTTGATCCCAACGGAACCATAGCGCAACCGGAAGGTGACCACACGCCAAATCCGGGGTCGATTTGTTATGTCACAGGACAGGGAACCGCTGGGAGCACATCGGCCGGTCAAGCCGATATCGACGGTGGCGCGACGACGCTTACTTCGCCGACATTCAGTGCGATCGATCCATCAACGACCCTCTCATACTGGCGGTGGTACTCCAACAATAAGGGGGCCGCGCCAAATGCAGATTCGATGCCTGTACAGATTTCCGGGGATAACGGCGCAACATGGGTCCAAATGGAACTTGTGACTGAGAATGCCGATGCGTGGGTGCAGAAATCCTTCCGAGTCTCAGACTTCATCGCTCCGTCTGCAACTGTCAAAGTGCGATTCGTCCCGAGCGATTTCGCGAGTGGATCCCTCGTCGAAGGAGGTCTTGATGACTTCATCGTCAGGGCAGCGAATTGCACGCCGCCGGCACATCCCGCCGATCTCAATGGGGATACATATGTCAATGGCATCGATTTGGCGATCGTGCTGGGTGGCTGGGGAACTCTTGCTGGTGATATCGATCACAACGGAACCACCGACGGTGGCGACTTGGCCGCGCTCCTCTCGGCTTGGACCGGCTAAAACCGTATACTCTCCGCCCCCCTACCTTGCCCAGGTGGCGGAATTGGCAGACGCGCCAGCTTGAGGTGCTGGTAGGAGCAATCCTTTGGAGGTTCGAGTCCTCTTCTGGGCATTCTTGGTCGGACATTCTCGTTGCCGCTACTGCGAAGTGGCGGCAACTTTTTTGTCCACGCTTGCGCCACTGGTGGCACCATGACGACACTTCGAATCAACGAAATATTCTTCTCGATTCAAGGCGAATCCACATGGGTTGGGCAACCGTGCATCTTCGTCCGATTGAGTGGCTGTCCGCTCCGTTGTCGCTACTGCGATACCGAATATGCATTTCGAGAGGGATTGCCACGAACGATTGACTCCCTCGTCAGCGAGGTACTCGCCAATCCCTGTCGTCTGGTCGAGATCACAGGGGGTGAACCACTCGCACAGCGAAATGTCCACAGCCTCGTTACAAGATTGATCGATGCCGATCGCACGGTCCTCATAGAAACTTCGGGAGCGATCGACACCCACGAAGTCGATCCTCGCGCACGACTCATTCTGGATGTCAAGACTCCCGATTCTGGCGAGTCGCATCGCACCGTTTGGAGCAACCTCGACCAGCTTCGTCCGCACGACGAAGTCAAATTCGTCATCTCCTCAAGGTGCGATTACGAATTCGCGCGCGAGATCGTCGCAAAGCATCGGCTTGTCGATCGCTGTCAATCGGTCTTGTTTTCGCCGACACATGCGCAACCCGCCGGTCTTGAGATTCTGGGATCGGCTGGGCTCCATCCCCGTGAACTCGCGAAATGGATCTTGGAAGATCAACTTTCCGTTCGACTGCAGATTCAGGTCCACAAGGTGATCTGGGATCCGCAGACACGCGGAGTGTGAAGCGAATCGGCTTCTGGAGATCACCCGGGAGACTAATAGACCCATCCCTCGACAAATCCTTCGGCGGGAATGACGGTGTGCATCGGGGGGGTCAACAAGATGAGCGCATCCAGGATGTCTCCTTCGATGTCATCGGTCGCCTTCTGGATCGTCGACTGCGAGATTGCTAGTCCGATTTCGACGAGTCGCCGCGCGATCAGAGCGCGTACTCGACTCGGCGGGTCACCTGCGCCCTTGTACCCACGAGCGGGCCATCCAAGTCGTTGTAGCACGCTCGCTGGACAACCTTCGCAGACCGTCACGGACGAGGCGGTGCGCGCCATCGGCGAGATCGAAATCCCCGCTGCATGAAGTGGCAGGAGCACTTCGCACATCAAAGTCCACGTCTGCTTGAAGACCCGAAGATTCATCGGTGCCATTGGAGTTCGAGATTCGCCATCGGTACAGCGCCGAGGCTCCTCACGTGATGTCATGCGCAGTTGTGTTCGCCATGCTCGCGGAGATCCGGCGAGCGCGGACCACTTCGCACTCGCGAGCCAGTTCTCGGCAACGCCGTGCGACTTCAGCGTCGCAATCGGCAGTCCGACTGGAGCATCAATCCTCCAGAGGTGTCGCTCGCCCGACTTCGCCGACTCAAGAATCATCTGGAGCAGTGTCTTTCGGTCAGCTCGGTCGACGACGACTTCGCCGGACGACTTAATCGAAGCGACACGGATCTTGTGAACCCCACCATTATCCGCACCGGAGAAATCAACCCCATGCATTCGCACCAAACTCACCGATCCCCACACGATGACTGCGGCTTTCCGCATGGACAGCACCCACCCGAATGAACATGGGTGCTCGAAGAAGGCGATTGCGTACCTGTCACTCCAAACGCGCTGATCTTTCTACGAAAGTCACGACCGCGACCGCTCGGGTCTTCCACCACGTCGTCCGCTTGAGCCATGGTTCGCAGGAGGACGATGATTTCGCCATCCGACTCGCTGATGTATTCGTACTGAGGCATCGCGTGATTCTATGGTCGCGTCGATCAGCGACGAGCGCGACTCTCTTTCGTCGAGTTGGTCGACCCGGTCGGTGCACTGCGCTTCTGATTCCTCTGAGAGGGCTTGCGGATGACCTTCGCGGCATTCTTGGGCGCGCTCTTGGAAGGCGCAGATCGTCGTCGTTGAATCGTCGTCGCGTCCGCGAAAGCTTCTTGTCGGAGCTGCGACAATTCGGAGTGGGTCAAATCTCGCCACGCGCCGACAGCCAGCCCTCTGAGTCGGACTGGACCGAGTCGCGTTCTGCGAAGTCGCTTCACCGGATGCCCGAGGTCGGCCATCAATTGGCGGATGCGACGATTGCTGCCTTCGCGCAACTCCATTGTGAGGACGGTCCGTTCTCCATCGCGGCGCAAAATGTGAAGGTGCGGCGACCGAGATACCGCCTTCGCGTCGTCGCCGTGTCCCGAGAGATTTCTGGCGCCCGATCGAACCGGCGAGGGTGCGAAGATCCCCTCCTCAAGGCGTGCGACATCCTCAGGGCCGAGATCGCCCTTCACCATCACCTCGTACTCCTTGTGAACCTCGTACCTCGGATGTGTCAATCGATTGGCAAATTCGCCATCATTAGTCATCAAGAGAAGTCCGCTCGTATCGAAATCCAGTCGGCCGACTGGGTAGAGGCGTGCCTGACTCGGATGCTCCACCAGTTCAGTCACGAGTCGACGACCCTCTGGATCGGAGTTGGTGCAGACGAACCCCGGTGGCTTGTGCAACATGACATAGATGTGACGTTCCGGTGGACGAAGCACTCTCCCGTCGACGGTGATTCGATCCTTGGCTGGATCGACCCACGCCGGAAGCGAGTCGATCACTTCGCCATTGACACGAACGAGTCCTTGCTCGACCATCGACTCAGCATCCCGCCGCGACGAGAGCCC
>CAMBMO010000032.1 GCA_945868805.1 Singulisphaera sp. GP187
GCACTCCGATCGATGGCGACGGTTGCACGAAAACTCCTTATCTGGAATGACCTCATCCGCAGTCCGATGGGAGTGTTCGGTGCTCGTTTGATCACCCTCGGATTCCCCCGCCCCGTTCGAGACGACGCATCGCTCAGCGTCCGACGAGCTTTTACCACCTCGGAGGCCGAGGCATTCGCCGAAGCGGCTGGCCTGACGAACATTTCGTTCGTGCAACACCGTGGACCGAGGTTTCTGCTCTGCGCACGACCGCCGGCAGAGTCAAATGCGCCAACGAGCCGTCCCCTGATCCGCTGTGAAAATGTCTCCTTCGGATACGACTCACGAAGAGTCCTTGACAATTTTTCGACCGTGGTTCGAAGCGGCGAGATCGGCATCATTCGAGGCGCCAACGGAAGCGGGAAGTCGACGCTCTTTCGCATCCTCGCGGGAGCACTGCGCCCCGACTCTGGCCGAGCGTGGTGCGATCGAAGCGCAGTCGCCACGGCATATTTGCCACAGTTGGGGGGATTGATGACTTCGACTGATCTTGCTTCGAACATCGAGTTATCTCAGGTCATTTCGGGCACCGTCAAAGCAGAACGTGGCGAACGCGGGCGAGATGCATCGGCGCAGTTTGGCATGACATCGTTCCTTTCAACGCCAATTTCTCGACTCTCGGTCGGGCAAACGAAGCGAGCTGCGCTCTCGGTCGCGTTCGCTCTCGGAAGCCGCGTGCTCCTGCTCGACGAGCCTGAAGCAGCACTCGACTCGGACGGACGGCTTCGACTCGTCGATGCAATCACACGACAAACGAACTCGGGTGCTGCAGTACTGTTGGCGACGCACGACATCGAGTGGATGCGAGAGGTGACCAACGACAGATCAAGAACTTGCATAGAAACGGTGCTCGCGTGAGGCGTACAAGAGGTTTATCCCCCGTCCGTTTGATCGTGCTGCTGTGCGCGGCACTTGGAACTGGCAGTTGCGTCGCGACGAGCGCGCAGAATTCCCCGGTGACGCCCGATCAGGTTCGTCTCGGTAGCTCCGTCCTCGTCATTCACTTTCGCGGGCTGCAGGAAAGTCCGCACGGCGGAACTGTCTGCGTTGCACTCTGGGAGTCGACGGAATCATTCATGAAGGATGAGAAGTGGTTTCGATCGGCGGCCATCCAGATCAAAGATGCCATCAATCCCTGTGTTTTTCGAGACCTTCCTATCGGGACCTACTCGGTATCCGCCTTCTACGACGTGACTGATTGCGGGCGCTTTCGGCGCGACGGACTCGGGATTCCGATTGATCCATGGGCGATCTCGAATGGCGGACCAGTGTGGATGCCTCCAAGTTGGGGGGCGTCGAAATTCGAGATGGGTGAAGGAACGATCGAGATTGAACTCGACTTCACACACCGCGGAGGTCGCACGCCGTGAATGCTTGGGGGATCTTCGCAAAGCTGATGTACGAAGGACTGCGTGTCGCGATGTGCGAGCATGTGGATGTGATCGACGAGGGCGGAGTCCACGAGCTTGCAGGAATCTCGCCGATCATTCTCGCTGCGAACCACCTCAGCCACGGGGATACTCCACTGATCTTCAGTTCAGTCAGTTATCCACGCAGATCGCACATGCGAATCGTCGCAAGCAAGATTCGATTTCGGGAGGCGGATCCAACCATGACCCTCCGAACTCGATTGGATCGTTGGCTTATGAATGGACTCGCAGTCCATGCCTATCGAGCAATCCTCGTCGGTGGTGATCTCTCGCCTCTACGATCCATTGACGAAATGAGCGAAGCAATTTTGGGTGGCACTACGGTCGTGGTCTTCCCGGAAGGGACCAGATCGCGCGATGGTCGACTTGGACCGCTCCGCTCAGGCGTTGCCGTTGCGGCGATCGCGATTGGTTGTCGCGTGGTCCCGGTGCGCATCGACGGGACGGGAACGGCACTACCGAAATCGGCTCATTTCCCACGCCCATTTCAGCGAATCACCATTCGATTTCGACCGGCGCTCACTGCGGCGAAGGGCGAGAGCGTTGGTGCATTTCTCGCCCGACTTGCGGATCAACTGCAACCGGAAGTCCAATCAGGCGAGCCAGCGAACCGATGATCGCCAACCCATCCAAGTTCGAACGATTCGTCACCGACGACATCTACTTTCGATTGCTCGAGGGACTTCCAGTTTCCGCGCCGATAGTCCGCGCAGTTGTGCAGTGGGCGACATTTGCCTGTGTGCCACCTTGGCGACGACGCTTGATCCAGAATGCGACACTCGCGCTCGGGCCGGATTCGTCGCCGTTTCAGCGCTCAGCATGCGCATTCGGAATGCTCGGCGCGATGCAACGATTGATCTCGGATGTGATGATGGCCCGAGCGCTCTCCGCAACCCAACTCGCCGGCCGAGTCGTGCAAATTGACGGATCGGCTGAATACTTCGCGGCAAGAACTCTCCGTCGCGGCGTGATCATTGCAGGTATCCACATGGGCGCATTCGAACCATCGCTGGCAGTCCTTTGCCAACGCGAGCGGAGAGTGCATGTCCTCTTTCAACCTGACCCGATGCAAAGATTCGAACGAGCACGTCAGCAGTTGCGTCGCGAACTCGGAGTCGTGGAGCATCATGTTGCGGACGGGATTTCATCGTGGGATGCCCTCCTCTGCGCGCTCCGTGCGGACGAGGCGGTCGTGCTGCACGGCGACTTTGTGCTACCCGGACAACGGGGTGTCGTGATGCCATTTCTCGGTAAGCCAGATGCGCATCTCCCGTCGGGAGCGGTTCGACTCTCCGCCGCGGCGGGAGCTCCAATTGTTCCAACATTTTGCGCTCGTATTCCTGGAGGGCTTCGCGTCTGGGCCGATGGTTGGATTCCACCGCCGTCGGCGCCGATAGCTTCCAAAGAACTCTCGACGCATCCAGCACAAGTCGCGTTGGTTGCAGCGATGGAGAGGACCATCCGAAAGTATCCCCAACAGTGGATGGCCTTCATGAACCTCGCCGCACCAGCGACTGCACCAACAAAGGGTCATGGCTCGCCATGATCGCCCTCGCGACAGCGATTCTCCGATCCTTTGTTCGAGACAGAGTCACCTTTGTGCTGGCGCTGCTGAGCCCAGCCGTCTTTTTCTCGCTTTTTGCACTCTTCTATCGCCACCTCGATTCGCCACAAGGAGTCCACTTCGATGTTGTGATTGTCGCGCGCGATGATGGCGATGCAAAGAAGTTTGTGGATGCGTTTACGCACTCTCCCGACGCACGATTGACATTTACGCACGTTCACGATGCTGGCCAACTCGCTTCCGAGTCTCCCCGCAGATTCGACGCACAGATTTCTCTCGGCGACGACTTCTCGCGCGACAATCCAACGATCGAGATCGTCTCACTTTCACCATTCCCAGGTATGAACAACGCCCTTCGCGCGCTCGTCCAGTCGGCGGCGGCACAAGCCTTCGCCGTCGAGAATCCGACGGTGACAATCGTGGATCGAACAACGTCGGGCGCACTCCTGCGTTCCGCCACCGCGAGCATTCCAGTCCTTTTCATTCTCTTCGCGATTTCATCGCTCGTTGGTCGTGGACTCGCGGACGAGGAGAGCGGACTCGCCGACCGATTCTGCTCGCTCGGGCTCTCGCGACCTCGACAGGCGATCGCTCGTATCTACGCACTCTCTGCGATTGCGTTTGTCCAGATGGTGATTACATTCCTTGTGGCGGGATTGTTCTTCGGCATCGTCGCACGTGCGCCGATTTCGCTCGTGATCGTGGCTCTCACTGGTTCGATCGCCATCTCTGGTTTCATGGTGACGCTCGCTGGACTCTGCCGATCGCATGCGCGATTTGCGATCGTCGCGCCCGTCGCGACGCTCGTCCTTGGTGCCATCGGAGGCGGAATCGTTCCGCTTCAACTTCTCCCGCTATCGGTGACCTGGATCTCAGACTGGGTCTTCACTGGCTGGACCGCGATGGCGTGTGCGAGTGCGATGAATGGTGTGTTGCCCAGCAAGCAGCTCATTCTTCTGATTGGTTTCGATTGCGCCATGTTGATTGCAGCGTCGATCCTCGCGCAAAGGACTCGAACGACATGATCCCGATTGCAATCACCAGGATGGCGACTCGAACAGCGCTCGGTTCGAATCTCGCTCTGACCATCGAAGCTCTTCGCATTGGCACAGTGGGATTTCGTCCGCCGAATCACCTTGAGCAATCGCCGAGACACTCTCCGGATTTGTGCGCCAACACAGTCGCGACCACTGGGGAAGTTCCAGATTCCCAGGCGTGTGGTGGAGACGCGCGCGCAGAACTCCTGCTCCGCGCGACCATCGAAGATTTGCTCACTCCTGCCAATCGCGCGTCAATCGCTGCGAATCCCAATCGGTGGGGAATCGTGCTCGGAACCACGCTTGCAGGAATGCGGCACGCTGGATCTGGACTGCGTGCGGAGCAATTGGCGGGGGTTAATGGTCCATCGGACTGCGACGATCGATACACCCGAACTGTGGCGTCATCAGTCATGCACCAGGCGATCTCTGGGCTGGGTCTATCTGGCCCGACGATCACCGTTTCGTGCGCATGCGCGTCGGCGCTCTCGGCAATCTCGCAGGCGTGTGCCTTGCTCGAGGCCGGCGAGATCGACGCAGCAATCGCAGGTGGCTACGACGCGATCGCTGAGTTCTCGTACGCGGGGTTCGCCGCACTGCAACTCATCGATCCAGAAGCGGTTCATCCATTTGCGAAGACGCGTGCGGGGATGAAGCTTGGCGAGGGTGTCGCGCTGTTTGTCCTTCGACGATTCGCAGATCTCCGAGAGTCAGAGGACGATCCAATTATTGCACTGATCGAAGCGACCGCAGAGTCAAGCGATGCACACCACTTGACACAACCTCACCCGACTGGATCTGGAGCTGCCACAGCACTCTTGGGAGTTCTTGATGAAACGCGACTGCCAGAGATGCTGATCGCCCACGCCACGGGTACTCCTGCCAACGATGCAGCAGAGTATGAAGCCTGTCGCGCAGTCTTTGGGCAGCGAATCAATCGCGTTCCGGTCGTTGCACTCAAGAGCAGGTTTGGACATTCCCTCGGCGCCGCCGGTGCATTGGAGTTGATCGCCACGCTCGGATGCGCGGACGCTGGATTCACTCCAACGACGGCTGGTCCAGAGCAAGATCTCGTGGCGTTTCCAGACCTTCACTTGGTGCGGGGCGATGCCCGAAATGTTGCACCGAGCGAACTTGTCGCGCTTTCCGCGGGATTTGGCGGGGCGAATGCTGCGATTCGAGTCGTAAGGGGCGCGGCGATCGCGCGTGCAATCCATAGTTGCGTCCCGGCGTCGGCAGCGCGACCAACGTTCGATGTCTGCATCACCGGCGTCGGTGCTGTTTCTCCCGCGGGTCGGGGTATTGATGCGCTGATAGCTCGAACGCACGATTCGAATCCTTGGAATGAACTGGAAGAACTCACGCTCGCTCCCCTGCTCGATCGCGCCAAGACTCGTCGACTGGCGCTCCTTCCCCGGATCATGATTGCGGCGATGCGAGATCTCGTCGAGCAAGCGGGACTCTCAGCCGATGATCTCGCACACACTCCGCTCATCGCCGCCAACTGGTGCGGAACCCCCGAGTTCACGATTCGGTATTACCGCGACTTGATCTCGTCGGGGATCGACCTCGCCAATCCCCTGCTCTTCGCCGAATGCGTTCCCAATGTTGGCAGTGCTCATTGCTCGATCGCATACGGAATCCGAGCCGCCAGTTTCACGGTCATCGGTCGCAGAACAGCAGCGATTGAGGCACTCGCCCTTGCGCGTGCAAAAATCGCGACAGGCGTGTGGCCACGTGTGATCGTCGTCGCAGCGGAGGAAGCGCACCCCGTGATGGGAAGACTTCTCTCTCGCTGCGCAGGGGAACCAGTCGAACTGCGCTCGTCGGGAGTCGCGGTGCTTCTCGAACAGGATGGCAATCCGGGGACTTCGACTCATAGAAAGTCTCGTGGTGAGGCGCTTAGGCTCGAGTCCTGTCTTGGACAAACGGCGACCCGGTCGACACAATGCGAAGTTACGACGCAACTCGATTTCGGCGCGAATTGCTTCACGACGACCTCGCCGTTTGATCAAGTCACCCGCGAATTCGACTCGTCCGCGACGCGCTTGCCCGTCCCGGAACTCGGCGCGACCACCGCGCTTGCGACGCTCTTCACAGCCAACGCTCGCCGAGCGAGTAGTCGCGAGTCGTTTTCGATCGTGACATCCGATCCGCACGGCGCACGCTGGAGCATGTCGCTGCGGTGAAGCGGACTTCTCTCTCCCGGCAAGACCAACTATTCTCTTACCGATGAAGCGCATTCCGGATCCAACATCAACCTCGACTCCTTCAGCCTCTGTCCGGGCGTGGATTGCCTCTGGTGATCCACGGCGAGACCTGCCGTCGTGGACACGCTCGTTGAAATCAACCGAGCAGATGATCGTCTCGCGGAGCGTTTCAGTGGCCGAACTCTCTGGAGAACGACTCGCGGAAGCCTCGCGCGATGCGATCGTCGACGCACTCTGCGAACTCCCGGGAGGTCCCTGCCGAATGTGGGCGTTTCTTCCCCGCCCGACCGATCGAGACGACGACTTTATCGAGAGATACATGCGTTTCAATGAAGGTCGCACTGCAGCTTTCCGATCGCTCCCCGAAATCGTGAAGTCTGTTCCTGCGGGTACCTGCGTCGGACACGCTGGAAGTTCGCTCGTCATCCATGTGCTCTGGAGTCCCCATTTCTTTTCGACACTCGAAAATCCAAGGCAACGCCCTGCCTGGATGTACTCCACTCGCTTCGGGCCAGTTCCACCAGCTTTCGTCCGAGGCGTCGTCTGCAACGGAGCTGTCTTCGCATCGGGGACGGCTGCCATCGTCGGCGAGGAGACTCTGCACGAAGATTCGATCGATCTTCAGTTTGATGAAACCGTTCAAAACATGCGCGCGCTCGCGAGCGTGGCTCATGCGAGCGGGCCGTGGCGCTCGCTCCAGATCTATGTTCGCAAGGAGTGCGATCTCGATCGCATCGCCGAGCTGGCCGAACAACGGTTTCCAGGTGCAGTCGATCGCGTACTGCAGGCTCCACTTTGCCGAACGACATTGCTCGTCGAAATTGAAGGAGTCTGCGATGGCGTCGCTTCGAATCCATGACTGCGTCATCATCGGCGCGGGTCCCGCCGGGAGTGCCGCAGCGATCGAGATGGCGCGCGCGGGCCGCGATGTGCTGGTGCTCGATCGAGGAGAGTTTCCGCGATTTCGAATCGGCGAGAGTTTTCTGCCGCGCACCAAGCGTGCCTTTCGCCGATTGGGCGTCCTCGACAAGTGTCTGGCACTTCCGCACGCCCGAAAGGTCGGGGTTGAAATCACGATGGGCGACTGGCGTTACGGACCGCAGTACTTCTTCTTTCGCGATGTCTTCGGGGATGGCGACAAGGAGACTTTCAACATGGCACGCATCCATCTCGATCAGATGCTGATGGAGAGTGCGCGCGAAGCTGGTGCCGAAGTGCGAACATCGTGCGCAGTCCACGGTATTGAGCGGATGGAGGACGGCGATGTCCGACTCGTAACTGACAGCGGACCAGTCCACGCGCGTTGGTTGATTGATGCAAGCGGTCAAGCAACGACGATCGGTCGCGAGCGCTCCCAGCGTCGCTTCCACTCTTTCCTGCGCAATGTCGCTTACTTCGAACATTTCGAAAATGTGATCCGGCCAAGTGGTCGGGGTGCAAATTGTTTCGGGCTCGTCATCGCAGATGAAGGCTGGTTTTGGATGATCCCACTCGATGCGACGCGAACGAGTGTTGGATTCGTTGCGAGCGAAGCGCTTCACACTTCGCTCGACATCCCGGCAGACCAGCGCCTTCAATGGGCGATCGATCGAACCCCCGTTCTGCGTGAGCGAATGGCAAGCGCGATTGGTCCCGATCGCAATCGGACGATCTCCGACTTCACCTATCGTTGCGATCCATTTTCTGGACCGGGTCACTTTCTTATCGGTGACGCGGCGGCGTTTCTCGACCCAGTCTGGTCCACTGGCCTCACTCTCGGATTGCTCGGTGCAGAACAAGCGGCGGGATCGGTGATCCGCATGTCCAATGGGTCGTCCCCTGCGACGGAGCGCGCGCGGCACAATGCTTGGACGACACGCATCACAAACCGTGCGTTTCGACTAGTCGAAGGGTTTTACGATCCAGGGTTTCGAGATTTGCTCTTCTCCCCGAGGCGCACCAAGCAACTTGAGCGAGCGTTTGTCACGTTGCTCGCTGGCGAAATCGATCGCGTTCCGTTTGGGGTCGCGACGAGGTGCCTCGCGCTCGGCGCGCTCGTGACGATTCAACGACATCGTCCAATCGCAGCGCGCGTTCGTCCTTTTAAGATGTGCCTTGCGAGCGCGGACGGGGTCGACTCGCAATGAAAGTGATTCTGGACGCACTGGCGCGACACTGCGCGAACCGCCCGCGCGAGGTGGCGATCATCGATCAAGACGGGCGCATGACTGATTGGTTTTCCCTTGCCGATCGGGTTTCGCGCATTGCGACCGCGGTTGATCGCTTGGCACTCCCAGCAGCACCCGTCGCTCTCTCGCTCCCCTCCGGCAGTTCACTTTGGGCGACAGTTCTTGGGATTGCGAGCGCTGGGCGAATTCCGGTCTTACTGCCCCATCCGCTACCGCAATCGATCGCTGATCGACTTCTCGCAGATGTCGGCAAGGTGGTTCTGTTTGATCCCGCAATGGCGGATGCAGCGCAACGTGAGAATCCGAGCCCATGCGGGACGTTGCCTCCGGCTGGTGTCATTGTGCTTTCTTCGGGGACAACTGGTCACTCAAGATTCATCTTTCGTTCCTCGGATGCGGTCGATCATGTCGCGACGACCTTGGTCCAAGAGGGGCTTGTCATTCCATCAGACATCTCTTCCTCCTTCATTCCGATGTCGCACGCATATGGGTTCGAACACTCGTTTCTTGCGCCGATTCTTGTTGGCGCTCAGGTTCGCGTTCTTGGCACATTCACAATTCCGTCTGTGGCGCAACAGCTCGCAACTGGGGCAACCTCGTTGGCACTCGTCCCCTTCGCCGCAGCGATGCTCTGCGAACATGCGCCGCCGGCTCCATCGCTTCGATCAATTGTCGTTGCCGGCGCGGCGCTTTCCGCGTCCATTCGTGCGTCGCTCGAACGAACATTCCGGATCAGAGTCGTCGACCTCTATGGCGCGAGTGAAGTGGGCACAATCTGGATCGATCGAGGAAGCGGCGCCCAACCCGTGTCAGGCGTGACCGTTCGGATCGTCGATCCTCTCGAGACATCCAGCTTGAATGATCTCCCGAATGGTTGCGAAGGCGAGATTGCCGTTCGAAGTAATGCGATGGGAAGTGCGATTCTCGTCAACACAGGAACGCTCGCACCGCTCGCCGTCGATGGATTCTTTCGCACCGGCGATCTCGGAGTGCGCGCAACCAAAGGAAGTTTCCGCATCACCGGACGCACAAAGCTCGTGTTTAATGTTGGCGGTCTCAAGGTGAACCCCATTGAGATTGAACAGGTCATCGAGACGCACCCGTCGGTTCGGCGTGCGCTTGTTTCTCCAGTCCGATTGCGCGAGGATCTCAATCGCGTTGGGGTCCAGATCGAAGTTCGTCCTGGGACGCTCGCACCGAGCATCGAGGAGTTACGAACTTTTCTCGCTCCACTTGTTGCGGCGCACGCACTTCCACGCACGCTCAACATCGTAGATGCCCTTGCGACAACCGAGAGCAACAAGTTGATTCGATTGCCCAAGGCGTTCCCAATCTCGCCAGTTCTCTCGCGACCGAATGGACTCCAGTCGAAAGTCGAGCGCGATGCGTACACCACCAAACTCTTTAACGACTCGGCGCAAGGGTACGACGCATCGAGTGGAACTTCCTTTCTTGGGCGTGGTCGCTGGTACCGAAGGCGCAAGTTGGTCGAGGCAGGCGTCCGATCGGGCGTCGCACACCTTGACATTGGAAGCGGGACGGGACTCTGCGCATCGATCGCACAGGAGATTGTTGGTCCAAGCGGACGTGTTGTCGCACTCGATCCGAGTCCCGAGATGCTCGCCGTTGCGAGGCAACGCGGCGTCAGAGAGACCGTGATCGCGGACGCGGAATCACTTCCATTTGAAGATCGTTCGTTCGACTCAATCTCGATGTGTTACATGTTGCGGCACATCGATGACCTAAGCATTGCATTCACCGAGGCACGTCGAGTGCTTCGACCGGGCGGAAAGATCTTGATTCTTGAAGTGACGCGGCCGAGTGGATCCATCTCTGGGTGCGCCTTCCACATTGCGATGAACTGGTGCGCCCCAAGCATCGGAGTGATCGCAAGCGCACGCCCGTCGACCTTTCGGATGATGCGGTATTGGTCCCAAACAATTGACCAAGCGATTCCTCCATCCCAGATCGTCGCGGCACTCGATCATTGCGGATTTGTCGGGACTCGACATCGATCCGAACTTGGAATCTTCAGCCACTACAGAGGATCGACACCACGCGCATAATCGCCATCCCCCACAGCAGGCTTACGAGCGCGAGTGGCCAACATGCGTGGAGTTTCCAGGCCATCCATGCAAGGATGGGTGCGGCGAACGCGATCGGTGTAAAGCATCCGCAGATGCCACCAACCAAGACTGTGATGGCGATGAGTCGTCGCTGAGATCGATCGGAACGTCTCAGCGGTTGAGACCGATTCACGTTTGGAACTCGAAAGAGGAGGGCCGTCACGGCGAGTTTTAGAAAGACCAAGAGCGATTCTCCCCAATCGCGACGCAGGTTGTAATGAGAGACACGCGAAGCGACAGGCAGGTAGATCGTCGCGACAGGCCGTTCATCGATGATGACTCCCTTCCACGCGGCGCGGATGAGGAACTCTTCCTCCCATGCGAATCGACCGCTTCGACAGCGAATGGTCGACGAGATTGGGAGTGGATAGACCCGCAGTCCGCAGACTGGGTCCGAGATCCCCAATCCGGTGAGCGCACGCACGCCGAGTGACCAGAGGCGTCGTCCAAAGAGACTCGTCGCCGGATAATCGCTTGCTGATTCATCGCGGGTGCCGATCAACATCATGTTGGGAGCCAAAAGAGTCCCCAGCCAGAGCGCATCCGCGACGAGGTGTTGTCCATCGGCATCCATCGTTACCGCACAATCGAATCCGCGTCGAGTCGCCTCGGACAATCCCAATGCCAGCGCAGATCCCTTCCCTTGATTCGCTTTCAGCGAAAGGACCGAGCAATCCTGGTGCATGCGAGTCCATTCCTCCAGCCACTGGGCAGTTCCGTCGGTCGATCCATCGTCCACAAGGATGACGGATTGTTGATGGTCGCTGAGCTCTGCAAGAATCTTCGCAAGCGTGCCCAAATTCTGATAAGTCGGAATCAGAATGACACTGCGCATTTGCCTATCTTATTGACATGCTGGAGACGCGAGATCAGTTCGAAGAGCTACTGAAGCACGCACGCACCGATGTCGACGCGAACTATTCACAGCACCTCAACCCGAAGTTTGCACAGTTGCTTAAAACCACGGGCTTCGACCGCACCTATACCCGTGGTATCGGCGCTCTGCTCTACGACGACCAAGGTCGCGAGTACATCGATTGCATAGCTGGTCACGCGGTTCACTCCGTTGGACGATCGCATCCGGACGTGGTCGCCGCCCTCCGCTCTGCCCTCGCGAGCGACCATCCGGGATGGGTGCAATTCGAATTGAACCCGCTCGCGGCACTGCTCGCAAAACGCCTTTCCCAGCGGATGCCAGGAGATCTGAAGCATGCGCTCTTCACGAGTTCGGGGACTGAGGCGGTCGAGTGTGCGCTGAAACTCGCCCGGCGGTTTACGGGACGAGATGCCGTCCTTCACTGCGACAAAGCATTTCATGGACTCACCCTTGGGGCGCTCGCCGCTAATGGCAATCCTGGGCTCCGCAATGGATTCGGAACGCTCGGTGCATCATTGAGCATTCCATTGAACAACATCGATGCGCTTGAGCGCGCATTGGCATCAAAGGAGTACGGCGCATTCATCATCGAGCCCATCCAAGGCAAGACATGCCTCCCAGTAAGCGATGGGTACCTCTGCGAAGCGACTCGACTCTGCCGATTGCATGGAACTCTCCTGATTGTGGACGAAATCCAGACGGGCATCGGGCGCACGGGAAAATTCCTCGCGATTGAGCACGATGCGGGGTGCGAGCCGGACATCGTCGTGCTCTCGAAAGCCCTCTCTGGTGGCTATGTTCCGGTTGGTGCTGTTCTGACCCGCGCCGCGATCTGGCGCAAGACATTCGAAAGCATGTCCAAGTCGTTCATCCATACTTCGACCTTTCAGGCTGGAACTCTTGCCATGGTCGCTGCACTGACAGTGCTCGAAGTGCATGACCGCGAAAGACTCGCAGAACGCGCGACCAATCTGGGATCAATCCTCCGCGCGGGATGCGACGAGATTGCGACTCGAAACTCGGCGATCGCCGAAGTACGCGGGCGTGGACTGATGCTCGGACTCGCCCTCGAGAAGGGCGCGTTAGAGCGCGCAGTTGCCGAGATTCCGGCGATTGGTGCTCTCGAACATCTCCTCTTTGGTCAAGCATTCGCGATGCATTTGCTCTCGCCTCATGGAATTCTCTGTCAAGTATCCGACAGCCAGTCGAATGTCTTGAAGTTCACCCCGCCACTCGTCATCACCAGCGATGCGTGCGACCGCATCGTCCGCGCTTTGAATGAGACCTTTACAAAGTTTTCAGGTCCCTCCGGCCCATTCGTTGGTGGAATCAAGCAAGTCTTAACAAATCTCATTCGCTGATTGCAGGGCGCGCCACCGCGAGCACGAGTGTGCCATCTGCGACAATCTGACTCTGACAACGCGCCGTCACAGCGAATGAATGCAACGATCCCACACATCCATCCTCGAGTGCGTGGATGGCAATCGTCGCGGGCGGTCGTACTGGAGCGCGAAAACGAATGTCGCTTTGGACGAGGAGTCCCACGTGCGCGCGATCTAGGTCGCGGGCAATCAACACGAGACCAGCGGCTTGAGCCATTGACTCGATCAGGAGCACTCCTGGAACGATCGCGTCACCTTCGAAATGGCCCCGGAAGAAGTCTTCGCTACCTGACACGGTCCACGAGACATCAGCGGTGTTGGCAGTGATGCCTTCAACGGCATCCACGAACACAAACGGCTCACGGTGAGGAAGTTTCGATATCAGGGGATGAGTCACAACCCAGCCGCCGCGAGTTCAGCGCAAACAAAGTCAACGAAGACGCCAACCGTTCCCATCGATTCTCGATTGAGCTTGGCTGTCGCGATCTTGTGTCGAAACTGCTTCTCAATTCCGGTCACAAGCATCAACAAATCAAGTGAGTCGAGTTCGAGCCCCCCACCGACGAGCTGTAGGCCTTCCACGATCTCGACCCCCGAAAACTTGAGGTCGATCTGAAGAATTCGTTCGACCGTCTGCCAGACCTGCTCGCGTGAGATTGCCATGTCATTGCATCCTAGAGAACTTTCGGTCGAGGTAAGATTCACGCTGAATGCACCAACCTCCCCAACAACTTCTTGATGAGATTGGCGCCATGTTCGCGAAGATCGAAGCAACAGATCCGTCGGTCGCAGGACAATATTGGGGCGCCATCCACAAATTGCTTTTGAAGGCAAAGGTCGACGGACAATCACTTCTTCGAGTGATCGGCACGAGAGATCTCGCCCAGTTGAAGAACGCCGTCGCTCGGTTGCGTGGCGAAGAGGTGGTTGCGATCCCCGCTCCACCCGAACCTGTGGTGGCTGAAATCGACCCGTCCATCTTGCAGGGCGCGATGAAGATGTTTCGACGACGGATGAAATTCTCCCGTCTCGATTCGGAGTCTCGCCTTGGGGTCGGTCCTATGAGTAGCGGTGCAAGCCGGAAAATAGAGTCGATGATTCCGCCGAAAGAGTTTCCGACTGCGGTGTGGGATGCGCTCGTGCAAGCCGGAAAACTGCGTCGCGAAGGCCAAGGCTTTTACTCGCTCGTCGACGACACGGCGCAGTCAAACTGGTAGCGGACACTCGACAATCCGGGGTATTTGTGGGACATTCAGTGATATGCAAATGAAAATTGAACTAGGCATCGACGGATGCCCCGCGATCGTCAGGCTTCACGGCAAACTGGATTCGTCCAGTGCGACTGCCGTCGAAACAGCAATCATCAATGCGATAACTCCCGGCGCGACGCGGCTCGTGATCGACTGTGCACATCTGGATTTTCTGAGTAGCGCCGGAATTCGCACGCTCATCACAGCGATCAAGAAGATGAAAGTTTCAGGCGGGACGGTCGCGTTGGTTGCTTTGCAACCCAATGTGAGAGAGATCCTCGAAATCAGCAGCTTGCTGAAGCTCTTTCAGATTTGCGCGACCACCGAAGACGCATTGAAGTGATCAGCTCGAAACGGGAACTAGACGGAAATCGGTGCCATCGGCCGAATCGATACATCTGTCCCCGGAATCTTCCCCTCGAGTTCGCCACGAATTCCGTCGATTCGTCGCTGGACTTCACCCATTAGAAGCATCGGATCGAATTCGAGAAAAATCTCGACGTAGATGTTCGGGCCAGATCGACGGGTTCGAACTTTGTGGATCCGCTCATAGTCGTCGATTCGATCGACCAGTCCGCCCATGATCTGCAACTGGATCGATTCCTCGATCGTCGCATCCAGCAGGTCGCCGACAGAGGATGATGACATTCCCCAAGCCGCGTGCAACATAAAGAGAACGCCGACAAGCGAAGCGATTGGGTCGAGATACCAACTCCAATGACTCTCGCGAAAGAGAAGCGCGACGAGCAGTCCCGAGCCCATCACGGCATCGAACGATGCCTTTGAGAACCACAGACGCGCTTGCGACTCCATGATCGCAGATGGCTGCAGCTTGACCGCGGCTCGTGCACGCCCCCATATGAAGTATCCAACGCACATATAGACAGCGAACATCGCGATACCAGCCTCGGTTCCCTCAGGTTTGACTGGGTGGCTGAAGTGATGCACGGAACGGACGGTGATGAAAAGCGCGCATCCCACCATCAACGCACCAACGGTGATGCTTACGAGGTTTTCAAGCTTGCCGATGCCGTATGCGAATTGATGGCTGGCTGACTTCCTGACAGCGCGAATCGTCAAAAATGCCGCGAGCACTGAAAGCGTGTCGGTTGTCTCTTTCAGTACATCACCCAAGATCGTGACGGAATTGGACATCATCGCGGCACCACCCATCAACACGACGTCGATGATGCAGAAGATCAGCGCGAATTTCAGACTGCTCTCTCGGCTTCCAGTTGACGCGGTGTGGGACATAGCGATGTGAATTGAGAGTCGCAGGAGTGCGGAGGGGTACTTTTACCAAGTATCGCGAGTTTTGCCAGGCATTGTGGGCTGAGACGGTCGCTTTCACCTTGCGATGGGATGTGTGTGTACGCACAAGTCACTGTTTCGTCACGCCGGTTTTTTTAACTATTCGTTAGGCAGGTGGGCTTCTCTGAGCTAGGCTGAGTAAGCGGCGCGATGTTCGTGCCGTCGCAAGTCACAAAGCAAGAACGAAAGACAAAGAGATGAAACATATGTACCAGACTTCAACGAGCAATCAACGACGCTTCGCTGCCTTCGCCATCGCTTTGTTTTTCGGCAGCACCGCCGACGCGGGAATCTTCTACTCGACCTATACGCTCAATTCGCCATACACGGCTTCGTCGCCAAATGTCACGCACGTGCTTGTCAATTTTTCGACAAGTCTGACGACTGGCATTGTCGCAGAGGGCGACCTCACCAACTGGAGCATTAGCCTTCTCGGCGGAGGTGCTCTGATCTACACCGACAATGTCATCATCGACGGAATTGTGCAATCCAATGCAGGTGTTGCGCGTGGACTTGCCGATCTCCTCTTTCAGTTCAATTTGAACACATTCGTTTCTGGCGATTTCGACAACATGCTTTCAGGGATAAGCCTCGCCGGTGCAACGAGCATTGCCTACAACATTTACAGTTATCCAAACAGCCCGTTCGGTCCGCCGTACTCGTCGCTTGGAATTTGGTCCAACGGGGACGAATCGACACGCCAGCTTCCTGGATTCTCCTCGGTGATCACCGTCCCTGCGCCGGGCGCCTTTGCGGCACTGGCACTTGTGATGGCGATCAAACGTCGTCGACGAGACTGATTGCGACGACGCTTTTCACAGCGCGGGAGCGCCATGCGCCGCATCAACGAATCGCCCTTAACTCAGGCCGTTCCATGAGTGATTAAACGCCCACTCGTAATTCGCCCACCTTCCTATAGATGAAGAATGAATCGGCTTGCGGACTTGTTCGTGGCTCAGTGTGAGAACTGTGCGCGTGTTGGATTCGGGGGCGAGCACCGCCGGCGACATCGGGAGCCCCATGCGGGCGAGGCAACGCTGGATCTGTTCGGCTGGCCGATCGACAAGTGATTCATAGATGATTAACTCGTGTGCGATCTCGAGTTTCGCAAATGCGAGCGGGACGAGGTCACGTTCTGCGGCGATCACTCTGCGAATGTTTTCAAGCGAACGAGTCCAACCGAAGCTCGATGGATGAAAGTTCGACAAGAAGAGACTGATCGCAGTGTCGCGTGGGTTTCGCATGATGTGTAAACAAACTGCACCCGGGAGCACCGCCGCCACGGCTGGCAACCATCGCCAAGTGTGCAGCGACTTATCGAAGAACCATCGTGTGCCCGCGCGCTGGGTGAGACGAGCACCGGCGACGAATGCATCCTGCAATTGCTGGGCGACTGACGGATCGAGCGCGTCGAGATCCGCCGGCCATGCGCCAGTGCTTTCCAGCGCATGCCCAATCGTCATGATGCCGTCATGCTCGCCGATTCCGGCGATATCCGGGTGACGGTCGAGCATCTGTTCGAGCAACGTCGTTCCACTGCGAGGCATGCCGACGACAAGTGCGACCCCGTCGACTGGTCGCGCACGCGAGTTGAACGAAAATGACGCCTTCGAGAGCCGGCGCACTTGATCGTCCGATCCACTGAGGAATCCATCGATATCGAAGGGCTTCCCCGTTGTCGCGTGAACATGCTCGGCGAGATCGAACGCACGCCGATACTCGCCGGCAGCATCGAGCATTCGCACGGCGTCAAATCCAGCGATCCGCCGAGTTGTCTCCAACCCATTCCCCCGTGCCAGAGCTTCGAGTGCGGCAATCGTTCCTTGAGGATCGCTGCGCGCAGAGACACGCGCTACAAAGATTGCGGCTCGCGGATCCGCAAGCCAAGATCCACCCTTGGCAACAAGCACTGCAAGTTCGTCGCGGCGGGCAGATCGGTGGAGCACTTCGGCAAGCACAATCGTCGCGTCGACTTCGTTGGCAGGATTCGTCGCGATGAGTGCACGCAGTCGATCGATCGCGGCCGAACTTCGCGCAAGTCGGTGATCGATGATCGCTCGCAAGAGCAAAAGGTCGGGTAGTTCTGCGTTCAGTCGGAGCGCACGGTCCGAGGCTTCGTCCGCGATCCCAAGCCGCCCCAGTCCAAGTCCCGCACGTGCGCGAGCATTCCACGCAGTGATGTCGCGCGGATTCTTCTTCAAGAGAACGTCGGTCGCTGCGATGACATCCGCGAATGCGCGTCGAGTGAGTAGCGGTTCAAGATCGGCTGTTGAAGATCGAGCGTTCATCGAGGCGACACCACTCCACGGACTTTACACGCCTGTGGCACTACGAGTTCCTGTCGAAACTAGACTGGACGCATGACAACTCAATCCACAACACTTTCGGCCGAATCCAAAGTCGCAACATATCTCGCTGGTATCTCGACGCTTCGATCGAGTGTGGCTGGTCTCTCTGCCGCACAGATCAACAGGCGCTGTGCGCCGGGAACGTGGAGCATCATGGAGATCATCCTTCACATGGTCGACTGCGACATTTCAGCGACCCACCGAATGCGGAGGATTGCGGCGGAGAATTCGCCACTGCTCGCATCCTTCGACGAGAACGCGCTCATCGATCGACTCGACAACGCATCGATGGACTTCGCCGAGGCGCTCGATTTGTTCGAGGCGAATCGCAAGTTTACTGCACGGTGGTTGAGAACGCTCCCCTCAGAGGCATTTGAGCGCGCCGGGATTCATACCCAGCGTGGGAAGATGACTCTTGGCGAAATCCTGGAGAACTACACGAAGCATGTCGATCACCACGACGTGTTCGTGAGGGGCAAGCGCAAGTCGATGGGTGTGTGAGGGAGTTCACACGACCACCTCTACCCCGCCCCGGCACTTGTTGACGAGCGCGAGGTCGACTGCGAGTTCCTTCCAGATTCCGTCGGGGAGTTTCAACGCGTTCACAACTGGAGAGGCGGCCGATGGCGGTTACGGCGGCGACAAACCGATTGAGGAGATCGAGATCTGCTTGCGAGGGGGTGCCAAACAACCTTTCGTAGAAAGGGAGTATGGATTTCACGGAGCGATGTGAATACTTCCCAGGTCTACCGATCCTTGCAGCGACAAACCCAATAATTTCCCGCTGCATCGGAGTTGCCGCAGTGCCAGCGTGAAGGTCGTTGAGGTGACCGAAATTCGTTCCAAAGGGTTTTGTGTGGGGAGCGGCGGGAACCGAACGAATCAAGGCGTCTGGCGCGTCTGCCAATCGTCTGCCGATCGAAGTAACCGGACCCGTAGGAACATACCTCCCTCACCTGCGCGTGGATGCGTCGCTCACGCGGCAGCTCGAGTTTGGATGGCGGCTCCAGTTTGGACGGAGCCTGCAGATGCGAGCGACGAGAGTTCTGCATCGCGCGCAGATCGAATCGCCACGAGGTATGCATCTTCGAGTGTTGCTAGCGACAGCTCGAATCCTGCGGGAGCGCGCGCCGCATCAACGCAGTGCACGCGCACGCGATTGGTCGAACCTTCGCTCAAGATCGCGCTCGTAACACTGTTGGCACGTGCGAACTCGTCAAGTTCGGCATCCGCAATGAAGCCTTCGAACATGTGTCCATCGATCGCGACACGTGCCCCGCGCGGAGTCGTGTCGATGACGACACGTCCAGCGTTGATCACCGCCATGCGCGGACAAAGCGTCGCGACATCTTCGACGATGTGGGTCGAGAGCAGAATGATTCGATTCTTCGCAAGTTCAGCGAGCAGCCGGTAGAAGCGATGGCGCTCCTCTGGGTCGAGTCCTGCAGTCGGTTCGTCGACGATTACCAGTCGTGGATCGCCGGCGATCGCCTGCGCGAGTCCGAGGCGTTGACGCATTCCACCCGAATAGCCACTGACTTTGCGCTTTGCAGCGTGCGCAAGGTTGACGCGCTCAAGCAGTGCCTGCGCGATCTTGCGTCGACCGCCTGGACCATCGACACCCTTGAGTTTGAGCATCAGCTCGAGCATTGCGATGCCGGTCAGATCCGGAAAGAACCCGAAATCCTGCGGGAGATAACCCAACTGCCTGCGCACGATGCGCGGGTCCTTGACGATGTCCGCACCATCGAGTGTGATCGATCCCGATGTGGGCTCGAGCAATCCCGCGACCGCGTTCATCAACGTGCTCTTCCCTGCGCCATTGGGACCGAGAAGACCGAAGAGCCCCTCGCCGATGTTGAGCGTGACTCCCTGAAGCGCGTTGACGGGTCCGGCGTAGATCTTGATGAGGTTGTGGATGGAGAGCATTGAGTACCTCTGGTTGCGGTCGTACGACTTGGATCGCTTTGACGACTTGAGCGTAGACAAATGCGA
>CAMBMO010000033.1 GCA_945868805.1 Singulisphaera sp. GP187
AGTTCACTCTGCGCTGGACCCGTTGGATCAACCACACCGTCTGCGCAGGATTTGTAATAGTCGCCTTCATACCAATCTTGGCACCACTCATTGACATTGCCGATCATGTCGTAGAAACCAAGTGCATTGGGCGCTTTCTTTGCGACTGGATGTGTGGTCGAGTTGGAGTTCTCGTCCCACCACGCGATCTGGTCAAGTTCGCCATACCTCGGCTTACGCACTCCTGCGCGACAAGCGTACTCCCACTGTGCTTCGGTTGGAAGCTTCATCCCAGTCTTTGCGCAGAACTTTTGACAATCATCCCACGAGACTGTTTCGACTGGATTTGATGCCGTCAACAATTTGTTTGATTCTGCGCCAGCTTTTTCTTGCGCTTCTTGCTTGGTCAGTCCTTCATCGATGTACTTCGCAATCATTGTTTCGCGGCCCTCGGTCGATTTCTTAAAGTGACTTGGATTCTCTCCCATCACCTTCATCCACTGCTCTTGCGTAACTTCAGTGCGACCGAGATAGAACGCTTTCGTGATCGTCACTTCGTGGGCAGGTCGTTCGGTGTACTTCAGTTCCGGCATTTTCTCCTCAAGAAACTTTTCCATTTCCACTGCTTCTGTATCTCCTGGACTCATACCCATCACAAACTTTCCAGGAGGTACGAGCAACATCTCAATGCCACTTGATTTGTCTTTTACTCGCCACGGCAACTTTGTTTCCGTGATGCGCTTGAGAAAATCCGCATCGGTGACAACCTTGGGATCGGGATTCTGCTCGAGAACTTCAGCCCAAGAAAGTGGAGACGCAGTTGCAGCTGGTGTGGGCTTTGGATTCGGCTTCGCTGGAGCAGCGCCACCTTGACTAGCACCAACAAGTGCCGCCACCATCACCACCCCAACCAACATCAGCACGATATTGCGACCGGAATTGATCATTGGTCAACAGGGTATCAGGCGCAGTTGGTGCGGTAGCGCCCGGCGCGATGTCGAAAGCCGTCCCACCCTGACCGTGTGGGATATTGAAAATTCCTCCCAGGCGAGTATGCAAGCCGAGCAAGTCTGCGCAGGTCGGCGCAGCATGTTTGAGCCCTGGGAGGAACTTTTCGAGTCCCTCTCGCTTGATCATTCACCGTTCTTCACCATTACACTAGTCGTGCCGCAACGCCACAACCGGATCCTTGCGACTCGCGACGATCGCGGGATACATTCCGAAAACCAATCCCACAATCGCAGCGACCGCGAAACTGACTGCGATCGACCATCCCGTGACGATTGGTTCGAGCGCGAAGCCTCCACCGAAGACGCCGCGGAACATCTGCCACTTTTGGATGATCGGAACTATCGCACCCAGTCCGACCGACGCGGAGATCCCAAGGGCGATGCCGAGCAATCCACCGACCGTAGAAAGAGTGCCGGTCTCGACCAGGAACTGCAGAATGATGTGCTTTCGAGTCGCCCCGAGCGCGCGCCGAATCCCGATCTCGCGCGTTCGCTCCGTGACGCTCGCAAGCATGATGTTCATGATGCCGATTCCACCGACGAGGAGACTGATCGCCGCGATCGCCACGAGCATCACATTCCAGACGAGCATCGCTCGGCGCGCGTTCTCGAGCAACTCCCACGGGACAACCGTCTGCACATCGGACATATCGGGGTGACCGACCGCAATGATGCGTTCGACTCGTTTGGCAATCTGACTGACGGCATCCGTCGTTGCTGCGGTGACATACACCTCGCTCAGTTGAACTTCCTCCATCATGAACGAACCTGAAGTTCGGCGCTGGATCACATCGCCGAATTGTCTCTCGGCGGTCGAGAGCGGAAGATGGATGTCGTAATTGAGGTCGCGCCCGACGAGCGCCCCTCCTGCGCCACCCGATAGTCCCTGCGCTTGGAGCACTCCCACCACGCGCAAGACCTGTTGATCGACTCGAAAATCTTGACCGACAGCATCTCGCTGTGGAAAAAGTTTTCGAGCGGCCTCGGCGCCGAGCACTGCAACCGGTGCCTGAGATTCGATGTCGTGATCGCTGAGGTATCTCCCGCCGGTGGCAACCCGCAGATTCGCCACTTCCGCTAATAGAGGAAGCGTCCCGAAGCACTGACTGTTCGTGCGGAACGCCCCACGACTGATCTCGCTCCCAACTACTTTTAGTGGCACGACCGTCGCGACGCCGGCCATCGCCCGCCCTAATCTCCGTTCATCCTCATAGGTGATTCCATAGCGCGAAAGCATTGTCCGGGCCTGCGTCGTACTTGCCGTGTCGGGGGGTTTGGAACTTCGAACGATGATGTTCGTTGCGCCGAGTGCCGCGATGTCGCGAAGCGCGGATTGCTTGTTGCCCTCGCCGATCGAGACGACGACGATCACCGCTGCGACACCAAGGATGACCCCCAAGCACGTCAAGATCGAACGAAGCGCATGCCTTCGCAAGTTTCCCAACCCCAGACGAATAGTCTCCCAAAGGAACATCACAGTCGAAGCGTAGAAGAATCCGACTCTGACGTCGATACTCTCACACGATGCCGAACGAGCTGGAAGTTGCCACTGAACGCGAAGGGAGGGCTTGTTGGGTCTTTCAGATTCGCCCCAAGGGACAATCGGCCCCGGACTGGGAAGTGACGCTGGCGTGGGCTGATTATGACTGGTGGTCCCCCACTGGGCGCCATACCCCTTCGGAGGTAGCCCTCGCGGTCATGCATGTGCTCGAGGATGCGTCGAAAATCGAAATCGAGTCTTCGGCGGGACCAAGACGCTTCGATGCGAGCAACATTCGGCGACTCGTGCCAGGTGCAGATCGATTGATCGTCGGACGACTGCAGCTCGCGCGGTGATTCCCCATCATCCCTTCGTGTCGAGCAACGGCTTGCGTTCCTTCACGCGAAAGTAAATCGGCACTTCGACAAAGAAAGTCGAACCCCGCCCCGGTTCCGAGACGATGCCAACCGTGCAACCGAGCATCGTCGCCAACTCGCGACAGATCGCCAATCCAAGACCTGTTCCGCCGTGGGACTTCGTGTGACTCGCATCGACTTGGCGAAACTTTTCGAAAATCGTCTCTTGCAAATCGAATGGAACTCCTGGTCCATGATCGATCACGGATATCCGAATCGCGTTTCGAGAATCCATGCTGACCGATTCTGCGCGAATATGAATCTCACTACCCGCTGGCGAAAACTTGACCGCATTGGAGAGAAAGTTGTAAAGGATCTGCTGAAGCTTCCCCGGATCAGTCTCGACCGAAGGAAGATCGGCAACAACGACAGCGCTCAATGTCAATTGCTTCGCCATCGCCTGCGGACGCATGATCGTCTGCAACCCCTCCAAGATGTCAGCGATGCTCGACGGCACCACGGCCAGCGAGACACGTCCAGCCTCGATCTTGGCCATATCGAGGAGCTCGTTGATCATGTCGAGCAGCATTCGAGCACTCGTCAAGATGTTCGAGATGTAACGCACCCGCTTCGGATCTGCGCTCGCATCCGTGCGTGCGATTTCCGCAAGGAGTTCAGCGAATCCGATGATGGAATTGAGCGGGGTTCTTAGCTCGTGCGAGACATTGGCCAAGAACTCACTCTTCAATCGATTCGATTCGAAGAGTCCGACATTGACCTCCGAGAGTTCGACGACCTTGAGGTCGAGCGACTCGTTCATCGCCCGAAGCGATCGTTGCACGCCATCCACTTCGTCGAGCATCTGATCGAATGCCCGAGAAAGTTCCTCAAACTCATCACCAGTCCTCAACGAACTCCGCACAGCGAGGTCTCCTTTGCGAACCTTTTCCGCGCTCTCACGAAGTCGGCGTACCGGCGAAAAGATAAGTTTGGTCAGGATCAGCGAGAAGACTGCGACTGCGAGCCCTACGGCGATGACACCGCCCGCAAGGATGTACCAGCGATTCGACAGAATCTGTTTCGACGCGAACGGACTGGTCCGCTCGATGACGAGTATTGCGCGCAGCTCGTCTTCGAGCGCGATCTCCGATGCGCGCGGAGCAAAGTCGACAAATTGTCTGTCCTGAATGGCGCGCCACTCTCCTTCGCGAAGCGCTCGTGCATATCGGTAGACGAGCCCATCCTCCGCAGCGATCGTGGCGAAGTACTCGTTCTCACGTGTCTCTCCCGTGAACTGACGATACGCCTGCTCGACGAACGGATCGGAGACTCCACCATCTTCGACTTGCTCAATCGTGACGACACGGATCGGAATTGGGATTCCCTCGGTCCTATTCAGCGCAAATCCATTTCGCATCCATGTTTCCGCCAATTGCCGGGACATTTCGCGCTGACCTTCCTCAACCACCCACTCCAAGCGCATCCACGGAACCACCAATGCTCCAGCCAAGATCAGAATGACCGCTCCGCCGAACAGAATCTGGCACTTGTTAGCGAGCGATGGACCACGTGGCATCTCGGTACAGCCTAGCGGGGGGATCGGTTGTTCCCGAGTTTCTCGCTTTCCGCAATTGACTCGTGGCATTTATGCTTGGCGTATGCGACGCGATGGCACAAATTCCGAAGCAGTCAACATGGAAGATGTTCTCTGCGATTACTGCCACAGCACGTGGACAATGGATCGGCCAATGGTCGAGGGGCATCACGGGTCATGTATCTGCGGATCGTGCCTCAAGATGGCGTATGCATCGACGCAGATCGGCGAGTCGGGCGACGCCGTTGATGGCGCACCGATCAAGTGCACGATGTGCCTCGAGGATCGAGAGGGCACTTGCTTTCAAAGTCCCGCCTACCCCGATGCAATGATCTGCTTGCGCTGCATCAAGATGGCGGCGAAAGCACTCGGACGCGACCCCGATTCCAACTGGACGGCGCCTGCGGATACGGCAAATCCGTAGTCGGTCAACCGAGGCACGAGTCGTTCACAATGGATCCCGCTCGCGGAAAAAAACTTGATGTCGGCCTCATTGGGTTCGATCGATCGCACCTACCCCCGCTCGGATCAGGTTTGTTCGATCCTCGCACGCTCTTTGCGAATCCATCTCATGCGCTTGAGATCGAGATTGGTTCTGGAAAGGGAACATTCCTTGTCCAACAGGCTGCGTGCCAACCCGAAACGAACTTTCTGGGGATCGAATGGACGGCAGAATTCTGGCGGTTTGCTGCGGATCGCGTTCGTCGGCGTGAACTCTCCAACGTCCGGCTCCTGCACACCGACGCAACCGAGTTGTTCCGTTTCTGGCTCCCCGATGAAATCGCGCGCGTCGTGCATCTGTACTTCAGCGATCCATGGCCGAAGACACGGCACCACAAACGACGGGTGATCCAGGACGAAACGCTTCGTCACTTCCACCGTGTGCTCGCGCCGGGTGGTGAACTTCGCATCGTGACCGACCATGTCGATCTCTGGAAATGGGATCAAGAGCACGTCGCACGGCACGATCAGTTCTTTGAGATTCGCCCCTTCGTCCCTCCCGCATCCGCCGGGAGCGGAGAAGTCGTCGGAACAAATTTCGAACGAAAGTTCGCGCGCGAAGGACGTCCGTTTATGGCGATGACTTTGGCGAAACGGGAGCGCTCCGACCGACCGGCATCTTCGCTGTGACCCCAACGACCCACTCGACGATCATCTTCGGAACTGCCGGGTCCATCTCGACCTTGATTGTCGCGTACTCGTCCATCATCCCAGTCCTCGCCGGCTGAAAGAGGTGATTCGCTCCTGCAACGATGACGACTTCCGGCGCAACGGGATAGTCCGATGCCGCACGCTGGAATGGAGCCGCATTGCGCTTCGGTGCGACCTGAAGGTCTCGATCACCGAAGAGCACCAGCAGTGGAACACCGCTCCGTGCGATCGCGGGTCCTGGATCGAGCGGGATGAACGCTCGCATCCATGGCGAATCGATCTGCTTCATCCCAAGTTGCACCGAGGACGCGACCATTTCTTCGGAGGGCTTGGTCTTCATAAGGCATGCCAATTGGGCGCGAACGAGTTGCGTCATCTTCTCCCGGAGCACCGCCTCGTCCACACTCGGCGCAACCGCCGCAATCATCTCTCTGTGACACTCAACGGCGAACGCGGCATCGGCCGGAGCAATCCTCATCTGCGCATAGATATCCGCCGTCTGACCGATGAGAACCTCGCCACCGCTGATCCCAGGTGGCGCAAGGAGCACGCCGAAGTTCATCGCGGGATCTGGATCTTGCGCCATCAAAGTGCCGATCAATCCTCCTTCGCTGTGCCCGACGATTCCCACGCGCGCGGGATCGATTTCCGGTCGCGATCGCAACCACGCGACTTGCGCACGAGCATCGGCGAGAAAGTCGAGCGTCGTAGCAGTCGATGGATCGCCCTTCGATGCGCCGAATCCACGATCATCGCATCGAACCGACGCCACACCAACATCGAAAAGTGCATTCGCCAGAACTCGAAATGGTTTCTTTCCGAAGATCGTCTCGTCGCGATCCTGCAGTCCGCTCCCCGTGATGAAGACAACTCCAGGAGCTCGGTTCGTCGACGATGCTGTTTGTGGAACGAGAAACGTGCCTGCCAAGACGACTCCCTCGGTGCCTGCAATCTCGACTTCGATGCCATCTAATTTGGACGGGACCGCGACGATCTGCGCCTTCTGCACTGCCGACGGGGGATCATCACCCCAAGAGACAACCGTCACCAACAAGAGCGAAAAGACCCAGCAGATCGTCTCTCGTCGCGTCATAGGCGAAAGGATACGAAATCGACTTTTCAGCGATTCACATTGGATTCATTCGAAGACGTTGCTCGCACGATGCCCCCAACAATCGTCCGAGACTCACTTCTTGGCAGGCACGCGCCAAGTCAGCCGCGGGGCTTCCGTCCAGAGTCCTTCGATGTCATAAAACGCGCGCTGGGTGGGTTCGAACAGGTGGACGACGACATCGACGAAATCGATGACGATCCAACTCGTTCCAGAATCCGCATCCGTTCTCCACGCTGGCGATCCCTGCGTACTTCCGAGCTTGTCGATTGCTTCTCCCACGGACTTCATCTGCCGCTGGCTCGTGCCGTTGGCAATCAGCATGTAGTCGCAAATCTGCGAGCGTCCGAGCAGGTCGAGGATGACAATTTCAGAGCATTTCAGTTCCGACATCAGCCTCGCGGCATCGATCGCGAAGGACTGCGTCTTGGCTGCCTCTAGTGCCGCTCGGGTCGCAACCGATTTCGCAGCTGTCTTCGCCACGGTTCTCGTGTTCGACCGGCTCATCGTGCGCAATCGGATTTCGCTCATCGCGAAGGCGAACGACCGCCACCTGTGCGACCACCGCCACCTGCGCGTGCGCCACCACCGGTTCGTCCGCCGCCGCCAGCGCGAGCTCCACCGCCGCCAGCGCGAGCTCCACCGCCAGTTCGACCGCCACCGCTACGGCCACCAGTTGGGCGACCGCCAGCAGAACGACCACGTGGACCCGATGAGCTTGAACCACCACTGCTGAATCCACCACCACCTGGTCCAGATTCGCTTCGCACCGTGAATGTTCGCTGAGGTCCGCGAATCTCTTCGCGTCGCTTGATCTCGGATGGCTTCTCGTAGTACTGGCGCTTCTTCACGTCCTTCGTGATCCCTTCACGCTCACACAATTTCTTAAAGCGACGAAGCATCTGTTCTGCGGTTTCGTTACCTCTACTCTTGACTCGAATGGGCATTGCGTTTGGGTCCTTTGGCTGAAACTTGGCTGAAACTTGGAAGGGGAATTGTCAGAATCGGGTGAGCCACGAATTAGAGCATATTTTGCAGATCCAAGCAAGCGCAGTCGGTTCATGGGAAAGTACTGCCAAAGTCGAGCCAATCGATCTCCTCCCATGCCACTCGTCGTTGATGTCAACAACCTCCTTCATGTCACAGGCGTTCTCCCGCCCGAGATTGCTGGGATTGACGAGGCTGGACTTGCAGACCTCATCGGCCAAAGTCGTTTTCAGCGCGACGCAACTTGCCTCGTCTGCGATGGTCCTTCCCGAGGTCGTCCGACGGCCGATGTCGGCTCGGTGGTCTTTCGATACGCAGGAAGTCGCAGCACCGCAGATTCGGAGATCGCGAGAATTGTCGATTCAAGCACCGCGCCGCGACGGCTAACCGTCGTCTCAGGCGATCGGGCAATTTTAAAACACGCGAAGCGACGTCGTTGTCCGACGCTCGGCGCTGTTGAATTTCTTGAAATCCTCGCCCGCGATCACGCGACGATGGAGCGCGATTCTCGGGGATCGAGATCGCGTTCGCGCCCGCACATCGACCCCCTCACGCAGGAGCAGATTCACGCGTGGAAGGTTTACTTCGGGCTCGACGATCCCAAGAAGGTCGAAGCGCTCAAGCTGAGCGCCCGCGATGGACCAGCGCATCGCAAACCTCACGATCGACGGACACCGCGCAAACTCTGATTCGTGATTCGTCGCCTACCCTCTCCGTGGATGAGCGAACCGAACGAAAAACCATTCATTCGCCCTTCGACCCGCCCTCCGGTCGAATTGGGATTTCAACCACGATCAATGGACTTCGACCATCCTCCTTCGGATCCTGTCGTGGAGTTCCTCAGATGGCTCGATGAAGCGGGTCAACTTCCGATTCCGAATCCCAATGCGATGCATCTCGCGACCGTCGGCGGCGATGGGATGCCGTCGATCCGCACCGTCCTGCTTCGTGGATTTGACAAACATGGCGCAGTCTTTTTCACGAATCGCCTGAGTCGCAAGGGAGTTGAATTGAAGCAACATCCCCACGCCGCGCTTCACTTTCACTGGGATCAACTCGATCGACAGATTCGGATCGAAGGATCGGTGAGCGCGACGAGCGATGCGATCAGTGACAAATATTTTTCGAGTCGCCCTCGACCAAGCCAAATCGGCGCATGGGCGAGCGATCAGAGTCGGCCACTCGCCGATCGCGAGACACTTGAACAGCGTGTCCGTTCCATAGAAGCTCGATTTGGTGCGAGCGAAATCCCGCGACCGCCCGAGTGGGGTGGATACTGCGTCGCGCTCCATGCGATCGAATTCTGGCAAGGTCACTCTGCGAGACTCCACGATCGAGTCGTCTATCGAAAGTCAGGCGCCGGCTGGGACATCACTCGGCTTTTTCCCTGAGTTCAAGCCTGAGTTCAAGCCTGAGTTCAAGCCTGAGTTGAATCCGCCACCGCGACCTTCGCGCTCGCGCTTGGGTGGAATCCAGCCCCCCCTGACGACAACTCTTCCCGCCCCTGCGATCTCGGTCAGCTTTCGAAGGACCCCCGCTTCAGCGACGACTCGTACGCCGTGTGGCAGAAGCGTTGCCGTTCCACCTTGGACTTCGATGATCACCGCCACTTCCACTGGTCGACCCTTCAGGCTTAGCACGCTTCCTGCCGCCTGACGAAGTGCGCCGGCGAGCATCCTCATCGTTGGCGCGAGGGGTTCTTCATTCGTGTCGCAGAGTGCGGGATCCGTCAGACGAATCTCGATCCGACTTGCCAGATGCGCCGCGGAGTCTTCGATTGGAAAGACTCGGTCGACGATGACACCTGGTTCGGCGCGCGAGCGATCGACCGACCCGCTGAGAACGACGACCTTTCCTTCCTGAATCAACTCGCCAAACGCCGCAAATGTCTCGGCGAAGAGAACGGCGTCGAATGTTCCAGATCGATCTGCGAGTGTCGCGATTGCCATCCGCCTATTCGCGCTCGCTCCCTTCTGAGTGATGATCTGACGGACGCGCGTGATCAGTCCCGCGATCACGACCGCACCTCCGCCACCGTCATCCAAGAGTCGGACGCTGTCGCGATTGCAGAACGAATCGATTTCAGCGCGCCAATCATCGAGCGGGTGTCCCGAGACATGAAACCCGAGCGCCTCGCGCTCGTAGTTCAGGGTCGTCATTCGATCCCACGGATCCGCTCGACGAAGCGCGGACGATCCTTCTCCCGACGCCCCGATCACACTGCTCCCATCCGGCGTTGCGAACATCGCCATCTGCCCCGCGGCGCGATCCTTCGCCATGTTCTGACCTGCTCGCAGCGCGTCTTCGATCGATGCGAAAACAGAAGCGCGATGGTTCGTCCCGTGGAGAGAGTCGATCGCTCCCGCTTTCACGAGCGCCTCCAGTGACGCACGATTCACCGCGCGAAGGTTGACCCTTGCGCACAAGTCAAAGATGTCCCGATAGTGCCCACGCTTCGTCCGCTCCTCGATGATCGATTCGATCGCCGAATCGCTGACACCTTTCATCGCGCGCAATCCGAAGCGAACATGACCGTGGAGATGATCGTGTGGTTCGTCGGGACCGAACACCACGGCGAAATCACTGGTGGAGAGGTTGATGTCAGGTCCCTTGACCTCGACACCCGCGTGCCGATGTTCACGAGTCGAATCGGCCCACTGAATTCTCTGGCATTCTTCCAAATAGATCGCCCAATCCTCGACCTTCTGCGCTTGACTCTCAAACGACAGAACCGCGGCCATGTAATGCGCCGGGAAAAACGTCTTGAGATACGCGGTCTGGAATGCGATGATCGCGTATCCGGTCGAATGGCTCTTGTTGAATCCGTATCCTGCAAACTTCAAGATCAGGTCGAAGAGATCGTCGGCGCGACCTTCGGGAAGTCCGCGTGCTCCAGCGCCACGAATGAAATCGGCGCGAGCCGCGTTAATCACGTCTTGCTTCTTCTTCGAGATCGCCTTGATAATCGTGTACGCAGTCCGAAGGGGAATGTCGCCAAGCTGATGGAGCACCTGCATGATCTGCTCCTGATAGACCATCACTCCGTATGTTTCGGCAGTCAACCGATCGACGACCTCATGCACGTGCGGAACCGCCTGTCGACCAGCCTTGCGCTTGCAATAGTCCGGAATGAGCTCCATTGGACCTGGCCGAAAGAGCGCATTCGCGGCAATCAGGTCTTCGAGCCGATCGGGTTGCATGTCGGCGAGCGTCTTGCGCATACCGCCCGACTCAAACTGAAAAATCCCGCCAGTCTCGGCTCGTCGAAAGAGCGCAAGCACGCGCTGATCGGTGAAATCGATCCGATCCAAGTCGAGCGGATCTGCGCCTCGCTTCTGCGGCCCAGCGGAGAATTCCTTGCCGCGTCCCACCGCGATCCATTGCGCCTCGAGCGTGAGCGATTCACGAACCAATCTCTTTGCGAACTCGATCGTCGAAAGCGTGCGGAGTCCAAGAAAGTCCATCTTGAGAAGCCCGACTTTTTCGCATGTCGGGCCGTCCCATTGTGTGATGACATCGTCGTTCGCACCGCTCGCGCGACAGAGCGGAACGATGTTCTCGAGCGGCTGAGTCGAGATCACGACTCCCGCGGCGTGCGTACTCGAGTTGCGCGCGTGGTCCTCGAGCCCCTGCGCGTGCTCAAGCACCTTGCGAATCAGCGGACTCTCGTCGCGCGCCGCCCGAAGTGCTGGTTCGCGTTCAAGCGCCTTCTGAAGCGTGATGTTGACTTCCGATGGGATCAGATCCGAAAGTCGCTGTGCCTCAGAAACCGAAACGCCCATCGTCCGCGCAACATCCTTGATCGCCGCCTTCGCCTTCAAGCGACCAAAGGTGATGATTTGGGCGACATGGCCGTACTTCTTGCGGACATACTCCAAGACGACTGTTCGTCCATTCTGGCAGATATCGATGTCAATGTCTGGGTATTCGCTGCGATCCGGATCCGTGAACCGCTCGAAGAGAAGTCCGTACTTCTCAGGGCACGCATTCGAGAGTCCAAGGACATATCCGACCATCGTGCCAACGCCTGAGCCACGCGCCGTCGCGGGAATCCCCTGCTGTCCAGCCCAATTCACAAAGTCCCAGACAATCAAGAAGTACGCGCTGATCGACTTTGTCGCGAGGATTTGCAATTCGCGCTCCAGACGCGACCGAATCGCTGGTGTCACACCGTGCGGACCGTAGCGCCAAACCAACCCCGCCTCACAGAGCATTCCCAGCGCGCGGTCGCATTCAGACTTCGTCTTGGACTTCGCCGCGTGATCCGCGCCGTCGAAGGGACTCAGTTCGAACTTTCTGCAGTACGCCTTGAACCACTCCGTCAAGTCGCCACTCTCGTAGCACGCTGGTTCCTTTGGCGCTTTCACGCGCACCACAGGCGCATGGCTCTCATCGTGTGGGAGTTCCACCGAACACCTCGCCGCGATTCGCGCAGTGTTCGCAAGCGCCTCCTGCTCGTCCGGCTCGGCGAAAGTCGATGCCATTTCGGCGGGACTCTTCACGAACAGTTCCTTCGGATAGCGGATGCGTTGCAGGTCGTCCTTGTTCTTGGCCATCGAGATACAGCAGAGCGTGTCGTGCAGGTCGTGATCCCCCTCGAGCAAGAAATGCGCGTCGTTATCGACGACGAGTGGCAGGTCCAACTCTGCCGCGAGCTTCTTCAACAATGGATTGATGCGCTCCTGTTCCATCACATGTCGTTGGAGTTCGACATAGAAACGAGGTTGCCCATGCTCGTCTGCAGCAAAGTTCCTCGCGTGCCAGCGTGCCTCCTCAAGTGCAAGCGCCCAGTGACTCGCCTGCCCCGATTGCACGAAGTTTGTGAGGTGGTACGCAATGCTCGATCCAAGATGTCCGTTGATCGCGATCAATCCCTCGCCCCACTCTCGGAGTGTCGACTTGTCCATTCGAGGGCGGTGATAAAACCCCTGCAGGAACGAATCCGATGACAACTTCATCAGGTTTCGCCAACCCGTTAGATTCTGCGCCAAGAGAACCAGATGAAATCCTCCGTCTTGCGTCTTGGTCGCAACGCGACTTCGCCGATCGCCTTCCTTGCCATCGTGATCAGGCGCGATGTACGCCTCGATCCCCAGAATCGGCTTGATCCCATGCTTCTTGGCGAGCGCATAGAACTCCATTGCGCCGTAGAGATTGCCGTGGTCGGTGATGGCAACCGCCGACATCCCCAGTTGCTTGACGCGCTTCACCAAAGCTTCGATGCGATTGCCACCATCGAGCAGCGAATACTCCGAGTGCAGGTGAAGATGTACGAAGTCGCCCGCCATTGCTCTGTGTCGCCCATAGTAGAGCTTCAATCCACGAGTCGCATCGCGGAATTCAATTTGGAATCACCGTCGAACGACCGTCTATTCTTGTCATCGCCGTGCGCCTCCCTGCTCCTTCCAACTCCCCGACATCGAGTGCATCGCTCCTGCCCATTCTCCGAGTGCTCTTGATGTTCGTCATCATCGTCCCGATCATCGCCATCGCCCTGATCGTGGGTATCGCGATCGTCGCAATCGTTGTCGCAATCGCGATGCTCATTGGACTCGCAAGATTTGCGTGCCGATCACTTCAAGGGTTGGTCCATCGATCGTCCAATCGGACTGACGATGACAGTGCGCACTCGGCGAAGAATCGACCAGGTGTCCCCGCGAGTGATGCCGAAGGTCGCGAAAACGTGCGGGTCATTCGTCGGGCGTAGGCGCGACTTCAACATCCGTCGCAGTCTCAGACTGGACGAGTTTCGAATAATCTTCCCGTAGCAATTTGGTGATTTTCCCCGGCGATCCCTCACCGATCGTCGTCTTCTCGACCCCGGCGACCGGCAAGACTCCCCAACTCGAATTCGTGAGAAAGACCTCGTCGGCACCGAGAATCTCGTCGATCGTCAAGTCGCCTCTTTCAACGGTGACTCCTCGCGTCTGCGCGCACTCGATGATCGCCGCGCGTGTCACTCCGGGAAGCACTGGTGCCGGTGACTCTCCCTCCCCCTGCGCTCGAGGCGTCCGCAGAATTCCTCCGCGCACAATAAAGATATTGCTCACCGATGCGCATGCAACTCGGTTGTGGGTTGTGAAAAAGATCGCCTCCGAGCATCCTGCCGCCGCCGCGAGTTGCAATTCGGCGAGTCTCGGCCAGTACCAAAGCGTTTTGTGCCCGGCGAATGGATCCTGGGGATTCAATCGCGCATCCGCGATTCGAACTCGCACACCCTTCTCGAAGAGTTCACGGGGATATGGTGTCGGCGGCTGAACGACGATGGCGATCGTTGGATCGCCGCGCGCCGTTTCCGCATCGACACCTGGCGACTTCAACATCTTCAGGTCTCCCGCGGTCACGGTGATTCGCACGCGCGCATCGGTCATCTTGTTTTCGCGGAGAGTCAGTTCAATCGCATCCGCAAGAGGTTCGAGTCGCAGAACTTCGAGCGCTCCCAGCTCGATCGCAGATTGTCTCAGCCGCTTGAGGTGCTCCATGATGCGGAAGACCTTTCCATTGCGCGCGCACATCGACGAAAAGAGTCCGACGCCATGCTGGAAACCCGCGTCGAAGAGCGAGATCGTCGCGCCACTTGCGGGGACGAATCGACCGTTGAGCCAGACCTTCATCGATGGGCCCCACTCGACGAGACGGGACGGGGCGCTTCGGGGAGCGCCGTTTCGAAATCTCCCGAATCCGGCGTGAACACACCAACGATTTTGATCCGGTTCTCGGCAGGGATCGAGATCACCCGGACAGCGATCGGCGCGCCTCCCCTATAGCACGCGAGTGCAGTGTGTGTGGCGTTACCAAGTGCACCCACACCGAAGTCTCCCACTTTGACCTCGATGAGCGGTGTCGCCGATATCAACGCGCTCGCGGAATGACGAATCCTCGATCGGAATTCCGCCGCTGCGATCGGCTCGCTCGCATCAAGCGCTTTTAAAGACGCCTGCGCGTCGAGCGCGTTCTCTTCGAGCACTTGAATCAAAAACACGCGAACTCTGTCCGACTCGATCGCAGAAGACTTTCCTTCGATCAACGAGAGCCAGATTCCCACGCCTATCACGACGAGCGGCATGACAATCAGTCGGCAACCACGCCACCGCGCGATCCAGTTGCCTTGTCGATTGATCAAACCAGTC
This sequence comes from Singulisphaera sp. GP187, assembly GCA_945868805.1. Classification (GTDB taxonomy): domain Bacteria; phylum Planctomycetota; class Phycisphaerae; order Phycisphaerales; family SM1A02; genus F1-60-MAGs104. The sequence goes on from CAMBMO010000033.1 coordinate 14,800, forward strand.
ATTCCAACAGAGTAGCCATGTAGTATCGGAAAATGCCGATTGCCACGTTGACGAATGTCCGCTTTGGACATGGAACGCGACTCCTTCTCGATGGAGCGACGCTGTCAATCGAACCGAGCGAAAAGATCGGGCTCGTTGGTCGCAATGGTTGCGGAAAAAGCACCCTCATGCGACTGCTTGCCGGCCACGCAAAGCCAGATGCCGGGTCGGTCGGACTTCAACGCAATTGCCGTGTTGGATTTCTGACCCAAGATCCGACGATCGAACCGACAGACACGCTTCGAGAGGCCGCGGCGCGGGCGTTCACCAGACTCGGCGAGATTCGGCGTGAACTCGACGATGTCTACGAGCAGTTGTCGCACGCGAGCGCAGACCTCGATCGTTTGCTCGCCAAGCAGGCAACGCTCGATGCCGAATTCGAACGTGGTGGTGGCTATGCCATCGACCACAAGATCGACGCCGTTCTTCACGGTCTCGGCTTCTGCGATGCACAATTCTCGACGCTTGTAGGAAAACTCTCCGGTGGTCAGCGGGCGCGAGCTGGACTCGCGCGATTGCTACTTGAAGAACCCGATCTCCTCTTGCTGGACGAGCCCACCAATCATTTGGACATCGAAGGACGCCGCTGGCTGGAGGACTTTCTTGCCGACGAGTTTCCCGGCGCAGTCGTTGTTGTCAGCCATGATCGCTGGTTGCTCGATCGCGTCGTCTCGCGCATCGTCGAGATACACGACGCAAACATTCGCGAGTACCCGGGGAACTATGCGGACTTCACGATTCTTCGTCGGGAGCGAGCCCTGACCCAGCAACGGGTTCACGACAAGCAACAAGACAAGATCGGACGCGAAGAAGCGTATATCGCTCGGTACAAGGCTGGCCAGCGTGCTCGGCAAGCAAAGGGTCGAGCCACACGACTCGAGCGATTCCAACGCGACAATCTGGTCGAACGCCCCGTGGATTTTGATGTCATGCGACTCGAACTTCCGCGCGCAGAACGCGTCGGAGACATCGTCGTATCCGCACATGATGTTTCCAAAGCCTTCGGCGATCGCGTGCTTTTGCGAGACTTTGAACTCACGCTCAAGCCTGGAGATCGGCTCGGTGTCGTCGGCGCCAACGGCACTGGAAAGACAACGATGCTTCGCATTCTGATGGGTGACGAGAAGCCCGACACGGGAGTTCTCAAGCGCAGTCCGAGACTCTCCGTCGGGTGGTTTCGTCAGACACACGACCATCTCGACAAGAAGCTGGAAGTCTGGAGCTACCTTCAGCTCACGGTGCCGCCACGTGCCAACGGTGTGCGTCTCAATGAACAAGAGGCACGAGATCTCGCGGGCGCATTCCTGTTTTCCGGGCGCGCTCAAGAAGCGACGCTCGGTTCACTCTCTGGTGGCGAGCGCGCACGCGCCGTTCTTGCTGGACTCGTTGCCGGCGCTCACAACTTGCTCATTCTCGACGAACCGTCCAATCACTTGGACATCCCGAGCGCCGAAAGACTCGAGCAAGCACTCTCGCTTCCCCCAGAAGAGGGCGGATACGACGGCACGCTCATACTTGTCAGCCATGATCGCGCATTGCTCACGGCAACCTGCGACCAGATTCTCTCGATCGATGGGGACGGTGCATGGCGACTCTTCCAAGGAACCTACGCTGAATTTGACGCTCAGAGAGTCCGCAATGAATCGACCACAGCAAGCGCCGAACCCGTCGTGATCCCGTCCCCCAAACCATCGCCTGAGGTTCAGCGCTCCAAGTCGCAAACTCAAAAACGCGCGACGGTCGCAAAGCCATCGCGACCGCGGAGCGCTCCCCGCGAGTCGTCATCGCGCAAGTTCGACCCCAAGAATCCATTCGCCAACGTTTCTCATAAAGAATTGGAGTCGATCCTTCAGACGACCATCGGCCGCTTGACATCGATTGACGAGCAACTCAGCGATCCAGAGGTCTACGCCGATCGCAAGAGAACGAACGCACTGCTCGATGATCGAGTCAAGGCGGAAACAGAGAAGGACAAGTTGGAATCTGAGTGGCTCCGCCGTGCCGACGAATCACGCTGAAGCAGACCTCACCGACACTTCAATTCGGCAGTCAATTCGGTCGAGTCGTGAACACCACCGCACCGCGAGCATCGACGATTTGCCAATCTGAGACGGCATTCGCGACACCGAGCGGAACTTCGAGTCGTGTTCCACCAATTGGATTAACGATTGCGAACGCCCCTGCGTCGCGGACGAGGCCAGAATCTCGATCAATTGATTGAAGGATCAATTTCTGCCCAGGCGAAAGATCCAGCCAAGTTATGAAGGCTGCATCGAGAGTCGGAGCCAAATAAACGGTCGCCGATCCGTTGTCTCGGATTGTTGAACCAACGAGCCCTCGAACGATGCACCGTTGATCGCGGAACTTACGAAAATCCGAACCGAGGAGTTCATGCAACTCCGTCGAGACTGAATTCTGAAGAGCGAGTTCGCTGATCCGGGTCGCCTGACGCGCGGTCACAACATCGAAAGCAACGGCGGCGACGAGACCGCCGATCGCGGCGATGCAAGCCGCACGCCAAAGAAGCGCGGATCGACGCCAGTGTGCGTCTTCGGCGATCCGAACTGGAATGAGTTGATCTGACTCGCTCGAAATGTTTCCCATGTGCCCTCCACTCGACCTCGCCAATGGGCGCCCGATGGCTGCGAGCGGCGCGAGTTCGGAGTCGCTCGCCTCGACCGCCTGCGCGACAGTTGCGAGGACGCGCAGTCGGAGCGAATTTTCGGGTTCGATCATTGGAAGGAGTGCCGACTGCCGCGCGAGCTCAGCTTGAATGTCAATGATCTCGCGCTGAATAAGCGGGGATGAATCCCGAAAGAGCCGTTCAAGTCTTACACAATCTGCGTTCTCAAGCGCCCCTAGCACTTCGAGTTGTGCGAGTTCGATTATTTCTTCACGGTTCGACGAATACGTTGTCATACACACCTCTGACAGAACAACTGAGGGACCCTAATACCCTCAATCCGGGAGAGGCGCACCTACCGCCAGTTCCCTTTTCCCACTGCGAGCCACTCGGCATCACAGTCCTCCTGAGGAGACCGACACGAGTCGATCGTTCCCTCTACTGCCTCCGATACGCAGTGCAACCCCTTATTGTCGCACGTTTCCCATCAATTCCATTGATTCCGGCACTGTTGGGGACACTTGGCCCCGATCAACCTGCCTGTTCCATTCCAAATTTCTCCCGAAGTCGGGCGAGCCCTCTACTGAGCGCACTCTTGATCGTCCCAGCAGGCATGTTTCGCTGTTCTGCCACCTCACGTATCGAATAACCTTGCAGATAGACGCGCTCGATAACCTCCCTCTGCAATTCTGGCAATTCGCTCATTCTTTTTCGAATGGCGGCACTTCCTTCCCTGATGTCTTGGTCCTGGTGGGTTGGTGACGCCACATCGTGAAGTGCCTCGTCCAGTGACATCGTTTTCGGTCTGACCATTCGGCGTCTCAATCGGTCGATAAGCATTCGCCGGGAAATCAACATGACCCAGGTGATCAGTTTCGCCCGCGACGGGTCGTAACGATCCGCTGTACGCCAAATCTGAACGAATACCTCTTGAGTCGCATCTTCAGCCTCAGAGACCGACCCGAGGACCTGACAGGCGTTGCGGAAAACGAGATTCCCGAAGCGATCGTAGAGCGTCCGCAAGGCATTTTCTTTGCCTTGCGCCACCGCTTGCATCAATATCAAGTCTTCGCTTTCCAAGTCCACATTTCCTCTCAGACATGCCTCTGGCACACGAAACAGACCAATCCCTCTGAATAGCAAAACGCAATCCTACTCGGGTCAAAAACAAACTTTGTTAGATCCTTCCAAAGATCCTTCGTAGCAATGGTAAAGAGTTCCATCCTCTCCTCACCTACTTAATGGTGGCGCGATCACGGACAAAAGCAAACTTTCTTGCGACTTTCCGACAAGATTTTCCGAAACTCCTGTTCGGCGCGATTTCAAATTGCTCAATAAATTCGAATGTTCGTCATCCACAACCCAAATTCTGTGGCACAATGCCCATGGTTGGTTGTGGAAAGCTCCGCGCACAGTGTTTGGAGTTGCCATGCTCTCGAGAACGTCCGAACAACTTCGGCTTCGAGCGGCACCTCTGAGTCCCCCCAAGATTCAGAAGCGGTGGTCGCCTCGCGCATTCACCATCGTCGAATTGCTCGTCACAATTTCGATTGTCGCGCTTCTGGTTGGGCTCATGATGCCGGGATTCCGTGCTGCGCGCGAGAGTGCGAATCGGATTCAATGCAGTTCCAACGAAAGGCAGATCGGAATCGGCATCTACGGCTACGCAGCTCAAAACCAAGAACAACTGCCTCAGACGGTCTTCGACGATGTGGACTCAACGATGGCGAGCGAAATGATGGCTCTCACCACGGGGGCGATGGCCAACTCGGATTTGAGCGGGCAGTGGGATGGACTCGGACTTCTCATCGACGAGACTCGGATGTTTCTCGACGATCCCCGAGTGCTCTACTGCCCCTGCCATCACGGAGCACATCTCTTCCACGACTGCGCCGAGAATCTCAAAAAGTCGAGCCCCTTTCGTGTCTATGGGAATTACCACTTCATTGGTGATACGGACACCGCGACGGGGCAACTACGGTTACTCCTCAATCAATCATCGGAGGACGTGATCGTCGCCGACGGAATGCGGACAGCGTCTGATCTGAATCACCGAACGGGAACGAATACATTGCGTGGCGACCTCTCCGTGCGTTTTTGGTACGACCGCGACTTCGTCCTTCGAAATGCAGTCGAGAACTCGTCAACCGACGATCCGCCTTCAGAGGAAACATATCGAAATCTCTGGAAGCTTTTCGGGCGGACAGTTCACTGATTTC
>CAMBMO010000034.1 GCA_945868805.1 Singulisphaera sp. GP187
CGTTCGGATTCAGCGGCGGCGTTGTGGAATCGGTAGCGCCGCCGCCTTCGGATTCAGCAGCGGCGTTGTGGAATCGGTTGCGCCGCCGCCTTCGGATTCAGCAGCAGCGTTGTGGAATCGGTTGCGCCGCCGCCAATGGGATTCAAGCGCCCCGCCAAATTGTTAGACTTGCCAAGAGATGATCGTGCTCGTTGAAATCGTTGCCGTGCCATTCCTGATTAGCGCGATGATCTCCCAGGCAGAGTTGCAACCGATCCAAAGCACCACCGATCAGAACAGTCGTCAAATCGACGACATGGCGCGACGGCTCGAAGCGTTGGAAAAGCGCAACGCAGAATTACAAGGTCAGGTGGTTGATCTCGTCGCGAAGAATGGCGACCAGTGGCTCACCGAAGAGCGTGCCGCCGAAGTGCGCGAACTGGTCAAAGACGTCCTTGCCGACAGTGCGACGCGAACCTCGCTCCAGTCCAGCGGCGCGAATGCGGGGTGGGACAATGGCTTCTTCATTGCCAGCACGGACAACCGATTTCGGCTGGAGATAGGTGGATTGGTGCAAGCGAGGTGGGTGTGGAGTCAGCAGCGCGAGCCGTATACGCCGGATGGAATTGCGCCCGCCGCGCAATTGACTTACGACCAGACTGACAACCGAACTGGCTTCGATGTCCACAATGTCGAACTCTGGGCGCAGGGGCACATCATCTCCCCCGACATCCAGTACATGATGAAGGGGATTTTCTCCAACAATCAGACGACGAATCTGCAGCCAACGGACAATGGCCAGAATGTCGGTGGATCGCTCGGAGAGTCCAATTCAGGAACCTTCACTTTGCTCGATGCGTGGGTTCGAGTCAACTTGACCGATGACTGGTCGATCCGCGTCGGTCAATTCCGTGCTCCGTTCGGGCGCGAGTTCCTCATTCTTGAGCAGTACCAGATGGCGGTCGACCGATCGCTGGTGTCGCTCCATTACGGGATGGGGTACACGCAGGGCATCGAGCTGGAGTGGCTTAGCAATGAGGCACGTTGGCGATTCTCTGTCAACGACGGCGGAAACGACACAATCGCTGGTGAGGGTCAAGTCGTCGGATCACATCCACTGAACTCGGCGTGGTACGCACAGGAGACCATCTGGGGAGTGACAACGCGATTCGACTGGAAGGGGTCGGGGGGTTGGGTTCAGTTCGATCAATTCACTAGCCCCGATGGAACCGAACCTGGTTGGCTGTGGGGCATCGCGATGAATGCGCAGGGGACGAAACCGAACGAGATCTATCCGCTCGATCAAGGCGATCCTTCGAATAGTTCGGTCACCAACACATGGATTGGTTTGACGACAGATTTCACCATGCAGTTTGGCGGAGCATCACTTTTCGCAAGCGCCTACTACAACTATGTACAGTCGAATGCGGCGTTTTATCGAAGCAGTGTGAACACCACCGAATCATTCAATGCCGGCAATGTCAACGCGCTCGGTCTTACTTTGCAGGCATCGGCGTATCTCGCTCCAAAGTGGGAAGTCTTCACCCGCTATGAATACATGCACATGACAGCGTCAAATTCGGGAGCACTTTCGGATCAGCGACTTGGGAACTTCCTCTATGACCAGCATCATGTTTCTGTTTGGACGACTGGAGTGAACTACTACATCGATGGACAAGATCTCAAGGTGACCGCAGACTTCGGGTACGGATTCACGCCGATCTATCCATCTGCGTCTGTTCCTGCGACGGGTTGGCGGGCTTCAGAGAGCGACGAATTCGTCGTCCGTGCGCAGATGCAACTGCTGTTCTGATCGCTAGTATCGAGTGGATGGCAGCGACATCGACCGACGAAATCATCAGGTTTGAAGTGCGAACTGCGAGGGGCGGTCGGGACACTCGTGGCGAATCGCTTGCGCGGACAGCGGGGCAGATCGCTCCAACCCGAATCGAACATACGTCGATTTATCTCGTCGCGGGTTCGATCGATACGAATTCAGCCAATCGACTCGCGCGCGAACTTCTCGCCGATCCTGTGACGCAGATTTGGTCTTGGAAACGAGTGAACGGGTCGCCCTCAGGTCCGGCCACAGGTCCGGCCGGAAGCGCCCCAGTATCGCGACCCGATGCGATCGTTGAGATCCATCCGCTCCCAGGGGTGATGGACCCTGCGGCGGAGAGTGTGAAGGCGGCTGCAGAAGCGTTGCTCGGCAGTGACGCAGGCGAAATCGAGGTGCGAACTGGATCACGGTTCGACTTCTGGGGAGTTTCGAAAGCGAATGCACGTGCGATCGTCGAGCAGCATGCCGCAAACCCGGTGATTCACGCGATCTTTGACGAACCCTATCACCCCGAGTCCTTTCCTCGAGGAAGCGCGTACGTCTTCAAGATCCGCGAAGTCGCGATCCGCGATCTTTCCGACGAGCAGCTTGATCGACTCTCGCGTGACGCACATCTCTTTCTTTCGCGGGAAGAAATGAAGGCGATTCAGACGGAGTTTCGACGGATCGGTCGCGAACCGCGCGAGATTGAACTCGAGACGCTCGCGCAAACATGGAGCGAGCACTGTGTTCACAAGACGCTGAAGTCGACCATTCGGTATTACGGCGACCCATGCGGGTCTCATCAGCGACCGGGTCATTCGGCGCAACTTGATGGCAGTGTTCTCATTCAGAATCTCCTCAAGACCACCGTGGCTGGTGCAACATTCGAATTGACCGGCAAGAACTCGCTGTTGGCGGGCCCCGGAGTCAATGTGAACAGCGCTCCGATCGATTGGTGTCTATCCGTCTTCGTCGACAACTCAGGCGTCGTCGCATTCGATGATCAAACCGCGTTGTGCTTCAAGGTTGAGACGCACAATCATCCGAGCGCGATCGAGCCGTACGGTGGAGCCGCGACGGGAATCGGCGGTTGCATTCGCGACATCATCGGCACCGGACAAGGAGCGAAGCCGATCGCCGGCACCGATATTTTCTGTGTCGCGAACGGATCCCTCTCGGAAATCCCGACGGGATGTCTTGCGCCGAAACGCGTTCTTTCGCAGGTGGTCTCGGGAATTCGAGACTATGGAAACCGAATGGGTATTCCGACACTCAATGGAACTGTCTGGTTCGACGACCGCTATGTCGGAAATCCGCTCGTCTTTGCGGGATGCATCGGAATGATGCCGCTCAATCGCACGCACGGCGCCGTCCAAGCGGGTGACTCAATCGTCGCCATCGGTGGACGAACTGGGCGTGACGGAATTCACGGCGCGACATTTTCGAGTTCAGAACTCACCGACACCCATGCCGCCGAATTCAGTCACGCCGTGCAGATTGGGAATGCAATCACGGAGAAGTGCGCGCTCGATGCGATTCTCGCCGCTCGGGATCATCCGAGTGGTTGCCTCTTTCATGGGCTGACTGATTGCGGAGCTGGCGGATTTTCGAGCGCAGTCGGAGAGATGGGATCGACCATCGGTGCAGAGGTGAACCTTGAGCGCGCGCCAGTGAAGTATGAGGGGCTCTCTCCGACGGAGATTTGGATCAGCGAAGCTCAAGAGCGGATGGTGCTCGCGGTGCCTTCGACGAATCTCCCAATCCTTCGAGCAATCTGCGCCGATCACGGGGTTGAGATGTCGGAACTCGGCACCTTCGCAACGATGGACAAGTCGATCATCCTTCGCTGGAACGGCACTGAAGTGGGTCGACTCGATACGCATTTCTTGCATGCAGGAATCCCATCACCGGTACGCGAAGCTCGCTGGGATCGAGAATGGTCTCGTGAAAACGCCGGGTTTGCAGGCTCCCGAGTGGAACCCGCCACGGTGGCTGATCGGACGATTTCAGAGGCGCTTTGCGCACTCCTCGCGCATCCCAATATCGCTAGCAAGTCCTGGATCATTCGTCAGTACGACCACGAGGTCCAGGGCACTTCCGTCGTGAAGCCTCTCGTGGGGATTGGCGATGGCGGTCCGGGCGACGCCGCGGTCATCGCGCCAGTGGCGGGTAGTACCCGCGGTCTCGCGATCGGGAGTGGTCTGGCGACGGGGCTTGCAAGGGATCCATATGTCATGGGACTCGCTGCAATCGACGAGTGCGTTCGCAATCTCGTCTGCGTTGGAGCAGACCCGACACGCATCGCGATTCTCGATAATTTCTGTTGGCCATCGTGTAAAGATGCCCGCAACATGGGAGCGCTCGTTCGCGCGGCATGGGCGTGTTATGACGGCGCCAAGGCGTATCGCGCTCCGTTCATCTCAGGCAAGGACAGTCTGAATAACCAGTTCGTCACCGAGGATGGGCGCACGATTCAGATTCCCCCGACGCTACTGATCAGCGGGTTTGCAATCGTGAAGAACATCGAGAGGGCGTGCACGATGGACTTCAAGGGTGTTGGCAACGCGTTGATTCTGGTGGGATCGACCTCGATGCGATTAGGAGGATCGCACTGGGCGCTTCTTTCCGGAATCGACGAGCGGAATGATTTGGAATTGCCAACGGTGGACTTGGTGCAAGGACCACGCAATGCCGTGGCGGTTGCCGACGAGATTTTCCGTGGATCTGTACGGAGCGCGCACGATTGCAGTGAGGGAGGGTTGTTGCTCGCCATCGCCGAGATGGCATTCGCAGGTGGTATCGGAGCTCTGGTCGATCTCGCAACCATTCCTCTTGTTTCGCTCGGCGGGAAAGTCGATCTGTTCGCAATCGCATTTGCCGAAGATCCGTCGCGGTACTTGCTCGAAGTCGATCCGCGCGAAGTCGCCGCGATCTGCTTGCGGTTGGCGGTGGCGGGAGTCCCGCACGCGGTGATTGGATCGACCAACGAAGCAGGCGAGCTTTCGATCAAGCATGGCGAGCGTGACCTTGGATCGGCATCGCTCGATGCGTTGCGCTTGGCATGGTCGTCGGGCGATGCGGGATGGTGATGCGATGAACAGCGAGACCCCATCAACATGAACTTGAATTCGCCCAAAGCTCTCATTATCACCGCTCCAGGGATCAACTGCGATCTCGAGCTCGCCAACTCTTTCGTCGCCGCAGGGGCACGGCCGCATACCGAACTTCTTCAGGCGCTCGTTCGCGATCCATCTCGCATCGCTGGCTACGACCTGATCGGATTGCCTGGTGGATTCAGCTTCGGCGATGATGTCGCGGCGGGGAGAATCATGGGTGCGTTGATGGCACGGTCGATTTATCCGGCGCTTCGCGACGCGATCCACCGAGGTGTGCCGATGATCTGCCCTTGCAACGGATTTCAGATCGCCGTGCAAGCGGGGCTCCTGCCCGGACCCGTTGACGCGAGCGAGGATTGGCCGTCCACGGCCGCGCACGCGACCGTCGCTTTGTCCAGCAACTCCATGGCGAGATTCGTAGACCGTTGGACGCGCGTCGAGATTCCATCTGACACAGTGTGCATTTGGACAAAGGGACTCGACTGCCAGAAGCCAGACGACATGCTGCCGAATGCTCACGGAGAGGGGAGATTCGTTGCTCCGCAGTCAGTCGTCGAACGATTGGAAGCGACCGGGCAGATCGCGATTCGCTATCGAGCGTGCGACAACTTCAACGGATCGGTCAGCGCGATCGCCGGAATCTGTGATCCATCTGGATTAGTCTTCGGTCTCATGCCCCATCCTGAACGGTACACACGGTGGACGCAGCACCCGCAGTGGACTCGCGTGGATGCCAGTGCCCGTCAGAATGAACCGCTCGGATTGCGGATTTTCAAGAACGCAGTGCGCTGGGTTCGGGAGGACCGGCGCGGCGCGCACTTCGAACTGGGGGCATCCGCTGGGTGAGTTTCACGATGCCGTTGGCGGCGCCGCACGCGCGAGCATGAGCTGAACGATTTGTTCGGGCGCCAACTCCTCGGGGCGCATGGATGGTTCGATCCCGATTGGCCAAGGACCGCTCCGCCCAAGGATCGATCCGATCTGCTTTCGTCGCTTGTTGAAGAGCGTTTGCATGAATGGTCCAAGATCCGCGATGTTGAAACGCACAGTCGTGTCGAGTTTCTCGATGGCGATCATCGCGCTCGTGACGTCCGGCGAGGGCCAGAAACAACTTGGGGCGAGTTCTGCGAAAATCTCAGTGCGGGTCAGCAAGGAGCAGTAAACAGAAAGCGGTCCGTACTCGCGCGATCTCGGCGATGCGACCAGTCGATCCGCGACTTCGCGCTGAATCGTGACAAACTGCCCGATGCAATCTGCGCGAGTGATCATCAGCAAGATCATCAATGGAGTCGCCGCCTGATACGGCAGATTGGCGATGAGGCGGAAGGGCCTTCCACCAAAGCGACGGTCGACCTCCGCCATCAGCTCTGCCGACAACACGTGCTTTCCGTCGAGACAATCCGCGACAACCAACGAGACTTGATCAGGCGCGGGCGCAATCACACGGTCCGTGAGAATCGCCGCCATATCCCGGTCGATTTCGCACGCGACGATCTGGGCGCCAGCCTCGACCAGCGCCTCGGTCAGTGCGCCAGTTCCTGGTCCCACTTCGAGCACGCAGTCTCCGCGCTGGAGACCCGAACGAGCGATCAGCTTGCGGATCTGATTGTGGTCATGGAGGAAGTTCTGTCCAAAGCGGTGCCGCGGATGGATGCCACGAAGGTCCAGCATTGCGCGAATTTCGCTGAGTGTCTGCACGAGATGCGATCAGTGATCCGAGGTCAAAACCAGTCGCGCTTCTTGCAGATGTATGTGCGACAGAATTCTTCGTCGCTCTTGGAGAGATAGATGATGCCTTCGATGACGCCGATGAGCCACATGATGAGCGCCCCAGACCCCGGCAGGCAGAGGCAGGTCGTAATGGCGGACCCGACGATCGTCACGGCCAGCATGATGATCCCAGCCATCGTGTACCCGAGCACAAACTTGTGGATGCCAAGGCATCCAAACAATATCCCCATGATTCCAGCGAGGACCTTCTTGCTCTTGGCGGTTTCAAGTTGCGCGGGCGTGCAACAGTCGATCGGCGTCGAACTTGAAATCGGTGGCGGGGTTTCGTCCATAAATTGCTCCTCGGCGGGACCGGACTGACCCGAAGTCTATCTCGCGACGGCTTCGGCACGCACTTCGCGCAGGACCGAGACCTTGATCTCGCCCGGGAATGTCATCTCACTTTCGACGCGCTTGGCGATCGCGGCCGCGATCATGTGGGTCGTGGCGTCGTCAGCCTTGCGTGCGTCGACGATGACGCGAATCTCCCGACCGGCCTGCACCGCGAATGCCTCGGTGACCGATGGCTGTTCGCGGGCGATCGCTTCCAACTGCTCAAGGCGCTTGATGTAAAGCTCCATCGATTCGCGACGCGCGCCAGGGCGGGCTCCCGAGAGCGCGTCTGCGGCCATCACGATCGGCGTGTACGGCGTCGTTGGAGCAATGTCCGAATGGTGTCCGCCAATGGCGTTGAGCACCTCTTCGGTCTTCTCGCCATGTCGCGCCGCGAATTCCATGCCGATGGCTGGATGACCGCCCTCGACTTCGTGATCCATCGCTTTCCCAATGTCATGCAGGAACCCAGCGCGCCGTGCGATCGATCCATTCAAGCCCAATTGATCCGCGATCAACTGGGACAGAAATGCGACTTCAAGGGAGTGTCGCAAGACATTCTGCCCGTAACTCGTTCGAAAGTGCAGTTTTCCCATCGCCTCGATGATCTTGGGATTGAGTCCCCGAATGTCCGCTTCGAGCGCAGCCTCGGTTCCAAATTGGATGATCCGCTGATGGATGTCCTTCCGGACTTGCTCGACGACTTCTTCGACGCGCGTCGGGTGCACGCGACCATCCGCGACGAGCTTCTGAAGAGTCTCCGCGGCGATGGCCTGGCGTACGCGGTCGAAGCACGACACGCTGATCACACCTGGAGTGTCGTCGATGAGGATGTCGACGCCCGTCAGCTTCTCGATCGCACGAATGTTGCGCCCCTCGCGTCCGATGATGCGTCCCTTCATTTCTTCGCTCGGGATCTTGACACTGCGGATCGTCGAATCCGAGACGGTTTCCGCGGCATATCGTTGAATCGTCATCAGCGTGATTTCTCGCGCACGCTCATTCGCTTTCGTTTCGGCCTCCGCGATGATCTTGTGCGTCACAACCGCGGCTTCGCGAAGACTCAGAGCGCGAACGTCTTCGAGAAAGATTGCACGAGCTTGATCGACCGTCAGTCCCGCGATTTCCCCGAGACGCCTCTGGATCGCCTGCCGCTCCTGCAAGACTGACTCGCGGTTCCTCGCCAGCTCGTCCGACGATTCCCTCAGTGCGAGCTCTTGCGAGTCGAGGCGGTTCTCCCGCTCGCCAATGCTGATCAACTTGCGCTCGATGGTCTCTTGAAGCTTCTGGCTTCGCACCTGACCTTCCTGGATTCCCTGGAGCGCCAACTTGACATCGCGGTCGACCTCGGTTCGTCTCTGCGACGCTTGGCGTTCTGCGGCGAGTTGGATGTCCTTGGCGCGGTGGCTCGCATTCGATTCAGCGGCGCGCAACAGCTCGTCGGCTTGTTGCTTTGCGCGTCGGAGTCCGCGTCCGGTGAACGCTCCAAGCGCCAAGTAACCGACGATGATGCCGATCACCAACGCACCCCCTGTGAGGAGCGTTACGACGAACGGCATGTTTGTCCAAGCAGTTTGATCTGTCATGAATGGAACCCCTTTCAGAGGGAAGGTCCAAATGAGTCCATGACAGTCGGCACGAGGCAGGAAATCAGGCGCAGGAAGTGTGGGGCAGTTCGAAAAATCCTGATGGTTTTGGAAGCGGGAGAGAGTCAGCCAAGAATCGTTGCGTCAGATCTATGCGAACTCGTTTGAGTCCGTCGGGGAATGTCCCGAGTTTCCTGCCCCCTCCGACCGTCAGTCGTTGGGAGCTGGGTGAAAATTGCTGACGGCACAGTGCCGTAGCGCTCGCAGGGTATTCGCTCCCAAGGGTGATCGTCAACGCCAGTTATGATCGAGATTCCATGGCCGGCGGACTTCATCGAATCCTGCAAGTGCTTCCACTGAACCCAATCGCGGTTCGACTCGTCCAGGGAGGATCGTGCCGGTCGCGCCACCTGCTGATCCGCAGCGGATATCTGGCGCTGATGGTGTTTGTCCTGCTGATCGCACTACTCGGATCGGGATCGACTCTTCGAGAATTGGCGCAGCGAGGCGCGTTCGCATTCGATGTCGTAAGCACCGGGCAGGTCTTCTTGATCTGCATCCTGGCGCCGATCTTTATGGGTGGTGCGATCGCGCAGGAGTCAAATCCGCAGACATGGGATGTCATGCTGACGTCACCGCTCAGCTCACTGCAGATCGTGCTCGGGAATCTTTTCGGTCGCCTCTTTTTCGTCTTCGCTCTGTTGATCAGCACCTTCCCGCTCTTCGCAGTCACTCAGCTCTTCGGTGGGGTCCCGGGATCCGCAATCGTCGAGAGCTACGCGATTTCGGCCGCGAGCGCGCTCGCGATGGGGACGATCGCGGTCACCCTGAGCGTGACGCGAGTCGGCGGACGCCGGTCAGTCTTTGTCTTCTACTCGGCGATCATCCTGTTCGTCTTCGCGACCTACGCAATCGACCTCGGTTTGCAGAAGCCCGTCGCCGTCGGGAGTGACGCGGTCTTCACAACCGGCGTGACTCCGCTGAATCCGTTTCTGACCTTGAAGGTCCTTCTGCAGTCGAACACCTATGTTCCATTCGACTTTGCGGGGACGGGGTACTGGTGGTTTCTCCGCGTCTGGTACGGCTCGCCGGTCGCTGCGCAATTATGGCTCTTCGGGCTCCTGTCGATCGTGCTCATCGTCTATTCGACTTTGCGCGTGCGCATCTTGGGTGGCGCGTTGATCGGAGCCGACAAGAATGTGCGTTGTGCCTCGGGACGGGACCCGCGCAGGGTCGGATCGAATCCAGTCGCGTGGCGAGAACTGCACCTTCGTGGTCAGACATCGGGTGGGCGAGCGATGCGTTGGATCTTCATCGCGATGGCGATTTCGATCGGACTGGGAATCATCCTCCTCTCGCGCGCAGGAACCCTCGATCTGCAACAGACTCGCCTTGCGCTCGCCGCCGTTCTTGGAGCCGAAGTCCTCGTGGTCGTGCTGACAGCGCTCAACTTGAGCGCCACCGCGGTCAGTCGCGAACGAGAAGAGAAGTCGCTCGACATTTTGCTGACGACGCCGATCCAACCAGGTCCATACCTCACTGGAAAACTCAAAGGGCTCGTGCAATACCTGATGCCACTGATCGCAGTGCCATGCGCGACGCTGGGAATCGCGGCGCTGTACGTCATCACGAACGGATTCGGAAGTGGCGCCAACTTAATGGTCTCCGAATCGGTCGGAACAAGAACCGTTCAGGTTCCGCTGGTGTTGCCCGAGACGGCGATAGCGCTTCCAATCGTGCTGACATCATTCACCGCACTTTGCGTGATGGTTGGGCTGCAGTGGTCGGTCAAGAGCAAAGGCACGATCGGGTCGGTGGTCGCAGCGACTGGGGTGATACTCGTCGTGGGCGGACTCGTCGGGTTGTGTGGCTGGACCACCGGAGGAAACATCCCGTACGCCGGAGCGATCATCAATGCCGCAAGCCCTCTGAATCTTGTCTTGGCCGCGGTCGAGCCAGGCATGATGATCTCGGAGAGTCTGGGGTCTCCGACGGGCCGAAGCTGGTCGCTGATCGGTGGCGCCGTGTTCACCGCCGCGATTTACTGCGCAGTTGTGTACGGATTGCATTCGTCGATCAAGGCGACATTCATGATGACAGTCCGACGACTTTCGGGGACATCGTGAACGATGATGGAGCGGTGCGGGTCGGCTTGATTGTTGCGTCGGCTTTCCTTTCACTTCTCTTCGTCTTGCTTTCACTGCGCCGATTCCGTCGTCGCGCGATTCTGCGGGCGATGCCGACAACGCCGATTGCGGGAGCGTTCGTCGGAGATGTCGAAGTGAAGGGTCGAGCTGTGACGAACGATCTAAAGATCGGGTTTCTCTCTGAACAACCCTGCGTGCAATTCGAGTGGTCCATCGAAGAGCACTGGCGCCGAAGTCGCACCGTGACGCACACTGACAGCAAGGGGCGTACGACGACGCATGTGGTTGTCGATCATGGATCGGACACGGTCGCGAGTGGTGGTGATCGATCTGTTCTGGAAGTGCAGGACGAATCAGGAAGGGTGCTGGTGCTCTGGGAAGGGGCGAAAGTGGAGGCGCAGCCGCTCTTCAACCAAACTGTCGACGAATCTGACGCGCTTTACTACGGAAAGGGACCACCAGGGTCGGTCTCTGGATCGACTGGTCAACGAACATTCGAAGAGAGTGGCATTGTGGTCGATGCGCCTTTGTTCGTGGTCGGATACGCGCGAGAGCGCGAGGACATCGTTGATGTCGAGATCGCTGGTGGCGGTCGAAAAGGAACCGCAACAGAAGGCGCAGTCGCTCGACTCTTTCTCATTTCAACGCGCAATGAGTCTGCAGTCACGAGTGGTCATGGTCTTGCTGGATGGGTCTACGCAGTACTCGGATTCTGTTCCCTTGGACTCCTCTTGGTACTCGATTCGGGCGTGACGGAATCGCGATCGAACCGACCGTTTCCGGTGGCATTCGTCATCGGAGTGGGGGGATTCTTCGCCATCTTCGGCCTGGTGTGGTCGATCATGATGTTCAACGAACTTGTCGACTTGCGCAATCGCGTCATTCGCGCTGCGGCGAACATCGACGTGCAACTCAAGCGTCGCGCTGATCTCATCCGATCGTTGCTGGCGTCTGTTGTCGGGCTTCGTGATCACGAGCAGCGAGTCCACCAGTCAGTCGCATTTCTGCGGGGGCAGGCCGCGCTTGAAAGCCGAGAATCCGCGCAGGGTCAGGTCATGTCTGCGGGAGCAACGATCGCCGCAATTGTCGAGGGATATCCCAAACTCAAGAGTTCCGACGCCTTCTTGGCATTGCAACGGTCACTCACCGAATCTGAACAACGCATCGCACTGGCGCGCGACGAATTCAACGGCACCGCGGCTGGCTACAACACGCGCATTGCCGAGTTTCCCGGCAGGTTCATCGCGCGCATCGCCTCGATGTATCCAGCGATTTTCTTTCAGGCCGATTCGTTCGCAAGGTGCACGCCTGCCGTGCACTTCCCACACGCCGATCGCTAGAATCAAAATTCACCATGACCACCACCGATCCATTCAACGCCATGTCGACATTGAACACACCGAGCGGTCCGCGCACGATGTGGCGACTCGACTCGCTGAAGGCGCTTGGAAACATCGATCGATTGCCCTATTCGATCAAGGTGCTACTCGAGAGCGTATTGCGCAATCTAGATGGTCGCATTTACACGGAAGATCATGTCCGTGCGATCGCCGCATACGACCCAACGAAACCGAGCACCGAAGAAATACCATTCATGCCAGGTCGGGTCGTGTTGCAAGATTTTACGGGAGTGCCGTGCGTCGTTGACCTCGCGGCGATGCGCGCAGCGATGAAGCGCATGGGTGGAGATCCGAAGCGGGTGAATCCATTGGTGCCATGCGATCTCGTCATCGATCACTCGGTTCAGGTTGATGCGTACGGGAGCGGTGTCGCGCTCACCATCAATAACGAGAAAGAATTCGAACGCAACATGGAGCGCTACGAATTCCTCAAGTGGGGCCAAGGCGCATTCAGCAACTTCCGAGTCGTCCCGCCAGGAACTGGAATCGTGCATCAGGTGAATCTGGAGTACCTCGCGAAGGTCGTCTGGGAGAAAGATGGCGTGATCTACCCCGACAGCCTTGTTGGCACCGACAGCCACACGACGATGATCAATGGCCTCGGTGTTCTGGGATGGGGAGTCGGCGGCATCGAAGCGGAAGCCGTGATGCTCGGACAACCTATTTACATGCTGATTCCCGAGGTCGTTGGCGTTCGATTGATTGGGAAGTTGCCCGAGGGCACGACGGCGACCGATCTCGTGTTGCGCGTGACCGAACTCCTCCGAAAGCATGGAGTCGTCAACAAGTTCGTCGAGTTCTTCGGTGAAGGTCTCGATCAGATGCCACTGGCGAACCGCGCGACGATCGCAAACATGGCACCCGAGTATGGCGCGACCTGCGGATTCTTTCCCATCGACGAGCAGACGCTCGTGTATATGCGGCTTTCCGGTCGTGACGAGTCGCTCGTTCAGACCGTCGAGTTGTACGCGAAGGCGCAGGGATTGTGGCGCGACGACTCAGCGATAAAGACCTACTCAACCGTCATTGAACTTGATCAGTCATCGATTACCCCAAGTCTCGCTGGGCCATCGCGGCCACAAGACCGAGTGGATCTGAAGGCGATGCAGAGCACCTGGAAAGGTGCGCTTGTAAAATTGAAGGCGGGCGGGAAGGTGGCGGTGCCAACGACTGGGACGATGGTCGCCGACGACGGCGTGCCAGTCATCATGGATGGTCGCGAATTCATCCTCAAGAATGGCGCTGTGGTCATCGCCGCCATCACGAGTTGCACGAATACAAGCAATCCCAGCGTGATGATCGGAGCTGGACTGCTAGCGAAGAAGGCGCATGCGCTCGGACTGCAACGAAAGCCGTGGGTCAAAAGCTCGCTTGCGCCAGGCTCGAAAGTCGTCACGGAGTACCTCAAGAAGTCCGGATCGATGGAGGCACTCGAAGCGCTGGGCTTCAATGTTGTCGGCTACGGCTGCACGACTTGTATCGGCAACAGCGGACCGCTCCCCGAAGCCATCGACTGCGCGATCCGCGAGAATGACATGATCGTTGCGAGCGTGCTTTCTGGCAATCGAAACTTCGAAGCGCGGGTTCATCCCGATGTAAAGGCGAATTATCTCGCAAGCCCGCCGCTCGTGGTTGCATACGCCATCGCTGGCACGGTCGACATCGACTTGGTGACAGAGCCACTTGGAAGTACGCCGGCGGGCAAGCCGGTCTATCTGAAAGACATCTGGCCATCGCAATTGGAAATCGACTCGGCGGTCGCGACCAGCGTGACGAACGAACAGTTCCGCACGCAATACGCCAACTGCTTTGATGGGAGCGACGAGTGGAAGGCGATCCGTATAGGCACCGGCGACATGTATCAATGGAACGCGAAAAGCACCTACATCCAAGAGCCACCATTCTTCACAACGATGACACTGGCAGAGCCAGGTCCGATTGAGTGCATTCGGGGGGCGCGCTGTCTCGCGAAACTCGGCGATAGTGTCACGACCGATCACATTTCACCAGCTGGAAGCATCAAAACGGACGGCCCGGCAGGGAAGTTTCTGCAAGCCAATGGCGTTCCAGTTTCGATGTTCAACAGTTACGGAAGTCGGCGTGGCAACGATCGCGTGATGACGCGTGGGACTTTTGCGAACACCCGCATTCAGAATCAGCTAGCGCCAGGCACGATGGGTGGTGTCACGATGGACTTCACCGATGGCAAGGTGAAGCCGATCTTTGATGCCGCAGAGAGCTATGCAAAGGCAAAGACCCCACTCGTCATTCTTGCGGGCAAGGATTACGGCATGGGATCCTCGCGCGACTGGGCAGCGAAGGGGGTGTACTTGCTCGGTGTGAGAGCGGCGATTGTCGAGAGCTTCGAGCGCATTCACCGTTCAAACCTCGTCGGGATGGGAGTGATGCCGTTGACATTCAAGAGTGGCGAAACTGCGGCGATTCTCCGATTGACGGGCGAGGAAACCTTCGAGGTCGACATCCCCGCCGATGTGAAGCCTCGCCAACTCATCACCGTTCGCGCGCGGCGCGCGTCTGGCGAAACAATCGAATTCCAGACAACCTGCCGTATCGACACTCCAGTCGAGGTGGACTACTACCGAAACGGCGGAATCCTTCAGACGGTGCTTCGGCGAATGGCATCATCGAGATAGCGCAGAATTTCAGGGCTGTTTTCTCGAATTGCGGGGCTCAGTCGTAGCGTCTGGGGATGACCTCGCTCCTTCGTCGGATCGTCTGCTCGCTCGCGATCGCAGAGCGTCAGATCCTCGGCAGTCATCGCGGCGGCGCAGCCTCGCTTCCAATTCCCGACATCTCACACGCGTGGTGCCACCGATGTGGCGCGACGATTCCCGCGAGCGACCGCGTGCAAGATTTCGAATCGATCGCGACCGCCTGTCGACAGTGCCATGGCGTCCGTCGCGCGCGCGATCGGACGACTCGGCTGGGTGTCTACGACGATCAGTGGCGCGAGGCGATTCTCGCGGTGAAGCATGGTCGCGACCGTGCGCTCGCACGAAAACTCGGAACACTCCTTGCAGTTCAGTGGCTTCGCGATAGTGAGCGAAGTACGGGTCTGCTGCTCGATGCAATTGTGGTTCCCGTGCCGATGCCGTTTGCGCGACGAGTGGAACGTGGGATCAACCATGCAAGCGAGATCGCTACAGCGGTATCCAAGCGGCTCGGTTGTCCACTTCTGCGATGTCTCGAACATGCCCCCGGCCCCACCCAAGCGCAGCTGACGCGTGAGAGCCGTCGATCGAGACCGAAACGAATCCACTTGCGTGAACGAGGGATGCCCGATCTCTCGTCTGCACGCTTGGTTTTCCTAGTGGATGATGTGTTGACGACCGGATCTACCGCCGATCAATCGTGCAATGCCCTCCGTGGTGCCATGGGTTGGGTGAGGATCGAGATGCTCGTGGTCGCCGTCACAGAGTTGTCAAAAACAGCTATGAATCAAGCAAAAAAATGCCAGTTTCGCACCGACTGATCCCACGCCAACTCTCCCTGAATTCGAGTTCTCGGACCTTCAGCCTCGTGCGATTCGGGCGTCGTCAATCCCTCCCCTAAGTCATGATCCTAAATCGGTTGACAAATCCAACTTTCCCTCTACACTTGCCGACCCTGCTCATCCGAGCGCGGCCTGATTGTCCTTGTTTTCAAGGGGAATCTTGACATCTTTGACAATTGAGCAGTTGGATCGCCGCGAGGATGTGGCCACCTTCGGAAGCTTTCATAGAGCGAGCGAAGTGTGGAAATAGTTTCTCCCGCCACAGCGGGAGGCACTAAACATCCTCTGTGATGTCCAAGTGAATGGTCATTTCCGAGACCTTCCCAAAGCTGAGTTCAAAAGACGAGGCAAAGGGCAAGGATGTTTGGTCAAATCCAGCAATAGCCAATTGTTGGTCGCCGATTCGGATCGGTGTAGTCGACCGACCTGTTCGAATCCGTTCTGCGGATTTGCAATGGGTCGCCAGGCAACCTTCGCTAAGAAGTTTCGGACGCAAGTCCGTCATAATTAATTGAAGAGTTTGATCCTGGCTCAGATTGAACGCTGGCGGCATAGCTAAAACATGCAAGTTGAGCGAAGCAGTAGCAATACTGACTGAGCGGCGTAAGGGTGAGGAATACATTTCTATGTACCCCAAGGTCGAGGATAGCCAAG
>CAMBMO010000035.1 GCA_945868805.1 Singulisphaera sp. GP187
ACTTCGCTTCGCTCGTGCGCCCCGGAGCACCTCGACTCGCCCGCGCTCACTTCGTTCGCAAGGAACTGCGTTTGAGCGCACCGAGTCGTCCAATCCTGCGTTCTCGCGCTTCGCGCTCGCCCGCGGGGAACTGCGTTCTCGCGCTTCGCGCTCGCCCGCGGGGAACTGCGTTCTCGTCATCGGTGCTCCGTGGCGAACTTCGCGTCGCTCGTGCGCCCCGGAGCACCTCGACTCGCCCGCGCTCACTTCGTTCGCAAGGAACTGCGTTTGAGCGCACCGAGATTTGTCGCCGCCAGATTGAAATTGTGCCCGATTTGAGCGCATTTCAAATCTTGCGGCGCGATCCCGCACCACATCCCTCGTTGCGAGCGGAATTTCAACCCGCAAGGTGGGCGGTGGCGCGTGTGGCGCTTGATCGCGTCTACACGCTGAAAACCGAGCGTTTCCGTCTATAGTGTCTCGTTCATGCGATCGACGTTCCTTCCGTTCTGCCGCCCATCTATTTCCGAGGAGGACATTGCGGCCATCGGCGATGTCCTTCGAAGTGGTTGGATTACGACTGGACCGAAAGTCGTCGAGTTAGAGGATCTTGTCGCAGCCCGAACTGGCGCAAAACACGCGATTGCAGCGACTTCTGGGACGGCACTCATGCACCTGACATTGCAGGCGATGGGGATCGGCGCGGGCGATGAAGTCGTCGGTCCATCGATGACCTGGGTCTCGACCCCCAACATGGTCGAGTTGCTGGGAGGACGCAATATCTTCGTCGATGTCGACCGCGACACACTGCTTGTCACTGCCGATGCGATTGCCGCCGCCATCACACCACGAACGAAGTTGGTGATTCCCGTCCATTATGCGGGAGCACCCGTCGATCTTGACGCGATTCGTGCGGTGTGCAGTGCGCGCGGTGTGGCGATGCTCGAAGATGCGGCACACGCGATCGGGACGCAGTACAAGGGGCGCGAAATCGGTGGCGACGATTCCGCGATCTTCTCGCTTCACCCGATCAAGAACATCACTTCGGGCGAAGGTGGAGTGCTGACGACCAACGATGCCGAGCTTGCGGCACGCGTTCGACGACTGCGCTTTCACGGTCTTGCCGTTGATGCGAACGACCGACGACAGCAGGGGCGTTCACCGCAGGCCGAAGTGCAAGAACCCGGATTCAAGCAGAACCTGCCCGACATGAATGCGATTCTCGCGGTGCGACAGATGCCGAGGCTCGACGCATTCATCGCACGGCGAGACGCGATCGTGGGCATCTACCGAACACGCCTCGCAGAAGTCGACGGCATCGTGCCTCTGGACGATCCAGTTTGGTCGCACAAGCACGCGCGCCACCTCTTCGTCGTGCGCGTTGATGAGCGCGCGTGTGGGATGGACCGCGTCGCCGTTATGGATGGACTTAAGACACGCAACATCGGCACGGGGATTCATTTCCTCGCCGCGCACGGGCAGAAGTGGTATCGGGAGAATCGCCCTGAATGGGTCGGGAATCTCCCCAATACTGAGTGGAATTCGGCGCGAATCTGCACGCTTCCGTGCTTTCCAGAAATGACCGAAGACGATGCATGCGATGTCGTCGACGCGATCAAGGAGACGCTCGCCGGCGCGCGATCGACCGTTGCTGGAGGCATTCGATGAGCAACGAGAAGTCTTCCGTGACAGTGGTGATTCCCGTCTACAACGAACGGGACAACATTCCTGAACTGCTCGAGCGCACGACAAGAGCGTGTCGAGCCCTTGCGCGTCCATGGGAGCTGATACTGGTTGATGACGGCAGTCGCGACGGATCAACCGAGATGCTCGCTCAGGCGGCGCACGAACATCCTGGCGAGATCAAAGTGCTCCTGCTCAATCGAAACTACGGACAGCACAACGCGATCCTCTGCGGTTTCGGCGCGGCGCAAGGTGACATCTTGATTACGCTCGATGCGGACCTGCAGAACCCACCCGAGGAAATTGGTGCGCTTGTCGCAAAAATCGACGAAGGATTTGATGTCGTCGGATCGATTCGTCAAGATCGACAGGATGCGCTTTTTCGAAAGGTCTTCAGCGGCATCATCAACATGATGGTTCGCAAGTCGACTGGAGTGAAACTGCGCGATTACGGTTGCATGTTGCGCGCGTATCGCCGTCGGGTCGTCGATGCGATGTTGAGTTGCCGAGAAAGGCACACTTTCATTCCAGTGCTCGCGAATCTCTTCGCGAAGCGTGTCACCGAGATTCCGGTCGGACATGCCGAACGCGCGCGAGGAACCAGCAAATACTCGGTACTGAACCTTATCAATCTGCAATTCGATCTGCTGACTTGCATGACGACTGCACCGCTCCGGATGCTCTCGTGGATCGGCGCTGGGATTTCCGCGCTCTCCATCGGGTTTGGCGCGCTCCTGCTTGTGCTGCGAGTCGTTTATGGATCAGAGTGGGCGGAAAATGGCGTCTTTACGCTCTTTGCCGTCGCGTTTTTCTTCATCGGGGCGCAGTTCGTGGCACTCGGGCTCATGGGCGAGTACATCGGACGGATTCACGCGGATGTCCGCGAACGCCCTCGGTATATCGTGGACCGCATTGTTGGAGAGACGCTCGGTGAGCGCCAAATGATCCAAGTTGGATTGGCGCATACGCCACGCGTAGGTTGATCCGAATCACAAGAGGAGTTTTCGAATGCGAACTGTCGTTCTTGCCTATCACGAAATTGGTGCAGCATCCTTGCAGGAGGTCATCCGGAGCGGTCTGGAAGTTGTCGCGGTCTTTACCCACCGAGACGATCCCGCCGAGGGAGGTTGGTACGCGAGTGTCGCTCGTCTCGCCGCCGAGCACGGCATTCCAGTCCACGCCCCGGATAAGTTGGATCATCCGATCTGGGTCGAACGAATTCGTGCGATGAATCCGCAGTTGTTGCTTTCATTTCACTATCGCAATATGGTCGGCGCGAAGATTCGCGGGCTCTTTCCAGCGGGATGTATCAATCTTCATTCGGCGCTTCTGCCGAAGTATCGAGGTCGTGCACCGATCAACTGGGTCCTCGTCAATGGCGAAACCGAAACGGGCGTGACGGTGCATCACATGGCGGAAAGGGCGGATACGGGCGACATCATTGCGCAGCGTCAGGTCGCCATCAGCGTCGACGACGATGCTCGATCGCTCACCGCGAAACTCGCGAAGGAATCAGTCGCGATTCTTTGCGAGGTGATCCCACTGCTGAAGTCGGGCAAAGCTCCGCGCACTTCGCAAGACGAGTCGAAGGCGACGGTCATGGGCAAGCGCACTCCTGCGGACGGCCTGCTGAACTGGTCGAAACCTGCCATTGATCTTTGCAATCTTGTGCGAGCTGTCGCACATCCGTGGCCAGGTGCCTTCACATTCGCAGGTACGCGCAAGATCATGGTGTGGCGCGCGCGCGCCATGCAGGGGAGCCAGGCAGCTGGTCAGCCAGGCGAAATCCTCTCCTCATCACCGCTTGTCATAGCGTGCGGCCAGGGTGCGCTGGAAATCCAAGAGGGACAGGGTCCCAGTGGCGTTTGGTCATCGGGACCCCAACTCGCGAAAGATCTCAATCTTTTACCGCGGATGCGACTTGGAGCGAAGGCCGTCGCGCAGGTGCGAAAGCGCACCTCGGTCCTCATCTTGGGCGTGAATGGATTCATCGGCAGCCAACTCTCGGAGCGACTCCTTCAAGACGACATGTATGAAGTCTTTGGGATGGATCTCAACAGTGAGAACCTGGGATCGCTCACATCGCACCCTCGGTTCCATTTCGTGGAGGGCGACATCGCAATCAACCGCGAGTGGGTCGAGTTTCACGTCCGCAAGTGCGACATCATCCTTCCGCTCGTGGCGATCGCGACCCCCATTGAATATGTGCGCAACCCCCTGCGCGTCTTCGAGCTTGACTTTGAAGAGAACCTGCGCGTGGTGCGCGATTGCGTGAAGTACGGCAAGCGACTGATCTTCCCGAGCACCTCCGAGGTGTACGGCATGTGCACTGACGAACTTTTCGATGAAGAGTCGTCGCCGCTTGTCACGGGGCCGATCCATCGTCAACGCTGGATCTATTCGGCGAGCAAGCAACTGCTCGATCGTGTGATCTGGGCATACGGCATGCAGAGGGGTCTTCGTTTCAGCCTCTTTCGGCCATTCAATTGGATCGGCCCGCGACTGGACTCGCTCGACTCGGCTCGTGTCGGAAGTTCGCGCGCAATCACCCAGCTCATTCTCAATCTCGTTGAAGGCACACCGATCTTGCTTGTGGATGGCGGTACGCAACGTCGATGCTTTACCGAAGTTGACGAAGGAATCGAGTGCCTCTTTCGCATCATCGAGAACAAGGAGAGCCGCTGCGATGGGCGCATTTTCAACATCGGCAATCCCGACAACGAAGCGAGCATCAAAGAACTTGCAGAGTCGCTCGTGGATGCCTTTGAGCGCCATCCACTCCGATCGTGCTACCCACCATTCGCGGGTTTTCAGGAAATCGAAAGCACGACCTACTACGGTCAGGGGTATGAAGATGTGCAGCATCGTCGCCCGAGCATTCGAAATGCCCAGACATTGATCGGCTGGACTCCAACAGTTTCGACGAGTACGAGCGTCGAACGGACCCTCGATTGGTTCTTGCAGCAGCATGCACGCGACCACGGGCTCACGGCGAAGGTCGCTCCCAAGTCGGCGGCGAAGCCAACAATCCGCGCGTAATTCATCCCGTGACGATCGGACTGCGAGTCGATGTCGACACCTTTCGCGGCACGCGCGATGGGATCCCTCGGCTGCTCTCGATTCTGACGAAACGTCACGTTCGTGCGACGTGGTATGTCACGCTCGGCCCAGACAACATGGGACGGCACATTCGCCGCATAGTGCGGCCGAGTTTCGCAGCGAAGATGTTGCGGTCAGGCGCGCCCAGTCTCTACGGTTGGGACATCATCTTCAAGGGGACGCTCTGGCCTGGACCGATCATCAGCACGCGACTCGCCGACACCATCGCGATGCCGCACCGCGAGGGTCACGAGATGGGTGTGCACGCATGGGATCACCACCGATGGCAAGTCGGGATTGAGTCCTTGACCGATGCAGAACTGGACGCGGAAATCGGGTGGGCCACGAACGCGCTCGCGAAGATCATCGGTCGAGATCCGACGACCGCGGCGTGCCCAGGATGGAGATGCACCGACCGGGTACTCAGTCTGCCGGCATCACAGCGCTTCGTCTATCGAAGCGATTGTCGTGGTGTGGCACAGCCATTTTCTCCGTTGGTCGCTGGCGGGTCGATCAATCAGTTTCAAGTTCCCGTGGATTTGCCGACATACGACGAGGGCGTCGGACGCGGTGCAGGCGCGGATGCGAGGTGGAACGAAACGCTCCTCAGATTGATCGATGATGGAAAGCCGCACGTACTGACGATTCACGCCGAGGGTGAAGGAGGGTCGAAGGCGGACCTGTTTGCGGATTTTCTCGACCGTGCGCTTGCCATCGGACACACCTTCGAACCACTCTGTGACTGGATGGGGCGACAACCTTCGGGGGTAGACGCAACACTTGACCGGGGGAATGTTCCTGGACGAGACGATTGGGTGTGTGTGCGACGATGAGCTACCGACGTCAAGTGATCTGGGCGGGGATCGTCTTTCTGACGGTGAGCGTGCTCGTGCTCGGGGTGCGTCCGATGATTCAGCCCGACGAACCTCGCAATGGAATCATCGCAGCGGAGATGGTCGAGTCAGGCAACTGGCTCTCGCTGCGCATGGCTGGGTTTCATTACTACGAGAAGCCGCCACTTGGGTATTGGATGATCGCGGCAAGCATTCAGGTGTTCGGCGAGAACGGCTTCGCGATTCGACTGCCGAGTGCGATAGCAACTGGAATCGCCGCACTTGCAGCCGGGATCTTGGCAGTGCGGGTCAGCGGTCGACGTGAGATGGGACCACTCGCGTTTCTTGTGCAGGCGACAACGATTGGACCGTTGGTGCTCGGAACTGTCGCAAATCTCGACGCAATGTTCAGTGCGTGGATCGCGCTCTGCTTGGTCGCGTTTTACGCCGCATGCACTGCGAAGGGTCGAAATCGAATCGGATGGCTCGCAGTCGCCGGCGCCACATCTGGCTTGGCATTTCTGACGAAGGGACTCCTCGGACTGGCGATCCCAGGAATCACAGCAATCGCATATCTGTCGTGGGAGCGACGGTGGCTGGACTTGGTGCGAATGCCATGGATTCCACTCGTGACTTCACTCGCGATCGTCGCCCCAGTCGCGGTCGCCTTGCATCGGAGTGAACCAGGATTCTGGGAGTACTTTCTCGTTGTCGAACATTTTCGCAGGTTTGCAAGTCCCGACGCGAATCAGCATGGTGAGCCATGGTGGTATCTCATCGCTTTACTCCCAGTTGGCGCACTGATGTGGACGCTGACATGGCCTCGAGTATGGGGCGGGTTGCGTCGCGCCGGCGATTGGAAATCTGGAATCCGTCTCGCGGTCGCGTGGATCGTTGCTCCACTCGCAGTGCTCTCAATGAGCGCGGGGAAACTGCCGACATATGTCCTGCCGCTCTTCGTGCCGATCGCAGTGCTCGTGACACTTGGCCTGATGCGTGCGCACGAGCAGAAACTCGCACTTTCGACGTGGTCACGACTCTCTGGTCGGTGGATTCTGCGCGCGTTGGCAATCGTCGCATTCGCAACAGCGATGACGGGTACAGCGTGGATCGGGCTTGCGACGATCTGGGGCGCGAATCCCGCACTTCACTTGATCGCCATCGGGTGCGCGATGCTGATCTGGGCGCAGATCGATGTCTGGAGTTGGCGCGCCACTGACGCGAAGAGTTGGCTCATGCGAACTGCAACCGCACCAGTGGCAGTCCTCGCGCTGATTCCCTACATGTATCCCGATGCATTCGTTCGTCGGACACAGATGCCGTGGAGCGTCCTCGAGGCGTATGAGCGCGCGTTGAGTGAGAGTGGAATCTTGGTGAGCACGTCGCAGTTGGGCCACTGCGTTTGCTGGGTGACTGGTCGACGCGACATTCTGATCGTCGGTCGTGCTGGCGAGTTCGACAACGAGCTCAACCTTTCTCAAGACAGTGCGAGGCTGGTGACTCTGGAAGAAGTCGCCATACGCATTCGCGCAGCGCCCAGTGGTGGGATCGCAGTCGTAACGAGTCCCGAAGATGCGAAGAAGTTAGTCGAAACTCCCGGCATCGCGTCGCCCGCTACCCAAGAGATTCACGGAGACATCGCGATCGTCGTGTGGAAGTGAACCGCGCCCCGTAGGTTCGCTAGGATTTCCGAATGCCCGATCGAAAGCCAATCGTCGTTGTTTCGGGGTTGCCGCGATCAGGCACGAGCATGGTGATGCAGATGCTTCATGCGGGTGGCATCGAAGTGATGACCGATGCAGTTCGCACCGCCGATGCCGACAATCCGCACGGGTATCTGGAATTCGAGCGAGTGAAGCAACTCAAGTCGGACAAGTCGTGGCTTGACGATGCCGCGGGGAAGGCGGTGAAGGTGATTCACCTCTTGTTGATGGAACTTCCGACGGACCGTGAGTACAAGGTCATCTTCGTGCGCCGCGAATTGCAGGAGGTTGTGAAGTCGCAGTCGGTGATGCTTGAACGGATGGGGCGAAAGGGAGCGGCGATCGCTCCCGAGTTGCTCATGGCGACATTCGAGCGGCAGTTGAAATCGGTCGATGCGTGGCTCGCGGAGCGCCCGAACTTTGAAGTGTTGCGATTGGACCACCGTCTCTTCATCACTGACGCCGCCTCGCAAGCACGGGCGATCGGCGAATTTCTCGGCGGTGGGATCGACCAAGCGTCGATGGTGCGCGCGGTCGACCCGTCGCTCCACCGAAACAGAGTTTGATCACACTCGTTCAGTCGACGGGAGGGATCCCGACGCTCGTCGCCCACGCGTTGGGTCCCCACGCAAATGACTCAATCGCCTTGCCGTGGTTCGCTAAGAGAAGTTGTCGCACGCGATGGCGGTGAATGTCTGCCCGCGCCGTATCGCCGCCACGTGCCGCGAGAAGCACGATAAACCGATGTGCATCGATCAAGCCAGGTTGCATCGCAATCGCGTTTTCGAAGGACTGAATCGCATGTGGCGCATCGCCAGCCCACGCGAGCGCGACGCCGAGATAGTCGTGCGCCTCGGGAGTGTGTTGTTTCAGTTCGACGGCGTTCAAACAGTGTTCGATCGCATCATCCCACTTTGCGGTCGCGACGCAGGTGCGGGCGAGTGCGACTTGCACGCGCGGATTCTGCGGATCGTGCACTTGGGCCTGCTTGTAGCAACGACTCGCATCACTCCATTGTTGGAGAATCGCATGAAGGTCGCCCAAGGCAAACGCCAAGTCGTTTCGGCCACGAAGTTCGCGCTCCAGCTGTGCAAGTTGGGAGACCGACTCTTCCGTTCGCAAGAGTTTGGCAAGTGCTCCGATACGCAGCAATCTCGCCTCGACATGGGTGGGATGCTGCTTCAAGAATTCACTTGCGGTCTGTTCGCACGCGGCGAACTCGCCAATTCCAATCTGGCAGTTTCCAAGATTGACGGCGAAGCGACTCTCGGCGGGATACTGCTGCGCGAGCGCTGTGAAGAGGGGGATCGCTAAGAGGGGGCGCCTAGTCGACATGTAGACGACGGCAAGGTTGAAATTGGTCTCCCGACGGACGAGGGCGAGTTGCGCCTTCAAGTCATCGCCGAGCGCTGGCATGTAGCCGAGGTCGATCAACTGATTGAGCGCATCGTGCGATTCGAATGGATTGTTGCGAAGTTCGTCGGGATGGAGTCCCGCGTCTCCGGGCCGGGTCTCCCAACTCTCGATCGTCTCGAGGGTGTAGGGCTTGGCAAACGCCTCTGCAAGTACCCGTCCATCCATATCCGCGGCGATGGGCAATCCCAGCAACGCGAGTGCAGTCGGAGTGATGTCGAGCAGGGTTGGTGGTGCGATCTTCTCGCCTTTCTTGATCCCGGGCCCCGAAAGTACGAGCACGCCGAATGGTCGATGCCAACTCGCTTCGAGTGCCGCTCTGTCGTTGGGATCGATCTGGGTGATCGTCGGGCGCTGATCGCCAGAGTGGAAGCCATGATCGGAAAGCAGCATGACTGTCGTGCCGGCCCCAGCCGCATCGAGTAGCTCGCCAAGGCACTTGTCGTGGTGCTCGTAGACCTTCGGCATGACCTCGCCAAAGAGGTTCATGTCGTGCTTGGAGATATGAGACATCTTGGGAGGGAGATACTCCATGAAGTGGTGCCCAATTGTGTCGATCGTCTCGTAGAAGACCATTGTGCAGTTCCACTCGGGAGCGTCCCGCAGAACGGACATCGCTACACCATGCACGGACGACATGCGCGCGAGTTGTGTGGCCAGTTTGTTCGGGCGATCGTCGGAGGGCTTCAGTTCGTGCAAGCGGGGGATCATCGACTTGAGCTGTGCACGCGGAATATCGCGTGCTTCGACTCGCAGCGGGGCGAGCGGCGCCGCAAGACTCTCTGGATGCACGCTTGAAGGGGCTCCATCCTGGAAGAGGTTGGTCACGCACGTGCCTGAAATCGGTTCGGCGGGGTGTGATGCGTACCACGACACGGCATTGATCTTCATGTTTGATTGCGTCAGAATGTTCCAGAGTGCCTTGGTTCGACGCGTCGTGCTCGAACTCACGCGCAGTCCATCACCGGTCGGATTGGGTTCAACGAAGTTCAGGATGCCGTGCTTGTCGGCGGTCTTGCCCGTCGCGATTGACGACCAAAGCATCGGTGAAAGCTTCGGATCGAGCGTTGCAAGATCCGCTCGAACGCCGGCTTCGACGAGCCGGCGCAGATTGGGCATTTTCCCCTGTGCGAAGAGTCGGTCGATGATGATCCAGTCGGCCGCGTCCCAGCCGATGATGAGCAGTCGATTCGTTGGAGGCAGGGTCATCTGGAAGAATCGTATTGGCAAAAGAAAAACATCGGCGGTCACGGGACCGCCGATGGAGTTTCAAATCGTTTCACCGGCGAAGGCCGGTGACTTACTTAGTTGCTCGTTTCACCGGCGAAGGCCGGTGACTTACTTAGTTGCGACGACGTCGCGTCATGAGACCTGCGAGACCGAGCAAGGCAACCGCGCCTGGGGCTGGAGCGCCTGCTGCGATAGCGGCCCCTGCGGTGCTCTCGAATCCATAATCGACGATGGTTCGGGATGCCGCATTCGCACCAATCGACATTCGCGCCCAACCGTAGTGGGTGAGACCGTCGGCGGCAAGGAACTTGAACCCGAAGATTCCGTTGGCATTCGCGGACCATTGACCGACAAGTGTTCCGATTGTTGCGGTCGAACTTCCGTAGAAGAAGGATGTCGCACCGATATTGGTGCCTTCGGCAAGGTTGGTTCGACCCGTGGAGGTGCCCGCACCAGGATTACGCATGTATCCAGTTCCAGTCGCCGCATAGAGCGAGACGGCAGTCAACGACGTGCCGTAGGGATTGATATCCCAACCAGGAACGCCCTCGCCACCACCAGTCACGCTGTACTGTCCGGTCTCAACATTGATGTAACTGCCGTCAATGTTGGCCGGAATTGAAATGTTGACGACTCCGCTGTAGACAACGGCAGCGTTGGCTGATCCGACAACGGCGGTTGCAACCGCAGCTGCGCAGACAGCAAAATGCTTATTAAGACGATTTGAACTCATTTGATTCTCCGCAAGAAAGGGTATAGAACTCGGGAAGTCATTTTCACCTTAGGGGGGTGAAGATGATGCTTGTCGATACATCGTCAAGCACACTGTGAATCTAACCCGAAAAAAGCGCGAT
>CAMBMO010000036.1 GCA_945868805.1 Singulisphaera sp. GP187
CGGGTGACGCCGTCGCAAACGCTTTGTTCAACGCCGCGGCCATGCGCACGCCACCAGCGGTGAGTCGTCGCTCGACCGTCGCGATATTCGCCTCGTAGTACTCCTGCCCAACACGGTCGTCCTTCGGCAACTGGTCGTAAATCCTGCGCATCAGTGCACGCGATTCATTCGCCCATTCGACAGGGTCGAGTGTCGCCTGCCAGGTGATCACCTCGTCCGGTTGCACTCCGCCGCCGAGCGTCGCCGCCAGCGCCTTCCACTCTCCTTGCGTCTTGTGATGAATCAGCACCGTGTCCCAGAGCGCGTGCAGATTGGTCTTCATGTCTCTAAAGGCGATGACTGGAATCTTGTTCCCACCGAGATCGTCGCCATATCCAGCGTGAAGCGGCTGGTGCAAGTCACCGATGAAATGAATCGCGAATCTGAGCGCGTCTTTGCGGTCCTCCATCGACTTGGACCTGTCCGCGGCCTCTGCCAGAAATCGCGGGATCGCCGCAACAACGCACTCGCCCGTGGGACAGTCCCGAGCGAGCACGATCGTCGCCTCGCCACGTGGCGCGTTCACATAATGAAGTGGTTTCGCCCAGTCATACTTGGGGTCGCCGCGAATCTGATCCGCCCAGACTCCAGCCGTCGAGAGATCGTCGTCGCCAAGCAATTCACGGATTGCCACACGCGCTTGCGGCGTTAATCGAGTCATGGCGATTGCCCCGACAATCTTGTGACCCTCCGCGCCCCATGCATTTGCGATCGATGCGATGACCAGCGGTACGCACGCGAACATGACAAATCTGCGACGTCGTTTCATGCGCCCAAGCCTACAGCGTCAACCCATCCCAACCCCCTCGATGAATTATGCTTCCCGCCTCATGGCTCGCTCAATTCTCATTCAAGCGCCCGCGAAATTAAACCTCGCGCTCTCCGTGGGCCCACTCAACGCCCAAGGGATGCATCCGATTTCAAGCTGGATGGTGACAGTCGACCTCTGCGACGACTTGCATCTTGAATCGCTTCCACCCGAGAGCTATTCGCTCTTCGCAACTATTTGGCACAAGGACGCTCTGCGCCGTAGCGAGATCGACTGGTCGATTTCGAAGGACCTTGTCCACCGTGCACACGACCGACTTGAAATGTTCGTCGGTCGCCAACTGCCTGTGAAGAGCCGACTGGAAAAACGCATCCCTGTCGGCGGCGGTCTCGGCGGTGGATCGAGCGATGCCGCGGCGATGCTGCGCGGACTCAATGAACTCTTCACTCTCAGCGTTTCCGCCGACGACCTTCGCGCAATCGCTGCGACGCTCGGATCCGATGTTCCATTTCTCGTCGGTGGCGGCTCGGCACTCATCGGTGGCATCGGCGAGGAAATTGAAACTCTCGGCGCGCCGCTCGAACTGCATGCGGTGCTTTTCTTTCCAGAGGTCCCCTGCCCCACCCGCGCGGTGTACAAACAATTCGATCTCGCAAGCGCCACTCCATGCCTGCGCACCAACGAAGTCCGCGCACTCGCATCGAGCGCGAGACTTGATCCCGCCGCACCATTCAACGATCTCGCTGCTGCGGCGAAGGTCATCGCCCCAGCGATGGCAGAAGACATTGAGGAAATCGAAAAACTTGCGCAACTTCCTGTGCATGTCTGCGGTAGTGGATCGAGTCTCTTCACACTTTGCACCGATTCGATGCATGCAAACGCGCTTGCGGACGCGTCGACCACCCGCCTGCACATCCCTGCGATCGCGGTTCGCGCGACGGCTCTCCCTCCTATCATCCCCTCCCTATGAAATTGCCCCCAAATCTTGACGCCACACGGTGGGATCAACTCGCGCCGCTTTATGCGCAACTCAACGCGCGCACGATCGGGTCGACGAAAGATCTCGAACAGCTCATTCTTGACAGGAGCAACCTTGACGCGGTGGCAGACGAGGCTCAGGCGAATCTTTATATCGGGATGACTTGCCACACCGACGACGACGCCCGTCGAAGTGCGTTCTTGAAGTTCATTCAGAATGTCGAACCCAACCTGCGCACGACCGGAGCAGAACTCGACCGCAAAACTGTTGAGAGTCCATTTGCCAAGCAGCTCGATCCCAAGCGCTACGAGACATACCTTCGCGCACTTCGCCGAGAGGTGCAACTCTTCCGCGCAGAAAATGTCCCACTTCTGACCGAGGCGACGACTTTCGATCAGGAATACAGCAAACTCTGCGGAGCGATGTCGGTCACCTTTCAAGGCAGTGAACAGACGATGCCGCAAATGGCCAAGTACCTCGAATCGACCGACCGCTCGGTGCGCGAAGAGTCTTGGACTGCAGTCGCAGCGCGACGACTGGCGGATCGCGAAGCCGTCGATTCGATCTATGACAAGCTGATCGATGTTCGTCATCGCATGGCACTCAACGCGGGATTCGACAACTACCGTGACTTCCAGCACGAGCGCATGCTGCGATTCGATTACAAACCAGCGGATTGCGTGCGATTTCACGAGGCGATCGAAGCAACCTGCGTTCCACTGATGCGCGAACTTCACAAGGAACGCGCCGCATCCCTGAAGCTGAAGTCGGTACGCCCTTGGGATCTCAAGGTCGACCTTCGAGGACGCAATCCACTTCGCCCATTCGCAGATACGAATCAACTCGTCGAACGCACATCACGCGCGTTCCACCGCCTCGACGCCGAACTCGGCACGATGTTCGACTCGATGCGCACCGGATCGTGCCTGGATCTCGAGACGCGAAAGGGCAAGGCACCTGGCGGTTACCAGTATCAACGTCAGGCTTCCCGGACACCATTCATCTTCATGAACGCGGCTGGTCTTCAACGCGACCTCACAACAATGGTGCATGAGGCTGGTCACGCATTCCACTCGCTCCTGAGCAAGCACGATCCGATACTCGCATATCGCGGTAGCCCAATTGAGTTTGCAGAAGTCGCATCGATGAGCATGGAATTGCTCACCTTCCCGCAACTCGACGAGTTCTACTCCCCAGAGGAAAGCGCACGCGCACGTCGAGACCAACTCGAAGGCCTGGCGACACTCTTGCCGTGGATTGCGATGATCGACGCCTTCCAGCACTGGGTTTACACCAACCCAAAGCACACGCGCGCAGATCGAAGCGCTCAGTGGATCGCACTCAACACGCGGTTCGGTGGCGATGTCGATTGGAGTGGTCACGAAGAAACGCTTGCATCACTCTGGCAGCGACAGCTTCATCTTTTCGGATCGCCTTTCTACTATGTCGAATACGGGATCGCCCAACTCGGCGCATTGCAGATGTGGAGGCAGTCACGCCGAGATCCGAGCGCAGCACTCGCCAATTACAAGCGCGCGCTTACGCTCGGCGGATCGCGCCCGCTCCCCGAACTCTTCGAGAGCGCCGGTCTGACATTCGACTTCGGACCAGAAACCGTTCGCGGATTGATGGCCGAAGTGCAGAGCGAACTTGCCACGATTCCCGCCTGATCGAATCATTTATGAATTTGGAGAAATCACAGTGAAGAAGGTTGTCATCCTCGGTGGCGGAAAAATCGGACGAATGGTCTGCTATTTGCTTGGGACATGCCGCGACTACCAAGTCCGCATTGGCGACTTGAATCTTGATGGGGCGCACTCCGCGGCGCAGACTTTCGGCGGCACGGGTGAGAAGGTCGACCTCTCTGATGCTGCGCAGGTCGCTGCATTCGTCAAGGGTGCGTGGGCGGTCATCTCATGCGCCCCGTACCACTGCAATCCGACGATCGCGAAGTGCGCACGTGATGCAGGCGCTCACTATTTCGATCTCACCGAAGACGTCAATGTCACCAAGCAAGTGATCGAACTCGCCAAGGGATCGAAGACTGCGTTCGTCCCGCAGTGCGGACTTGCACCTGGCTTCATCACAATCGCCGCGAATCACTTGGCCAAACCCTTCGCGAAAATCGAGTCGCTGCGACTTCGCGTCGGAGCACTGCCCCAACAACCATCCAACGAACTCGGTTACAACTTGACTTGGTCGACTGAAGGCGTCATCAACGAGTACATCAACGCATGCGAAGCGGTGCAAGGCGGTCATCTCGTCAGCGTTCCCGCGCTTGAGCATCTTGAACGACTCGTCATTGACGGAATCGAGTTTGAGGCCTTCAACACTTCTGGTGGTCTTGGCACGCTTGCTGAATCGCTCAAGGGACGGGTGAAGAACCTCAATTACAAGACAATTCGCTTCCCAGGCCACTGTGCGCTCATGCGCTTCCTGTTGCATGAACTGCGATTCAGCGAGCACCGCGACGAATTCCGCGCGGTGCTTGAGCGTGCGATTCCCTCAACCATCGAAGATCAAGTCGTGATCTTCGTAAGTGCCTCGGGCATGCTCGATGGCAGGCTCACAGAACGTGTCTACGCCAAGCGCGTTATGGCGCAAACACTCGGCGGCCACCACTGGACCGCGATTCAATTGACAACCGCCGCCGGAATCGCTGCGACCGTTGACCTCTTCGCGCAGGATAAGACTCCAGCCCACGGACTGGTGCGCATGGAAGATGTCACATGGGAGGACTTCATGTCCAACCGCTTCGGTCGCCTGTATGCGTGAACGTTGTATGCGTACGTTTCGTAGCCGACGCCCGCGCGCGTCGCTTATGCGCGGCGGACTGTGATCAACGCGACTTCCGGCGGACAATTCACTCTCAGCGGGAACCAGCCCCCGACTCCGGTGGTGACGAAAAGATGCGAGTCGCCATCGTGATAGTGCCCAGCGCGCAGGACGCGCGATGCTGCCGCCCGCGATTTCGTTCGCAACTTGGGAAGAAGCGCGAACTGTCCGCCATGAGTATGTCCCGCGAGTGTCAGTGGAATCTTGCATCGCACGGCTTCACGGAACGCCTTTGGGTTGTGGGCGAGCAGAAGGTGCGGGATAAATCCATCACCGACGACCGACTGAACTTCGCGCGCATTCCCCTCGAGTGTCCGAGACCAATCGATGCCACCGATGCGCAACCCACCACGCGCTGTGAAGGTCGAGCCACGCAGGGTCGTCAATCCCGACTGACGGGCAAGTCGTAGAACGCGGCGAGCATCATCGAGCAAGTCGTGATTGCCGAGGACAAAGTATCGCCCCATCGATGCTCGTAATTCGCCGAGAGCCCTGAAGACGGGCTCACAGCCTGCCACATCAAGATCGACAACGTCACCGGTGCAGGCGAGGAGGTCGGGCTTTGAGCGTGCGAGCAAGTCGACCGCCTCGAGCGCTCGCGAAACCGGCATCAACTCTCCGACGTGCATGTCGCTGATATGGCCAACGCGCATTCCATCAAACTTTGCCGGCCAATTCGGCACGCGGAGTTCGACCTTGCGAATCTCGATCGCCTTGGCGAGGTGCCTACGCGAGAGGACGCCGCCGACGATTTGATCGGGCAATCGTGTCAGGACTGCATGGCGCAGCTTCGCGCGGGCCATTCGACCCTCCCGATCCGAACGCCCCGCGAGCTTTCCGTGTGCGACCAACTCGCTGAAGGTCACTTTCTTCTTCTTGCTAAAACTTGACATTCACCCCCACGAAGAGTCCCTGAACTCCGCCATCGAAGAGAGCGTTGTCCTGGCTGAGCTTGAAATCCTCCAGTCGGTATCCCAACTCGATCCCACAGTCGGGGCTGAACATGACATTTAGTCCGGCACGAATAAATGTGAAGTACTGACCATCCAGGAAATTCGAGCCCGTTCCACCCGACGATTCGAGTCGAATCGACTGCACAATTGGAATGCGCCCCTTCGTGTTGAAATCAAGTTCGATTCCTCCGCCGATCCCAGGCATCACGGCATCCATCGACCATGAGTCACTCGATCCATTCGTTTGGTCGTCGACGGAAAGCGAGGCGCTGTACCAACGCACCGCGCCGATGACCTTGAATCTCAGGTCTGCCTTGTACTGCCCATCGATCGCCACATTTCGAGTCTTGACAATCGTCGGACTCCACGGGGTTTGCTGATCAGCGAAGGGTTGCCAAAGCGTCACATCGAATTCCGCCCCCGCGCTCGCTGCGGAGAAGTTGTTGGACAATCGATCTGCGACACTGATGTTGACCGACCCAAAGGCGCCACCACTCTCCGCGGTCGCGTTGTCTGCCGTCGAAAAGAACCATCCTGTCAGCATCACCTTGTAGAAGACGCCCCAGGATGCAGAAAGTTCGCCATTGAATGTCGCTTGATAATCATTCAAACCGAATTCGTCATCGACGGTGAAGGATGGACCATTCAGGGAAGTGTTTCCGCGGACTCGAGCCATCCAAAGTGCTGGCGAAAGACTGATTTCGAATGCACCCTCGCCTCGCGTTGCGCTCGGAAGCGACTCGCCCGCGCGTGGCGGGTCAGCGACCGTCGTCGAATCTTGCTTCTCGTAGAACGCCAATAATCCCGCCACCGAAATTGGTTCGGTCACGAGAGGCGAATCGCCACGCGCCGATTGCGCGAGATGTGCTGCGATCGAGACTGCCAACACCAACACGATCTCTGATTTGCGGGTGAAATGCACTTGTTGAGCCTACCCCCTCCTGACCGCCCATCGCACGCAATCGCGCTCGGCCCGCTCGCATGGGTGCACCCTGCGAACCTGCACTTTTCCTACGCACGCTCCGGTGGCCCAGGCGGTCAGAATGTGAACAAGGTCGAGTCGAAGGCACAGTTACGTGTTGCAATCGTTTCGATCGGCGGACTCGATCACGCGGGACGAATGCGCCTCGCTCGTCTCGCCCAATCGCACTTGCACGGCGCAGATGCCGATGATCCGATTTCAATTGAGTCTTCGAAGGCGGAGATTCGCTTCGCCGCTGAAGAACATCGCTCTCAGCGCGCCAATCACGAGGAGTGCATCGCGCGACTGCACGATCTTGTCTTGCGCGCCGCAGTCGTGCCACGACGACGGCGTAAGACCAAGCCGACACGCGGATCCCGCGAGCGCAGGATGGAAGCAAAGCGAATCCAGGGCGAGAAGAAGGAACGAAGAAGGAAGGAGTAGCGTTATCGATCGTGGCGAGACGCGTCCTGCTCGATCACTTGAATCGCACTTCGCCGCTCCCCTTCTCGACGACACCGATGATGGTCGGATTCTCGCCCGACTTGATGAGCCTCTTCATGATGCTCTGCGCACAATCTGGGCGCGCAATGACCACATAACCGATCCCCATGTTGAAGACGCGCAGCATTTCGGCGCTCTCCACACCGCCATGAGTCTGCAGAAACAAAAAGATCGCCGGCGGAGTCCATGACGAAAGGTCAATCACCGCATCAAGGGTCTTCGGAAGCGCACGACAGACATTTCCAGGCAGTCCGCCCCCGGTGATGTGCGCCATTGCGCTGATCGCCTTCCGCTTGCGGAATCTTTCGACGAGCTTGACGATCGATTTCGCATAGATCCGAGTGGGTTCGAGCAGGATGTCGCAGAGTGTGCGCTCGCCGAGAGTCGATGCGAGTTGCGGATACTTGGCGTTCATGTCCAAACCTGCATCGCGCACAATGCGACGCACCAATGTGTACCCGTTCGAGTGGACTCCCGAACTCTCGAGTCCGATGAGCACATCCCCCTTCTTGACGCGCGTCGCGTCGATGATGTTGTCGTATTCCACCACGCCCACGCAGAAGCCCGCGATGTCGAAATCACCCGGCTTATAGATGTCGGGCATTTCAGCGCATTCGCCACCGAGCAACGCGCATCCCGCAATCTCGCATCCTCGCGCGACACCTTCGATCATTGCGCTCGTCTCCGCAGGTTGCAATTTCGAAAGTCCGAGATAGTCCAGGAAGAAAAGTGGCTCGGCTCCTTGCACGATCAAGTCGTTCACATTCATTGCGACGCAGTCGATGCCGACCGTGTCGTACACACGGCGCTCCGCCGCCATGAGGACTTTCGTTCCCACGCCGTCGGTGCATGCGACAAGCACGGGTCGCTTGTAATTGCGTCGCATGCTCTTCTTGTCAAAGTCCAGCTGGAACATCCCGGCGAATGCGCCATGCCGTCCAAGCACGCGCGAACTGTGGGTGCGTTTGAGTACTGGCTGAATCAAATCGACGACCTCGTCTCCAGCGTCGATGTTCACTCCCGCCTCTCGATATGTCAGTCCTGTCGGGGCCGAGGGACTCGCCGACGCTCCGTTGCGTGGCTGAGGTTTCGGGGTCGTTGCACTGGCAATTGGTGGATTCGATTTCGATGCGCTCATCCCCCCATTACACCCGATTCCGTCCGATTCGGGCGTATGCTTCTCACCCCAATGTCAATCCTTATCGATAGCAGTACTCGCGTTCTTTGCCAGGGAATCACCGGCGCAGCAGGAGCTTTCCATACGAAGGGATGCTTGGAGTACGGAACGCGAATGGTTGGAGGAACGACTCCTGGAAAGGGTGGCCAGCGCGATGCGAATGGACTGCCGATTTTCGAGACGGTTCACGAAGCAGTCAAGGCGACTGGCGCGACCGCGACGATGATTTTCGTGCCCCCGCCCTTCGCAGGCGACGCGATCATCGAAGCAGCGGACGCAGGTGTCGGTGTGATCTGCGCGATTACCGAGGGCATCCCAGTGCAGGACATGATTCGAGTGCGTGCGACGCTCGATAAATATCCCAACTCAACCCTCATCGGACCGAATTGCCCGGGCGTCATCACGCCTGGTCGCAAGATTGGGCAGAACAAGTACGAAGGCGGATGCAAGATTGGGATCATGCCCGGCTACATCCACATGCACCGCGTCGATGCGCCGTCGCGCAAAGCGGTGGGAATCATCAGTCGCTCTGGAACGTTGACATACGAGGCGGTCTGGCAGTGCTCGGCGCGTGGAATCGGCCAGACAACATGCGTCGGAATTGGCGGCGACCCGATCAAGGGATTGGACTTTACGGATTTGCTGGAACTCTTCACTGCGGATCCGGACACCAGCGCAATCGTGATGATCGGCGAGATCGGTGGAAACGCCGAGGTCGATGGCGGTCGGTGGTTACAGCAAAATTCGAAGAAGCCCGTGGTGGCATTCATCGCCGGACGAACTGCCCCACCAGGTCGTCGCATGGGACATGCGGGCGCGATCGTCGGCGGGAGCGCAGACACGGCGCAATCCAAGATCGACGCCCTGCGCGAATGTGGAGTACTCGTAGCGGAGAGTCCGGCGGACATGGGCGCGTTCGCGGCACGTGCACTCGGGCTCAACTGAGCTCGAATCGATCGAACTGAATTCCGCCTCTCCTGACCCGCTACGCTCTCTTGCATGCACATTCGCGAACTGCTTGCCGTCGTGACGACATGTGCTTTCGTCGCACTTTCTGTTTCCGCGCGCGACGATGCACAAACATCATCGCCAGCCGTCGCGAAGTCGGGGGTAGAAACAAGTTCAGCCGTCATTGGAGGCCATCTTTATGATCGAATCGCAGTCGTCGGCGCGAGCGCATCGGATGGCTTCGGAGTTTTCGTTCGTGAAGATTCTCCCGCCCCCGATCCAGCAGATCCGACTGCCAAGCCGGCCAAGAAGAATCCCCAAGTGCGATTGAATCTGGCCGATGTGCTGCGCTTTGCGAATTCCCTGCCGGGGAGCGATGGGAAGAGCGCGACGAAGATCACCGTTCACCACTACGCGAGTGGTTTCTTCTTCTCGAACCCAGGTCCCGTCGGTCGCGGCGAAATCGACCGTGCGCTCGCGGCGAAGCCGACTCTTGTGCTGGGACTCGACTTCTTGTTTTGGTACGTCTATGGAACTGTCACTGCGAATGGAAAGCTCATGCAGACAGGTGAGGAGCGGCTGGCAAACCTCGAGGCAGGCCTCGCGCAGCTTGACCGTGTCCTCGCCGCAGGCATCCCGCTCGTCATCAGCGACATTCCTGACATGCATGACGCGATTGGAAAAATGCTCTCCAAGAATCAGGTCCCGACCGAAGTCACTCTCGCCAGCGTGAACGCACGACTTTCAGAATGGCTTCAGACTCGACCGACTGCGAAACTGATCGCGCTTTCGCGAATTCTCGGCGTGCTCAAATCGGGTGGATCGATCGACCTTGCAGGACGGACCTGGGATCCCGCAGAATTCGGAGAACTGCTCCAGAAGGATCAGCTTCATCCGACCTTCGCAGGCACAGTCATCATCGCGGCAGCACTGATCGATGTCGCGCGAGCGAACGACACAGCCAGCGCGCCACCCTTTGATTTCTCACCGAAGGAGATTCGTGCGAAAGTGCTTGAGAAGCAAGCGGCGAAGTCCGCGCCGATCACTGAAGATTCGCCAACAACTCGTTGATTCGTCGCCGCGCTTCCTCGTCGACCGTGCGCTGAATCCAACTTCCGACTGCTTCGCGCGCCGCGTCCACCCCCGCGACGCGCTTGATTTCGGGCGCGAGTCTGGAGAGATCGACCACGGGTCGTGCTGGGCGAACTTGGGTCGCGAACCAATCGAGCAAAGCGCGATCCTTGACCGATGGCAACTGTTGGGTCCACAACTGCCAGAGCATGTCCTGATCGATCGCCGATGGCGATGGGATCGCGCGGTATGCAGTAAGAAACGCATCGCTTTGACGTTGACGAAAGAGCGACCCGAGCGCGAGTGGTGCGCAGACGGTCGCCGTCGATGCGCCCTTGGCATTGATGACCGACCAGAGTTGCACCGCCATCGCGTCGTCGCCCGTCTTGACGACATCGTCGAGAGCCCGTGCGAAATCCGCCGGAGATTCCGATGTCTTGGTCGCGATCAACGCAGCGCGTGCGTTCTCTTTCACATCGACCTCGCCCTTTCCCGCATCGAGTGCGTCGGGTG
>CAMBMO010000037.1 GCA_945868805.1 Singulisphaera sp. GP187
CCACTTCGCGGTGAAGTGATCTCCATAGATCTCCGGATGGATGTAGTAGCGCTTTCCATGCTGTGAGAGAAACCTTCGGACCGACGCGAACTCTCGGAAGCTGTCCGGGTCGACGATCAAGGAGACGACAACTGGTGCGGGCCCGATCCATGACCACCACTCCTTCCACATGGGCGACTCGGTCCACATCGCGTCCGAGATATCGATGCCGTTCTCGAGTCGAAGGACGATCGTCTGAGTGAATGTGCCGCCTCCGCAATCGACCGATGACTTGGAAATGTCGACACAGAATTCATCGAATGATGCGAGCCGCTTGCACCAATCAATCGACGAGTCAAGGAGTTCTTTCCCTTGCACGACATAAAGTCTCCCACCGGTCAAGATGATAATGAAGCTTGAGGTTGCGGAGGACTCAGTGATTCTTGGAAGTGCCATTGCGATCTCCGATCGCGCCTGCGCATCGAGAAGCTCCGCTTGAAGCCGCTTCACCTCTGAGTCGAGTGATGGAATCATCGATTTCAATGGATTCACTTGCTCTGGGTCGACTCGCAATTCTTGTGTAACGCCACTTTCGCGACGCTCGAACTCGGCCTGCCTGCGCTTCGATCGCTCGAGAACCAACCGTTGGGTTTCGAGTTCCGCCAGCTTCTGATCTCGACCG
The DNA here is from genome assembly GCA_945868805.1 of Singulisphaera sp. GP187. Lineage (GTDB taxonomy): Bacteria > Planctomycetota > Phycisphaerae > Phycisphaerales > SM1A02 > F1-60-MAGs104. The sequence goes on from CAMBMO010000037.1 coordinate 662, forward strand.
GGGTCGGAGAGCGATTCAAGTTGCTGTTCAAGTCGAACGGCCTCCTGGGCCAACGCGTCGCTTGTTCGAAGCTCTGGAGTGGCCTCAATGACCGTCGCCTCGCCACCACCTTGAATCGTCGACAGAAGGGCGAGCAGGATGACGAGAAAACAGAAGAGTCCAAATATGTCACAGATCGAATCCGTGAGGAGTTCCATCGATCCAACATCGATCTCTCGCTTTCTCGACATTACTTCCCTCCCGGATTGCTTGCGGGATGCTCGTCGCTGATCCATCCATCCTCTGTGATCAGATCGATGCCGTAGTGTGTCGGTCGAAAGAATGACTTGTCTGCATCTCCTTCATTGGGCCAGAGCAACCGGAAGACTCCAACTCCGCTCGGCTTGAGTGCAACGAGCACCGCGTGGCCTTTCGATTCTGCGTCCTGCAAGCGCTCCTTGAATATCTGCGCTCCATCTTGGGAAGACGAAAAAGTGTGCATGACCGCGTTGGTAGTCGAGTCTTCGAAAGCCTCGACAATCCTGTGACCGGCGACCTCAAAGATCCGCGTCCTCTTTCCATCAGATTCTCGCACTTGAAAGACCAACTTCCGGCGCTTCGACACTCCGTCGATCTCTTGAATGAGCGAGTCGCGTTGATCAATCAATTCGAGCGCGAGGAGTGTCTGCGCATCTGCCTTATTCCCTTCGCTCTTCAGACCAAGGCGCTCGATCAGACGCGCGAGTCGTTCGTCACCACTGCCCTGATCGACTTTCAGGCGTTCGAGCTCGGAGTGAACCGTTCCCAAATCACGATCGACATCCCGTCCAAGCCCCTCTTGCGCGCGACGAACAGTCGCTTCGAGATCGTGGACTTTCTCGACCAGTTGCGTTCGTTCCGCTTGGGCCTGGTCTTGCTCTGGAGTCGTCTCAGGCATTCCGTTGGTCGACACTGGCTTCAAGAGAAGCATGATGACTGCGTTGAGCAGCACCATGACGCCGAGCGCGCACATCATGATGTCTTGAAAGCTGAAGAAGGTGACTGCGAGATCCATCCCGCGACGACGCTTGGCCATCAAGCCCCCGAGTCCGGCTCGATCCGGACACGTGCCGCGATGTTTTCATGCGCGGCTTCGCGCGTATCGTCAAGAAGTGCCTCGTCTGCGCTTCGCACGAAGACACTTGCAATGTGAATGATGAACACAAGAATGAGCGATTCGCCAGTCGTAACGAACGCCACATCCAGCCCCCCCAGCACCTGCATGAGTCCCTGCGAGACTTTCTGGACATCCTGAGATCCCCCTCCATTCATGACCGGATCGAGTGCGACTTTGAACTTCCCCATTGCTTGCGTCAATCCGACGACAGTTCCGATGAACCCGAGTACGGGAATCGCCCAGACAAATCCTTTGAGGAGCGTGTAACCGCTCTCGGCGAGGGCTTCGTCGTTTCCAGCGGCGGACTGGAGCATCTCATCGATATCACCGATGCGTCCGACATTCCTCATGCTGCGCATCGCGACGATGATCCTGTTGAAGTACATAAACGAACGCGAGTCTTCAACCGCCGATTCGATCACTTGAACGACTTTGAGTGCGGTCGAGGATGTCACTGCAAACTTCGGATCACTGGGGACGATGTGAATCGCTAATGCGCGGCGCTGAGCGCGAACCTTGAGGCCCTTGATGATGAGGATGGACGCGCTCCAACTGGCGAGCACCATCATGATGATCGGGAATCCCTGATATCCCGCGAGATATCGCCAGGCTTCGGCGCCGAACTCACCCGTATTCCTGCCAAGAAGTGCGATGCCATAGATCACTCCCATCACGACACATCCCCCGAGGAATGAAGTGGTTGGATGCGGCGTTGAAAATTTTCCGGTCGGAAGTCCGAGCCTCGCCTCGGGATCGACCGCCTTGAACCGAAGCAATGACTTTGAGTTCACCGTCGACCACCTTTCGTTTTTGATTCCACGGGATGGGCAAAGACCAGGAGTGGCGCATCCGGCGACTTTGATTCAACGAGCGCCCGTTGCAAATCGCTCGCCTGAAATGGAACGAATTCAAACTGACTCCCCTTCCGATGATCGAGCAAATAGAGCGTGCGCCCATCGCTTCCATTCGCTTCCATCAACGATCGCGAATGGCCAAATGGATCGATCGCTATCACCCCCGCGATTTCCAATATCGTGAGCGACTGCTCCAATTGAGCGAAGAGAGTGTCATCTTCGTCTCCCTTGGAAGGGAGCGAACCAATCGACTTCAGCGCTTCGTTGGCAAGCGCCGTCAATCGCGTTCGCCGAACAATTTCGGGCAGAATCGTGCGCGGAGCGACCCAGTCGTACTCGACAACTTCCCCGTACCGGCTCTGAATCTCTTGAAGCTTGGCCGAAATGGCTTGGTCCAGCCCAGCGGTCTTATCGATTGCCAATTCGTCATTCCAGATAGACATGAGTTCAAGAGCGCACCAGAGACGCGCGAGTGGATCTTCGAGCTTCGGGGTGATGGTCGCATACTCGCCGACCGCGACCTGCGAGAGAAGCCGACGCACGATCTGACGCGAGCCGAGAAGTGTGTTGTCTTTCTTCATCGCACCAAATCGCTCTCGAATCTTCGTCGCGGTTGGAGAATCGCCGCCCGTGCCTCTGCGATTGAATCGGCGTGATTGTTCCGGAGCCATCGCAGCGAGTTCGCCTATTGGTTTCGACAGATCAGCGAGGCTCCACATCACGCCTGCCGCCCAGGGATCGGTCGCGATCGCGACGCTTTCGTTGCGCTTTCGAAAGATCGGGCCACCCGTTTCGAGTGGTATCACGCAGAACTGCGCCATCCCAGAGTTCTCCATCCGCTCGATGGCTCGATCCGCAGCCGACGCCCCCTGCGGGTCGAACGCCCGCTCACCGATTTTCACGAGAGTTTGCAATTGGGACTTGATGTCAGCATCGGGGTTGAGAACGAGGTAGTCACGCAGAGACTCTTGGACGCCGGGCACTGGTGGCATGTTCATCGACCAGAAGTGGAATCGCTCGGGATCGCTCCCGATCAAAGTGCTCCAAGCCAACGACGCATCCAATGCGATCGTGAGTTCGACGCCACTGAGAAAATCACTTCGAAGTCCGAGTCCGGCGAGAACTGCCTTGTAGTCCTCGTTGATTGCGGCGTACTTCCGTTTGAACTCTGCCAGATCGCGATAAGAAGCAGTCAATGCCTTCAAGGCGGAACCAAAATCAGCGATGTCCTTGAGGCGAGCGACGATTTCCGTTTGGATTTTCTCAAGTCGTTCCACCCCTGTCTGGATCGAGGTCGAGTGCTCCTTCCCGATATCGGAATATTCCGAAATCACTCCTTGCCCTGTTGCGATAATGGGCGCGATCTGATCACGGACAGTCGCGAGAGCCTTCGGGTCGTAGCGATGGGACTCTGGCAATTGATCAAGCGTCAAGACCGCTGCGACGCTTGCGCTGAAGGCATTGCTCCGAGGGGCAAGGCTCGCCAAACGCTTCCCTGTCGTCATCGTCACCGCCCCCCTGGCCTTTGCCACCAACACATCACGATCGTTCCCTTCGTCCGAAGTCAACACACTCTCGAGCGCATTGATCGTCGCGCGCAATCCATCGAACCGCGCTTGAGAGCAATCCCCGGCAGAGGCAGTTTCAACATCGATCTTCCAAACCCGGAATGCCTCCCGTTCCTTCTCCCACTGCGGCCGCGACTGCATGACCTCGGCGTTGATCGCCGCCACTTCGACTTCACCTGCAAGGTCGGGTTGATCAGCGAGCAATATCTCTGCTTCGGCCAGTCGGTGTTCCTTGAGATCGGCCTCCACCTGCGCTACGAGTTTCTCGACCGCGTCCCTGACATGCCCACGGTGGACTGACCAGGCGACAAATGCACCGACGAACGCAACAACGCCGACGATCGCCGTGACGAGCATCTGCGTCCGCCGGCGACGCTTCGCTCGAATCGCTTCACGAAAGTGATCCACCCTTTGGACAACATGCGATGGAATCTCTCGATCAAAGGTGCCAGCGCGCGAATAGCAACGTGAGACGACCAACTCACTCGCGCCGTTCGAGAGCGCGGATTCGACATCTGCGACGGCATCGAGGAATTGCTGCTCACGCGCGAGACGATGTCGGTCTTCCTTGAGCCATCTGAATGCAGGTTCGACGATGAGGTCACTTTCACGACTTGGGCTGTGACCTGTCTCGTTGTGTACTTGGATCCATGCGCCTTCGAGTCGTTCAAGCCTCGCCGCGTCGCTGGCGGAGCTTGCATCTCGAATCGCGCGCTCCAACTCGCCATAGCGACGCTCCGCTTCGCGCCCCTGGAGATTCTGCCAGAGAGCCTCGCACGCGCCCTTGATACTTTCCGAAACCGGGACTCCCCAGTCTTTGCGCGCAAGCTCGTCCATCATCTTCTTCGCAGTCTGAAAGTCTCCACCATCGTGCGCCTTGAGCATTTGCGAGTGAATCCACTCGAATGCGCCCCCTTCGATGCGACTCATCTCGCTCTGCCAGAGTCGCGAGCCCGGGTTATCCCGAAACAGTTTGCGAAGCGCCTCGATTCGAAGTTGAACACTCGCCCGAGCAAGCGCAAGGTTTTGGACGACGGCGAGCATCGCCGCGGTTCTGCCAAGTTCGCCGTACGCACGATCCATCGCTTCGATGCTCGACTGCTGGATGATCGGAACTGTGCCGAATGCTCCTGCATACGGCTGGAGCAATCGGGCGATTTCGACGGATGCGCTCGCTCCACTCACAAGTCCTTCGAAAGACAATTCCTTCGCCGTCGCGAGCAGGTCTGGAAAATCGTCGCAGATCGAACACGCTTCGACAAAGAGCTCCGCCTTCGCCCATCCGACGCACCGGTTCAATTCGCCGACGACTGGGCCGATGGTCTCGCAATACTCCTTCGCCATCGCTCGCATCGCGGCCTCGTCGAGCGACGGCTTGACACCACTCGACTTGGCATTCGCGTTGACTGCGATCCACTGTCTAATCCTCGCGCAAAGTTCTAGGTGGTTGGACATCATGGCTTCTCAAATGGCGGACCGAATCACGAAACCGAGAAAACCCCCTGTGATCAGACCAAGAATCGTCCAAGCGACGATCTGCTTCCATGAAGTCGGCTGGATCTCGAGTGGGCGGCAATCATGGGTGCGCTCTCCAGCTCCGTGGCGAGTCACCACCGGAGCGCTCTCAAAGCTGATAGCAACCTCGATCGGTCCGCTGCCCTCGTCGGATCGACCCTCGCTCCTGTTCGCATCGAATGCGCCGAAGTCCAACTCGACAACTTGACTTGGTTCAGTGGCAGATCCCTGTGCCACATCTCGTTCTCTTGATCGGCTCGGTGCTGGAGCTGTGCGAGACACGCGAAGGTCGATCAACACCTCTCCAGGCCAGGTTCGCCGTCCAGATTCATCATCGAGGTCCGTCGTCAAGATTCGAACAGCAACTCCCTGCGCCCAGCACTGCTCGGCGGACGAAGATTCAGCGACAGACAGCGCCCATCGTTGATCGATTGGTAAATGCGCGACGAGCGAAGTGACAACACTGCGACCATCGACTGATGGAGGAATGAGCACCACGAGACGACTCCCAGCGAGTGCGAGTTGTGAGATATGCAAACACCATCCTTGCCCACCAAGCGCTGTCCAAACCTCGTCGCAGTTGGACTCGGTCGACGGAATCTCCGGTTCGCGATCGAGGTATCGAGGAGTTCCGTCAAAGGAATCTCGAAACTTGAATTGAGAGAGAATTCTCGCAGGAGAGATGGAATCGGTCTCGGAGGGCGGAGTGAGGACATGATGGGCAAGTCGATTCGGCCGCCCCGTGTAATCGTTTCCGTTTGGTATCACCCGCGAGACAACGCCCCACGCTCGCCCTCCGAAGCGAATCGTCCGAACGCCAAAGGCTGGCCGCCCTCGACCGAGTTGGTCGTCGTAGTAGTTGAGAGGCGCGAGGAGTGGCGTGATCTCTTCTGGGAGCCCTCGCGTTCGCACAACATCGCAGTAGCCCGAATGGTTTGGGGTAAGCCCCTGCGCCACAGATGTGTTGACGACCTCGTACGGCATCGCTACTTGCGCCCCTGTCGACGAGATGCCTCGTCGAACGCGAGAAGCAATGGAACCTCAGACCACTGCGACTCGCCGCGCACGACCGAGTTCTTCGCTGCTCCATCGGACGCCATCTTGAGCGCACTGCATGGAACCCAGTACACCTTGTCTACGAATGCTGAGACCGACTGCACCAGTTCAGGAAATGCGCCGGCGACAAATGCCTGCGCTTTCGCGCCGACCGCATCGATTGCCTTGCGATCGAGGTCGACCCGCCTTCCCTGCGCGATCGGGCGATTCGACAGATCAATCCCTTCCTTGGCTCCCCAAAGATCCGCTTTCGTAAGCGCAACGATGAGCGGAATCTCGAGCTTCGCATTCTGATCGACACCCGACAAGCGTCGGATACGAGCAATTGCCTCGATCAACACGAGTTCCTGCCGATGAGAACTCTCTGCACTCTGCGCCATTGTGGGATCGAAGACGAACAGGAGTGCCTGTGCACGGCCGAGATGGCGCGTATAGGCAGGTTCCGCGTTCTCAGCGACTGGTTGGAAGTGCTCGCCAGCGTTGTCGTACAACACCATGACCGAGGATGCATCTCCATGATCACCTTGCCAACCAATCCGAAAGAACATCGGCTTTGGAAAGCTTTCGATTCGAGCGCCAACACGGATCTGGTGATACCAATCCCCACCTGACACTTCAGTCTTCCTTGGCACATGAAATGTGCCTCCCTTCCCTGCGAAGAGCGCCGACTCATACCCATGCAAGAGTGCATTCAGTCGCGGCTCGACATCGACCCAGGAACATCCGTACTCGCCCGCGCATCGACGCAGAGACCAGCTCGCCGCCCCCAAGAGGCAGCTCTTCCCACTTCCAGGCGCACCAATGATGGAGATGAAATTGGTGCTGCATTCGAGGAGTGCTCTGGGCATCTCGATGTGGCAACGCGGGCAGGCGGTTCGTGTGCACGCTCGTCCTGCCATGTCGATGGCATTGCCATCGAGATCGAATCGACTCGAACGAAATCGGACTCCTTCCAGGGGACCAGCGATCGAGTCGCCCTGCAGAGAGACATGCTCTGCGATGAACCGGACATTTTCGGTGCGGAATGAATGGGCGCAACTTGGGCACTGCACCTGACCGACGAGAGTGGTTGGGGCGGTTGCAGTCATAGATGCGCCGAGAGCTGAGGGTACTTCAATCCTGGCGCAATATTTCGACTGCGGTCAACTTCCTTCCGGCTTGACTCGGGAGTTGATTCGTGATTTGGCAACTCTCCTGTCGATGCCGTGACGGGGTTCGCGGTCGGCGACCAGAAGTTCCACGCGACAACTCCGATCCCGATGATCAAGATGATCACGATAATGCAGAGAGCGACAACCACCATCCACATCATCGTCCCCCATCGTCGTCTGGTGCGGGGGTCAAACCTTGCAATTCCACTCCCGTGAATGACGCGTGGCGGGTCGCCACCATGCGCGTCTTCACCAGACCAAATCGAAGCGGCGTTCTCCACGCCGTCACTCATCAGTTCAATTGATTCGCGCGTCAATTCTAGAACTGCGGGAGCTTCCGCTGCCCATTCGGGCACCTTGTCGCGACGAGACTTCTTGCTGAATTGCGCCGTGTCTGGATCCATCGATTCATCCCCTGCGACTTCGCGACTCGTTCGCCTCGCCGCATGAGTTGCGCCGATCACCTCGCTCGGGATGAAGCCTTGGTTGCACCCTGAACACGTGATCGTGGATCTCACGGTGTTTGGGGTATATCGCTGTGATCTGCCGCATGTCGGGCATGAGAGCTCGTGAAACCAACCGCTCATGGCGTGTTGCTCTCCGAAATGGGGTGAGCGAATTTCATTTCAAAGTGGAGATGGACCAAGGGCAATTTTCAAGCAACGCGCCCAGCGTGGACGCGGACGATCGCCAACACGACTGCACCGATGATGACCAGGACGCAAATTGCAGGGATGACCAACCGGAACCGACTTGGTTCTTCCAGTCGAGCGTGCCAGAGGACATCATCCTCTCCCTTGGATTTCGCCTGCTCAGTATCGAGAGACGCTCGCGAAGGATTGTTGGTGGAAGTCGAAATGCGTGGAGAAGGCGCGCTCGGAAGGTCGTGCGGTGCTCGACTTGCGAAACGCCCGGCCACCACATGGGTTCCGCGGGGGAAGTGATCGAACCCGACGAGCCATCGAAGCCGCACCCGAGCGTCGCCACGTAGCACCGAAGGAATCTGAACCGCAAGCGCCCACGGTTCACAGTCACTCGTCCGGTCGATTCTCGCGAGTCCCTCGTTCTTGACTTGCGAGAGTGCGTTCGTGATTTGTGCGCGGTCTGTTCCAGAAGCATCGGCGCTCTGCATCCACTCAGGAAGGTGAATCGGGATGCCGTTAGAGAAGGAGGCGTCAGTCCAAAACTCCTCATCACCAATGCAATTCACGAGTCGATCAAGAAGCCACTCATAGGTATCCGTGTTGACCACGATCGCACGAATACTCCATCGAGCGACCAGTCCGCTCGGCGCTGATCGCACCAATCGAGCGACGAAACGAAGATCGTTCCGAAGGGGTTGCATCCATGCCATCACCGGACCTGCCTGAACATCAGCTGCTGAACTTCGCGTCTCGAGCCAATTCCAGTCCAATTTGCGAAGTTCGTCCTTCTCGACATCCTCGGAGCATGCAAAAAAGCCCATTAAACCACGATTCACGAACATGCATGTCTGAACTTCCCGGTTCATCGCAGGAGTGTACCGTTCAAACGTATGAGACAACGAGACTTCAACTGGATCGCTTTCACGGTTGGGTTTGTGGTTGCACTGGCACTTGCCGTGACCATTCGGTAGTCAGACTTTGTTCGAACTCCGTACACTTTTCCCATGCCCTCACCCACCATTATTTACACGCATACCGACGAAGCCCCAGCACTCGCCACTTACTCTTTCCTACCGATTCTGAGGGCTTTCGCAGGACCCGCTGGCATCGCGGTCGAAACGCGTGACATCTCGCTCGCTGGCCGAGTCATTTCGGCATTTCCAGAGTTCCTCAAAGCCGAACAGCGCATCGATGACGCTCTCGCCGAACTCGGTCGCTTGTGCCTGACACCCGAGGCGAACATCATCAAACTTCCAAATGTCAGCGCGTCGGTTCCGCAGCTGAAGGCCGCGATTGTCGAGTTGCAGAAGCAGGGATACGCACTGCCTGATTATGTGGATGCGCCTACGACCGATGGACAGCGCCAGACGAATTTGCGCTACGACAAGATCAAGGGAAGTGCCGTCAATCCAGTCATTCGCGAGGGCAACTCGGACCGTCGTGCTCCGAAGGCTGTGAAAGAGTTTGCGAAGGCGAATCCACACAAGATGGGCGCGTGGAGTGCACAGAGCAAGACACAGGTAGCCAGTATGAGTGGCGGCGATTTTTTCGCAAACGAGAAGTCGGTGACAATTGGCGCGGCGACAAGCGTGCGTATCGAGCATGTCGGTGCCGATGGCAACGTGACCGTTCTCAAGGAAGGGATGAAACTGCGCGAGGGCGAAATCCTTGATGCAACCTTCCTCTCCAAGCGGGCACTCGTCGAATTCTTGATGGCGCAGATCGATGCCGCACGCGCTGATGGCGTGCT
>CAMBMO010000038.1 GCA_945868805.1 Singulisphaera sp. GP187
AGTGATCATGAACGATTTGCTTCCAAAGTCGGTGAAAGTATCGCTCTTTCAGGCGATGAACGATTCGGTTGTGAGCGAGAATGTCATGCGCATGATCGCGATGAAGGCTGCAACGGACAACGCCAGCGGACTCGGTCGGACGCTCAAGCGGAATTACAACCGTGCGCGTCAGTCGAAGATCACGACCGAGCTGACCGAAATCATCTCCGGCGCTGCGGCGTTGGAGTGAGTGAGCAAGCGCGCCAGTGGGCTTGCTCGCAGGGCAGTTGCAATCGAGATATCAAATCACCGGTTTGTCGGGCAATTCAGGAGCGTTCGCAGGTACGCCCGTCTGGACCTCATTACCGGCCTTCTCCCACGCCTTCAACCCTCCTTCGAGCGTGTAGACAGCTTTGAAATCCAGTTCGAGCAGTCGCTTGCTCGCTGCCTTCGCGAGGACATCGTCGTAATCGGTGTCGTAGACCACAAGAATGTCATACGACTCCAGCAACCCCTGCGCTTCGAGAGTCATGTCTTCGAAAGGAAGGCTGATCGCGCCCGCGATGTGCTTCTGTGCGTACTCCTCGCGACGACGAGGGTCGATGAACACGGATGTCTTTGCCTTCGAAAAAACTCCTGCAGGTTGATTGAGCATCTTGATAGCGCTATAGGAATCGAGATAGACCAGATCTCGATCGCTGGTCGTGGTGTTGCAGGAAATCACGACCGCCAAAGCGCATCCAGCAAGAGTTTTTAGAGCGATGTGCATCGTTCACTTCTTCCGCGTTGGATCAAGAGTTGCCGTCATGTACGCTGACCTTCCACGATGGACCGATTCAATTCGACAGTGCTCGCAGTTTACGGCACCTTGATCGCTCTCGCGATGGGATCGACTCCCCCAGCGCAAGTCGTGAGCACTCCTGCGCAGGCGGTCGCGCCGGCGTCTGCGTCCTTGGCTCCCTGCCTCGTGGCGACTCCGGATGGTGCGACGGCTGTTCTGATTCGATTTAGGATCGAACCACATTGGCATCTCTATTGGTCGAATCCCGGCGATAGTGGGGCACCACCAGCGATCAAGTTGACGCTTCCCGCTGGTTGGACTTCGGGGGTAACGATCTTCCCACGCCCTGAGATTCTGGGGACTGCCGAGGAACGAAACTTTGGGTACCAAGACTCGCTTGACTTGTTGATTCCGGTCTTCGGGCCGAAATCCGACGCGCCCTCGATCGCTGTTGAGGCGAAAGTCGACTGGCTCGTTTGCAAGACGAGTTGCATTATGGGTCGAGCGACGCTTTCGGAGCAGGTCTCGATTTCGCCAGATCCGAAGGCACCGCAGAGTCGTTCGAGGGCCCTCCCGGTCAAGCTCCCGGACTCGGTTCGAGCCACATTGGAAGGTTCGCCGACTCAGGGATCACTCGTTCTTTCTGGCGCCACCAAGTCATTTGGGACACTTCCAGTTTCTTTTATTCCCGATCCGATGAGCGGGGTCGAGTATTTAGACGGGACGGGCCCGTATTTGTCTCGACAAGTGGGTGACGTAACAACTATTCGAGTACCCTTTTCCATTGAGCCCAAGGATGCGGTGGATGGCCCACCGAGGCTTCGAGGATTGGTACTGACGGGTAAACGGGACGTGGATCCGGCGTTCCAAGTCGATCTGAAGCCGTCGGATGTTCCGGCGGTCGAAAAGTAACGAACTGTCATTGGAGAATTCGAAATGCGTCTGAGTCACACAATCTTGGTAGCGACGATCTTGACCGGCACGGCACTTCTCGTGGCAGCATCACCGCGGTTGGGGGCAGACCAGAAGGCACAGAAAGCTGCGGTGGCGACAGTTGGTCAAGCGGCACCAGAATTCACTCTCACGGGTGTCGATGGAAAGATTTACAACCTCGCCGATTACAAGGGAAACACCGTTGTCATCGAGTGGATTTGTTCGTCATGTCCCGCGAGTGGCAGTGGTGCTTCCTCTTACTGGGGTAGCGGAACGGCGAGCAAGACGGTCACGGAAATGAAGACCGCGGATGCGGGTGCCGTTTATCTGACAATCGACTCGACCAAGGATGGACACCAGGGCAAGACTTCCGCGGAAGAAGGAAGCGCGGCGAGCGCAGTCATCTCGAAGGCGGGTCAGTCTGTGCCAGTGTTGCTGGACCCGGACGGGAAAATCGGTCATTCGTACGGCGCAAAAACGACGCCACATATCTTTATCGTGAACGGAACTGGCACTGTCGCCTATATCGGCGCGCCCACGAATGATGATGGCAGTACGAATTACATCGTGAATGCTGTGACCGCGATCAAGGCTGGGAAACCAGTAGAACCATCGACGACCAAGAACAAAGGTTGCGGAGTGAAGTACGCGTCCAAATAGGAGGCGCTGCGAACTCAGCTCGGAAGGCTGACCGGCATGATGACATAAGTAAAGTCGTCGCCGATCTTGATGACGCCGGGCCGATTCGCCCCCTTCATCTCGATCGCTACGACCTTCGTGTCGGCGATGCGCAGGACATCGGTGATGTACGCGGGGTTGAAGCCAATTTCGATATCGGCACCTTCCCATGACAGCACAGGAAGGTGCACCTCGGCATCTCCCATCTCTGCGGCACGACTAGAAATCGTCAGCCCGTTCGAATTGAATGAGAGTTTGACCCCTTTGCTCTCCTCGTTGGTCAGGAGGGCAGCGCGCTTGACTGCGGCAGCGAGCTCCGCCGTGTCAAATGTGCCGCGACGGTCGTGTTCTTTCGGAAGGACATCATCAAAGGGCGGAAAGTTGCCTTCGATCAGGCTTGAGACGATCACCGCAGTCTCACCGACCTCGAATCGGATGCGATTGCGGTCGCGGGAGATACGCACGCACGCATCGGGATCGTCGAGCAAGCGATTGACGACATTCAGAGCTTTCGTCGGGATGATGCATGTCGCATCGCCATCCGCCGGTCCAGAACAATCGCCACGAACCATCGCGAGCCGTCGTCCATCGGTTGAGACCATGCGAAGTCTTCGTCCTTTGCGCTCGAGCAGCACGCCGTTGAATGCGTAGCGGGTATTGTCCGATGCAGTCGAGAAGACGGTTCGGCTGATCATTCGGCGTAGCACTCCGGCGGCGACTTCGAACTCGATCGGAACATCAGACTTGTCTGTCTCTCCTGGGAATTCGCGCGGGTCGTACCCATAGACGCGAAACTTGGAATCCTCACCGCGCACCACGGCAACATTCTTGTCCATCTGGATGGTGAGCGTCGAGTCGTTACACGATCGGACGATCTGCGCAAATTTGTCCGCGGGAATCAAGGCATCGCCGTCGCTATGCACTTCAACGCTCGCCAGCACGAGGGAGAGCCGAATATCTTGATCGGTTGCCCACAGTTTGAGAGTTCCATCTTTCGCAGAGAGCTTGACGCAAAGGAGGACGGGAACGGTTGTTCGAGACATGACGACACTGCTCGCGAGGGTCAGCGAATCGACGAGCGCGGCGCGGTCACAGACAATTTTCATCGAATCGGTTGCAGTTGTTGCCATGAGGTTCCTCGTGTTGGAATATACCCGCCTGAATCAGAGTTGATCCCGAGTCCGACTTTCCTGCGACCACCCCGCCTATTCTTCCACGATGTTCCACACGCTGGTTCGTACGATTCGCAGGTACTACGCTGGCGTGGTCTTTGGGGGATATCTCCTGGCGTTTCTGTTGGCATTCGCGATGGTCTTCATGCTTCCGATCGGGGCGCTTGGTTTGGTCCTTCTTGGGCTCCTGGCACTGGTTCCGCTCGTCTTTCTCTTGGCAATCGTGCGAACGATTGAACGACCGCTTGCGCTCGCCAAGTTGCGAGCCGGGCGCTGTCTAGCCTGCAACGCTGTCGCGATCCGTAAGTCGTCGCAGAGCGGGAGCGATTCCTATGCCTGCGAGGCATGCGGCAAGGGTTTTTCTGCTCGTGGCGAAGACATCCCAGAACCAGACTTCGTCAATCCTTCGGAGTAGCGGGCGTGGCCGAGGGCTTCGCCGAACCGTGCGGATGGAGAAGGACTTCGCGAACGACATGCGCGAGTTCAGTACGGGCGGTAAAGACACTGATTTCGCCTGCAGGCACGATTTCGATCAGCAGTGGAGTTTTGACGGTGGTGATCGAAATCCCATGGACTGGAGCTGTGCCGGCTGTCAAAATCACACGCACGAGATCGCGAAGAATGTGAAAATTTGCTGGCACGAAGAGAAGCGGATCTCGCGTGTTGAGCTCGACGATCGCGGCGCTGTCGATCGCGCGCCACTGCTCGTTGGTCGCCATGCCCGCAGCAACTGCTTCGAACAGCTGTCGCCAATGCCCGATCGGAATCACATACACCTGTGTGAGTCGTAGTTTGTGAACGATGGCCTCGATCGTGTCGCCGATTTGCTTTCGGTCCAGCTGCACGACTTCCGAGGGGAAAGACTTCGCCTGCGCATGGTCGGTCGACGCAACATCGATACAAGAACTTTGCGGACTTTCCGAAATCGAAAGTCGCAACTCGTTCTCCGATTGGGAAACAACCTCGATACCCAAGGGCCGAAGCAACCGCCACGCATCTTCAAAGGAGACAAATTCCACAAGTGCTCTCTGATGGAGAATCTACCCCGAATTCGAAAGTCGGTCTGTACTATTCAAACTCATGAAAACGGTCCTCTTCGTCTGCACGGGGAACACCTGTCGCTCCCCAATGGCAGAGGCGATTGCTCGATTCCAGGTCGAGGCGGGCAAGATTGGTCAGGATCACGGCAAGATTTTTGTCATTTCGGCGGGAACGTCCGCATCGGATGGTGCTTTGGTCTCGAACGAGGCCATTCAGACGCTCAAACGAATGGGAATCGCACACGATGGTCGGAGCAAGCGGTTGACTTCCCAAATGGTTCGTGCTGCGGATATCGTTTTTGGGATGACGGCGAGCCATGTAAAACAAGCCCGAGATCTGGTCGCAGGGGAGAAACAACAGGTCGCGAAGATTCACGCGCTCGACGAGTGTGGTGATGTTTGGGATCCGATTGGACTGGGGGATGTTGCGTACGACCGCATCGCGGCCGAGTTCATGGAATTGATCCCCAGGCGACTTTCGGAGGTGCTCGCAAGATGAAGAGCATTGCAATTGGAAGCGATCACCGTGGAACCGCGGTCGCGCTTGCGATCGAGCAACAACTGCGACTCGAGGGATTCTCAGTCGTGATCGTGGGGGATGTCACTGGCGCCCCATCGGACTACCCGGACATCGCTTGGAAAGTCACGCAGGAAATCGTCGCCAATCGCGCCGATGGTGGAATCCTGATCTGTGGAACGGGTATCGGTATGGCGATCGCCGCCAATAAGGTCAACGGGATTCGGGCTGCGCTCGCGCTCGACGAACTGAGCGCCCAACTCTCGCGAACCCACAACGACGCGAATGTGCTCTGCCTTTCTGCCGACTTGCTCGGTCAGACCCTCGTCAAGCGAATCGTCGACATTTGGATCAGATCGAATTATGAAGGCGGGCGACACGCTCGTCGGCTCGCAAAGATTACGCGCATCGAAAACGGCGAAGATCCCAAAAGTTAAAAGTCCGGCGCTTAACGGCCTCGCTCGACGAGATCGACAAGCAATCTCACTCCCCAACCGGTCGGACCGACTCCCGTCACGTCATTGGGAGAATCGCTTGTCGCGACCGATGCGATATCGAGGTGTGCCCAAGGAAGAGCTGGGTTCACGAAATACGAGAGGAATGCGGCACCTTGAATCGGATGGGCGGATCGCAACGGATTGCTATTAATGATGTCCGCGTGCTGACTGCGCATGAAGTCTTGATGCGCGGGCCAGAGTGGTAGTCGCCAGACGAGTTCGCCCGTCGATGTAGCCGACTCTTCGACACGTGCTGTCAGTTTCGGTTCGTTGCAGAAGTACCCGGCGCAGAAGTGACCGAGCGCCACACCGACTCCGCCTGTAAGCGTTGCGATGTCGACGATTGCGGTCGGTTTCAGTGTCGCACACGCCCAGCTCAACGCGTCGGCGAGGACGAGTCGTCCTTCGGCGTCGGTGTTGGTCACTTCGACGGTTACTCCGTTGTGCAACTTGATGATGTCGTCTGGGCGATAGGAATCGTGCGACACCATGTTCTCGGCGACTGCGAGGATTCCGGTCACGCGAACAGGAGACTGAAGCGTCGCGATGGTCTGCATCGCTCCCATCACCGCCGCTCCTCCGCACTTGTCGTATTTCATCCCCTTCATGCCATTGTTGACTTTGAGCGAGTATCCACCGGTGTCGTACGTCACCGTCTTGCCGACGAGGACGATGTGGTCCCTTTTTCGTGCGGCTGCGACTTTGTGTGGTGTCCACTCGAAGATGACGAGGCATGGCTTGATCGCCGATCCCTGTCCGACCGCAACCAGTCCGCCCATGCCCAACCTACGTGCTTGTGCATAATCGATCACCCGAACTTTCATCTTGCCGTCGCGCGCGATTCTTCGACTCTCCGAAGCGATCCACGCAGGATGGGCGATGTTGGGCGGTGTTGCGCCGATGCGACGAGCAGTGTTGACACCATCGGCGATGACGAGCCCGTGCGTGAATCCTTCTCGAACCGCCGCGTCCGCTGACCAGAGGGTGAGTTTGAACCTGCGAGGCTCGCGCTTCGTGGCTGAGCCGTCAAGCGAATCGAATCGCCAGGTCCCGAGCGATAGGCCTTCGGCGAAGGCGCTCCCCATCTCGCGCTTCAACGCCGATCCCATTCCCCAACTGCTCGAATCGCAGATTGACATCGCACTCGTCGCCATCTTGTCGAGCGCTCTCCCAAGCTTTGCGCCGACGATCCGTACTCGCGCCGTGGACATCTCGGATTCGAGTCCCAGTCCAACCAACAAGTGCGTCGTGCCGACCGAAATTGTCGCGCCAACCTCGCCAGTAAACGACCCGGAGAGCAGAGCGTCCCGACATCCTCTGTGATCGCTGACGGACTTCGGTAAGCGCAACGCTTTTCCCTTGAGTTCCGCGTGAATTGGCACGACGATCAGGCACTTGGATACCGACGCGACGGAGATGGTTCGGTACATGGGTCGCGCATCCTAATGCCTATCCTTCAGTTCTGGAGTCACCACCCCCCAATGGATCACTTGTCGGTCATCATCATCGGAGGCGGTCATGCAGGCGCAGAGGCCGCGTGGGCTGCGTCGAGCGCACTCGCAAGCGCAGGAGCGCATGGAGTTCATGGCGCTCGAGTGCTCATGATCACGATGGATCCTGCGACGGTTGGCGCGATGAGTTGCAACCCCGCAATCGGTGGGCTTGCCAAGGGACAAATGGTGCGAGAGATCGACGCACTCGGGGGGATCATGGGGCGCGCAACAGATGCGACAGGTATTCTCTTTCGCGTCCTCAACGCGACGAAGGGAGCCGCGGTTCGCGGGCCACGAGCGCAGTGCGATCGACACCACTATCAAGCCGAAGTTCAGCGACTCTTGTCGACTCGGGAGCAGTCCGAAGTGCCGATCGTCATGATCCAAGGAATCGTCGAATCATTCGAAGTGGAAGCGGGAACTCTTCGAGCTGTTCGACTCGCAGCTGGAGCGCATGTGCTTTCGTCAGACGAAATGGCGGCTCCGTTCAACGCGACTGCGATCGAGAAGATGTGGCAGGGCGAGCGCGGATCGGGAGTCGCTCCTCGAATGCCATATGGAGCGCAAGCGTCGCGAACGCCACTGGCTTTGACAACTTCGATCGCAGGAGTCTCGGTCGATTCGGTCGGTCGCGTCCGACTTGAAGCGCGCGCTGTTGTGCTGACCACCGGCACATTTATGCGCGCATTGATGCACACAGGCGAATCACGAGTTGAAGGGGGACGCGTGGGCGAGGGGACTGCGGTTGGAATCTCTGCCGCACTGAAGGAACTCGGGTTCGAATTGGGCCGACAGAAGACTGGGACTCCACCGCGACTGCGCCGTGATTCGATTGACTGGGAGTCGCTCACTCCGCAGTGGGGCGATGATCATCCGCTTCCCTTCAGCGCGCTTTCACCCAGCATCCTTCCATCGGGGAGGTTTCCGAGAATGCCACAAGTTGAGTGCCGTGAGACGCACACGACAGCGGAGATCCACGATCTGGTGAGGCGAAATCTGCACCGCGCACCCATGTACGCCGGCGCGATGGAGGCCGAGACTGGTCCGCGGTATTGCCCGAGTATTGAGGACAAGGTGGTTCGGTTCTCGCAGCGGTCATCCCATCATGTCTTTCTCGAACCCGAATCGCTTGCGACGGACGACATTTACTGCAATGGAATCTCGACGTCGCTCCCCCGTGAGATTCAGGAAGTGATGATCCGAGGCATTCCAGGTTGCGAGCGCGCGGTCGCGAAACGATGGGGATACGCAGTCGAATATGACATGGTCTGGCCACATCAACTCGATGCGACGGGTGAGACGAAGCTCATCCGCGGACTCTTTCTTGCGGGGCAGATCAATGGCACGAGTGGCTATGAGGAGGCCGCCTCGCAGGGACTCGTCGCAGGTTTAAATGCGGCGCGTCAGGCACTCGGATTCGAGCAACTGCGACTCGGTCGCGATCAGGCGTATATCGGCGTATTGATGGATGACCTCGTGACACGACATCCACGCGAGCCGTATCGAATGTTCACCAGCCGCGCCGAGTATCGGTTGATGCTTCGTGCCGACAATGCGGAGGATCGCCTCACGGACTTCGGTATCGCTGCAGGACTCGTCTGCTCGATACGAGCAGAGCGACAGAGGGAGCGGGCGCGGACTCTCGCGAATCTCCGTGCGCTCCTCGCACGTACGACAGCGCCGATCGCATTCGGAAGTGGGAAAAAGCTGGCCGATGTCGCACGTCGCCCAGAAGTCACTGCGAAGGAATTGTCTGCGTTGCTTCCCCATTCGCCTGACGATGAGCGACTCGTTGAGCGTGCGATCATCGACATCCGCTACGAGTCCTATCTCGGTCGCCAGCGCACGGAACTGAAACGTGCCGCGGCGTCGGAGCACGCGCACATTCCGCCCGATCTCGACATGAGGAGCGTCGTCGGTCTCTGTGCCGAAGCAGTCGAAGTTCTCGCGCGTTTTCGTCCTGTGACACTCGGTCAAGCATCTCGCCTCGCCGGGATTTCTCCCTCCGATGTTTCGATCCTCGAAGTGAATCTGCGCCGGCGTCGCAAGTCCGAACTTCCCCCTGCGACTTGCTAGACTTCAGTTTCGTATCGAGTGACTCCTGAGTTGTTTTTTGCCGCTGTAGCTCAATTGGTAGAGCACATGATTTGTAATCTTGAGGTTGTCGGTTCAAGTCCGATCGGCGGCTTTCTTTCGGCTAATTCGTGAAAGGTGCACGACTCGTGAGGTGGATTGGTGTTTCGAACATGAGATTGCGAACAAAGATCAAACTCGCCGCGGTTTCGATCGCAGTCATCTCGACCACGAGCATGTCGGTGATCGGGTACATCAGTGTTCGGGAAGTGACGAAGTTCAGCCTTCGTGAGCGAGTGGAGACTCTCGCGACCGCAGTCGCCGCGGGGGTTGATCCAGCCGTGCTCGAATCGGTGGGGATTTCGAAGAGTGCTGATTCGCGCCAGTATGCGCAGTTGGAAAAACTCGTCCGGGATGTCACGGTCGAAAATCAGAGAGGCGATTTTAAGATCAGGTTCGTGTATCTCCTCACCCCGACCCAGCGTGCGGCGACTTCTGGTTGGGACTTCGCGGTCGATTCCGATCCACGATCGAGTCCCGATTGGTCGCCGCCGGGAGGGGCATTCGATCCAATTCGGACGGACACGAGTGGAGTTCGAATCGATTCAAGTCATCCTTCGTCGCTCTATGTGAAAGACACCTACGGCGAGTGGCTCTCTGGATTTGCGCCGATCAAAGCGGATGACGGGAGGGTGGTTGGATTGGTTGGGGCGGATATCCCGTATCAGGA
>CAMBMO010000039.1 GCA_945868805.1 Singulisphaera sp. GP187
GAGGCGAATATCGCGACGGTCGAGCGACGACTCACCGCTGGTGGCGTGCGCATGGCCGCGGCGTTGAACAAAGCGTTTGCGACGGCGTCACCCGCGACGCCATCCGTTGCCCCGACCGTGAAACCCTAGGTTGCGGGGCGAGAACGTCCTGCTGGTCCACTCCGATACCCATCCTCGCGAACTTGCGTGTTTTTCGACCGCCTTCCGGCGCATCAACTGCGTCCAATCAAGGGCCGAGTTGGTAGTCAAATGTGGTCGCAGCATCCGCCCATCGGCGCATGTCTCTCAGCGCCTCAACAGCGACTGCACCCGCACTCCCGTCGATGGTCGCGACGACGACTTCGTCGCGGTAGCGCGCGCTCAGGTTGCCACAGCTTGTCGGATCCTGCACGAGATATCTCGGCCCCCACTGCGATTGAACGAGCCTCGGACTCTCGATTCTAAAATAGCCTTCAAGAATCTGGCCGTCTGTGGTGGCAGCGGTTCGGCTCGACGCGAAAAGTGTCATGCGTTCGGGATGTCGGCACTCTGCGATTCGCGTTACAAAAAATCTCCCGAGCGGATTCGGCTGCCCGTTCGGAAGGTTCCTCGGAAGAAAACCCATACGTTCGCTGTCACCGCCAACCCATGTTGAATTGAGTCCAAAGGAGGGATAGAGGCTCGTGAAGTAGAGGTACTGCCCTGGATCACCGCTTTCAAGCGCCGACAGTGTCGCAGCCTGTTCCCCGGTGTAGAGACTCTTCATATTGCCGCTGAAGTATGGCGCAAGCCGCCACGGCCAACGCGCGGCAATCGTTGCCGTACCCCCATAGGATCCCGGCGGGATCACGGCGCCCTCCTGGTCGTAAGCATTGAGTCCAGACTTGAATCCCGGGAGCACATGCCCACCCTGATCGGTCGCGTACATCAGCCATGACTGCGCTGCGTGTCGAGCGGCGGCGACTTCGGTCATTCGCTTCGCCGCCGAACGCGCAGAATGCACAGCCGGCCCGACGAGCGCGACCAGCAAGGAGATTACGCCAATGACCACCAACAGTTCGACAAGTGTCAATGCCCGATGACGTTGGTTCGAGCGCAATCTCATATATACTGAAACATTCGCCAAGCCTTTCTATGCTAGCAAAGCCACGAATCTTCCGCCATCTTTGCCCTCGAGTGAGTGGATGCCTCGTTGTGTCATTCGTCACACTCGTATGCAATATCAGTTTCGTGCGGGCTGAAACAATTCATGCGACCTACGCTCAGCCACAGATCGACCGGTGGATGTACCCATTCAACGGGACTCCTGGCACTCGCCCAACCATCTCCACATTCGGGTCGACGCCGGGTACGCCCGAGTTCGACAGCCGCGATGGGCAATTCGTTATGGCCTTTGCGACTTCGCCGCAAGTGCCATCCAGCCTCGGCAGCAATCACTACGCCATCGTGTCCGCTACGGTCACGATCGAATACGCCAACGATTTCGTTGTGGCGTACGATCCAAATCAGGATCCTTGGCAGGCATTCGTTGGCGCATCCGATTCCGATCATCAAGCGGATCCCGATGTGGGACAGCCAATCGAACTCTTCGGTTGCGGATTTCGAAACGGATTCTCTGCGTCGAATTTCGTTGAGAACGCTCCATTCTCGACCCCGCCGAATCCGATGGCTCCATCTGTCCGCAACGCCTTTGCGATGAGCTTCGATGCATCCGGCGCGGCGATTGATGTCTCCAACTCTCCGAGGCAGCGGTTCGATCCACGCGACTTCGCAGTTGGAACGATCGATGGCCTCACTCCTGGGGAACTCATCCCCATAGGCAGTGTGATGACATTTGCCATCGATGTCTCACATCCCGAAATCCAGCACTACCTACGAACCTCTCTCAATGCGGGACGGCTCTTCTTCGTTGCAACGAGTCTGACTTTCGTCGAGCAGCAAGGCGGAAATTTCCCAGCCTTCTATTCGAAGGAGAACCCGCTGGTGCAACTCTTGCTCGCACATCCAGCCTCGCTCGAACTCACCGTCGAACTCCTCTCTTGCCAACCCAGCGACACCAATTGCGATGGAAGTACGAACGGCTTGGACCTCGCAGCAGTTCTTTCGAATTGGGGGACCTCCGGTGCCGGCGATATCAACGGCGATGGCATCACCGATGGCATTGACCTAACTGCAATTCTGAGCGGTTGGTCGAACTGACTCGGTCACCTCAATCGGAATGCGACGCGCAATCGCTGAGCACTGGATTATGCCCATTTGCCAGAACTGTCCGACGGATGACGACAGCCTCGCTCTCGGCGCAGCTCAAGGAGTCGACGAAGGATCTGCACCACGCGGCAGAGCACCATCCGTTGCAGCAGTCGATCGTCCGCGGAACGATCTCGCGCGCTCAGTACGCCGACTTCGCGCGGGCCATACGCTCCGTGCACGAATCCATGGAGCTTGTCCTCGACGAACTCGCTCTTAGCGATGCTCGCGTGCGAGAGATCTTTCTTCTCAGGCATCGGCGGCTTGACGCATTCGATCGCGACATCGCCATCCTCGCTGACGGTCATGGACGTGGTGTCGTGGCAAGTCCGGTCGATTGGCTCGGGTGCTTCGCAAAGCGTGGAGTCTGAACGACGACACACTCAAGTCGCTCGACCCTCACATGAAGCACACGCACAACTACTGGAGCGGATTCCGGAAGACGCTCGATTCGCAGTGCTTCTCCGTTGCGGAGCAGGGGGCAATTGTCAGTGGCGCCGCCGCGACATTTCGAGGCATTACCCGGCTCTTGGGCGCATTCGCCGCGGCGAATGCTGGCCTCAAATGAATAATTTGTATACTCTATTCACCACTCCTACTCACACGAAAGACCCAGAATGTCCACTATCAAAATCGTCGTCCTTGCATCCCTCGCCGCTCCTGTCGCCACCTGCGTCTGCGCGCAAGGAGCGGTCGTCGGATTCCATGAGTCCTTCGCACAAGACGCTGCAAACTGGCGCGGTGCATCAAGTGCGACGACTCTCGGCTGGTCCTCCCTCGGAGGACCCGGAGACGCTGCGTACGTGACGAGCATCTACAACCTTGTCAACACGCAGGCGGGGGGCATCCCCGCGACCATCATTCGCGCGGCGACATCCGCTGGATCTTCAGGGGGCGCGTATCAGGGAAACTGGGCGATCGAAGGCGTCACGGGAGTTTCGTTCTGGTTCCGCCACGACCTCTCACAATCGATTTCGCTCTCCCTTCGTATTGCATCGCCGCAGAACTATCCCGGCGCCAGTGCCTTCGATGGTGTCTTGATCCCAGCCAGCACGTAGACGCTCGTCGAGTTTGACTTGCGCGAAACCGGCGGGGAGTGGGTCTCTTTCGAAGGAACTACATACACCACTGCGCTTTCGAATGTCGCAAACATGCAGATCGGATTCGCTGTTCCTGCATCGCTCGCCGGCCAGAACATCAACGGCCTTTTCGACATGACAGGATTCTCGATTGTCCCTGCGCCTGGTGCGCTCGCGCTCCTCACGATGGGTGCACTCCTGACGCGCCGGCGTCGCTGACCGCGACCCACCTCGCTACGGACACTCCCCCCACGCCGCGAGAAGCGTCGTGAGATCAATTCCGTCGGTGACACCGTCGCCGTTGAGGTCGCCGAGGGGCGATGTATCCCAAGACGACAAGATGAATGAAAGATCGCTGCCGCCGACGGATCCATCTTGATCGAAATCTGGCGGGCATGCAACGGCGGGGGTGTCGCCATAGACAAGCACGCCTGTCGTAGACGCAACGCACATGATCGGACCGCGTAGCGCGATGCCTGACTTGGGTCCCGTAAACGGACGCAACTGGCCCATTCTCCAGGCGCCATCCAAGCCGAGGTTGTAGGTCGAAATGGAATTGTCGCCGAGATACGCCGCAGTTGCTCCGTCGAAACTCACCTTTCCCATGGATGTCATCGATGATCCTGTGCTTCCCGCACCCGCATCCGTCCAGACTCCGTCGACACTGCGCCAGAAGTATGGGAGCGCCGCAGTCACGAGGTCGATCCCCGTGAGCGCAACATCCGACGCCGTTGTCGAAGCGGTGACATAGCCCTCGAGAGTCCATGTGGCACCTGCGCCACTTCCAGTTCGCACAAAGTTCGTGATCGTCGAATTCAGTAGTCCGCCGACCGAGAGGCGATCCTGCGAATACGAAACCGCCGCGCCGAATTTCATCGCTTGATATTGAAAGTCAGGTCTCAGAATCTCCTGCAGAACCCATGCCGATCCCTTCTCGACATAGACATGTGCCGCGCCGACATCACCGGTGCTATATGGTGATGGAGCATTCCTATGCGGATCTCCGATCGCGAGCGTCGAGCCGCTCAGCGCGAGCGTGCGTCGAAGTTGAATCGCACCAGTTGTTGGCGTCTGCGGATCGAGAACGATCACGCCTTGAAGTCCCCAACTTCCTGCGAAGCGCTCGAAGATGACAACGCGCGTTCCGTCGGTCGAGCGAGTCGCGAGGCGATTTCCGTCTGCTGCGAGTGCCGCTCCAAGAATGAAACCTGGTTCAGGCGAGACGAGCGTCGTGTGGAAGATCCACTGTCCGTTGACCGCACGGTAGACATCGACTCCGCCGATTGCGGTCACGCCGGGACCTGGGCATCCCACCGCGTACCAACCATCGCCGATCACGACGCCACCGGAACCGAAGAGTCGTGCCGTTGCTCGGGAAGTCGCGATGTATGCATCCGCGACATCTGTCGGGACCTCCACATTGGGGCAGACAGTTGGCGATGCGGATCCACTTTCGACGAGCGCCAGAAACAAGTCGGTCGCGCACGAAATCAATCGAAGCTCCTGCCCCGCTCCCGGATTTGAATTCACCGTGCACGACGGAAGGGCTCCGCTGAAAACACGAGCGATGTGCCAGACCGATCCGAGAGCAGGCGCTCCCTCGATCGTGAGTTCGCATCGCACGCCAACCATCGTTGGAGCGCCCAAGGTTGGGTACGCGTTCGGAATTGTGGGAAGCGCGATCTCGATCGGCGGCGACCCACTATTCATCGTCATTTTCTCGGTGGATTCGATGGACGCGGCGCCGCTCATCGTAACCAGGGCGTTGCCAGCAAGCCCGATCATCACATCTCGTCCCGCGACGATACGACCACCAGTGAGCGTCACGAGTGCGTTGGAAAGGAGAGTCGGAGGGTCTATGGGATTCGCGCCTTGCAACGCGAGCGTCAATCCGCCGCGAGCCGACATCGTGCTTGTGAGGTTGAGAATGCCAAACCCTTGCTTCCCAACTGTGACTCGACCGCCGATATCAATCGGACCCGTTGCGGTCAGCGTTCCGGTCGCTCCATCGTTCTGCCCCAGCATCAGCGATCCACAACTGAATCCAGCCGTACCACTTCGCACTTCGCCCGTTCCAAAAAGTCCGATGGTGAATTGGCTCTCGACGTCGATGCGTGCTGCATTTCCTGGCGGGGTTGGAGGGAACGTTGATCCATATCCCGCGATCAATCCGTATCCACTATCCCCGACACCGACTGTCAGTGAAGTGGCACGGATCGGACGGTTGCTCAGGAGCGATCCTTGGCCAAGGACTCCGACTCGCAGCGAGTACGCGACATCAAGTTCGCTCGTTACGGGAATCGCAAGCACGCCGACCGCCTGATTTACCGTTGCGATATCGACATTCGCAGCGGTGACGAGTGGGGGACCCGAGAGAGCGAGGATCCCTGTTTCGCCCGCGAGCGTGCCAACCGTAAGCGTTGGCGTGAACGCGTTCTCATACATGAGATCGAGCGATGCGAGGCCAGCAAACTCTACATTCCCGCGTTGGACGGTGATGCGTCCTGCAGTGATCGGCCCCGGTTCATCGAGAGTGACAGTGGTTTGGACGCCCAGAAGATTGAATATCGCATTGGAGGTGTCGGTGGGAACTCCAGCCGTCCACTTTGCTGGAGTGAGCCAGTTGCCGCTTCCCGGCAACCACTGCGTGTCGGCTGCGATGGCCGTGGAGGTCGCGAGTGCGGCGACGGTGACAGCGAACTTCATTGTGTGCTCAACAGATCTCGGCCGAGAATGCCGTTGGTTGTCAGAACCGAGTGGCTCGTGCGAGCCGAATCGATTGCGTGGCTGTTGTAATAGCCGTCATATCCCATCGGAGTCCCTCGATGCCAGAGCCCGCTCCCACCTTGCTTGATGATCGTGGCGTCATCCGCGATTGCTCGCTTGTTCGGCAGGAACCAGACATGTCCGTCGTAGAAGAGCGTGATCGGTCTGCTCGCTACTCCTTGGTTGTAACGGAAGGGTTGGAGTGCGGCCTGGACTGTCGAAGCAGTCGCCGGCGGTTGTTGGTTCCAGTTCACTTCAAAGACGCATGACTTCAGTTCTGGATAGGCGGCGTTCGATAGTGACTGCCGTTCGAATGCTCCTGGAAACGTCGATGGAGATTGATAGCCACCAGCGGATGGTGCTCGCATCACTCCGGGATCCCACATCGCCGCTGGAGACATCGCGTAACTCGAACCGATTGTCCAGAAATTTGCCGTGTTTGTGAATTCGCTGGAACTGTTGAAGTGCCGCGATGCCGCGGCATAGAGTCGTGCGTCGTTGGGGGCGTAGAAAACTTCGTCGTAGTAACGCCCATTGAGGTAGTCGTGAAACGACCGCTGCTGCATCAGACGCCATGATCCGAACGTGGCCCAGTCTGTCGGATTCGTTGCGACCCAATTGTTGCAGCCGCCGGGGAGACCGGTGCACAGTGCTCCGCTGATCCAAATTCCCCACAATCCACCCGTGGCATCCGTACCCAAGATCGGTTGAGGCGGACATCCAATCGTGCTGGTGTAGGTGGTGCAGTTATTGAGGGCGAGTCCAAAGTCGGACTTGTGCCCGCACCACTGCAGACCGTTCCAGTCCCATGAGTAGAGCGCGTGTGCGGTGCCGATCTCCATGAGATTCGCCATGGAGATCGCTTCGCCGTTGGCGGGACGAAGACAAAAGCCGGCTGCGCACAGGAGTGAGAAGATCAGCGTGGCGCACGCGGTTCCAACGGCGACTTCGATGACCGTGATGCCACGGCGATTCGTTCGGTTTCTGGGTGCTTGTTGCATGTTGCTCCTCGCGACCCACTGGATCAAAATCCAACAAATCCGGTGAATGGTACCACAAATACCGCTGAAGTCAATTCGCTTGTCCCAACAAATGGGACCCGATGCACGACGATACGAGGTCTACCCGGAAGAGTTGCAGGAAACGGGGGTAGGTCCGCCCCGACTTCGGTCAGGGGATGACGCCCCACCGCGACAGGATTGCGGTCAGATCGCCGCCACCGATCGAGCCGTTGTGGTCTAGGTCGCCGATTGGTGGATTCACTTCGCCCCAAGCCGAAAGAATGTACGAGAGGTCGATTCCGTCGATGATGCCGTTGAGGTCGAAGTCGCCGTAGTCGCGCTCGCACCAATCGATGCGGCCGTCTGCATCTATGTCGGGTTCGCCCGAAGCGAGATCGCAGGAATCTGGGATGCCGTTGGAATTGCAGTCGGGGACAGACCCTTGCAAGATCTCCCACGAATCTGGGATGTCATTGTTGTTGCAGTCGGGCTGGCACTCGTCGGGAACTCCGTTAGTGTCGATGTCGTTGCTGAAGCCGCTCGCGAAGTCGCAGGAATCTGGGATGAGATTCGTGTTGCAATCTTTGCTGAATCCACTCGCGATGTCGCAAGAATCTGGGCTGTCGTTGTCGTTACAGTCGAGCGCTGTGCCATCGGCGAGATCGCAACTGTCAGGCTTGGCGTTCGCGTTGCAATCAGGCACCATTCCCTGCGAAATCTCCCACGCATCTGGAAGGTCGTTGTTGTTGCAATCGGCCTTGCATTCGTCTGGGATTCCATTGCTGTCGACGTCGTTACTAAAACCGCTGGCGACGTCGCAAGAGTCTGGGATCAAGTTCGCATTGCAGTCTGGTGCGGTGCCCTGCGAGACTTCCCAAGAATCGGGAATGGAATTGCCGTTGCAGTCGGTCTGGCAAGAGTCCGGAACACTATTGCTGTCGACATCTGCGCTGAATCCACTCGCGATGTCGCAACTGTCCGGCTTGCCGTTCAGATTGCAGTCGAGACTGAATCCGCTTGCGATATCGCAGGAGTCGGGAATGAGATTGGCGTTGCAGTCGAGACTGAATCCGCTGGCGATGTCGCAGCTGTCTGGTTTGCCGTTCAGATTGCAGTCGGGAGTGAATCCGCCAGAGATGTCGC
>CAMBMO010000040.1 GCA_945868805.1 Singulisphaera sp. GP187
AGCGAGAGTGACGATCCATCATCGCTCCCGAGCCAGAGTGTCCAGGTGCCACTCGTCGGGATCGTGATGGTTGCGCGAGACCGCGTACCCCATTGATCTGCGCGCGCGAACTTTGGAATGCCGATGTCCGCCATGACGTCCGTTTTCGTTGGCACATCCTTTGCGTTGGGACCAACTCCTTCGAATTCTCCCTCGAAATAATCAACGGCGATGCCTGGCTCTTTGGAGAGCGCAAACGAACCATCGCTGCTTCGACCTTGTCCACGCAGTAACCACGCAGTGAGTGATCGCGCTTCGTCATCGGAAAGTGGCGTTGTCGGCATCTGGCCATCGGGCCAGACTGTGGAGGGGTCCTTTAAGAATCTCGCAAGCTCGCCCGCGTTCCATTTCGATTCAAGCCACGACTCAGGCGCGGTCGCCCAATGACACGCAACACAACCGAGAGTCTGCCAGAGTTTCTCGCCCGCCTGAATCTGCGATGGTCGAGTCGCCGTGAATGGATCTGCGGTCGGCGTGTCACGCAGTGAAGAGAGATACGCGGTCAGCTCGCGGACGAATCGCTCTCGCATATCCGGCGCAAGTCCGTGCAGAAGATTCGGCATGCGCATTCCCGTTTCGCCGACATGCGCACCCGATGTCAGATACTGCGTGAGGAACGCACTCGACAGGCGACTCCCAATGCCAGAGAGTCTTGGAGCAGAGAGCGATCCAGCGCGGCTTGTCACCGCCGTTTCGCAAGCGTGGCATGCTGTGCAATTGGATCGAGCAAGGAGGAGATCGCCCGCGCGAGATTCAGGCGATGACGCACTTTCCTCAGTCGAATTCCGCAGGTCTTGGCTGGCAACCTGCTTCGCAGGCGTCGCAGATTCATCGCATGAAAAAAGCACCGCCGAACACATCAACACGAGTATTCGGCGGCGCATGCCAGAGATAGTAATGTCTAGCGCCGCTACGAGTCGATTGCAAAACTCAGACTGACGATCGCCTTGACCGTCTTGTTGATCGCAGTCGTGTCGCTGAATCCGTAATCGCTGACATCGGTCGAGCCTTGTGGAACGATTTGGAAGACTCCTTGTGATGCACTCAGGAGCGATCCAACGCCGCTCTTTGATCCGCGTGCGAGAAGTTGGGCGCGCTGGTATCCGTTTGCCGTCGCTTTTTCGAGCAGATCCATCTTGACTGCCTCGAGTCCGCTACACGAGTATGAAGCACTCCCGGAATCGACCTCGACACCACTCTTGATGAGATCGGTGGCGCGGAACGCAAGTTCGTGCACCGCAGCGACGCGCGAGGACCAAACGACGGTGCGTTGCTTCAAGAGATACGACTCGATGACATTCGTACTCTCGCCCTTTTCGGTCTTGCCGTAGATGATCGAGGTGTCAACCTCGCAGGCGGCGAATTCTCCCGGCGTGAAGCCCTGCGCGACGATCAGCGTGCGCAAACTGCCGGTTCCGGCTTCAAGCATCGTGAATGCCTCAGCGAGTGTCTTCGCTCTTGAAGCGACCGTCCCCGTCCATGTCGCGCGATCCGCGACAACATTCATTTCTGCGAGTCCTTTCACTTGAATCGGAGACTGTCCACGTTTCATCGTCGCAATCGCCTTACCGAGCGATTGCGATCCGAGCACGACACCGAGCGCGAGTGTCGCGCCGAGGCAGAACATGCCGAATCCAAAATTCTTGACGAGCGGGGGAATGCGATGGAGGAGAGAGTCAGACATGGGAAGCGTCCTTGCGGAGAGTTTGAGCTGGCTGGGTGCGACATCCATGCCGCGCCGGGGAGTCGAGGTTATATCTGTGACGAGGAATGTAAAGTGGTGAAATGAAATTCTTTCGCATTCTCTTTGGCGTGGTGCTTGGTTATCTCTCGATTGCAATCTCGCTGAGGATCGCCATGACTGCTGCCGCGTGGAAATTTGGTGCAGACCGTGTCTTCGTCGCAGAGAGTTGGCAGTTGTCCGATATCTGGAACGCGCTGTCGTGCGTGCTGAGTTTGGTCGCTGCGTTTCTTGGCGGAGTTGTCGCGGCTTGGTGGGGCGGGCGACGATTGGCAGGAACACTCCTCGCGATCGTCATAGTCGTGCTCGGCACTCTGACACTTTTTGTTGCGATCACCCGACCCGCCGTCGAAGCACCACCACGGCCCGTCGTCATGACACTCTCGGACTGGGAGAAAACTGGCCAGTATTCGATTCAGCCGATGTGGATGTTGCTGGTGACGCCCGTTCTTAGTGTCATCGGTGTTGTTGCTGGTACGCGCTACATCGCTCGAAGGCAAGCAAACAAATGATCCCACAAGCAGATGTGCTGATCGTCGGCGCGGGACACAATGGGTTGGTCGCGGCAGCGATACTCTCAAAGTCTGGACTGAAAGTCACCGTGCTCGAAGAGCGCGCGATGATCGGTGGAGCGACGAAGACTGAGTATCCATTTGCGAAGGCGCCCCGCCTTGGAACCTCGACCGCTTCCTACTTGCTCGGTTTGATGCCACCGGAGATTCTCGAGCGAACCGGAGCGAAGATCGACGTTATCCGACGCGCTCCGCACTATTTCTTGCCGATGCTCGACGGACGCTACTTGCTGCTCGGAACCGATCAGTCGGCGATGCGCGAGCAGTTCCTTGCGATGTTCACCGAGCAAGACTGGCGTGCAAATGCCGCTCTCGCAGAGGAAGTTGGGAAGTTGCGCGATGATCTCGCGCCGAGCTGGCTTGAAGGACCCGTTTCGGTCGAGGCGACGGCCCAGATGTACATCCGCGCAGAACTGCGCGAAGTTTTCGTCAAACTCGTCACGGGACAGGTCGAGGACTATCTCGCACGCTTCGATTTCAAGAGCGAGATGCTGGTTGCGATGTACGCCGTGACCGATGGGTTTTCTGGACTTACGGGCTCGTTCGGCACACCTGGAACCGGGATGAACTTTCTTGTTCACAACATGTGCAGGCTGCCAGGCGCCGACGGAACCTGGATGGTCGCCAAGGGTGGCATGGGCGCAATCGCCAATTCGTTCGCGAAGGCTGCGCAAGCGACTGGCGCGACCATCGTCACCAACGCTCAAGTCGAACGCATCATCACGACGAATGGGCGTGCGACGGGTGTCGCCCTGAAGGACGGACGTGAACTGACCGCACGATCGGTCATTGTCAACGCCGATCCGTTTCGACTGCGCGAGATGGTGGGGGAGGCGGTGTTGCCGCCTGAACTCAATTCGCGGCTCGACAACTTCAAGCGCATGGGCACGACGATGAAGATCAACATGGCACTGCGTGGGCTACCGAAGTTCAGTTGCTTGCCAGAGGACCGCGGTCAGCACAAGGGAACGATGCATTTGTTGCCTCAGGGAGAGCACCCCATCGCTGAAATCAAGGCTGGATTCGAGAGGGTGATGCGCGGAGAACTGGCTGACTCTCCGACGATCGAGTGGTACATCCATACCCAGATCGATCCATCGCTGCGCGATCCGCAAGGCAACCACAACTCGGCGTTCTTCATCCAGTGGGTGCCGTATGAAATCAAGGGCAGTTCATGGGAGCGCGAAGAGAGCAAGTATGTCGACAAGATCTTCGGCATCGCAGAGCAATTCTGCCCGGGATTCAGAGATCTCGTCGTGGACACGTATGTCCTGACTCCCAAGCGCATCGAAGAAGAGATCGGCATTCGATACGGCCACATCCATCACGTTGACAACACATTTGGATTCGATCGGCGTATGCCATACGCAACGGGTGTTGCGGGTCTCTATTCTTGCAGCGCAGGATGTCATCCCGCTGGATCGGTCATTGGTGCAGCTGGCCATAACTGCGCCATGAAGGTATTGGATGATCTTGGGGGACCTGACCGAAATCGGTTGCGATAGTCTCGCGTCTCTGTGCGAATCAATGCGATCACGGCGAGCAGCTGCACAGTTGAGGACGAGGACGAAGACGAAGACGACACCGAGGTTGAAGAGTCGGGCGAATGAGTCAATTCGTTCGTTCGAAACGCGTGATCTCGTCTTGTTTCTTGCTGCACTGCGCTTGAAAACTTGCCGTCATCGCGGGAGTCGTGCCACCTTGCGCATTGCCCTCGCGCGCTCTGGAGTCAGCCGCTTTCGCTTGAAGATTTCGGAGCGCCTTATAGAGAACCTTGAGCTTGTTGGGTGACTTCGCCATCTCGGACTTCTGGTCCTCGACGACGGCTCCACTCATCCCCAGCGACCGAAGGACATCGGGCAGTGAGCTCGCTTCGGTTCCGATACCGGTTCTTGCGACTTGCACAGCCGTGAGGGTGAGGACTCGATCCGATGTGTCGAGCTGTTCCGCCGAATCGGATTGCTTGGTCGCGGTGAAACCGCTCGATGGCGACCACCAAAGTTCCGCCTTCATCTGCCGCATCGCCGTTGCGATGAGTGGTGATCGACCAGTCTGATCGGCGGCGGCTTGATGGATCGCGGCGTCGAAAGACTCGTACTTCGCCGCGAGATCTGGATCGTCCTTCATCGCCTTCGCTTTCGAAACAGTCCCATCGGGTCCGGACAATACGGTGACCGCCGCCCCCAACTTCGCCGCCGGTGTGACAAAGATGTGTTTACAGGCAAGGGAAATCAGCGCGGCCGCACTTCCGGCGTCGCTATTGATAAACGCGATGAACCGTGTTCCGCGTTTGGCACTTTCGAGGATCGCCTTGATGATCCTCTCTTCTGACTCGACGAGTCCGCCTCCGCTATGGATATCAAGGATCATTGTCTTGACCCCGTCATTCTCGGCCTTGACCACCGCGTTCGCGAAATCCGTGGCGCTAAACCACTCGTCGCCGTCGCGGCTACACGGGCCGACTGCGCCGTGCATTCGGAAGAGAGCGACTCGAGGCGGGTTGGTGCGCTGCTCCTGCGTGCGCTGCTCCTGCGTGTCGCTCCCAGCGTGGGCGTGGACCCTTCCGGTCATCCCCGCAGCCATGACCGCGGTCATACCCGATGTCATTGCCCATGTCACAACCGTGAGCAGTGCGAATACGACGCACGAAATCGGAAAGCGTTTCGATTCTGTCATGTCACCCTCGCAGAAAAATCCATCCGAACCCCGTCGAATGGTCAAATGCTACACCGCGAAAACCCGACTCCAACAAATCAGTCGCTAAATCTTTCCGGCACTTGGGTACCGCGAGCGGATCGCTGACTCCCAGCCCAGAATCCGCGGTCAAGTACGAGCCACACGGTGTGCTCTTCGACATGGTCGATCAGCACTCGACCAGGATCGACACCACAGAATCGCTGCGATCAAGTGAGTCTGCGACGGCGCGAAGCTCACCGGACAAACATCGCCGATTACTTCCGCGTCTTGTAAGGGGGTTACTGGGTCGCCGGGCATCGTCGATCTCACCAAACGCGTGATCGACAAGGCGCGAAGAATAGGCGAGTTGTCCGTTGATTTCAGCGGAACACATTCGCAGCCCGACGATGTGGGATCGAGCGCAGTGGCAAGTGTGATCTTTGGGACGCAGGCGTCAGCGGAGTCCGTCCATGCGATGAAGAAGCAGATGGATCCGAACAACCGCTTCAGATTCCACCCGTTCGCGAAACTTGTGTGATCGCCACCACGCGAGGAACAAACGGATCCCTGGCAACTGACCCGATTCTCAGGGCGCTAGACCAGAACATTGGACCTCCTAGATTCGGTGTCCACAATATCGGGCAGGTCCAGATTTTCATGCGCGCACCGGGCGCAGTTGCGTGGGACCGAACGCTGTCGCGACGATGGAGCCGAAGTGCGTCGCGCGTCGCTCACACCACCGATGATGGATCGGCGACGAGATCCCCGATCGAGATCACGCGCACATCTTTCGCGAGGTCGTAACTCCGCGCTCCCGGCGTTACCACCGAGACGCGCGCGAGCCCGAGCGCCTCTTTCGCACTCCGCATCGACGGCGTGATCCCAGGCGCATCGGCGCGCTTGACCTCCACGCCGTAGCGCTTGCCGCGGTGGAAAAGCACGAGGTCGATCTCCGCACCTTGATGTGTCGACCACCAGTACGCATCCTGGTGCGGAGTGCGCGCGAGGATCTCCTCGATCACGAGTCCTTCCCACGACGCGCCACAGCGCGGATTCGAGAGCAGCTCCTTCATCGAGCCGATCCCGAGGAGCGTGTGCAGCAGTCCCGTGTCGCGGAAGTAAAGACGCGGCGACTTCACCTGCCGCTTGCCGACATTCTCAAACCACGGCGCGAGCGTGCGCGCGATCAGGAGTCCCTCGAGGAGATCGAGATGGTGGCGCACGGTTGAGCTTGCGATCCCAAGTCCTGCCGCAACTTGCGACCCATGCATGGTCTGCCCGTGGTGATGCGCGAACATCGTCCAAAGCCGCCACAGCAGAGCGGGCGCAAGGCGTGAGTCGTATGCCGGCAAGTCCCGCTCGATGAGCGCTGACAAGAAACTCTCGCGCCACGCACTGCTGTCCGCTGCGGAGCGCGCAAGGAACGAACGCGGGAATCCGCCGCGTAGCCAGCGCCTGTCGAGCCGTGCGAGGCCACACTCTGCGTTCGTGAACGGGCCGAGCTGAATGGTCTCGAGGCGACCGGCCAGCGACTCGGACGATTGGCGGAGAAGTTCGGGCGCCGCGCTACCAAGGACGAGGAAGCGCGCGGGCAGCGGCTTTCGGTCGGCGAGCACGCGCAGCACGGGGAAGAGCTCGGGACGACGCTGGATTTCGTCGATGATGACGGTTCCCTTGAGCCATGCGAGAGCGATCATCGGCTCCGCAAGTCGCGCGGCGTCGGCGGGCGTCTCGAGATCGAAATAGTTCGGTGAGTCCGGCTTCACAAAGCCGCGCGCGAGCGTGGTCTTGCCCGCCTGACGAGGTCCAAGGAGGAGCACGACCTGGGAGCGGCGAAGCGCGGCGGTTACCCGGGAGATGGTCTCGGAGCGGTCGAGCATGATGAAGAGCCTACCATGAATTTCGGAATGTACGACTACCAGTTTTCATGGTATGGAGTTGGGCCTCGCGGAGAACGAGTCTGCCGTACAGAAACTGCGCGAATCGCTCAACATCGAACTCGAAGCGATTCTCGGTCGCGAGTGTGCCTTGAACCGCTTTGCGAGGTCGGCTTCGGAGAGCCCCCCGGCGGCCAGGGCGAGAAACGATGCCGCCCCGTCGACCTCGGTCGCAGTCATCCGCACGCCATTCAACTCTGCGAACAAGAACGACGCGATCAGCGCGACCCGCTTGTTGCCATCATGAAATGGATAATTCCTTGCGATCCCAAAGGCGAGCGCGGCAGCGAGGTCGCAGACGGTCGAGTCAATTTCGTATCCCGCCTTGTTCTTGCAGCGATCGAGCGCAGAATCCAGCAGGCCCTCCGTGCCAATAATGATGAGACACTTCCCTACGCTCCAGACACTAATGGGCAAACAGGAGTCTCAATCATGGCAGAAAACCCGAAGAATCGGCCCAATCCAGCCTCGCTCGCACCTCGCACGACCCGCCGACGTTTCAGCCACAGCGAGAAGTTGCGCATCGTCGAAGCCGCGGACCGTTGCACCAAGCCCGGTGAACTTGGTCTGCTTCTGAGACGCGAAGGTCTCTTCTCATCGCATCTGGCAAACTGGCGACGGTGGCGTCTGCGAATGCATCCAACGCTCGCTCCCAAGAACAAGCCGCCAACCGTCAGCCAGATTCGTCATGAGAAGGAACGGCTTGAGCGCGAGAACGCGCGCCTTCGCCTGAAGCTCGAGCATGCCGAGAAATTGATCGCTCTTCAAAAAAAGATGTCGGACATTCTGGATGCGATCGACCA
>CAMBMO010000041.1 GCA_945868805.1 Singulisphaera sp. GP187
TTTCAGGGCCTCGATCATCGACTTCAATCCGTCGGGACGATCGACGGAGTCCGATGCTTCAACGACTCGAAGGCGACGACACCCGAAGCAACTCGATTCGCGCTCGCAGCCTTCGAAGACATCGGCCGGATCCATTTGATCGCGGGCGGACACGACAAAGGAATCGACCTCGCGTCGATCCGCGATCTCGCACCGCGCCTCGCTGGACTCTATGCCATCGGCGCAACGGGATCAGCACTCGCACCAGCTCCTCCTGCAATTCGATGTCGCGATCTCGCCCAAGCCGTCGAGTGCGCGTTCTCACGGGCGAAGAGCGGAGACATCCTGTTGCTTTCGCCCGCATGCGCGAGTTGGGACCAATTCACGAACTTCGAGCAGCGTGGGAGGCAGTTCGTCGACCTCTTGCACGCGCGCCAATCGCTGAACCGCTGCACATAGGAAATGGAGCTGGCAGGTCGAGAACGCGCTTGGCTCGAACGGACAATCTCTTCATCGTGCTAGACTCCGACCATCTCGGATCATCTCGGATCGTCTCGGATCATCTCGGATCGTCTAGGATCGGCAGTATCACGATGAAAACCTTTTCTCGAATGCCCATGACTCTCGCGCCAATCGTCGTTGCGTGCAGCCTGCTCGCAAGTTGCTACACGACCGATGGTGGCGCATTTCCAACCACTGGTCGCGGATTCGTCTTCATCTCGACGCCGACGCGACCCGTGACGGTGACCCTTGTCGACACCCGCAATCAGGAGACATTCTTCAGAATGGACATTCCTGCGCAAAAACAACTCACTTTCAAGTTCATCGAGGGATCTGGAAGCGGCGCACGCGGAGAACCAACCAAGATGTACTGGGAGGTCTGGGAAGCGAAGACTGAATTTGGATCTCTCAAGAATGAACTGATTTGCCCGCCTGCATCATGTCGGCGAATCGATGTCACCTATCGCACGGCTCCCGAGGATCCTCCGGTCGACCCGACACTCCTCATTCCACCCGATGGCCAGCCATCACCGGACGGACCAAACTCTGTTGCGGGCGGACCGCAACCAAACGGCAAGCCAAAGGACTGACGATCCGATGCGGATCGGGCACGGCTACGACCTGCATCGACTCGAACCGCGACCGCCCCATGGCAATGGGCGCGCCTTCGTGCTCGGCGGGATTCGAATCGAGAGCGCGACGGGTCCGATCGCCCATTCCGATGGCGATGTCCTTTTGCACGCAGTCACAGACGCGATCCTCGGCGCATTGGCGCTCCCAGATATTGGACAACTTTTCCCCGACAACGACCCGCAGCACGACGGCGCGGACTCGTCGATCTTCCTGCGCGACGCGATTCGCAGGATGCGCGAGGCCGGCTGGGATATTGCCAATATCGACTGCACCGTCATTTGTGAACAGCCGAAGATCGGTTCCTACAAGAGTGAAATCGCGACGAATATTGCGCGGTTGATCGGCTGTCCGGTCACACTTGTCAACCTCAAAGGGAAGACTCACGAACGAGTCGATGCCATCGGCGAAGGACGCGCCATCGAAGTGCATGTCGTCGCGCTCCTCAAGTCACGCAATTCCATCGGAGTCTGACCCGTATACTCGGGTTCATGCGAGCAGTCGTTACTGGTCAAATCGGCGTCGACAAGAAACCGTATCTGCGAGATGTGGTCGATACCGCCGGCGATCGCGGAGATCGAGTTGAGATCTTCAACATCGGCGAATTGATGTACGCAGAAGCGTCAGATGTCACGCCAGGCCGCATCTTGGATCTGCCAATTTCCCGCTTGGCAAGCCTCCGGCGCGCCGCGTTCAAGGATGTGA
The DNA here is from genome assembly GCA_945868805.1 of Singulisphaera sp. GP187. Lineage (GTDB taxonomy): Bacteria > Planctomycetota > Phycisphaerae > Phycisphaerales > SM1A02 > F1-60-MAGs104. The sequence continues at coordinate 1,816 of CAMBMO010000041.1, forward strand.
TCGCGGCGACCCTTCCTCGTGGCGATCACCCGAACATCATCGTCAACACCCACGCGACATTTCGTTGGCGGCACGGACTCTTTAGCGCCTTCGACTTCGATCAATTGCAGAAGTTGGAACCAAATTGCTTCATCTGCCTCGTGGACAATGTCGAAACGGTCCATCACCGCCTCCATCAAGAACACGTGATCGACGCAACGCTGAAGGATTGCATGGTGTGGCGCGAAGAGGAGATCCTCGCAACCGAGATCATGGCGCAGGCGATGGGATGCGCGAACAATTTCTACATATTGAGTCGGGGTCGACAGCAGGACACCGTCGAAACATGCTTGAGACTCATTACGCGCCCAGAGATGCGCAAGGTCTACCCCTCCTTCCCGATGAGTCACGTCGTCGACATGCCCGACGTCCTGGCTGAGATCAATCACTTTCGAGCGGAACTCGCGCGCCACTTCATCACATTCGACCCCGCCGATGTCGATGAGAAGTTGCTTCTCGACCGAGCGATTGCCGCGGCCCGCAATGGCGATGACTTTGTCGAGATTCAACCGCATGCCTTCGGCGGTCGCGAAGGCAGTGCATCGATGCGCTTGCCGGTTCGAGAAGTACTCGACATCGCAGGCGATATCGACGGCCAGATTTACATGCGTGACTTCAAACTGATCGATCAGAGCGACATGATCGTTTCGCTGGTGCCAGAGCTCCCGGGCGGAGTGCCTGCACTTTCGAGTGGCGTCGAGCGCGAGTTGCACCATGCATTTGAACACACCAAAGAGGTGTATGTGGTTTGGAAACCGAAGAAGAATCCAAGCCCGTTCATCAGCGAAACAGCTACCAAGGTCTTCCGGAGTGTCGACGAAGCACTTCAGTACTTCGGCAATAAGGGGATGCTCGCCCCGACATCCTTGTTCGGTCACTAACGCCGGGGGCGAACTCGTACCGTGCCGCGCTTTCGACTTCTCGTCGCGTACGACGGAACCGAGTTCCACGGTTGGCAGAGACAAGAACCGCCGGGGATGGCGCCTCTGCGAACTGCTCAGGGAGTTCTGACCGATGCCGTCTCTGACCTGATGCGCGAGCGAGTCTCGGTCGACGGCGCCAGTCGCACCGACTCTGGGGTTCACGCTCGCGGGCAAGTTGCCGCGTTTTCCGTTGCGGATCCGCGCGTGCCGGTCGAACGCATCGCGATGGCGCTGAATACTCGACTCCCCGCAGACCTCGAGGTCCGTGGCGCTTGCCTGGTCCCCGATTCATTCGACCCGATTCGCGATTGCCTGAGTAAGAGTTACTCGTATCGACTGCGCCATGGTTGCGAGGGGAGACCATCTGGACTCGATGGCCGTGCCGATCCATTCGAGCGTCACACGACCGCGCAGTGCAGGCATCCTCTCGATGTGGCGCGCATGAAATCAGCCGCGGCGCAGATGGTCGGCACCCACGACTTTCGATCCTTCGCTCACGCCCCCGAACAACGAGAGAGCACAGTGCGAACCGTCCATGGCTGCGTAGTCGTTGAACTCTCGCCCGGAGTCATCCGCATTGATGTCTCTGGTGGCGGATTCCTTTATCACATGGTTCGAATCATGGTCGGGACACTGGTCGAAGTCGGCCGTGGTCGACTCGAACCGGATTCGATCGCCCAGATCATCTCGGCGCGCGATCGCGGGAGCGCTGGGCCAACAATGTCGCCCGCGGGTCTCTGTTTGGAGTGGGTTCACTATGAATCCAGCAAGGAATCCAGCAAGGAATCCAGCAAGGGATCCAGCAATGGCACCGGCGAGGCGTCCGCCGAGAATGCGAATCCGCATCCCGCGCAAAGCTCCGAAGATTCCATCCCATGAGAATTCTGCACATATCCACGAGACTGATCATCGGAGGATCGCAGGAAAACACAATTCTCTCCTGCGTTGGTGCCGCAGATCTCGGACATCAAGTTGCCTTGGTGTATGGACCGATTTACGGACCCGAGGGATCTCTGTTGCAGCGAGCGACGGCGGATACGCGAATCGAGCGATTCGAGGCGGCAAACTTGGCTCGAGAACTCTCGCCGCTCCGCGACTTGAGGTGCGTCAAAGAATTGCGCTCGCTGATTCGCCAGTGCAAGCCAGATGTCGTCCACACGCACTCATCCAAAGCGGGAATCGCGGGGCGGGCTGCGGCTTGGGCAGAAGCGGTTCCGGTCATCGTGCACACAATTCATGGGCTCCCGTTCCACCCCTATCAGCCCTGGTGGGTGAACAAGGCATACGAGTGCGCCGAGAGGTGGGCAGCGCGTCGCTGTCACGCAATCGTCAGCGTCGCTGATGCGATGACGACGCAGGCACTCGCGAGGGGAGTCGGTGTGGCGGATCAGTATGTGACCATTCGTAGCGGGATGGAAGTCGAACCATTTGAAACGGCTCCATCAAGGCGTGCCGAGATTCGCGCTCGGTTCGGATGGGACGATTCGGTTGTGGTTTTGGGGACCGTCGCGCGACTCGCACAGCTCAAGGGACACGACGACATGATCGACGCATTCGCCGACTTGTTGAAATCAACGAGCATTCCGCGAATCGCACTGCTCTGGGTGGGTGACGGCTGGTGGCGAGCGCGACTCGAGGAGCGACTCACAAAGCTCGGGCTCACTGACAGAGTTTGCCTGAGCGGTCTCGTCCCACCGGAGGAGATCCCCGCATGGATCTCTGCGATGGATGTGCTCGTGCATCCTTCGTATCGGGAGGGACTCCCGAGAGCGGTGGTGCAAGGAATGCTCTCCAAGAAGCCCGTGATTGCATACGACGCGGATGGTGCACGGGAGGTCTGCCGCCCAGGCGAGACCGGCATTCTGGTACGAGTCGGAGACCGCGTGGCGCTGCGTGATGCGGCGTCGTGGATGATCGACCACCCTGCCGATCGGGTTCGCATGGGGATGCGAGGTCGTGAACTCGTTCACGTGGATTACGACTGGCACACGATGACGAGGCGCCTGGAGGATCTCTACCAAAAGCTCCTGCAGCGAGGACGAGCGGCGCGCTGATAGAGTGATCCGATGCGAATCGCAGTATTTGGACCACATCCAGACGACCAGGAAATTGGGATGGGTGGAACGATCGCTCGATTCGCCGTCGCGGGGCACGAGGTCACGCTCGTCGACATGACCAATGGCGAACCGACGCCATATGGAACTCCGGAACTTCGGGCTTCAGAAGCAGCGACTGCGGCGAAAATCCTCGGGGTGGCGCGAGTGCCGCTTGGACTTACAAACCGAGGAATCGTCAACGACCTCCGATCGCGCGCGATCCTCGCTGGTGCCATTCGCACGCTCAAGCCTCACCTCATCTTCGCACCTCATCCAGAAGATGTGCATCCCGATCATGTCGCAGCGAGCGCTCTCATCGAAGGTGCGAGATTTGCGGCGAAGTACACAAAATCCGACCTTCCCGGCGAACCATGGATCGTGCGACACCTCTTCCACTACTACAGCATTCACCTTCGATCCATCCCAGCACCGACGATTCTCGCAGACACAACAGGTCACGCATTGACGAAGCGAAACGCGATCCTCGCGTACGCGAGCCAGTTCGTGGTGAACCAACGCAATCGCAAGGTCGTCGATTGGCTCGATGCAGCGGGGATCTATTTCGGCAGTCGAATCGGAGTCGAAACGGCTGAGGCGTTTTACAGTCGCGAGTGCGTGCCGATTGACTTCGCCATGCTCCCACTGCTGGATGAAGTGCCAGGTTGAAAACGTCGATCGAGGCGACTCTCATCCACCGGTCGAACCAAACCCGCCCGAACCGCGCTTCGTTTCGCTCAGTTCCGCAGACTCTCGAAGTCGCGCGCGCGTCACTGGAGCGATCACCAACTGCGCAAGACGCATGGATGGTTCCACTGTGAATGCGGTGCGACCGAGATTGATGAGTGCGACTTTCATCTCACCGCGATAGTCCGCATCGACGGTCCCGGGCGAATTCACAATCGATACTCCATGCTTCGACGCCAGCCCACTTCGAGGGCGAACCTGCCCCTCGAACCCCGCTGGAATCTCGATCGCGAAGCCACACGAAATCATCGCGATCGCGCCCGCATCGATGACGATGGACTCGGCGATTGCCGCATGAAGATCCATCCCCGCAGCGAGAGCAGAGTGATACGCAGGCATCGTTGCAAGTGGAGAGAGCCTCTGAAACTTGATCTCGATTTCTTGCATCGATCCAGTGTAGATCGCCTTCCGGTCACGCTCGTATCCTGCTCGTCCAATGATTTGCCCAATCATCGGTCTGCTTCTGCTCGCCATCGTGGGATGGCTCACAGTTTCCGGGTTGAAGATCAGAGAGTTGTCGCGAGCGCCCGCGATCGCGTGCGGTCGCTGTGGTCACTTCCTCAGTGCCGGTCAATTGCAGTGTCCTGAGTGCGGGACGACCTGGACCGTGGACTGGCTTTCGCGACTCTCCCTCGCTCGCGCGCGATCGTGGCGCCTGCGACTCGTCATCGCGTCGATCCTCGGCGCACTCTTGCTCGGGGCGGTCTTGATCTCGCTCTCGGAAATCATGCACGAAATGCGTCAGGCCAAGGCGACGCAGATTCAGTCGAGCGATCGCCCGTCCACCGGCGAATCGCTCGGTCGTTCTCCTCCACTCAAGCCGACGGCGTGAGGACGCTCCCGCGTCGATAGTCCAAGTCCGCACGCCTCGATGGAGCCGACTCCACTTGAGGCGTCCGCCAACAACCAACCCAGCGGTCCGGTTCGACTTCGTGAAGTGCGTACTGATCGCGACCTGGTGCCAGCGCTGGCCGAAGCTCTTTCGGCATGAACGGCCACCATGGGACGATCCCCTTCTCAAATCCTGGCAATTTCTTGAACTGCGCAGGATCATCCACGACATCCTCGACGGTCGTCAGACGAGTTCGATGATCCCGAAGTCCGGGAATCGATTTGAAGAGTCCTCGCGTGTATGGGTGCATCGGATTTGCGAAGAGCGCCTCGACCTTGGCGTATTCCACAACCCGTCCCGCATACATGACGCAGACAACATCCGCATTTTCCGCGACGACTCCAAGATTGTGGGTGATGAGCATGACCCCCATTCCACGCGTGCGCTGAATCTCGCTCAGAAGTTCGAGGATCTGCGCTTGAATCGTGACATCGAGCGCAGTTGTTGGCTCGTCCGCCAGGAGCAACTTTGGTTGGCACGCGAGCGCCATCGCGATCATCACGCGTTGACGCATCCCTCCCGAGTATCGATGCGGGTAGTCCGAGAGCAGTTGCATTCGTGCCGTCCGCAATCGATTCGGCAACGATCCCTCTGCCATCATCAACTCCGAAAGTGGCCGGCGCTTCGAATCGACTTCGACCTTGAGAGCGGCAAGTTCGCGCTTGAGTCGTCCTTCGATTGGGGTGTACATCCCCACTTCGTCGAGCGCTCGAATCGCAGTCTCCACTGCTTCGTCAGCAGTTACGTTCTGATGCAACAAGATTGCTTCCAAGATCTGGTCGCCGATTGTGTAAACGGGATTGAGACTCGTCATCGGCTCCTGAAAGATCATCGCGATCTCCCCGCCACGAACCTTCAGCATTTCGCGTTCCGGCAGAGTGAGAAGGTCGCGACCACCGAAGAGAACCGTTCCTCCATCGACTCGACCAGGCGGACAAGGAATCAACTGCATCGTCGTCATCGCGGTCACGCTCTTGCC
>CAMBMO010000042.1 GCA_945868805.1 Singulisphaera sp. GP187
AACTTCTTCGTGCTGTGCTTCTTCCACTCAGTCGTGAACCACGCCATGAGCTTCGGGTCGCAGTAGATCCCCATGTGGTAGAGACCAATGTGACTCTTCTGCGATGCGATTCCCATGAACGGCAACGGCATTTTGGGATCGCAGTGATAGCCGGCGGGATAGATCGAATGCGGCACGCCATACCAGATCGCACCGTAACTGAATCCCTCTTGAAAACCCTCAGGGATGTTCTTGCGAATCACCGCGCGCAAATTTCGCATGATGAGTTCTCGATCAGTTGGCAGCGCGTCGAGATATTCGGCTGGAGTCGTTGGCTTGGCCCGGGGTTGAGCTGGTGATTTCATCTTTTTACTCTTGGCATCTCTCCATGGCCAGGTCGGCGCACGATTACGATATCAGCCCATCCGCCGCCTCTCAGTTCGTATCCGAGTGATCCAGCTTCGACAGTTGTCGCGCGCTCGTAGATCATGGGCAGGCCCGCGAAGGGATCCTCTGGCAGCGCAGGAAGGAAATCTGGCACGAGTTCGTTGAGGTCAGCAGGGAGTTCGCCATGGCGCTGGCGAAATCGTTCGATGGCGATGGCAGTTCGAAACCCGCGCTCCCAGACCACCTGTTTGTCAAAGGACTGCAACGCCATAAATTGCTCCGTCACACGGAGTGCAAGGCGTATTGCAGTCGAATCGTGCGGGAAATAGCCACCGCGTTTTTTCGGTGACACATTGCAGGATCCTTCGATTTTGGTGCACGCTCGGTCGAGTTCGGCCCGGAGGTCAGAAAACGTCCCGATCCAGGGATTCTCGGGGATCAGCATGTTGTATGTGATCAGCAAATCCCTCGCGGCAGTACTCTTCCATCCAAAGCGAACACCTTCAGGTGTCGCAAAGAGATCGGCGAGTCGTTCTCGTGCTTCGAGTGTCCCAGTTCGCGCCATCCAACCACAGCTGACATCGATTCGTTGTCGCTGCGTCGCGTTGGCGATCGCATCGATCCAGCGCGGATCGGGATGGTCGTGCAGGGCGAGAATGCCAGCCAAATACGTCGATTCAACGATGGCAAGCGACAGCGATTGGAATCGAAGAGTTGGTTGGAGGCGCAAGAGCCGCACGAACGCGAGATTCGTCTCGAATGCACGGACAAACTCATCAAGGTCGTCGGCAGTACTCGCCAAGCGCATGCGATGTCCGTTCAGCAGAGTCCAGCACTGGACTGAAATGGTTGCCAGCCAAGGGTCCGCGATCACGCAACCGTTTGCAACTGAGACTCGATCCAATTCTTCTAAATACCCAGCCGACTTCAGTCCAGCGATTATCTCTCGCGCATATTCATGATGATGGGAATCGAGGTGTTCGGGCGGACGGTCGAGCGCCGTCCAGTCCACCGAATTGCCGAAGTGACTGACCGTCTCGCCATTGGGCGCCTGACCGCGCTTGATCGACAGAAACCACAGCTTGTGGAGATGGACAAGAACTGACTTCGGAGCACCGTCGGCTTGGGGTGCCTGGATCTCCCGCATTCTTGATTCGTAATCAGCCGCAGTCGGACGCGATCTCTGTGCGTCTTCCGACTGAAAATGAAGAAACCATTCGTAGATACCGATGAGGAGCACTGGCAGGACCAGGATCGCAACCAGCGACCACCACGTCCACTTCCGGCGACGGCGTCGGGTACGGACGACATTCTCAGGCGTGGGTGCAGATGGCACCGTCGAATGTGGGAGATACCGACGAGCGCCATCTGTTGCAACAACGATGTCGTCGTCGCACGTGCCGATCGTGTTCTCGCTCGCGCACTCTGGACAGCGAATCGTTCGAACAGAGGTGACCACGAGTCCAGTCAGTGGATAGCGGCAGATCGCACAGACGCCAACTCGTCGCAGGATGGTGCGCAGTCGCATCTGCATGAGACCATCTCCAGCCAAGAGATAGAACAATCCGAGCATCAGCACCAGCCCGACCATGAAGAGCGAGAACGCCGTTACCTCGAGGGGAGTTGGTCTTGCGAGGTACGAAATCGTCGCGCCGAGCATAAAAGTTGTGGCAATTGCAACGAACACGCGAAGAATGGCGAAAGTCGTGCGGCGAATCCGTCCGCCACGCGCCCGCTGCAGCAGCACCAGGCACTGTTGGTCCGAAAAGCAGTCCAACGCTGGAAATGCCCGGTAGATCTTGCGGGTGAGGAGTCGCATGGGATCGCTCCTAAATCGTATCCCATCGCCGAAATGGTTGTAGATTTTCAAAGTGCCACCGACTGAGACGCCAGGTTCGCAGATTGAACGATTCATTTCGGCGGGCGACTTTGTCGGTGCGCTCCGACTCGCAGACAAACTGGTCGCAAGTTCGAAGCGCAGCCTTCTTGGATGGGTCACGCGCGCACGTGCAAATCTCTCGCTCGGAAGGCTCTGCGATGCTGATGAGGATCTCGATGTCGCACTTCGACTTGCGTCGGACGATGCGCAGGCGACTCTCCTTCGGGGAATGGTTGATCAGCGACTCGGACGGGTCGACAGAGCAGTCGAGCGTCTGGGCGCGCTGGCAGTGTCGAAATCTCCCTATGCGATCGAAGCGAGTGTCACGCTCGCGGAGACACTTTTCTTCGCGCACCGCCGCGAAGAATTCGCCGAATTTGTGAAGGCGAATGGACCCTGGCTTGCCGATCCTCGCGGAGCACTCTTTCGGGCGCGAATGCGGGCGAGGACCGACCCAGCGGGCGCGGTCAACGAACTGCTCGAACTCTCACGCACCGCATCCGGAATCGTCCTTCGACGTGTAGCAGGATTTGAGGCGGTCCAGTTGCTCGACAAGCTTGGTCGCTACCAAGAAGCTTTCGATCTCGCGATACAGATCCATGCGACAACGACGCCACCGTTCGATATCGAAGGGCTACTCGATGGTGTCGCAGAGCAACGTGAGCTCCTCAAGAAGGGGCGCTGGTTCACTCCGAGCGTCGATCCCGTCCAAGGCGTTGCGATGGTTGTGGGACTTCCGAGGTGCGGTACGACACTTCTTGAACAGATGCTCGATGGTCACTCCAAGATCAGCGGGATCGGCGAGTATGACGGAGTCGAATTCATCGGCCAGGCGATTGCCTCGACGGGGTATCCACTGCGAAGCCTTGATGCACTCCTGTGCGAGACGGTTTCGTCGATGCAACAGGGATATCTGCGCGGCGCGACGAGCCTTCGGCGCGATGGTGCGCAGTGGACCTTCGACAAGAACCTGCGTGCATGGAAGTGGTTACCAGCCGTCGCCGCTGTCCTTCCTGGTGCGGTTTGCTTTCATGTTGCACGCGATCCTCGTGATATGGCGATCAGCACGTTTCTTTCCTTTTTCAACCCAGTTTCGGATGGTTGGACTGGCAAGATCGAATCGCTGCGTCGAGTTATCGAAGCGGAGCGATCGCTGCTTCCGGAGGCACTCGAAACACTAGGTATCCCGCACGAGAGGATTGTGTACGAGAAGCTCGTCGACGATCCGGTCGGGCACGCGAGTCGATGCCTGAACCGGCTCGGGCTTGAAATGGAAGGGGGCGTCCTTCAACCCGAGCGCAACACGCGCACGGTTTTTACCCTCAGCCACGAGCAGGTGCGGAAGCCGATCAATGCGACATCGATTGGTCGATGGGCGAATTACGATTGGGCCTTCGACACTCGGTGGGACGCACTCGTCCAGCAACACGACGTACGGCGCGGATGAACCGAGTGACTCCACCAACGGCGCGTCCCGGAGGTAGGGTATGCCAATGATAAGCGCGCGGAGAATTGCAGAATGATCCCACGCCCCTTAGGGCCAATGAGATGGCTCCGAAATCGCAGTCTTCCGCTGCTCGTGACGCTCGTTGGCCTGCTTGCGTTGAATCCGCTCTTCGTTTCCGGCGGAGTCCTCGCAGACAATTTGTTCCCAATATTGATGATCATCGCGCCTTTGTTCGGTTTGGTGGCACTGAGCAGTTGGAAGCATGCGATTCCACTTGGGATCCTTTTCGTTTCGATGTTTGTCTACGCAGTATTCAAGTTTCACCTCGATCAATTTGAGATCGAAAAGAGTGGCGTCGCATACTTGGTTTGGGTCTATTACCTCTATGTGATTTTCGCCCTCGCAAATGCGATGTTGCGAAACACCTCCCTGATCGACGACCGTGTCTACGGTGGACTGTCGATCTACCTTTTGACCGCGATGATGTTTGGCAGTGTGCACCGCCATGTCTCGGCCATCAATCCGATCGCCTATTGCTATTCGTCGACGGGCAAGCCAATTCAATTCGCATGGGATGAGGCTCTTTACTTTTCGGTCAGCACGATCACGACGGTCGGGTACGGCGATATCGTTCCAGCCTCGACTTGGGCGCGATGCGCGAGCATGCTGGAAGCGATCTCTGGCGTCGTCATCACAATCGTGTTCATTGCACGATTGGCGAGCCTTGCTCCAGGCAACGCGAAGAAGCACTGACCCTTCTTCGATCCACGCTCGATTTCGTAACACCCACCGGCCCAATCAGTGCCTCCAGCCGAAGCCGAAGTCAGCGCTACGGAGTCTGCGATGCGGGAGTCTGCGGAACGACCGCGGGCGTCGTCGCGGGAGGCGTGGAATCGTCTTGGATTGACGCAGGGGGCGCCGGAACCTCGAGGTCACTCGAGCCAGCAGGTGATGAAGGAGGCACGGTGACGGGGGTCCCAGGCTTCGTGGGCGGGTTGTATGGAACTGGTCCTGGTTCGGTTGTTTGGTACTTCGTCAGACGCTCTCCGTAGAGTTTTAGGAGGGCATCCTCGGTCTGCAACCGAATCGCTCGCTCGATGTGTTCAATCGCCTTCTCGCGATCACCCTTCGAGAAATACGCGAAGGCAACGACCTCCGCTGCTTTGGGATTTTCACCATTGCCGAGCGCATCCGCGGCAAGCGCCAGTTCCATCGCAAAGTCGAGATCGCGTACCTGTGCATACGGCGAATTGAGGGTCGTTCGCGACAGGATGCGCAAGGTTTCGAGGTCCGTCGCATTCTCGGCAGCGATCTTCTTTCCGAGCGCGTATCCCTCCACGGGCATGTTGGCTACTCCGATCATGACAGCGAATCTCTGAGACTTGAACGATGCCTCTCGCTCGGGAAAGGCATCCGTGATCGAGTCGATCAGCTTCAGGGTCGGTCCCCAGTCACTTGACTTTTCGGCTTGGGTGATCGTCGATGTGATGCGAGCCTTTGCTTGTTCGACCTGGGAATTCAACTTGAACTCGGCTTCAACTTTTGATGGATCCCAAGTCCCAGCGACCAGTTGCGCAAGTGGGTCCTTCGCATCGGTGGGATGACCAAACCACTGAATGATCGAGTCCTTGATCAAGAACACTCTCGGGGTCAGATTCTTGAATGTTCCAGCTTGAAGAGTGCGGTCTGCCCAATGATCTGGATCGGACCCAATCGGAAATTTTATTCTGGCCTGAATCTCTGGCTTCGCGAGCCATGCAGTGATTTTTTCTGGTTCTTCTTTCGAAATCGCCAAAAACTGCACGCCTTGTGGTTGGTAAACGCGCACCATTTCATCTACTTCTGGCGCCGCCTCTTCACAATGCCCGCAAGTCGTAGCGAAGAGCTCGATGAAGTAGATCGTGCCAGGTTGATAGACGGGGATCGGAGCCCCGTTCAGCCACGATTTGACAGCGGGATACTCAGTCTTTGACCCAGGGAACACCGTTGGCAACTTGCGTTGATAGGTGGATTTGTTTGCTCGCGAACTCACCGGGATATTCAGGCCGAGGGGTGGAGGCGCAACGGGCGCAACTGGAGGGGTCGCGGTCGCTCCAGGCGCTGGAGGGGTCACCGGAGGTGCCGTGACGAGCGGAATCGGTGCGAGCGCCGGAGCAGAAACGCTCTTCGCTGGAAGCTTCGGTGGTAGTGGGGTACTCGACTGCGAGACGAGAACGGCCACCACCACGACGACGATCGTCAATCCAGCTCCGAGCGCAACCCACGATCGATCGAGTTTCGCCTTCATTGGGGTCATGCTAAATGATCTTTGAAGCGACTGTAAAAGCGAAGCAAGTCCATGGGAAAGCTGCCGAGCTCCACTGCGTTAGATTCCCTTTGGTGCTTGAATCGCTTTGCGAATAGTCACAGTCATCGGGGGAGCGTTGGGGTGATCGGTTGAGATTTCGAACTTCGCTGGCCTCTCTGATGATCGCCACTTTTCCCAGTCAACTTGAACGATTTTCCGAGCAGCTGGAGTGGGGTCTATCGCTAACGCGACCGCTGGAGTCACGGAGGTGACCTGAAACGCCACCCCATCGACCGATTCGAGCATGATTTCCGTGACTGGCAACGGCATCTGGCCATCCGCCGGAG
>CAMBMO010000043.1 GCA_945868805.1 Singulisphaera sp. GP187
TCCTTCGCTGAGACACCGCTCCCGACAACGATGACGATCCGTGTCGGGGATGACCCAACCACCCGAAGCAAGTCGTCAAGCCGGACGGGCGAGAGTGGTGACAATCCTGCTGCCTCGGCATCGGCAATCTGCTGCATCGCTGGAGACGTTCCCGCCAAACTCCAAGGAAGCGGGGCAGTCGAATTAAGACTGATGATCAAGATGCGTCGAAGTCTGAATTGTTCTTTAAGGGAATTTCGCAAGGCGCTCAGCGCACGCTGGGATTTTCCGGCAGGCTGCCCCGTGTCAAAGATGACGAGCGTGTCTCCTTCGACCCATGGAACCCCAAGGAGGGTCGGTACGGTAGTGGTCGTGTTCGCTCGTTGCTTCTCACCCGATGCGAATGCACGGCACTCGTCGTCGGATACGCGCGCGTAGGTTCGACCGCTCAACGTCATCGTCGCTGCGTCGGGAGTGAGCGACCAAGTCACCAGCGCAGAAGTTGACGAGGGTTGGATTGCCCCAGTTGGCACAAGCTCGAGTGATGCTGCGGATCCTGGAGCGGGCTCGATTGCGATACGTCCATCTCCCTTGGAAATGAAGCGATATCGAATCGCGATGACCTGTTTGATCGGGATTCCGAATCCAGAGTAGACCCTCACTTCACCCATGCCTTCGTTGAACGCGAGGTATCGCTGCGAATAGCCGCCGAAAGAAAAGTCCGCCTCGTTCATGGACTCAGAGTCGAGTTGCCGCCACGACCCACGGAAGGGAAGCACCAACTTTGCTGGGATTTTCGCCTCGCCTGATGTCTTCGCTTCTGGCAGAGGCGCATCGGTTGGTGCAACTTCCTCAAAGTCCAAGCTCTCGCCTCCCCCCGAGTTCGCTGGCTTCGATTCACCAAAGAAGTCACTCCCGTCCTTTCGATTGGTGGATGGGTCTACCTCGCCTCGAGACGGAGATTGCGATCCTGCGGCTGGATTGGCAACACCTGGTGACTGCTCCGGAGGCGCTCCCGCGCCGGCTGTACCGTCGCCCGTACCTGCCGCACTCGCTTTCGCGCCCGCGCCAGTGCCACTCGACGATGAAGTCCCCTTACCTCCCGAACCAGTCCCAGCATTCCCTGCGCCCGACTTGACCGATCCTGACTTGGCAGATCCAGACTTCGCAGGACCAGCTCTCTCAGATCCAGAAGCGGCGGCAGGTGGTCGAGGAGCGGCGGGAGCGATGGGCTGAACTTTGCTCGGCTTCGATGCTGGTCGAGCGGTGGGCGGTCGCGGAGCGATCGGTGCCCCACGCAGTGCTGCTGACTCGGGCTCAGGCTCGACCTTTACCGGCACCGGGTCCGGCGGAAGACTCTGCGGAGTCTCGCACGAGAGAAGTGATGCGCCGATTACTACGGCCAGTGTGGCGACGCGTGCATTTGTCATGAAATGTTTCATCGAAGTGTCTGGTCCTCGTGCAGGCGCTTGAGCTCTTCCCACTTCTGCCGAAGTGTACGAGCGCTCTCCGAGAGCTTGCTGAGTTTCTGAATCGGGAAATCCTTTAGATTTTCGAGATCGACATCGAGCTCGGTCAACGGATCTGGTGGCAATTCCCATCTCTGCAACGCATCTTTCTTGTACTTCACCAACTCACTGACAACGAGCGATCGTCTCGTCACCCATTCATTGATTGCGCTGTCGAACGGAAGGAGGGTTGCGTACAAGGGGGCGATGTCTTTGAACGCCTTGACCAGCTCTGTCGACCCACTCGATTCGAGCGAGATCGGTCCGCCAACGGCGAAGCTTCCGACCCGAACCACTCCGAATATCAGGGCGACCTTTCGGGGATCGACGATTTTCGGCTCTCCCCATGTGTCTGTGATTGAAGGCGCAACGCGCTTCGCTGTTGAGACAGACTCGAAGAACTGTTCAAGGTTCGCGACCTCGATGTAGTTCTTCCGACTGTCGCCAACACCCTTGAGTTTCTTCCACGCGAAATGCAACTTCGTCTTCGCAACTCGAACCAGTTTGGCATGCTCGCTGGTGTCGTCTCGTTGAAGTGACTCGGCAACCTCGTCGACGACACGGAGGGTCATCCGCACCAAAAACAGCAACTTTGCATATTCGGAAAGTCGTTCCGAATCGGAGTCGACATAGGCGTAGTTCTCGATGCCGACATAGGTCTGCCGGTTCAGTTCATCCGCCAGTTGGATTATTCGTGTGAGGCATCCATCGACCGATTGGTTCGTTGTCAGATCCGCCAATGCGCTTGCAAGATTGTTCCCCATGATCGTCAGTGTGAACTCGGGGGAAGCGTCCGCCGACCCTCGAAGCGGATCCTTCGTTGGGTCGCGGGTTGATGGCAAAGTATTTCCTTTGGCTTTTGCCGAGAGAGTCGCGTCGGATGCCCAACCCATCGCTTTCATCGCCGCTTGCCTGGCAGCCTTTGCATCTTGGGTTGCGACCCGCTTGAAGTCGGATCCATCTGTGTCGCTGACCCGAGATTCTGCAATGCCCGCCGCGATGTCGGCCGCCGCTGCGCGATTTGATGCGTCTTGGGCGAACGTCCCTGCAACGGTGGGATCGGTTGCCAGCTCGGCAGAACTTCGCGCAATCGCCGCGTACTTCTCCTCCGCCTGAGCTTCCAGTTTCTTGTCGAGAATGAGTCCCGCGACTGCGATCGCTCTCGCCCGGTTCGCGAATGATCGTGCTTCCCCAGCACTGCTCTGGGCGTCGCTTGCGCACTCGAAACCCTTCGTCCGTTCGAGTTCTGATTCCCCAAGCGTTGCTGCCTCGAGTGCGGCATCGGCTGAAGCTGCCGCTGTGGTGATCTTCGCACTCGCGACTGCTCGATCCTTCGAAGCGCGGGCGGCGCTGAGCGCGCTCTCCGCTTCCGTCATGGCTGCGCGTGCGCGCAACTTGCTGGCTAGTACCGCAGAAGCGCTTGCGTAAGCAACTGCCTCTTTCGCCGCGCTCATCGCAGAATCGCAATCACCCACTGCGCCCGGCGGGCGATTCCCCTCGGCAACGCTGATCAAACTTGCAGATGCCTCGTTCGCAGCTCGGTTTGATTCGAGTGCATGATTCATCGCGAGGTCAGCATGTCCCTTCGCCACGAGCGGGTCGCTCGCCAATTTCGCGCTGGCGAACTCAGTGCGCGCCATATCGCGACTGGACTGGGAGAGTTGACGCTTGGCCGCGATAAGCTCCGCCTCGCCCGCCACTCGCAGTTTGGTCTCGTGCCCGTTCAACTTTTCCCTTGCAACTGTCCGCGCCCGCTGCGCCGAGATCTTCGCGGCGTCAGCAGCAAGCCTTGCTGGACTTGTATCGACTGTGAATGGCCACCCACTATCTTGGGAAGCTTGGTCAGCATTCTCAAATTCGACTCTTGCCTCTTCCGCACGATTTTCGGCGCTCGCGGCTTCGATCATTGCTGCCGTGGCATCCGATGCTTCCGCAGTTCTGGCGTGCGCAGTGGCCGCGTTCTCTGCTGATTTGGCGTCCGCAATCGCTCGCTCGCAAGCCTGCGCTGCGATCAGTCGTGGTATTAGAAGTGCGACGCTGAGTAGGAGTATCAAGAGGACCACGACCGCTCCGCCGGCGAGCATCCACTTCTTCAATGGACCCGCCAACGCCCATTGGTCAGGTCGCTCAACGCGTGACCCATCTGTGAATGTGCCCCTCGATTGCGACCACTCCTGGTGCCATGTCGATTCGCTTTGATCTTGCGAGTCTGCTTGAAGCTCAAATGGGATCCCATCCGCCTTCTTGGTCGGAATGGATGTGGCGGGTCGCGAGCTCGCCGATGGCAATACTCCAACAGTCCGTACGAGTGCAAGCGATCGTTTCCCCAGCGGTGTTGTCGGGGATTCCGTCGGAGAAACAATCGCGCGACGAGAAGTCTGCTCGACCCCTCGCTGGACTGTCGTTGCAAGTCCGATGCCACTTGGGATCGAGAGCAATCTGCAACCCCACGTCAATTCCTGAATATTCGCAGGATCGAGTACTTGAGAAAGTGAAACCACTGCCCGATGGTCGATGTCGCTCGAACCGATGACCGCGACTGCATTTGCGCGACTCTTGGCGACGATCCACGCGTCAAAGAGTGCGACATCGGTCGCGGTAATGGCACGGTGGATCGCGGGTGGCCGAGGCAAGTTGATTTGATGACCCTTTGCAAAGAGATCGATTGACCACAATTGTGGAGAGTGAATGAGTTTCCACATATCGCCCTGGGCGAACGACTGATAGTCGCGCGGGCTCATGATCAAGGTGCATACCGCGATGGTCTTCCGACCCGCCCCGTCCGTCGTATTCGTCAATATTCGAGAGAGCGCAAATCGTCCGGTCGATCGAAGCCTGCGCACCATGGCGACAGCCTCGGTGGCGAGCGATGCGTGAATCGCCGGATCGTCCGGTTGTCCGTAGACCAGTTCCTCAAGCTCCCGTTGCTCGTCTGTCGCGAGCTGGACAGACTTCGCGAAGGTCGTATAGCCATCGCGTGAACCGAGCAGATGGGTGTCGACTTGGATCATAAATGGATCATGTCTCGGTCATGGACGACTCATCGAGATGGCACCGATGGATTCTGAACGAGATAGACGATGATCATGACAATCGAAATCGCGACAAGCACGCCAGCAATGACCAACAGCCAAAGTTTGGTGTTCCGCCCATCGGCACGCACGCCTTGTTCAACGGCAGCCGCCCGAATCTCGTCATAGGCATCCCTGACTCGCGAGTCGTTCTTGCAATCGCGGGGCAACTGACGGATGAGTTTCGTTGCCAATTCAAAGCTCGCGTCGGTCGGTTCGGTTCGGATCGCCTCCCTCGCGTGTGCAAGCGTGCGCGTGATGAGTTGTTCCCGCCGTTCCTGCTCCGCGGCGTTTCGGTCGCGAACCCTTGCCGATTCAAGTTGTTCGAGTATCCATTTGAGGGGCTCGACCACATTGAGGGGTGGCTTGGTGAGATCCGGCGAGCCACCGCTCGTGCGCCCTTGGTGGGTTACTCGCACAGCTGAACACTCGAATGTCCGGTAGTAGCGCACGGCTGTTCGCGTAATCCACAGCAAGTAATCGTCGCGAAATTTCTTGAGTCCCCCAAGTGCAAGAATCATGCCCTTGTGGATGTCGCACTTTGTCAGGACGATGGCGATCGGAACTGACTCGCCTCCCGGAAATTCTCGAATGCGTTTGACCGCCTGTGTCATTCCCCAATCGTCGTCCGCTTGTTTTGTTGGATCACGAGAATCCACGGCATTCTGTGGGTCGATCAACAGGATCACTCCGCACGCATGGTCGAGGTGATCCAGAAGTGCGCGAGTGTTCTCTGAATTTATGTCGCCGCCTACGAAGGCTCTCGTAAAATCTTCGCCCGAATAATCGAGCATTGTCAGCCGATAAAGGTTCCCATTGAACGAGAGATCGCAGTCGATAAATTTCTGGTCCCCAGTTGGGTCGGGCCAGCGTCCGTTCGCCATGTCGGCGCACATCTTCATGAAAGTCGTGTGTGCAAGCCCAGACCGCGCACGCATTGACAACCAACTCTGCGAATGGCTATAGAGCTCGCCGTAAAGCCGTGCGATGTAGACCGTCTTGCCTGCTTGGGTGCGACCGAGTACGACAATCCGATCGCGCTGGAAGAGAAACCCAGTGGAATCCGCTAAGGACGTCTTCACCTGTGAATCATCGCGTGCGATTGGCATTTCAGCTTGGTCTTGCAATCAAATCACCTCGTGCCACGCGAACCGAGCATCGATTCATACACCCCAACCCACTCCTTCACCGTCATTCGTTTGGCGAGCTCGCCGATGAGTTTCAGTGGCACATCTTCGGCCCTCTTGAAGCGTGCGCATGACTTGCCCATGTCTAACTTCTTCGTGCTGTGCTTCTTCCACTCAGTCGTGAACCACGCCATGAGCTTCGGGTCGCAGTAGATCCCCATGTGGTAGAGACCAATGTGACTCTTCTGCGATGCGATTCCCATGAACGGCAACGGCATTTTGGGATCGCAGTGATA
>CAMBMO010000044.1 GCA_945868805.1 Singulisphaera sp. GP187
TACTCGATGCATGGGGCAGCGATAGAAGTGGAGCTGAGTTCGACCCTGATATCACGCACGATGGCATCGTGAAAGGCGCCGACCTCGCAATCGTCCTCGGCGGCTGGGGCATCTGTCCCTAAGGCAGTGGTGGGCACGCGCCGCGGAATCGGATCGCGGCGCCACCGTCACGGATCCATGCGACTACGAACCAGCCCCACGGCTGATCGCAGGCGAGTGTCCGCGCGCCGATACGAATCACGATGGCATCGTCAATGGACCAGATCTTGGCGCGCTTCTCGGCGGCTGGGGCGCCTGTCCATAATCGTAAATAGCCCTGAAATTAAGCTCGAATTGCGGACTTGATCAAGTTGCTGTTTCACATCGAGTTGCTTCGCCCAATGCTCCAAATATTCCCAGTCAAGGGACTCGGCGCCCTGAGTGGCGATCATGCTCAACCACACGCGCCGTGAGAGATTCGTCGCACGACTTCTTTCGCAACCGCACTATCGCTCCAGTCTGGATGCTGCGCGCGAACGCCAGCAGTAATTTATAGGACTTCGCTTTTCCGGCGTCGCGGGAAAGCACCCGACAAATCCACTGTGAAGCGGCGGTTCCGTGCGTTTCATGTAACACCGCGGTGCTGAACTGCAAATGCCTGGCGACATTGGCAACCATCGCCCTCATTGCGGAGCGGTTTCCGGTCGTTCCCCTAATCCCCTCGGCGGTGTTCGCGTGGGGGACATTGCGCGATGTTCCCATGCGACATCCACGGCGACTTTGAAGTCTTTCAAATCGCGTGTGCCACACCCGCTTCAGTGCACTCGATTGCATTTACATTGTGAATCAGGGCGACGATCGATTCGAATTGCGGCCTGGAATCGAATCGCTGCCGATCTCACGACTCGCGGATGTGTCGCGGGTTTTGCGGGGGTAATGTCCGACTTTGACGAGCCTCTTCGCCGCTTAATGCGCGTGCGAGATGCGAAACGCGCTTGCGCCACCAGCGGGCGCGATGAGTAGCCAATTTCCAACCCGCTCTGGCGCCACCACGGTTGAGTCCAAGCCTCGCACCACCATCGGCAACGGCGCATCCGCCGGCCACGCGATGCGAAGTGGTTCATCGCCACTTGAAGTAAGCGTCGCGAGCGCGAGTTTTCCATCCGACCACATGATGTCGATCGTCACACCACCACGTGCACGCAAGCCGCGAACTGCGCCGCGCTGCCATTCTTTCGGTAGTGCTGGAAGCAATTCGATCACATGACCACGCGCTTCGCCTTCGCCCCCGCCCTCGCCAACTTCTTTGTGTGACTGCACGAGCATCTCGCCAACTCCCGCTGCGCCGCCAAAGTTGCCGTCGATTTGAAATGGTGGATGATTGTCGAAGAGATTCGGCAGTGTGCTCTTGGCAAGCAGCATCTGCACATGATGCCACGCCTGCTCGCCGTCCTTCAATCGCGCGAACATGTTCACCAGCCACGCGCGACTCCATCCCGTGTGCCCGCCACCATTGGCGAGACGAAAATCGAGCGACTTGCGCGCAGCGGCGAGTAATTCCGGCGTGCCATCCGCCGTGATCTGGTGCCCTGGATGCACGCCAAACAAGTGGCTCATGTGTCGATGACCAGGCTCTGCTTCCTCCCATGGATCTGCCCATTCCATGATGCGTCCGTCCGCACCGATCTTCGGCGGCTTGAGTTTGGTGATCGCGACGCGCACGCGCTTGACTACTTCGTCAGTCTGTGCGTCCGCACCAATCGCATCCGCCTCTTCGATCAAGTTCACGAAGAGATCATGGACGATCATCTGATCCATCGTGTTGCCCATCCCCGTGTCTGCGTGGCCGCCACCTGGCAATCGATACGTGTTCTCGGGTGACGAACTTGGACCGCTCACAAGAAATCCACTCTCTGGATCGGTCACGAGATAGTCAAGATAGAACTCCGCCGCACCCCGCGAAAGCGGGAACGCACGCTCGCGAAGAAACCTCGCGTCGCGTCCGTAATCCCAGTGATCGTGAATGGTCTGCGTCATCCATCCACCGCCGTGTGGCCAAAGTGCCCACACAGTGTGCTTGCCCGCAGGAACAGTCCAGCACCATGCGTCAGTCGCATGATGTGCCATCCAGCCATTTGCACCGTACATGCGCTTGGCGCACTCGCGCCCATCAATGGCGAGTCGCTCGACATACTCGACAAGTGGCGGAACAGTCGGCGCGACATTGAGCGTTTCCGCTGGCCAGTAGTTCATCTGCAAATTGATATTGATATGAAAGTCCGCATTCCACGGTGCCTTCAGATGATCGCACCAGATGCCCTGAAGATTCGCTGGGAGTCCACCCGAGACGCTCGACGACATCAACAGTGCACGCGCGTACTGAACATACAGAGCGACGAGTCCAGGATCTGAAACGCCTGGCCCTGAAGCGCCATCCGCGACCCGCTTCAATCGCTCATCCGTCGGCAGCGCGGCAGAATCGACATTTGGCGGACCGAGTTCGATGTCGAATCGATCGAAGACCGCTCGCCATGCCTTCTCGTGATCCCACATCATGTCACGGCGATTCTTCGGGAGCGTTGCAAAGAGTTGCTTTAGCGCGACCTCTGGATCAGGTCGTGCGATAACGCCGCCCGAAAGCAGTGCCTTCACCGCAGTAGCTCGATCGGCGCCAACGAACGGAAAATCGGTCGTGGCGAGCACGAATACATTGACTGCATTCGCAGCACGGACAACGATCCCCGTTCCATCGACTTCGATCGATCCACCTTCGCGCTCAATGATGATGTCGGCGGCAAAGCGAACGCCCTCCCCCGCACCCGCCGCGGTCGCGCCTCGCAGGTGAATGATGCCACGGCTCGCCTCTTCTTTGCCGGATGAATCTGCCACGATCTCGCTTGTGATCGAGAGTGCGCATCCGTCGCACGAAGCCTTCCGATCGAGCGAAAGCCGCAAGAAAAGCCCTTCGATTTCCTCGGACTCCTGTCGGACGACAAGCGCATTCGTCGCATGCGACGCAAACACCGTGCGATACACACGGCGGTCGCGGTCAACCCAGGAAGTCACTGCGACGCCCGTTGCGAGATCAAGTCCACGTCGATACTCCGTCGCATCAACCGAGAGCGGCGACTCGATCAGCAAGTCTCCGAGCGTTTGGTACGAGTCATCGATCGTGTCGACGAGCATCGTCTGCGATGCGAGCTTCTGCGCCTCGACGATCTTTCCATCGAAGAGCAATTCGCGAACGCGCGCGAGTGACGCCGCGGAATCTGGCACCTTGCGACTTCCAGCAGTTCCCTCCCAGACCGAATTCTCGTTGAGTTGAATGCGCTCTTGCCGAACGCCTCCGAAGACCATCGCGCCGACACGACCGTTTCCGACCGGAAGTGCATCGGTCCACTGCGCAGCAGGTTGTCGATACCAAAGCACGATTCCCGGTGGTGCAAGATCTGCACTCGGCGCGACAGTGCATCGTGGCGGAGCTTGTTTTTCAGGCGTAGGGGAGCGCTTTTCAGCCGGTGCGGCCTGTGCTGCGCTCAGTGCGCACGCGACAATCAATGCGATCGTCATCGCGATCAATCCGCCTTCGCTGGCTTGAGTGTGACATCGACCACCAGCTCTTCGGTGCCTCGCTTCAATTTCACTTTCACAACATCGCCAGGTTTGTGCTCGCGCAAACGTTCCATCATGTCGCCTGGGCCGGTCAGAATTGTGCCGTTCCAGCCGATCAACAAGTCGCCCTCCTTGATACCGGCGTCGGACGCGCTCGTCTCGGCACTCACGCCTTCAACATGAACACCTTCCGCACCCTCGTTTGCGTACCCAGGCATCACGCCAAGCCGGACCTTTGCGCCAGTCTTGCGCCCTGCCGTCGCAGTGCCGTCAGTCGAAGTGAATTCTAGTTTCGCTGGCTTGGTCGCAAGCATCTTGAGCAAAGAGTCCGTCAACGCGACCACTTTCGCGGCACCCTGCGGATTGACCGTGTATCCATGATCGGTCGGCTTGTGATAATCGCCGTGTGATCCCGTGAAGAGAAAGAGCACTGGAATTCCTGCTCGGTAAAAACTCGCGTGATCGCTCGGGCCACGTCCAGACGGATCGGCGCGCACGGTCAATCCGCTCGCCTCGAAGATCGGGCGCAATTCATTCATAAAATCCTTTGCGGTGCCCGT
This sequence comes from Singulisphaera sp. GP187, assembly GCA_945868805.1. Taxonomy (GTDB): domain Bacteria; phylum Planctomycetota; class Phycisphaerae; order Phycisphaerales; family SM1A02; genus F1-60-MAGs104. The sequence goes on from CAMBMO010000044.1 coordinate 4,152, forward strand.
GCCACCAATTGCGAGCTCATCATTACGCATGCGACCAACCATGTCCAGATTGATCATCGCCTGCACCTGCTCGTTCTTCAGCGTTGGATGCTTCGTCCAGTGGTCGCTGCCATCAAGCCCGACTTCTTCTGCACTGAATGCCATGAAGAGCACCGACCGCATATCTGCAGGTGCCGAATCGGACCGGTAGTACTCGGCGGTCTGCTTCATCAGGCAGAGCATCGCCGATGTGCCAGACGCGTTGTCATCCGCGCCTGGATGCAAGACGCCACGATTGGATGGATCTGCACCGTAGTAGCCGAAGCCGACATGGTCATAGTGCGCGCCGACGATGACCCACTGATCCGCGAGGGCGCCCTTGCCTCGAAGGACCGCGCCAATGTTGTCGGTTTGAATCGACCCATTCGAGAGTTCGGTTTCGATCGAGAGAGTCACGCTGTCGCGGAAGTTGAATGGCTTGAGTGATTCTTTGCCCCTCAACCCGTCGGCCAATTTGCGAAGATCCATCAGCGAACGACCTTCGGTATCTGCCGACTTGATGAGCGCATCTGCCGCATCGCTGGAAAGTTGAATGACGGGCACATCGAGTCGCGCGCCGAATCGGCTGGTCTCGCTATTTTCGAGATTCTGACGTCCGTCGCGCGCACCTGGTGGGTTCACCATGATGATCGCGAGTGGCTTTCGTGCGATGATCGCTTCCATCTTCGGCGCGACGGCAGAATGCGTGCTGAATCTTCGGTCCGCCCAGAGACTTTGTCCCGTACTGTCGAGAGGTTCGTATCGCAGAAACATCACGATTCGGCCCGAAAAATCTTCGATCGTCTCTCCGAAGGATGTATAGCCGTCCTTGCCCTCCGTGATCGCGTAACCCGCGAATGTGATCGGACCAGCGACCTTTCCTGATGCGCTATTTCCCAGGACTGCGTAGCCATCGCCACGTTTCAACTTTGTTGGCGCGCCGTGCGATTCTATGCTCGGGTCGGACCATGTCACTGTAGAGCTCACCCACTTTGGTCCCGCTCCTGCGAGATCGAAGGTCTGCCGCCAGTTCGTCCACTCGGGGTGTGTCGAGGTCGACGTGGGAGGCGGTGTCGCACCTTCGATTGATGCGAGGACGGGCGCGGGTGCGGGCGCTACAGGATTCGCTGGATCGATCACTGGCGCGGGGAAGGCTGGTTCAAGTCCAGCTTGCTTGAAATAGAATTCGATGTACTCGCCTGCGAGCATGCTGCCACGCGATGCTGGTACGCGACCTTCGAAGAATGGATTCGAAAGAGTGAGCACATGCTGGTACCACTCGATTGCGACCAGGCCGAGTCCTTCAAAGATTCCGCGCAGGTCGACATCGGTGTGACCTTCGGTGTTCTTCGGGTTGTAGCCGTATGGATTGACCGTTCCTTCGATCACCGTGCCCGACGGCTTCATTTCGGATTGCGCAGGTGCTGGCGCGGTCGCGGTCGCCGGCGCGGGATCCTGCGCGAACGAGTACGAAAGACCCGCGACTGCGATCGTGGCGACAAAGATGGCAGCGAAGGTGCGAGAACGAATGGTGGCGTGGGTCATTGAGAGCACTATAAGAGTTTGCGACTCGAAGCCGAACTGAGTTCTCCCCGTGACAGTGCGGGAACAGAAAAAGTGGAGCAGAACGAGGAAGCTCCGGTTCGG
>CAMBMO010000045.1 GCA_945868805.1 Singulisphaera sp. GP187
CCGCCCGCGATCAAATGGATCCGGCCGATGTCTTCGAAGGCTGCGAGCGCGAATCGAGTTGCTTCGGGTGTCGTCGCCTTCGAGTCGTTGAAGCATCGGACTCCGTCGATCGTCCCGACGGATTGAAGTCGATGATCGAGGCCCTGAAACTTGGCAAGTGCGGAGCGGGCGCCGGCGAGGTCGGCAGGCGATCCGTCGACTCGCGCACATGCGAGCGTGACCGCGAGTGCGAGTCTCGCATTGCGCCGTTGATGTTCACCTGGAATCGACAGGGTCAAGGAATCGGCGCAGGGTAACTCGGGAATCCATCCGCCATCCCACCAGAGTCCCGATGAGGAATCGACCCCTGTGCGCTCCGCCTGGGATTGATTCTCCGCGCTAAAGAACGAGATGAAGATGTCCGCTGTTGATTGATTGCGCCGAATCTGAGCCTTCGAGTCGACGTAGTGGCGAACGCTTCCATGCCAATCGATGTGATTTGGCGCGATGTTTGTGAGCACACCGATCTGTGGCGACCAGCCCGCGAACCCGCTCTCCTTCGAGAGCCACCAGAGCTGCGCGCTCGACAGTTCAAGGACGGTCCAACCGGTTGCTCCCAATGGCGACGATCCAAGGAGCGATCCACCAATGTTGCCACCGATGCGGACTTCCCGGTTTGTCGCGGCGAGTGCGCATGCGGTCATCGCAGTCGTTGTCGACTTGCCCGCGCTACCGGTGATCGCGACGACACGATCGCTCCCCAATCGTTCGACCGACAAGCAAATCTCCGCTGTGACCGGTACTCCTGTCGCCCGTGCGAAGGCGAGATACGAATTATTCCAAGGCTGCGGAACGGCGGCGTTTGCGACAACCAGGTCAGCGTGTTCGAAATCGGTTCGATCGTGCGCTCCGAGTCGGAGTGAAACGCTTCCGTCAGCGATGAGCGCCGCGATCGAATCGATGGCACTTGCGAGCTTCTTCTCGGTCGATTGGTCGGTGATCAATACGCGAGCGCCGAGCCCATGAAGCCACCGCACGACCCCAAGTCCGCCACCAAACTGTCCGAGCCCCATCACGGTCACTTGTCGTCCGCGGTACCACTCGTCTGGTCGAACTTGATGAAGGGGGGACTGCAAGAATCGTTACCGCGCGGGTCGGGCGCTTCCAGAATGCGTCACATCGTTGCCTTGGGCGTCAACGCCGAGAAGATCATCGCGGTAATCGTCGGCACTTCGCCTGCGTGTGATCGGTCCGTCGGCAGCGCCACGAAGAAACTGGTAGACAATTTGTTCGTCTTCGGACAGTGAGCTCGCCGCGCTCTCAGGCAGTTTCCGAATGCGGTCGAACTCCTCTCGGGTCCCGATCTTGAGCACGCGGCCACCATCGAGCATGACCATTCGATCTGCAATCGTGAATGCGGAGTCCATCTCGTGCGTGACCACAACGCTCGTGACGCCAAAGTCTCGCGTGAGTTTCAGAATCAATTGATCGATTTCGGCACTCGTCACTGGATCGAGCCCCGCGCTCGGTTCGTCGTAGAACAATATCTTCGGATCCATCGCCATTGCGCGCGCCAATCCCGCTCGCTTCATCATGCCACCGGAGATCTGCGAAGGGAGCTTGGCAGCATGCTGGCGTAGCCCGACGAGTTCCAACTTGATCTTCACGATCATGTCGATGACTTCAGGGGCGAGATCGGTGTGTTCTTGCAGCGGTAACGCGACATTCGCACCGACTGACATCGATTGGAAGAGCGCCCCTGACTGAAAGAGGATTCCAAACTGTTTCTTGATGAGATCGAATCCGTCGGCGTCGAGCGATGCGATGTCCTGGCCGAGAATCGAGATCGATCCAGAAGTCGGTACGTGCGATCCGATCAGGAGACGAAGGAGTGTTGACTTTCCGCAGCCTGACCCTCCCATGATGACAATCGTCTCGCCCGCCCGAATATCAAGATTGACTCCCGTGAGAACTGTCTGTTGGTCAAACTTTTTGACGAGCTCGCGCACAGAGATCCTAATTTCTTCATTCTTCGTTGCGGGCATTGTCGTCATAGCAATTCTTTCATGGTCACTTGGCTGGGGCGGCCGCTGGCGCCTTCAATACTTCATCAGATGGCGGGTAGGTCAGGTCGCCTCTTTCAGCGTCGTGAACGACGAGTTGTGTCATCCGCACCGAGAGCGCACCAGCCGGATCAAAAATCTCGATTGAGCAGGTCGTACGAATTCGACCATTTGCGAAATCCAACATGTAATCGCCGACGAAGTCTCGTCCCGAAGGAGCCATCTGATTCGGAGCCGATCCTTGGTCAAGTGCAGCATTTGAGAGTGCTCCGTAACGGCTCTTCAACTCGGCAAGAAACAAGCGCGCATTGTCGGGCGAGTTGTTCGCACTGTTCTTCGGTACAAATCCCGCCTGAAACAGTTCGATGTTTCCCGCTTCCCCGCTCTTGATCGCGGATTCCGGTCCCGTCAAGACTGGAACCATGACAATTTGATAACCCTTGGCAATGACCATCGCTTGGATCGCGGTCGCGGTCAATCCGATACAAATCGCCGTGATCGCCATCCAACGACCGGACAGAGTGCGATCTCGCATCGTCATCACGATCGCAATCGATCCTGTGACGATTCCAGCAATAGTTGTCACCGGGCAGCAGAACACGATCGACAGCACGAGCGATGCCACTGCCATTCGACTCAAATGCCGTGGCGTGTCGAGGTGCTGTGGCAGTTGCGTGTCGGCGATGGTCATCGAGTCAGGAGAGTATCAGGCGTCGCCGCTTCCTCGCGCGGAGGGAAGACGAGCGAGGGGTCGCCTTGGTTCTCGATCTCGAGTGAATGGATGCGAATCGATGGAAGAAATGTCCGCGAATCGGTCACCAGTCCCACAGTCACCGACGCAACTGCGCGATGGCTCTCGGACTCGATTAGGAGTCGAAACCGTGCGATCGAAGTGAGAGATACTTCAATGTCTGTCTCTGTCACGCTCGCGGTCTTTGCCTGTCCAAGTCGATCGCGCACCTCACTTTGGAATGCGAGTAGGCCGCCAGCATCGACATCGCTCCACCACGCTGATGGTTCGACCGATCCAGACAAGAATTGATCCATGGCAATCCGAACTTCTGAGCTCATCGCGGATCGCCCCGCTGTCTGAAATCGGTTCCCGATGCTCCATGAGATCACGCCGACGACAAGGCTTGTTACAGCGCACCCTAGAGCAAGTCGTTTCCCTCGCAGTCTTCCCTCCGACTTTCGAATTCTGTTGTAGGAAACCAATCCTAGAGTGACTCCAACAACCGACGCGATGGGGCAACATGCCAGAAGCGTGCCAACGGACGCAACCAGAGCCACCGGATCAAGAGTGGCGCGAGATGATTGAACTGGGTCGCCCGGGATTGGGATCAGGGGCAGGCGCCCCATCCCGCAAGCACTACGGACAAGTCAATTCCATCGACCGATCCATTCCCATCGATATCGCCGGATCCAGATCCGCCCCAATTGGCGAGAATCATGGAAAGATCGGCCGCATCGACATAAAGGTCGCCACTGACATCTGCTGGGCACGTAACAACGCAGGTGATCGCAAGCGATCCTGGGCCACCGCTCGTCGCACCCCCGACCCGGACGAAGTAGTTGTTGCCAACGATGGAATTGAATGACGCCGTCGACGTTCCACTCGCGCAACCGCTGAAATCGTCATTGCATGCCGCGACCAATTCGCCCGCGGTTGGACAGTTCGAACTCGAAACATAGACCACGACTCTCGTGTCAAACGCTGCGAGGCCACATGTCGAAATCGTCGTCCTGCCACTGCACGGGGCGTGGTACGAGAACCATACATCGCGGGTGATCGTTCCATCGCTCGAGTTGGTGCAGGAATTCGGAATCGCAAAGGCACTCTCAGTCGCATATGTGCTGTCAAACGCAGTCGTCCCGGTGGAGACGGAAATTGCTTCAACACATTCGTCATTGGCTGGCGGAGGTGGAACCGCCACGACGAATACGTTGACATCGTCCACGTACCAGTCGTCTCCCGTATCGTTTCCATCGGTTCGGAATCGAAGTCGAAACTGGTTGTGGCGGGCGTTCGTAGGGAGCGAGTGCTCGTACGCCGTGAAGCCCGTCTGATTCGTTCCGTCCGATGTCAGTGTGTTCAGGACGACCCAATCGAGCGAACTGTTCAGGTACTCAACGTAAAGGATTTCAGCACTCTCGACGCCAATTCGCTCGACTTTGTACGAAGCTGTCGCAGAGGCTGTCCCGCCAAGGAGGATGAAGTTCGTCCGGACCTGGTCATCGTCGTAACTGTTCGCGCCAGTCGAATCGAGGTTGAGCGCATTCGGAGCACTTGGCTCGTTCGACGCCGCGGTATTCGCGACGCCACCATCGTTGTAGGTCCATCTCGCCGTCGCCAGAGTTGTCGTCGAAAAGAGATCAGTGAAGGGAACTGCCACGGGAAGTGGTCGCACAAAGTCGCAAGCGATCGCGCCTAGAAAACCCGTGATCTGCGAGATCGAGTACGGATCCAGCTTGAGGTTCGCTCCAGCGATACCGCCACATCCGCCGTTGGACGAGCACATGATGTGGCAGGCAGCGGCTCCCTGCGAGTCGCAGTGTGATGCATTCCAATTGTGCCCCAGTTCGTGCGCCGACAGGGAGATTCGGTAGGCCAGTGTCGTCGTATAGCGACTCTCAACGACGCCGTACTGCACGCCTCCGACACCAGAGCAGACTCCGCCGAGATATGCAATTCCGATCGTGCCGCCGGAAAAGGTGTAGCCCGAAAACATATGCGAAATGTCTCGGTAGATTCCAGATTCGGGTGCGGAGCCCCACTTGTTTTCAAACTCGGTCAAGCGTCCATCGATCGTCGTAGCAGCGTAAGGGTCCGCGACATCGGAACGGACGACAATCGTGCCCAACTCGAATGTGATGTTGGCGTCGCGGTCGTAGATGACATTGACATTGCTCACGATGAGTTCAACATCATTGATCGTGTTCGCCACGCTCGAGGCATTCTTTTGGAAGAACTCGAAGTCGCA
>CAMBMO010000046.1 GCA_945868805.1 Singulisphaera sp. GP187
AGGGCGAGCGCAAGCGTGATCCCGCGACCGTTCGCGGTCGCCGCCTCCGTCACATCAAGTTCGCGAAGCACCCCAGCAGGGAGTCCATCACGCTTGCCAATGCGTCGGAGCCGAACACCCATCTGAACGAGACTCGCTCGCTCCTGCGCGAGTTTCTCACAGCAGAGCTCCATCAGCGCGTCGACTTCAATTGCAGGGCGGTTCCAATTCTCGCTTGAAAAAGAATAGAGCGTGAGCACTTCGACACCCAGTTTGGACGCACACTCCAAGGCTGGTCGAATCGCGAGCGCGCCAGCACGGTGTCCTGCCACCCTGGGCAGTCCTCGGGACTGCGCCCAACGACCATTGCCATCCATGATGATCGCGATATGCCTTGGTATCTCCGATGCACAACTCATAGTGTCACCCTCATTCGACGATCTTTTCGAACATCAAGATCTTTGGTTCTTCGCCTGGGCGATCGACTCCCGATCGATCGACAACCAGGATGTATCGCGACTCATCGATCAAGGTCTCCGCCTTCGTTCCATCCCACTTGCCACTCGCCTGATCCTGCGCCACCGCCCTCACCCGCAGGTAGACGGTGAAGACATCGCTTCGAGTCGTGACAAGATTCGCGATCCCCTTCAGCAGAGTGTTTCTTTCGACTTGATCACCGGCGATTGGTGCAAGTTGAAGAATTGGGTCGAATGCTGGAGTACTTACGTTGTCGTACTGCACCACACTCAGCGCCAGTCGCTCGGTCGAAAGTTGGGATGCGTATGCACCGCCAAGTACTCCCTGGCGCCATCCATTGCCCCCATCTGAGGGTGGCGGTGGAACTGGTGTGGATGGATGCCCCGTTGTCACTGGAGTGGTTAACGGTGGATCTTCGCTGCTGCGATAAGGATCACGACCCGCAAAGTTGATCGACCACGACTTGTTCTTTGACCAGTCTGGCCAAACGCCTGCTTCTGGATCAACCTGCGGTGGCGCTGTGACAATGTTCGATGGTCGATACTCGCGGTCAAGAAGCGCGAGTTCTCCAACTGAGACAAATCCACGCTCGCCACGCATACCGGGATGGAAAGGAAAATAGTCCGTTGTTCCTGCGGCGGGAATAAATCCACGATCGTCATACTTTGGGCCATCTGGAAATCCAGCCACGGCGGGAAATCGATCTCGATAATTCACGATTGTTTCGGGAAGCAGAACGCGCTTGATTGCAGGAGTTGGCGGATTCGGCACAGCAGTCGTAACAAATAAATCCGAGTTATAACTCAGTTGCTGCATATTCGGCAGTGCGCGCATGACTTCGATCGGAGCCGTATTGATATTGACAAGTCCGGGGGTCGATGCGCCCGAGTATCCACCCGCAAGCCGAAGGCGACGCTGCTCGGCGGTCAGGAGTTCCGCCGTCGAGAAAGTCGAGTCATCGTTCGTATCGACTTTGGCGAAGCCCGCATCGTCCAATGTGAATCCGTCAAGAATCGTCGCTCCACCAGGAAGTGGTGGCACGAATCCAACGACGCTCGCAACGCTCAACCTTCCCCGATTGAACTGAAATCGCATGCTGTCACGCTTGTCATAATCGTCGAGTCCAAATGTTGGGAATCCTGGACCGGTCGCAGACTGACTCGACGAATGAGATGATGTCGAAGCTCCGCCTGCGGATCCGCCCGATCGTTCAGCTTCCTTTCCGACCATCAGCTCTCCGTATGTCGCCAAAGTTGTCCAGTTGGATCCCGACTGCTGCATCACCGGTCCCCAGACCGGAATGTCATAGATCTCCGCGATCTGCTCAAACGGACCGTCGCGCTGAGTCATCCGAATCGGGTGCTTGTAGAAGTCCAAATCGTCCGCAGGCACCCCCGCTCCGGTGTCCCCAAAGACCACCAATGGAGTCGTTCCACCACCTGGAATACCAGGCCAAGTTGATGGAATGGAAGTGTCATCGAAGGATGGATAAACGCGAGTCGACCCCGAAAGAAAAGTTTTCAGAGTGAAGTTCGTTGGCTTCCCGCGAACGGGAGTGTTGAACGGACTGCGCGTACCCCGCAACGCGAGCATGTCCGGCTTGGTCAGCAAGTCGGACTTTGTGAATACCTCTCCGTGGAATTCGGACTTTTTTCCCACGAGCGGGACGAGCTCTGCTCCAATTCCAGTTCCAGAAAAATCAGGCTTGCTGTTGTACGCAAAGACATAGCGCGGTGATCGCTCGTCGGCAGTGATCGCCATGTTTCGATCAACATCGAGGGTCCAAGGCCGACTGATACGAACCCACGACATCAAGAACTCCCCAAGTCCAATGTCGACATGGGCGAAATTCTGACTCGCGCTACCAGGATTCGGCGCCACGAACTTTGGCGGCACATATTCGTTCTTCAAGTCAGTTGGTGTCGGCGGCGTCAGGACACGCGCAAGAGCAGCATCCCAGAGACTGTCCGCCGCCAAGTATTCGTTCTGCATTCGATCGACAACAATGCCGACTTGTCCGCCTGTTCCGAGTGGATCGTTGACAAGTCGAATAAGTGCGATGTCGCGGGCGTCGGGAGAGCCACTGAGTTGCTGGAAGTAGTGGCTTGGCTTGACGCTCCATTTATTCGCGCCCGCCTCTGCGACCGACTCGCTGGCAGAGACCTTCGATGCGTTAAACACCAGCGAGTCGGCATATCTCGTATTGACATCCTCGAAGAGATCGTTGCCTACGCCAGTAGCTGGGAAAAACTCTCCGGGAGGAACGCTGGCGACCTCGACTTGCAAGTAGTTCGGGACAATTGAACCGGTTGGAATCGACACATCCCCGGCACGCAACCACGGATGGCTGAGGTCGAGAAAATTCATCATGTGCACGCGGAAGCTCAAGTCTTCAGAGACGCCGGTTCCGAGTGCCTTCGGGATCGCAAAGACGACCGCAGTTCGAGGGCCTTCTTCAGTTGCCGGTCCGAGCACCGGGAAGGTTCCATACCCCCACTTCCCGTCCGTCGACCCGACCGCCGTCGCCTGCAAGAAAGAGAACTCCTGTCCGAACGCGCGCAATCGGAACGGCCAGAGATCGATCGGCTCGTTGTACGGGTTCGCAATCTGCACCGCGAGGACAACTCGAGCGAGATCGTTAGGATCATCTTTGTCGAATGTCACATACGACTGTCCTGCATCGGGCACGCCGGCCGGCACAACACCCGACTTTGGATAGACCACTGCAAAAAAAGCTTGCACGATGAATGGGTGCTTCTCCTGTCCGATGAAACTCAGCGTCGAAGGACCCTCCTGGACGATCACACCCCGCTCGGGATGCATTGGCGGATCGGTCGCCGCGAGCATTCCCGGAAATTTCCTCGGACCATCGCTCGCCGCAACGATGTTCGCAGTCCAACTCGCCGCCGCACGACGAGCTTCGGCGAGCGCATTGCGGTTGTAATCCGGCAGGCTCTGATCCGCCTCCTGCCCGAAAATGCTCGTCTTCGAATCGACATCCATGACCGACCGCTGCAGAACTCTCATCACATCGCGTGCGAAATCGTGCTGATTCCAGACATTTTGTTGCAGTCCCGCAGCGTCATCATTGAGTTCACGATTGAGGTCGACTTTGCGATTCCATGTCAAGAACTGCGCGCGCGCCAATTCGATGTCTCGTTGATCTACGAATCCATCGCAATTCCCATCTCCAGCCGCAGCACCAGGCTCAGCAGGAAACTGGGTAAAAAGATCGTGAGTCCCCTGCGGAGGAACATCGCGGAACCCGAAGTAGTCGTCGCCGCTGTAACTGCCATTGAGGTCGTAGAGGCGCTTCCAACCACGGATCGCATTGACGGGCCATGTCGCCGGTTGTCCTGGCATCTGCGCAAGTCGGGCAGCAGGCGGCATCGTCCACAACCATGGCGGCATCAAATCATTTCGCGCGCCATTGACTGTTGTGAGCTTCCGCCGATTGTCGAAGAGCAACTGCTGTGCATCGAGCTGATCGAAGTACTCGCTCGTTTCCTCGCGAATCATTGCGGATCGAAGAAACTGCGTGTTGTAATCCGTTGCTGACGCCGCACCGTTTTCCGTAATGTCCGTTTCGAGCGCACGTTCGAGGCGACTGCGAACATAGGGATTATTCTGCCCAGTAAAGGCGCGAAGCTCTAACTCATCTGCCATTGTGAA
>CAMBMO010000047.1 GCA_945868805.1 Singulisphaera sp. GP187
TAGGTTCTGTCTGACGGATCTTCCATCGGCCGTTTCGCCGCAGATTCCGTAACGCATGTGGATGACCTGATCGAGCCGATGCAGTCTTGGGCCGCGGAGCGGCTCAAGGAGATGCACGGATGCGACGACACGAAATGAGCGACGAGCAGTGGAAGCTTGTCGAACCGCTCCTGCCGCGGCAGTCGCGGGGTGGCCGCTGGAACGATCACCGCACAACGCTCGACGGGATGCTCTGGATCCTCAGGACGGGAGCGCCCTGGCGCGATCTTCCCGAGCGCTTCGGGGCGTGGCAAAGCGTCTACGACCGATTCAGCCGCTGGAGCAGCGACGGGACCTTTGAGCGCGTGACGAAGGCGCTTCGCATCCGCCTTGACCGACAAGGCAAGATCGACTGGGATCTCTGGTGCATCGACGGCACGAATGTCCGGGCGTCGCGCTCCGCGGCGGGAGCTTCGAAAAAAAACGCGAAGGCGAACCCGACGACCACGCGCTGGGTCGCTCGCGAGGCGGATGGGGGACGAAGTTGCACGTGGTCGCTGACGGCCAGGGAGTTCCCCTCGCCGCCAGCATCACCGCGGGTCAAGCGCACGAGTCGACGCAGTTCGAGCGACTGATGCAGGAGGTCCGTCCGCCGCGCCGAGAGGGGTGACCCGATCAGGCGGCCGGCGACAAGGGATACAGCTATCCAAGGGTGCGGCGATGGCTCGCCCGCCGATGCGTCGAGGCCGTCATCCCGTAGCGCAGCGACCAGATCGCGCGCGACGGCGATCTCGGACTCGACCGCCGCGTGTACAAACGCAGGAGCGTCGTCGAGCGCTGCGTCGGATGGCTCAAGGAGTGCAGGCGCGTCGGCACTCGCTTCGACAAGCTCGCCGCAAGTTTCATGGCGTTCGTGCGATTGGCCTTCATTCAGCGATACCTGAGGCTCCTCGATCCGTCAGACAGAACCTAGTCCTGGCGGGTCGGGGAGATACGTGCCCCCACAGAGCACCGTCTTTGCCTCGTGCAAGAAAAACCCCTCGGCCTTTCGACCGAGGGGTTGAAACTGTCTGGAAAGCGAAACGACTCAGTTCAACCTAGAGAGGGCAGGGTCCCCATCCGCTGAGGAGTGTCGTGAGATCGGTTCCATCGGTCAGTCCGTCACCGGTGATGTCACCATCTGGTGTTCCCCACGCGGAAAGCAACGTCGCCAAATCTGCACCGTCGCGGACTTGATCGCCGTTGTAATCGCCTGGGCAGACTGGAGTCTGTGGTGGACCGTCGATCACGAGATCGCCGCTCGTTGGGAGAGTGGGCGCGCTGTAGCCGCCAACCAGGATCTTGTACATCGTTCCCGCAACCAATTCTTGGGTGAGCGGCACGCCAGTGTTCGTTGGGTTGAGACTGCTCGAAAAGAGAGCGACGCCACAACCACTCAAACATGCACACGAATCGTCGTTATAGGCGAATGCCGAGAAGACCAATCCAACACCTGGGCATACTGTTCCGATCGCGAGCTTTGTGTCATTGACCGATCCGCATGTCACAAACGTGTACATGCCGGTCACGGATGGGGTGAAGGAAAACCAGCTCGACTTGTAGATGGTCGTCGCGAGAGTGCCCGCGAGAATGGGTTGATTCAGGGTTGCGCTCGCGTTGTCAAAGTAATTGCTTCCGAAAGTTGCCACGATGGCGGCGGCACACTCTGGCGAAGGAGGTGGTGGAGGAGCGGTAACCGTGATTGTGAGTGGCACTGGGAGCGCCGCGCCAGGCGACGTACCACCAACCACTGCGTAAATCACTTGTCCAGCAGCCATGGCTCCAGTGATGCTCGATGAGAGCCCGCAATAGTCGTCATTGGTTGCTAAAACATTCGATCCAGGAGCACAGCCATCAAGGATCGCCAAGCGGGTATCAGCACCACTCGCGCAGGTGTCGATCTTGTAGTCGCCAGCCCAAGGAATGCACGCGAGGAAAATGAAGTGGAGGCATCGAATAATCGTAGAGATTAAATGCGCGGTCGATCGAAGGTCCTCCCGGTACTGGGTATGGACACGGCTATCGAGAGCCTGCAATCGATGGATTCCGCCGCGATTGGTGGCACTTTCGCGAGCGGATCTTTCCCGGCGTAATCCCACGAATTCCATTTGTCTTTTAGTAGTGGCGAGTAGGGAAGATAAGTGCCCTCACAGAGCAGCGTCTTTCCCTCGTGTAAGAAAAACCCCTCGGCTTTTCGACCGAGGGGTTGAAACTGTCATAGAAAGCGAAACGATTCAGCTCAACTTAGAGAGGGCAGGGGCCCCATCCGCTGAGGAGTGTCGTGAGATCGGATCCATCGGTCAGGCCGTCACCGGTGATGTCAGCATCTGGTGTTCCCCACGCGGAAAGCAACGTCGCCAGATCGGCGCCGTCGCGATAGGTGTCGCCGTTGTAATCGCCTGGGCACACTGGAGTCTGTGGTGGACCGTCGATCACGAGATCGCCACTAGTCGCGAGTGTCGCTGCGGCGTATCCGCCGACGAGGATCTTGTAGGTCGTTCCAGCAACCAACTCTTGGGTGAGTGGAACGCCGGTGTTGGCACCGTTGAGACTGCTCGCATAGAGAGACGTGCCACAACCAGTTCCGCACGCGCAAGCATCATCGTTGTATGCGAATGCCGAGAAGGGCAATGCAACGCCGGGGCAGACCACGCCGATGGCGAGTTTGGTGTCATTGTTGGCACCGCATGTGGTGATGGTGTACAGACCCGTCACAGTTGGCGTGAAGGAGTAGAAGAGCGACTTGAAGAAGCCGACCTGTGCGAGTGTGCCTGGAAGGACATTCTGGGTCAGCGTCGACGCCGTTGCATCGAACAAGTTGCTACCAAAGACCGCGACTGTCGCACTCACACATTCCGGTGCTGGTGGCGGCGGAGGAGCCGTGACCGTGATCGTCAGCGGCGCTGGAAGCGTCGCGCCAGGCGATGCACCACCGACCACCGCGTAAAGCACTTGTCCAGCAGCCAAGGTGCCGGTGATGCTCGATGAGAGCCCGCAATAGTCGTCATTGGTTGCTAAAACATTCGATCCAGGAGCACATCCATCAAGGATCGCCAAGCGGGTATTGGCACCACTCACGCAGGTGTCGATCGTGTAATCGCCAGCCCAAGGAATCGTCGCCTTGAAGTAGTTCGCGTTGTGAATTGTGAAGGCGCCTGGGATGGACAGGTCAATCGCCGTCATGTTGATCGTGAAATTATTCGCGCCAAACGCCAGAACCGGATTGAATGTCGCGCATGGGTCGTAGGCTGGTGGTGGGCCCCCGCCAACTCCTGCGCGAACTCCGGTTGCTGGAATCGTGTCATACGCGTAGTCAACGATGGTGCGCGTTGCGGCGTTGGCGCCCATTGACATGCGAAGCCATCCGTAGTGCACGAGTCCGTCTGCGGCGAGGAACTTGAATCCAAAGATTCCCGAAGCATTGGCGGACCACTGTCCAACGAGTGTCCCGATCGTCGCGCTCGAACTTCCATAGAAGAAGGATGCAACATCGATCGATGTGTCGGCGTCAAGTCTTGTTCGGGCCGTGCTGGTGCCAGCACCAGGATTGCGCATGTACCCGGTTCCGGTCGCTGCATAGAGCGACACGGCAGTCGTCGAGGTGCCGTACGGATTGACATCCCATCCTGGAGCGCCCGAACCAGGACCGTTGACATACACACCGGTCTCGACGTTCAGATAGCAGCCGTCGATGTTGGCTTGGACTGGAATGTTGACGACGCCGCTATAGACAACGTCGGCATTGGAAGTTCCGACGAGTGTCGTCGCCACAACAGTGGCGGCACAGGCAACGAAGTGTGATTCGAGTCGATTGAGGGGATTCATATTTGCTCCACGAATAAGGGACCAACCAACGGACTGGCGGAATTGCACACGCAACCCCGCGCACCGGTTCAGTTTGCCACATCCCGATACAAAAGCAAGCGGG